>CAZPUL010000005.1:0-180086 GCA_964589735.1 uncultured Verrucomicrobiota bacterium | reverse complement strand
TCCAGCTTACGGGCCCCGACCCAAACACCCGACCCTCTCACAGATCCTAACTACCAGAGACGCGCTTTCGGAAGCCGAACTTCGGCTCTCCCTCTCCTCCAACGACAGTTGGAGGAGAGGGCCGGGGAGAGGAGGCACTTAGCTTTCCCCACCCCACAAAACCCCCGTCCCTTGATGGTTCCATAAGGACCGTCACCTCCCCGCCAACGCAGGCACATGACCTTGCACGCGCCACTATGAATGTACGCAATGCACCATCATGTGTTGATGACTCTGGGATTCTTCCAGTGGCTGCTTATCGCTCTGATCGAGCCCAACCACCGTCTCTCCCGTCCTTTACCAGCAGCGAGCTGCCAGCACTAAAATCAATCTCACAAAACCCGCAATCTTTCCATCACTTTTCACTAAAATTTTCACTCAAATCCGAAATGCTTTCCACACAAGAACTTCCAAAAATTCCAACTTCTGTAACTCGCATTTTCTCTCCTCGCGACGCTCACTCGCTCTGTTGGTTCTTCTTCTTTCTGCTTAATCCTGATCCCTTCAGATTTACTTGGAATTGCGTGCGCTTTCTCTGGATCAACAGCTCCAATTCTTCCAGCGTGAGAAAGCGCACTGAAGGGCATTCAGTGTGCAGACAGACGAACGCGAAGTTGAATTGATTGCCCAGCGTCTTGGCCAAATTGAATTCATTCTCCGTTGCTCCAAAGAAAAATCCCATCGGGTTGTCGGGCAGCTTCTTCTTCGTGGTTTTCAACTCGATTAAAGTGATGGCTTTGGGATCGGGTATCTCAATCTCCGCATCACCTTTTGCCGCACCTAGGACTCTCACCAGATCAAATGTCTTTTGATAGGTGATGGGCAATCCCAGCATCTCGAGCAGTTTCTTTCGGCCAAACAAGTCCGGGTGAAACAAGTTGTCCGCAGTACTCATGACAAAATCCATTCCCTCCCGTTCAGTCTGGTTGTTGGAAAGGGTAATCTTGAAAGAGTGGGCTTTGGCCATTGATCGCAGGATCAACAATCCCTCGACCACAGATCAAGATCGGATTTACTTCCGCCGACTTTAGCCCCGCTCGCTTTCCTAGCGCCATCTGCACGTTATCCCTTCTACCTGCAATCAATTCGTGTTAACTCGTGAAATTCGTGTCTTCTCCCGGTTTGCCCACCCCATTGACGGCCCCGGCCATCGCGCATAACGTGCGGGTGACATGATTGCTGCCAGTGCCAATAAGACCGCTGCGCCCGCCGGGTTCCGCGTGGGTGACGAACGCCTGATCAAGGTGACGGATAATGCCGCGCGGAAGGTGAGCAGTCTGCTGTCGAAGCAGGGGCGGCCGGAGGGAGTCCTCAGGGTGGCGGTGATCGGCGGGGGTTGCTCGGGCTTGCAGTACAAGATGGATCTGCAGGATAAACCGGCGAATCGCGACATCCTGGTGAATACGGGCGGGATCAAGGTGGTGGTGGATCCGAAGAGCGCGCTGTATGTGACGGGGTCGGAGCTGGATTACTCGGATGCGTTGCAGGATGGGGGCTTCAAGGTGAAGAATCCGAACGCGGCCACAAGTTGTTCTTGCGGTGAGAGTTTCAGTGCGTAGTTTCTTCTGTCGTACCCATGATTGATTACTTTGCCCTGCTGAATGAGCCGCGTCGCCCTTGGGTGGATGCCGAGGTGTTGAAGGGCAAGTTCCTGGCGTTGACGGCGGAGGTGCATCCGGATCGCTTTCATAATTCACCGGAGGCGGAGAAAACGGCGGCGAATGCGCGTTATACGGAGTTGAACGCGGCGTATCGTACGCTTGGCTCGACTAAGGATCGCCTCTTGCACTTGCTGACGTTGGAATCGGGCAGCAAGCCGAAGGAGATCCAGAACATCCCGGCAGGAGCGATGGAGCTGTTCGTGGAGGTGGGGCAGATCTGCAAGCAGTTGGATTATTTTCTCATCGAGAAGGTGAAGTCGCAATCGCCCATCGTGAAGGCGCAGTTGTATCAGCGCGGGCTGGAGTGGACGGATGAGGTGCAGTCGCTGCAGGAGCGGTTGCAGGAGCAGCAGGCGGAGTTGGAGGCGGAGTTGCAGCGCATGAACGTTACGTGGGAACAAGCCCCGGCGATCGGTGAGGCCGCACGGGCAGGGGCCTTGCCGCTGGCGCGCTTGGAGGATATCTACCGCACCTTCAGTTATCTGAACAAATGGACCGGCCAGTTAAAGGAACGTTTCACGCAACTCGCGATATGAGGGGCATGAAATCTCGCTGTAGCGCAGACTGGCAGTCTGCCGTGTCGCCGACTGGTAGTCGGCAGGGCATGACAAGTTCGCTGGTGCTGAAATTATTTTGTCTCTGCTGGTTGCTTATCGTTCCGTCGCTTTCCGCCGCCGATTGGCCCGCCGCCCTGCGCGTGATGCCGCTCGCCGAACCCGCGCACGAGATCAATGAGACGAACTTCGCTTCGTTGATGCTGGATTCTTTTCGCTCCAATGCCGTGGTGAAAGGGATTGTGCTGATGCCCGGCGCGACGGATGAATTTTATTTCTTCCATCGCGCCACCACGAAGCTGGCCCCCAACGACACGAATTTGCTCGCAGCCATCACGGCGCTCACGAACCAGACGCGCATCCGGGTGTTGCACCGCCCGCCGTTCCTGCTGCTGCACACAGCGGAGGATCCCTTGGCGCCATTGATCAAGGTCAAGAGCGAGAAGATGGTCGCGCGCCTGCAGGCCACGCCGTATCTGCCGCACGCCAGTTACAATGATCGCGACTGGGATTTTCTCCGGCCCATCCTCATCCAGCAACTGGACGCGTCCTTCTGGCCACCGCAGAAATCGCGTGATTCCTGGCACTTCTACCGGCACAGCTTTGCCGGCTGGAATCTGAATGGCTGGGAGACGCTCGAGGCCATCGCCTTCGCCGGCAAGAGCACCTTCACCGTGGAGCGAACCCTCTTCCAAGGCCGCCCCCGCCTGACCTTCGTGCCCGACGCCCGCATCATCAAATAGCTGGGCAGTGCTCACACCCTTGGGTTTTCCTCTCCTGCCAGGCTGAATTGTACCCTTTCGACCACTTGCCTTAAAGAGGGGTGGTCAAAAATCGCCACCCTGTTTTTGAAGTGCTAGTCTAAAAGCGACGTTGATGATGTAACTCATTGGAAATCAACGATTCTGGAGGTTGGTACGGCCTGTGCTATAGGGAATAACCATGATGGCAATACAACATTCTGACAACCGGAATGAAGTATTTATTCCCACCGTTCGCACCACTTCGGTGCGCGCTAAAAGGCCCATCTCACATCCCACCCCCGACGCCGGGTTCACACCGTCGTTCTTCTAAACGTTGAGTTGTTGCCTGGCGGTTGGCGAAAGCCAGCCGCCAGTTTCTTTTTCCCGGTCGGTGATTCACGTAATGCCTTGATTCAGAAAAAATTGTGGCATCCCCGGGCCTTCTCATGCATAGTGAACATAACCCAAACCTATGCGGAACGCGAAGACTTTGCTCCTTGGGCTTCTAGGCATTCTGGGATTTAGCGTCCAAAGTTTTGCCGGTGAGGCGGATATTCAGATTCCCAACCTTCAAGACATCGTCTTTCCCTTGCCCGGCTTCCAGCTTGGCGGCATGGCCATCTTGTACGGTGGGCTGGTAGTCTGCGCTTTGGCCACCATTTATGGCTGGCGACAGTATCAGCAAATCGCTGCGCTGCCGGTACATCCGCGCATGCGCGACGTCTCGAACATCATCTGGGAGACGTGCAAGACCTACCTCTTCCAGCAAGGCCGCTTCCTCGCTTGGCTCTGGCTGCTCATCGCCGCCTGCATGGTTTACTACTTTTTCTTCCTGCAACATAAAGGACCGGGAGCCATGCTGCTCATTCTCCTGTCCTCGATCTTGGGCATTTTGGGTTCTTATGGTGTCGCCTGGTTCGGTATACGCATCAACACCGTGGCGAACAGCCGCACCGCCTTCTCCGCCCTTACCGGCAAAGCGCTCCAGACGCTCAGTATTCCGCTGCAATCCGGCATGAGCGTCGGCCTCCTGCTCGTGAGCGTGGAGCTGTTCTTCATGATCTGCATCCTCGCCTTTCTGCCGAAGGAACTCGTCGGCCCGTGCTTCATCGGCTTCGCCATCGGTGAATCACTCGGTGCCAGCGCCTTGCGCATCTGCGGCGGCATCTTCACGAAGATCGCCGACATCGGTGCCGACCTCATGAAGATCGTCTTCAAGCTGCCGGAGGACGATCCGAAGAATCCCGGCGTCATCGCGGATTGCACCGGTGATAACGCCGGTGACAGCGTTGGCCCCACGGCCGATGGCTTTGAGACGTATGGCGTCACGGGCGTGGCCCTCATCGCGTTCCTTGCTCTCGCCTTGGTGGCGGCTCCGGCGGTTTGCGGCACGCTCATCGTCTGGCTCTTCGCCATGCGCATCCTCATGGTCATCACCTCGCTCATCTCGTATTTCGTGAACGACCAATTGAGCCGTGCGAAATACGGCGCGCTGAAAGATTTCGATTTTGAAGCCCCGCTGACCAGCCTTGTCTGGATCACCTCGCTGATTTCCATTGGGGTGACTTTTGCCGCGAGCTGGCTGCTCCTCGCCAGTGTCCCCGGCTTTGAAGAACTCTGGTGGGTGCTGTCCGTCATCATCAGTTGCGGCACGATCGCGGGTGCGCTCATCCCCGAGTTCACTAAGATCTTCACCAGCACACACTCCACGCATGTGAAGGAAGTCACGAACGCCTCGCATCACGGCGGCGCTTCGCTGAACATCCTCTCCGGTTTTGTCGCAGGCAATTTCTCCGCCTTCTGGACGGGCCTCGTCATCCTGGCCTTGATGTTTGTGGCCTACGTCGTCTCGCAGCATCCCGCCATGCTCGCGATGATGCCCGCGAAGTACAGCTTCGCCGCGCCCATCTTCGCCTTCGGCCTCGTCGCCTTCGGTTTCCTCGGCATGGGCCCGGTGACCATCGCCGTGGACAGCTTCGGACCCGTGACCGACAATGCCCAATCCGTTTACGAACTCAGCCAGATCGAGGCCCAACCGGGCATCGCGGACGAGATCAAGAAAGACTTCGGTTTCACGCCTGATTTCGAAGGCGCGAAACATCAACTGGAAAAAGGCGACGGGGCAGGGAACACCTTTAAGGCCACTGCCAAACCTGTGCTCATCGGCACGGCGGTCGTCGGTGCGACCACCATGGTCTTCGGCATCATCCTCTTGCTTGAGCAGCTTTATGGCGATGTCGTGCCCCGCCTGAGCCTCGTGCAGCCGGAGATCATCCTGGGCCTGCTCATGGGCGGCTCTGTCATCTACTGGTTCACCGGCGCTTCCACGCAAGCGGTGGTGACCGGCGCCTATCGCGCCGTCGTGTTCATCAAGGAAAACATGAAGCTGGATGCCACCTCCGCGTCGATTTCAGACAGCAAGAAGGTCGTGGAGATCTGCACCGTCTATGCGCAGAAAGGCATGATCAACATCTTCATCGTCATCTTTTGCTTCTCGCTCGCGCTGCCGTTCTTCAGCCCGTATTTCTTCATCAGCTACCTGGTGGCGATGGCCTTCTTCGGCTTGTTCCAGGCCGTGTTCATGGCTAATGCCGGTGGCGCGTGGGATAACGCCAAGAAGATCGTGGAAGTGGATCTGCGCATGAAAGGGACGGAGCTGCACGCCGCCACTGTCGTAGGTGATACCGTAGGTGATCCTTTCAAAGACACTTCCTCCGTCTCGCTGAACCCGGTCATCAAGTTCACCACCTTGTTTGGGTTGCTGGCTGTCGAGATCGCGGTAGAACCGGCAGTTCAAGCTTACAAATACGGCATTGGCATCGTATTCTTCATCATCGCGTTATTCTTCGTGCACCGCTCCTTCTACGGCATGCGCATACCTGAGGCAGACTTGGGCGCCGAAGATGTGATGGTGATCGGTGCGCCGGAAGACAAACTGAAGTGAACACCGGTCATTTAGACGTCAGACGAGGTGGGTCTTTTCTGAATGACCTGACCAGCGGACGTCGTCTTTATGCCAGACGCTTCGACGTCAGCATCTCCGACGCGGAACGTAAGCAAGCTCAGCTCAGAAATTAGTCCACTGCCCGCTGTTACGCGGCACTGGCGTCTTGAAAAACGCCTTGGTTCCCGGCGGCGGCGTCATGTTGGGCGTGTCTGCTTCGGAAAAGTCACTGTACGCGGCCCCACTGATCCAGGTGGTCGCCTGCTCCATGCCGCTGAACAGCAGCACTTGCCAGTTCGGAGCCAGTCCTTCGATATACTTTTGAAAGGTCGTGGCCGGCGTGTGGGTCGCCATGCTGGTGACGATGCCGACCTTGTGCGTCTGGTCCGGCGTCGTGAAGCGGGTCATCGTCTCCACGATGGAGCGGATTTGGTTGTTCGCCAGCAGGATTTCGCAGCGCTGCCAGTCCCACACGATGGACATGCCGGGCTGGTACAGGGGGTGATTCAGCAAGCCATTCAGCGCCACACAGAAATCCACGTAGTCACAGCAACCTTGGCCCGTGAAATAGGCCGTCCGGCGGCTGGTATCGAGGTCGAATGAGAAACTCATAATAACACCGGGTTTTTTGGTTAGTTGCAACCTACTACTACTTTTCTTGCCTGCGCAACCCGCAATCCCGAAATCACCCAAAATGCCTATGTAACCATTTTCTGATTGGTTATTCATGGATTGGGGAGTGATTTGTAATGTGTTTGATATAAACAGGTTGCGAGCATTGTTTTGCTATTAGTTTAAGAACTTATCTGATGAGGGTATTGCACCTAATCTAATCGTCTTTTGATTCATGCTCTCGTTACAAAAAAACTGAGCAAAAAATTATCCCGAAACACAAAAAAAACGGCCAGACCCAAAGGTCTGGCCGTTGTTGAATCTGATTTCAGGCGCTTTTAAGCCGCCACTTCTGGCGTCGTCGTCGGCCCAGCCGGAACTGGGCTTGCGACCGGGCTCGTGACCTTCTTTTTCTTCGGGGCGATGAGGATGTACACCACCGGGACGATATAGAGCGTGAGGAAGGTGGACGTGATCATGCCCGCCACCACCGCCACACCCAACGGACGACGGCTGACCGATGCTTCACCCAAGCCCAAGGCTACCGGCAAAATGCCGATCACCGTGGAGAACGCCGTCATCAAGATGGGGCGCAGTCGCGTCTTGCCCGCTTCCAGCATCGCACTCACGGCGTCCATGCCTTCGTCCATCTTCTGGTTCGCGAACTCCACCAGCAAGATGGAGTTCTTCGTCACCAGACCGAGCAAGAGGACGATGCCGATGAGGCTGTACACATTCAGCGTCATGGAGGGGATCTCCGGCAGATGCGTCGTGAGCCACGCGATCGGTTTCGGCAACGCCTCCAGCGGCGCGTAGAATTTGATCACCGCGAACTGGTTCACCATGCTCAACAGGAAGATGCCGCCGAACGCACCGAACAGCGCGAGGGGCAGGGCGAGCATGATGACGAACGGATGGCGCAAGCTCTCGAACTGTGCCGCCAGCACCATGTAAACGATGAGCAGCGCCAGCACGAGCACTTGCAGGGATTCCGTGGTGCCGGACTTGATCTCGTCCGCCTCACCGTCCCAGCGGTATTGCACACCGGGCGGCAGGCTCTTGGCTAGGATCGCCTCCGTCTTTTCCACCGCCTCGCCGAGTGACATGCCTTGCACCTGCGCGGCGATGGTCACCGCGCGCTGACGGCCGAAGCGATTGATCGCATTCGGCGAGCCTTGCTGCTTCTCCACGACCACGCTGGAAGCAGGGATCAACTGTCCGTTGCTGGAGCGCAGGTAGATATCTTCCAGGCTCGCGGGCACCAATCGGCCTTCGCGCTCAAGCTGGGCGATGACCTTGTATTCCTTGCCCTTTTGGTTGTAGCGCGAGACATCCAGGCCGCCCCACATGAGCTGCAAGGCTTCGGAAGCTTCGCGCACGCTGACGCCCAGATTCGCCGCCAGATCACGGTCGATGTTGATCGCGAGCTGCGGCTGCTGGAAGTTCAGGTTCAAGCGCGGCTGCGCGAGGAAACCAGCCCCGGCCAGTTCGGCACGCACCTGGTTGCCGACGACTTCGAGCTGTTCCAGGTCACCACCTTGCAAGACCAACTGGTATTGCTCGGCGGAGAAGCCGGTGGACTTGGGCAGCACCGTGATGGCCTGCACGCCTTTGATCTCGCTGATGAGACGCGTGAACATGGAACCCATGCCGCCTGGCCGCGCGATCTCGATGGAGGAGCGGCGCGGGCCATCCTTCAACTGCACGAACATGATGCCGAAGTCCGGCTCACCCGGCGCACCGCGCGCAAGCGCCACCGCCGAGAACATGCCGATGGTCTCCGGATATTCTTTGGCGATCTTCTCCGCCTGTTTCACGAACTGGTCCGTGTACTCGCTGGTCGCGCCTTCCGGGCCGAACATGATCACGAACACATAGCCCTTGTCGTCATCCGGCAGGAATTCCTTAGTCAGTTTGGTGTAGAGGCCATAGGTGCCCACGAGTGTGAGCAACGCCACGAAGACGATGAGGAATTTGCGCTTCACGGCCCAGCCCAATGTGCGGGAATAGGCGCGATCCCAAGAGGCGAACACGCGCTCCAGGAAGTTATACAGTTTGCCATGCGTGCTGGGCTCATGCTTCAGGATGCGTGCGCACAGGGTAGGGGTGAGCGTCAGCGCCACGAAGGCCGAGATGACCACGGAACCAGCCGTTGCCACCGCGAATTCCTTGAACAGAATGCCCGTGGTGCCGCTCTGGAACGCGATGGGCAGGAACACCGCCACCAGCGTGATGGTGATGGCCACGACGGCTGTCGTGATCTCCTTCACACCCTTGATCGCCGCTTCCATCGGCTCCATGCCCGCCTCGATATGACGGTAGATGTTTTCCAGCACCACGATGGCGTCATCCACGACGACACCGACCGCCAGCACCATCGCCAGCAGCGTGAGGATGTTGATGCTGTAGTTCAGCAGGTAGAGGATCATGAACGTGCCGATCAGCGAGATGGGCACGGCGATCATCGGGATGAGCGTCGAGCGGAAGTTCCGCAGGAACGCGAGCATGATGATCAGCACCAGAATGAAGGCGATGATGATGGTCTCCTGAACCTCTTTGATGGACTGCCGCACGAAGGTGGAGGAGTCATACGCCGTGGTCACTTCCACGCCCGCAGGGAGGAAGGGCTTGATGCGTTCGACTTCGGCTTTCACCGCGTCGGCGACTTCCACGGCGTTCGCCTCGGATTGCTTCACGATGCCCAGACCCACGGCGGGACGCTGATTGTAGCGCGCGATGGTGCGCTCTTCTTCCACGCCCATCTCGATCTTCGCGATCTCCGCGAGCCGCACTGGCGCACCATTCTGGTAACGCACGATGAGGTTCTCGAACTGTTCCGGTCGGTTCAGCTTGCCGAGGGTACGGACGGACATCTCGCGGTCGTAGTTCTCCAGGCGGCCGGAGGGTAGCTCGATGGAGTTGTCGCGGAAGAGGCGGGTCACATCGGAAGCAGTGACTTCGCGGGCGGCCATCTTCTTGGCGTCGAGACGCACGCGGATGGCCTGGCGCTTCTCACCGCCGAAGTTCACACCGCCTACGCCGGGCAGCGTTTGCAAGCGGTCCTTGAACTGGCGTTCGCCGATCTCGGATAGCTCCAGGGTGGAGTAGCGGTCGCTATATAGCGCAAGCCAGAGCACTTCCTGTGCGTTGGCGTCCTGCTTGGCGATGATGGGTTCCTCGATGTCCTCAGGCATCAACTGCCGGGCACGGGCGATGCGGTCGCGCACATCTTGCGCGGCCACGTCCACCTGGCGGTCCAGCTCGAAGCGCACGGTGATGATGCTGACCTCCTCACGGGAAATGGAAGTGAGCGTCTTGATGCCGGGGATGGTATTGACCTCCTGCTCGATACGCTCAGTCACCTCGGACTCCATGACCTCGGCACTGGCACCACGATAGACCGTGGTGACGGTGACGATGGGCGGGTCCACGTCAGGCAATTCGCGCACCGGGAGGCGCAGGTATCCGACCACGCCGAAGAGCACAATCAGGAGATTGAGCATCAGCGCGAAGATCGGCCGACGGATGCAAAGTTCAGGCAGCGACATACGACGAGTTATTTAGCGGGAGCGTTGGTGGAAGCAGCCGGGGCATTGGTAGCGCCAGCGGGCACATCCGGGCTGTGGACGACATTGGCCCCATCCACCAGCTTCTGCGTGCCACTGACCACGATGTCCTGGGTGACGGTAAGGCCGGAGGCTATCTCCACCTTGCCCGGCATGCGGACCCCGAGTTTCACGGGTTGCACCCGGGCCACACCGCCAGTGACGAGATACACGGAGAAGTTCCCCAGCCCGGCAACCAGTGCGCTTTCGGGGATCACGAGGCCGTTCTCACGGCGGTTAGTGACAAGTTCCACGCGGGCGAACATGCCGGGCTTGAGCAATCCTTCCGAATTCTCTGCAAGGAGCCGGATCTCGACCGTGCGCGTGGTGGGATCAATCTCCGGATTGATAAGGTCCACCTTGCCGGTGAACACTTTTCCGGGAAACGCCCCCACACCGAGACGTGCTTCCTGACCCACTTTGACGTACGCCAGATGGCGCTCAGGGATCTTGAAGCTGACCTTCACTTTGTCCAAGTCCACCAGCGTCACCAGGGTGGTGCCCACGTTGACGAACTGTCCAAGGCTCACCATGCGGGGACCGGCCACGCTGTCGAACGGAGCGTAGATGACGCGGTCGGCCAGGCGTTCTTCCTCGAGCTGGCGGGTGGCACGGCGCACATCCACCTGGCTGGCCAGCTGATCCACTTCCTGCTGGGAGATGGCGCGCGTGCCGGCGAGTTGCTTGGCGCGCTCGGCGTTCTGGCGGGCGAGTTCTTCCTCCGCCTTCACCTGGGCGACTTGCGCGACTTCCTTGCGGGAATCGAGTTCGAAAAGTTTGGCACCTTTCTTTACGTGGTCACCCTCCTTGAAGAGGATGGATTGTACGAGACCCGAGACCTCGGGCTTGATTTCCACGCGCTCATTGGCCTCGATAGAGCCGAGGGCGGCGATGGTGTCTTCCACCGGTTCGAGGACCGGTTTGCCGAAGACGACGGCCGTGGGTGGCTGGGGCGGGGGCGCTTCACCGCCACCACCTTTGCTGCATCCGGTCACCAGCAGGCCCGTCACGACGACGAGCTGCAGGGAGAAAATCAGGGAACGAACAGGTTTCAACATACAGGGTGTTTTCAGGTTCATCATTCCCAGCCACCGCCGAGGGCTTTGATCAGCCGGACGGTGCCGAGAACTTGTTCATTGGCTACACGGACCCGCGCCCGCTCGTTCACGAGCCGCGCGTTTTCAGAATCGATCACTTCGAGGAAGTTGATGGAGCCGGCGCTATACCGGTCGAGCGAGAGCTTGGCGGCCGAGGTGGCGGCACTGGCCGCTTCATTCCTCGACTTGGCTTCGCTGCTCAGGAATTGCAGGGCGGAGAGGCTGTCCTCCACTTCCTTGAAGGCGACGAGTATGCGCTGTTTGTAGTTCAACACGCTTTCCTCATACGTGGCGCGGGTACGCTCCAGATTGGCCTTGTTCCGGCCACCGGCGAAGAGCGGGATGCTCACGCCCGGTCCCAAAGACCAGGTGCGGCTGTTCCAATCAAAGAGGTCGGTGACATCACCGCTCAGATAACCGCCACTTGCAGTGAGCCGCACTGAAGGAAAGTTTGCCGCTTGCGCGATGCCGATTTGGGAGAGTTTTGAAGCCATCTCGCGCTCGGCCTGAGCGACGTCCGGACGACGCTCCAACAAACTGGAGGGCAGATCGGGCGCGATCTGCGGCACTTTGCTGGGGCCCGGCGTCACGGTGACGTCAAACTTGGAAGCCGTCGTCCCGCAGAGCAAGGCCAGCGCGTTGATATGCATGGCGCGGCTGCGTTGGGCGGCGCTCAGATCGGCTTCCGCCGTGGCCACTTCCACCTTGGCCCGTTGCACCTCGAAATCACTGCCGATACCCACCTGCAAGCGTTGTTCGAAAATCTTGAGCGCTTCCTTGCGGAGTTCGATGGCGCGATTCAGCAACTCGATCTCGCGATCCAGCGATTGCAGCTCGAAGTAATTCATCGCCACATCGGCTTGCAGACCGAGCATGACCGTCTGATGCGCGGCGACGGAGCTGAGGGCGAGTTGTTGCGAGGATTCAAAAGAGCGTTTGACCTTGCCCCACAAGTCCACTTCGTAACTGAGGTCGAAGGGAACCGTCCATTGCGACTGCGTGAAGCTTGGCACCGGGAAGGGGATCGGGGCCGGGGCATTCGCCGAGGTGCGATAGCGCGACCAGTTCAACCCGCCATCCAGCGTCGGATAGAAGCTGGACTTCGAGACGCGGGCGGTGGCGCGGGCCTGTTCCATCCGTTGAAACGCGGCTTGCAGGTCCAGATTGTTTTCGTTGGCCTTGAGCTGCAGGGCATCGAGCGCGGGGTCGTTGAATACCTTCCACCACTCGCCGCGCGGCACATGATCCTTCGGCTCGGCGGTCTTCCAGCGCCAGGCCTCGGGAGACTCCACCTTGGGGCGCTGATAATCCGGACCGAGCTTGCACGAGGTGGCGAGCAGGCCGGCCAAAAGGGCCACGGTGGCGGCAGAAAACTGGCGTCGATTCAATACCTTCCTGGGTAAGGGCATAAAAAGGGGCAGCTTATTTGTGATGACGGATCTCGACGGTCTGATCGGAGAGGGCCAGCAACTTTGCGTGGAAACGCGCGCGCTGGGCTTCATCCAACGGGAAAATCTGCAACATCTCCAGCAGCCACAGGCCGTCAGAGGCGAGCATGACGACCATAGCGTCGTCGAAATCGATGTCGGAATTTTGGAACTCCTTGATGATCTTCCGGTAATGCTCCCGCACTGGGTCGAGGAGTTTGGGATTGTTCGCGCCAGCGGCGAGCAGGGGGGCGCAGGTCTCGCGCATGCCGCCTTCCACCTGAAAAGCCGACTCCACGTAAGCGCGGAGTTTAACGGAGACATCGCCACCGGCCTTGGCCTCGGCTTCGGCACGATTGGCCTCACAACGGCCCACCTGCCGGGCGATCATGGCTTCCAGCAGGGATTCCTTGGTGGGGAAATTGTACAGCAGACCGCCTTTGGACACCCCGGCCCGTTCGGCCACGGCATCGAGGGTCATATGGACAGCACCGGACTCCCGGACGACTGACTCAGCAGCGTCGAGGATGAGGTCCTTGGAACTTGGGCGGCTCATAACTTTACTTACCGGACGGTATAAAACCGTCTGGTCGGTAAAGTTTCACCAAAATAATAAAGAGTCAAGAGGGTCTTTAAAGATTTTTTGTTGCCCTGTAGGCAAGGGGTGGTGAATGAGATTCGAGGGATGGCTTGCATCAAATTGGTAGGGCGTGTCAGTCCTCTGCGCGCCGGGGCTCGGATACAATAAAACCATGCGATTTTACTCATTGCTCTTTGATTGCAATCTACGCTCCTCACCAGCTTGGTTCCGCTATGTTTCGTCACGGCGCGCAGAGGACTGACGCGCCCTACCAGCGTCAAAATGGCTCACACGTCAGGCCGGTTTGTTGTTACTTCACCGTCTTAAAATCCGAATCCGCCAGCCACACCACAATCTGATCCAAATCATTCCGTGCTGTTGGTCCATTTGCGGGCGCGAGGTGGGCGTTGGAGAGGAGGGAGAACACGAAGCGTTCACCCGTGCGATTGGTCACGTAGCCGGAGAGGGCGTTCACGTAGCGCAGGGAGCCGGTTTTGGCTTGAGCATTACCTTCCGCGAGGGTGCCTTTCATGCGCAGACGCAACGTGCCGTCTATGCCCGCGATGGGGAGGGAATCGAGGAAAGCGTCTTTGTAAGTATGCTGCGCCATGTATTCGAGCAACTTCACCGTGGCGCGAGGCGTGACGAGCGCGCCACGTGAAAGCCCCGAGCCTTCCTCAATGAGCACATCGGAGCGGTTCGCGCCGATCTTCTGCATGAACGCACCCATCCGGCGCAGTCCGATGTCCTCGCTGGTAGCGGACAGATCCTTCGCATGATCGGCATGGCGTGCGGCGACTTGCAGCAGGAGCAGTTGTGCGTAGAGATTCTGCGAGGGCTTCATCATCTGCTTCACCAGTTCGCGCATGGGCGGCGAGGAAACGGTGGTGAGCTCGATCAATTCATCGGACTTGGCGGGGTTGCTCGCTTGGTCGTCCGCCGTGATGCGGCGGACGTCGCCTTTTACTTTGATGCCGCGTTTTATCAGAGCATCCTTTACCGCCTGCGCGAACCACAGGGCCGGGCGGGGCACGGTAGCAGCATCTTCCACGGCTTTGCCGCCGAGCGGCACCTGACCGGTGACGGTCACCAGACTGGAGCCGGGTTCACGCGTGACAGTGATGGCAGCACGGGCATTGGTCGCCGCGGTCTGCACGCGATTGATGAAGTGGAGCAGAGGCGTGTAAGGCTTGAGCGTGATGGTTGCGGCATCGCCTAGCTTCTTTCCCGGAGTGATGCTCAGGTCCACGGTGTTGTCCTGATAAGTGCAGGCGGAGACTTCTGCGCCGTAATAATATTGCAGGTCATCCCATGTCCACGCATTGCCGAAGGCGGGACCACGAAAGAAACTCTCATCGGCCACGATGTCGCCGGAAATTTTTTTGATGCCCGTGGCGGCAATGGCCTCGATCAAGGGACGCAAGGCGGCTTCGTAATCGCCATTGTGAAAGCGTGAAGAAAAAGAGAAATCACCGCGGCCGATGATAACAAGATCCGTGCTTAAAGTGCCGCTGGCCGAAGGTTTCTTTTTTGCGGCAATGGAAGTGATGATGCGATAGTCCGGGCCAAGTTCATCTAGGGCGAGCGCTCCGGTATAGAGTTTGTTATTGGATGCCGGTTTCAATCGTTTTTGCGAATCGTGCTCAAATACCTGTTTTCCGGTATCGAGCGATTTGATCTGGATGCCCCATTGGGAGGAGGCGAAACGCGGTTGTTGGACGAATTGTTCCAGACGTTGCTTAAGCTGGTCGGGCGAGGTGGCGTTGCCGGATTGGGCACTGACGAGATGGTTCGCTCCAAAGAACAGGGCAAAGACGAGAATCGCTGACAGCAGGAGATTATGGCTTGGGCGTCGCATTGCGCAGAAGCATTTTGCCAAAAGGCTCCAGATGCAATATTGGATTGTGTGTGGACGCGATCGAGCCGCCTGACATACATAACCTGAACGCCGCCCGGGGCTGGCTGGAACTGGGCAATACGCCGGAGGCGTGGCAGGAGCTGGGCGAGCTGTTGCCGCGCTGGCATGAGCATCCGGAGGTGTTGAACCTGATGTGGGAGCTGTATGCCGCCGAGAAAGAATGGGCCAAAGCCTTGGCAGTGGCCCGGCAGATGGTCAGCCGTTACCCGGAAGAAGTCGCTGGCTGGATCCATCAATCGTACACCCTCCACGAGTTGAAGCGCACCGATGAGGCGCGCGATGAACTCGCGCGGTCGGTGGGCCGTTTCCCGGAAGAGGGCGTCATTCCTTACAATCTAGCCTGTTATGAATGCCAGTTGGGCCAGCTCGGCACGGCGAAGCGCTGGCTGTCGCTCGCGGAGAAGATCCAAGGAAGGGACGTCCTGAAAAAGATGGCCTTGGGCGATCCGGATTTGCAGCCGTTGTGGGAGTATGTGCGGACTTTATGATTGAAGGGCTGGAGGTCCTTCAACGTCTTTTCTCTTGGCAGCAGGCGATGCTGCCGCATTGTTAAGGCAATCATGTTCACTGTGCAGGCAAACTTGTATCCGTTTCGCAGCTTTGGCGTGGTGCTGGCGGTTGCCTTGGCGGCTGGTGCCGTCACGGTTTTCTCCGCGGAAAACGAAAAGGCGGCGGCTAAGCCCAAGGCAAAAGATATCTATGCGCCGCGTCATGACCCGGCGGGCATACCTTTCCGCAACGCCCCCATGAGCACGGCGGTGCGCAGCGTGGTGGTGCCGCTGGCGACGAACATGCACGTGGCATTCGATACGGAACTGCTCCGCACCCATGTGGCGTGGGAGGGCAAGACGCTGAACCTGTGGGGCGCGGTCTATCACGGGGCGAAGGACAAGTTCTACTGCGATTACGAGGGCACCACCCTTTGGCAGAATCCGCCCGTCTTTCCCTGGCAGATCCGCACCTACAAAGCCAACGAACAAAGCTACCATGATGCTCCGCCGCAGGGACGCTACATCGGAGTCAGCACGAAGGCGGGCGGCACGACGTTCATGTATGAATTGCTGACGCCGGAGAATGAACTGGTCCGCGTGCATGAAACTCCCCGCCATGACCCGGCCATGGGTGCGATGGTGATCGAGCGCCGCTTCGAGATCAGCCGCACCAAGCGCAGTCTGACGTATCTGGCCCACGCCGAGCAGAGTCCGCGCCTCACGAACGATGTGCCCATTGGCACGTTTGTCTTCGACCGCGGCACCAATGTGCTGCTTATTGCAGCGCGGGCGGATTGCAACCTGAAACTGGAAGCCGAGATGGAAGCGATCGATTACCCGACCTTCATCTGGAGCGAGAACAAGAACGACAGCTTGCGAGGTCTGAAGCCGCCCGGAAAATCGGAGACCAAGGTCCAAGTGCGGATACCGGTCCACCGTGATCCCGTGGTGGTGGAGATACTCAGCCTGACCGCCCCCACGCTGGAGGTGGCTTTGGCCCAGCTCAAGGCCCGGCCGAAATCGCCGATCAAACCGGCGGAGATGAGTCTGCCGGACAGCAAGCAACCCGCATTGGTGGCTTCGCCGGTGAGCGTCGTTCCCAGTGCCAAAGGGTTCGTGCTGCCCGCAGGCGATGCAGCCTACAAACTGGAAGCGTTTCCCTTGCCGCCGGAGATCGAGCTGCTGGTCACGGGCATGGATTTTCTGCCCGGCGGGGAACTGGCTGTCTGCACCTGGCTGGGGGATGTTTACATCGTGGAGCAGGCACAAGGCGCGCCGGGGGGAGCGAAGTATCGCCGTTTTGCGCGCGGCCTGAATGAACCTGGCGGGCTGAAAGTCATCAATGACCAGATCTACATCGTGCAGAAGCAGGAGCTCACGCGGCTCATCGATACCGATGGGAATGGGGAGGCGGACCGTTTCGAGTGCTTGAACCAGGACTGGGGTTTCACCGGCAACTATCATGACTTCAGCTTTGGTCCGGCGGTGGGGCGCACAGGCAATCTGTATGTCATGAGGAACGGCAACCGGGGACTTTACGATGTGAAGTATATGGGCTGGTGCCTCGAACTCTCGCCGGATGGACGGCAGCTCACGCCCTTCTGCGACGGCTTACGTTCCCCGAACGGTTTTGGCACATATCAGGGCGACATCTTCATGACCGAGAATCAGGGCAACTGGGTGGCCGCGTGCAAGCTGACGCACATGCAGCCCAACAAGTTTTTTGGATTCCCTTCCACGACGCCCTCGCCGAAGGAACATTTCGTGAATCCGCAGAGCTTCTCGCCCCCGGCCGTCTGGTTTCCTTACTCCCTGGCGAAATCGACCAGCGGATTTGACACGATACCCGAGGGTTTCGGACCGTTCACGGGCCAGTTGCTGGTAGGCGATTTCCAGAACGCCATCGTGATGCGGGTGGCGCTGGAAAAGGTGAACGGGCAATGGCAGGGCGCAGTGTTCCCGTTCGCCAAAGGGTTTGGTTCCGGCGTGAACCGGCTGGTGTTCGGACCTGATAAAAAACTTTATGTGGGCGGCTGCAAGAACAAGGCCTGGGCGGCAGTTGCCCCCAAGGAGTATTCACTCGACCGCCTGAGCTTCACGGGCAAGACCCCCTTCGAAGTGAAGGATGTGAAAGCACTGAAAGACGGCTTTGAACTGACGTTTACCCAGCCGATCGATGCCGCCACTGGCGCGCTGGCGGACAGCTATGACATCGTGCAGTTCGGCTATCACTATCATCAGACCTATGGTTCCAAGGAGCTCGACCATGACGGCAAGGAAAACAGTTCCACGGGCATCAAAGTGTTGCAGGCGGAGCTGTCACCCGAGCGCACCAAGGTGAAGCTGAAGCTGGCAGGCTGGAAGACAGGTTATGTGACCATGGTGCGTTGTCTCGACGTGAATGATGATTCCGGCAAGAAGCTGCGGCATGATACTTTCTGGTACACGCTGAACCAGTTGCCCAAGTAGGATCTGACGCGCAAAGCCCGGCGGTGAAGTTAGCGGGCGATGATTTTTTCCACGAGCCTGGCGGCGGCGGCGAAGCCGAAGGCGCCCGTGACCGAGGTGGCCGCGCCATAACCGCTTTCGCAGTTCATCTTGGTGTCGGTGCCGGTTTCACGGACCGCACAGACGGTTCCGTCGCTCTGGGGGAACAGGGGCGGTTCCGCGGTGAAGACGCAATCGATGCCGAAAAGTTTGCCACTGGCGGGAAAGCCGTATTCCTTGCGGAGCAACCGACGCGTTTGCTGGAGCAGCCGGTCATGGCTGGCCTCGCTGAGGTCGGCGTAGCGGAGGGCGGTGGGGTCACGCCGGCCGCCAGCACCGCCGGAGACGATGATGGGAAGCTGGCGTTTCGTGCATTCCGCAATGAGCAGGGCCTTGTGCTTCAGACTGTCAATGGCGTCCACGACCCCGGAGCAGGGGATGGATAGCAGTTCTGCGGCGGTGGTGGCGGTGAAGAACTTTTGGATGGCATGCACCCGGCACTCCGGGTTGATGGCCAGCACGCGTTCTTTAAGGACCTCAACTTTGGGTTGGCCAATTTTACCCACTAGGGCAGGGAGCTGCCGGTTGGTGTTGCTGATGCAGATTTCGTCCAGGTCAATCAAAGTCAGTTCCCCAATGCCGGACCGGGCGAGGGCCTCCACTGCCCATGACCCAACCCCGCCGACACCCACGACCATGGCGTGAGATTGACGCAGACGGGCGAGGCTTTCACGCCCGTAGAGGCGGGCAATCCCACTGAATCTGGCTTCGTAATCGTTCATCCGCTCGGGTTAGGCAACATTAGTTGGGGGCAATCATCCTCAGCCGCAAGCACTTCACAAGGCAGAATTTAATCTGGCAGGCTGGGAAGAGGGCGGTAAGCTAGTGCGGTTGGGCCGGTCTAAGTGGTTGGCAGATTGTATGCTTAGCACATTCTGGCGTTTCCTGTCTTCCGGGTAGATTAAGCATTTTGCACATTGACAGTCAGGGTGACGAGGTGTAAATACATTGTAATCACATTGCATGGGCGATTCATATACGAACCACACATAGCGTATGGAGTTTGACTGGAACAACCCAGCGTTCGAGTTCACTGAGGAACTGACGCAGCGCGACATCGAAGAATCATTCGAGGATCCCTTTGCCGTGCGCCTGCTCCCGGACTCGCCCCGCTTCTCGGTCCAGTCACGGTATTTCAATCTGGGCAAGTCCACCCGCGGAAATGGGGTGTTCAGTGTCTATCGCACCAATGGCAAGATGATCCGGGTCATCTTTGCCCGGGTGTTTGTCCCGGAAGAACAGTTTTTTTATCAACGCAAACAAGAACAGGTGCTGGCGAAATAAACGCCGCACCCAACTGAAATCATCATGAGCATGCACGCCATCACGAACTGGGAAGATGTCCCGCTGTTCGACCGCGAGGATGCGGAGGCAGATTTTTGGGCCAGTACGCGGGCCGATCTGCGGCTCATGGAGAACTCCGTGGTGGCTGTCTCCGAGTCGTCCGAGTCGGTCACCATCACCTTGCGCATCGATCCGCGCATGCTGGCGCGCATCAAGCGGCTGGCCCGCTCCCGCTACCTCAACTACCAGAGCATGATCAAGCAATGGCTGAGCGAACGCATGGAGCAGGAATTGGGGGAACGCTAAATTGATAACCGGGCTGATTTAAATGAAGCTGAACACTGACAACCGGGACGGGCAGAGACTGCAGGGATTTACTTTGGTGGAGATGCTGGTGGTCATCGCCATCATCGCCATCTTGGCGGCCATGCTGTTCCCGGTCTTTGGCAACATGCAGAAGAACAAGGCCAAGAAGGGTGCCCAAGCTCAGCTCAGCCAGTTGGATACGCTCATCCAGGATTACTACAGCCGGTACAACAGCTATCCGCTCGACAATCTCGACCGGCTGCAGCCCAACCACACGGCCATCCATCCACTGTATTATGAACTGATGGGGACGACCTTCAACACCGCCCTGGGGCGGTATGAAACCCTCACGGAGAACATCACTGAGAGCAACGTCCGCACCTATTTCAACCAGGACGGGTTGCGCAATGTGACACATGACCCGAACAATCCGCAGGCGGCCAAGGCGAAGCAGTTTTTCACCTCGGTGAGTTCGGAGATGTACCGTAGCCTCGATACCGGCGCCGCCGGCCCGGATGTCAAGCTGCTGCGGTTTCCCATCAAGGATGTGGAAGCCAACATGCTGAAAGACACTGCCGGGAACTATTTCAATCCCTGGCGGTATATCTCCACCAATCCCACCAACAATCAGGGGCGGTACGACCTGTGGGTGGAGTTCGAAGTCGGCGGCAGCCGTTACCGGGTGAGCAACTGGGAAAAGGAACCGATCACATTGGAAACTCCGGCCAAATAAATTTTTCGAACCATGAAAGTAAATCAAATGAGCCAGCACGGACGGGCAGCAGATGCCCGCGCCTTTACTTTGATCGAGCTGCTGACGGTCATCGCCATCATCGGCATTTTGGCGGGGATGATCCTGCCTGCGATCGGCCACTTCAAACGGAAGGCCCAGATCACCAAGGCGCAACTGGAGATGGCGGACATCGAGAAGGCCGTCGTGGCCTTCAAGGCCAATTACAGCGTCATGCCGCTGAGCGCCCCGGTAAAGGTGGCGGTCTCGCCTGACTTCACGTTTGGCACGGACGGCATGACCGAGTATTCCGGCACCGCGAAGGTGGAAAATAATTTTGGCGTGGGGAATCAGACCAATAACGGGGCGCTCTTCAAAATCCTGATGTCCAAAACGGATAACCTGCATAATTACAACTACGTCAACAATCCCCAAAAGAAGGAGTTCATCAGTCCCAAGGTGGCGGTGAACGAGGGGAACCCGGGGCTGGGCCCGGTCTCGAGCATCTACCGTGATCCGTGGGGGAACCCTTATATCATCAGTGTGGATGCCGACTATGACAACCTGACCCATGACGCTTTTTACTGCCGGACCAATGTCTCGCTGATCTTGCCCAACGACCCCAAAGGCCACGTGGGTCTCTTCAGCAAGTCGGGCTTGGCCACATCGCATGATTTTGTGTTCCGCGGCCCGGTGATGATCTGGAGCAAGGGGCCGGACGGCCAGTCCGATCCCACGGTGCCCGCCATCGACGGCGTGAACGCGGACAACATCCTGAGCTGGAAAAAAGAATGAACCTCACCGCCCGCAACCACTCAGCCAGCGAACTGGCCCGGTCGCCGATCGACTTCCGGGGGCTGCGGGCTTTTACGCTGATCGAGTTGCTCGCGGTGATCGCCATCATCGGGATCCTGGCGAGCCTGGCGGCGCCGATCCTGTCGCGCTTCGGGGCGGGGGACAAACTGTCAGCCGGTGGCCGCCAGATGCTGGATGACCTGGCCTTTGCCCGCAGCAAGGCGATGGCCACGCGCTCCACGGTCTATGTCGTCTTTCTGCCGAACACCATCAACTCGAACTACATCAACACGGCCGTGCTGCCCTACGCCACCAATTATCTGGACCGGGTGGCGCTCACGAATCTCTCGGGCATGGCCTTCAGCGGCTATGCCCTGTATGCGGAGCGTTCCGTGGGTGATCAGCCGGGCACCTATTCACCGCGCTACCTGACCAAGTGGAAGGAGCTGCCGCCCGGGGTGGCCATCCATGAGGAGCAATTCTATCAGGTATACGGGACGGCGCGGACCAACTTTATCAGCGGGGAATATGTAAAGCAGTTCTCGTATCGGAATTTTCCATTTCCCAATGCGGACAGTGCGAATTCCCATTCATTGCCGTACCTGGCCTTCAATCCGATGGGGCAGTTGGTAAGCGGAGCGAATTTCCGCGTGCAGGTGACCGAGGCTTATCTGGGCCGGCCGCGGGATGCCGCGAACCAGAACCAACTGGTGTTCGGGCCCTCCACCTTCCGGGCCGATGCGCCTAACCAGGTGTTTTTGGAATGGGAAACCAACGGAGTGGCGCTCGGGATCAATTTCACGAACTACACGATCTACGCGCACGAGATCGAGATCAACTGGCTGACGGGCCGGGGCAAATTCTTGCAGCCTCAAATCCAATGAAGCTGACCCTACATAATCGCAGACGGGCCGTACGGACGGCGGACGCCTTCACGATGGTGGAGGTGGCGCTGAGCCTGGCCATCATCGCCTTCGCGATCGTGGCGATCATCGGCATCCTGCCCACCGGCATGCAGGTGCAGCGCGACAACCGCGAGGAGACCATCGTCAACCAGGACGGGCAGTTCATCCTGGAGGTGCTCAAGAACGGCCTGACGAACGTGACTTTGCTGGCCCAAAACTTTGAGTGGATCGAGTCGTACACCAACATCCCGAATACCACCAACATCGTGCTGGAAGGGCGGATGGAGCGCAAAGACATGCTGAACGGGACGATCGCCACGAATGTGATCGCCTATCGCATCGCCGGCCTCCTGAGCACACCGCGCTTTGTCGCCAACTCAGGCGTGCCGGGCGGTTACGTCAGCAACTGGGTGCGGGCGAAATTCGTTTCCAACAGCGGTCCGCTGGCGGACCGGCTGACCGAAGCCCCGGTCACCGGCGCGCGGGATTTCTCCTTTGGCTATCTGGTGACGGTGGATATCGCCCCGGTCATCCTTTCCACCACGAACAGCAACTATGTGGGGTACGCGTATGCGACCAATCTTCAGGACAACCTTTATAACCTGCGGGTGAACCTGAGCTGGCCGGTCTATTCCACCAACATCTTCAGCCCCACCAGCGTGGGCAACGGGCGCAAGAGTTTTCACAGCCTGGTCGCGGGCCGGCTGGCCCAGGATGTGAACGGTTTTTACCGGTTCCGCCCCAACGAATACAACGGACTGCAGCCGTGAACATGAATCTAGCCATCAACCACCCCATCCGCCGCCGGATCCGGCAGCAGGCGCTGACCTTGCTGGAGCTGATGGTGGCCATGAGCGTGCTGACGTTCATCATCTTCGGCCTCTACTCCATGTTTGACCGGACGCAAAAGGTGTTCTTGGAGACGCAGACGCAGAAAGACGTGCTCGAAGGCGGGCGCAATTTCATGAGCATGATGGTGCAGGACCTGGAGCAGATGCGGGCCTCCAACCTTTCCGGCCGGACCAACCTGTATATCCAGCCGATCACGATCAACGGTGTCCAGATCAACGGATTCCGGCAGGACTCGATGACGGGCAGCAACCTCTTCACCAACGTGGTGCAGGAGTTCTTCTTCCTGACCAAGACCTCGCAGTGGACCTCGGTGGCCTACCTGCTCGGGCAGATGTCCACGAATGACAGTGATGCGATGCTCTTCACCAACCAAGGCGTGGGCACGCTCCGGCGCTATACGTACACTACGAACGCGTATTACCACCCCGTGGCAGACCTCTTCGCGATCTATTACACGAACAACATCCTCAACCAGCTTGACCTGGTGGCCGATGGCGTGATCCATCTCGCGCTGCGGGCGTATGACCGCGACGGGAACTACGTGGATACGAGCACGAATTCCTTTACGAACACCTTCCTCCCGGCCTGGCTGGAGCTGGAGGTCGGCGTGCTCGAGCCCAAGGTGCTTTTGCAGGTCCGCAGCATGGTCAGCTCGAATGCCCAGCGGGCCTTTTTGCAGGAAACAACCAATCGCCCCAGCGCGGTGCATCTTTTCCGCCAGCGCATCGCCGTGCGGACCGCCAACTAAATGAAACGTCGTCGTCAAAGCGCAGTCGCCCTGGTCACCACGCTGATCATGCTTTCGCTGATCACGTTCACGGCCGTGGTCTTTCTGGCCGTCACCATGCGCGAGAAGGATTCCGTGAAGGTGTCCGAGGACATGATGGACGCCAAGACGCTGGCGGAGAACGCGTTGATGGATGCCCAGGCGCAACTGGTGGCGCAGATGGTTTCGACCACGAACCCGTACCTCTACAATTACAACGTCTCCCGCACGTTCCTGCCGAGCATTCTGAGCAATGCGAACCCGTTCTTCGAATCGGACGTCACGAATTTCATCTCCCAACTGGTCTATGAGGCGCGTCCGCCGGTGTATGTGCGGACGAACCTGACGAACACCACCTTGCCGTGGCAGCCCCGCTTCTGGCTGGACATCAACCGCAACGGGATGTTCGAGCCCTCCGGTGACCTGGCGGAAGTGGATGACTTCGGAGCGCTGACTCTGCTCACAAACAATTACGTGGGCGATCCGGAATGGAAGGGCGTGCTCCAGCATTCCTTCCCGACGAACTTCGGAGAGGAATGGCCGCGGCATTCCCGCACGAACAAGTTTGTGGGCCGCTATGCGTGGGTGGTTGTCCCTTACGGGAAGACCCTGAGCCTGAATAATATTCACAATTACGCCAAACAGAACAGCGCGGCGATGTCGCTGTATTCGGACAGCTTCCGGCGCAATCAAGGGTTTGGGAGCCACGAGTTGAACATGGCGGCATTTCTGGCCTCGTTGAACACCAACGTCTGGGCGGGCTCTAATGTCTGGAGCAGTTACCTCAATCCAGGACCTTACTACAATTACTTCACCAACCTGGCAGTACCCAACAGCGGCGTGGCTTTTGAGGATGCCCTGGCGCTCCTGACACATCGTTACAATACCAATTACAACAATTTGGCCTCGATCAGGGATTATTACGGCACACTGGGCGAGCAGGCTTTCACGAACGACTTGATTGACGGCTATGTCACAAGTCCGTTGTTGATGACCGGGACGCGGTTGCCCACCAACGATACGGACAATATCACGCTGGCCTGGCCGGGCAGTGTGAACACGAACGCGGCAGCGGGAAATTACTTCGACATATTTGAACTTTACAGCTCGGGGCGGGCTTACTCATCACGACCCAACCCCACTACGGATAATTTCACCTACCGCTTGCTGGTGACGGGCACCAACCGCTCCTCGTATGACCGCTACATGATGTCCCGGCTGCTCTCGCAGATGGGCACGGAATCCTCCATCCCGCCGGGAGAGAAGGTGCATCTGAACTACGACAACCGGGTGCCGAATTCACCGACGGATTTCAAGGGCTGGGAAGCGACGAACTTCTTCAACGAGACGGCGAACCGGCTGCTGATGACGAATTACAACATCAGCCTCACGGATGCCAGCTACACCAACCGGATCGACATCTATCCGACGAACCGTTACACGGCGGGCATCCACCGGCTGCTGCAATTGACGGCGAACATCTATGATGCGACGACGAACCGGGTGCAGGACGGATATCCGTATTACCCCACGGTGTTGCGGCCCATCTTCACGAACGACAACGGCCGTGTCTCCATCGTGCGGTATGACGAGGTGACCTCGACCAACGAAGCCTTCTACGGTTACATCACGCGGGAGGACGCGAGCACGAACTCGGCGTATGTGAACCAGTTGATCTCGGCGAACAACATCTGGGGGGTGCCGTGGGTGGTCGGGGCCAAGAAGGGCTTCCCGGCGTTCAACGAGTTCGAGCTGTATTCAACCATCCAGCTCACGCGCCGCCTGGAGTTCCTGAAGATGAACACGAACACGCCGGTGACGTTGCGGCAGACCAACCAGCTCTACACGCTGGGCATCTCCAACATGCTGGGCGCGGAGATCTGGAATCCCTACACGAACGATTATCCGCGGGATCTGCAGATCGTGGCGCGGCTGGACACGTTCACGCATCTGACCAACCAGTTCGGGGCCATCCGCAGCCGGGCGTTCGCGATGTTCACGAATGCGACCTTTGCGGCGGGCGCCTACCGGAGCAACGGATTTTTCCTGCCGTTCGTGACGAACTACGTCTTCATGCCGGATTCGGTGTATTACAACTCGGTGGGGCAGTTTGTGCCGGTGACGAACCTGCTGGGCACGAACGTGGTCTTCGAGCGGGGCCAGCAGTTCTACATCCCGCAATGGGGCTTGAGCATGTCCAACCGGATGTTCGCCGTGATCATGGACACGACCGCCGTGCCGCCGCGCGTGGTGGACTTCGTGAACTTCGACAGCTTCACCTTCGGAGTGGATGACATCTCCCGCAACCTGATCAATGTCTCCGCCTACCCGGACCCTTCGGGAGCGATCGCCAACGCGGGGCTGATCCGCGAAATCTTCGATACGAACCGGATCGGCGGCGCCACCAGCAACCATGTGACGCGGGGCGTGTTGAACCAGATCTTCATCTCGCTCGGGCGCAACACGCTGCTCGGCCAGCCGGTCTCGCAACAGGACTGGAACAACTTCGGCCTGCAGAACCAGTCGCAGATGGACAAGCAACTGGCGATCGCGACGTTCCAGCGTTTCATGGGGGCGCCGGTCACTTCCCCGTACCAGACGGCGAATCCGGCGGCGCCGAATTACGTGAAGATGCCGGGCCGGACGAACATGCAGGCGCCGTTCACGGCGGTGGCCAAGATGGTCTTCACGAACAACTGGCAGGCGAACGACCCGCTGGTGCATTACACGCTGCAGGACCTGATGGACCCGGCGGGCGTCAATCTGCTGCCGATGCTGATCCGGCCCGCCAACGGCCCGATCGTCTCGAACAATCTGGCGATCATCAACGAGCGTTACAGCCCGTGGGGCTTGCAACGGAGAGCGGCCCGCCGGTCCACCTTGCTGGCGTATGATTCCCAGCCGGCCACGCCGATCACCACGAACTCGGTGGATTACGGGTTCAATTATTTCGTGAAAGATCCGCAGATCAACCGGGCGGATGACTGGAATTTCCCGGGGCAGAAATTTGCCAACCTCGGCTGGCTGGGGCGGGTGCATCGCGGCACCCCATGGCAGACGGTTTACCTGAAGGCCGGGGCGGTGGATGATGCGGAACCGCTTTACATCTGGAGCCGGTGGGCGAACAGCGGAGAAACCCATCCGACCAACGACTGGATGCTGCCGGACATGTTCACGGTGGCCACGGACGTGTCCTCGGTCACCGGGCTGCTCTCGGTGAACCAGACCAACCAGGCGGCCTGGGCGGCGGTGCTGGGCAATGTGCTGGTGCTCTCTAACACCGTGAATTTCAATGATTATCTGACGAACACGTTGAGTACCAACATTCCGGGCCTGATCCCGGTGGCGTACACCAACCTGCTGATCGAGCCGGTCGGGGACCAGATCAAGGCCATCGTGGATGGTATCAACACCGTGCGCACTTTCCGCACGGCGAATCTGGGCGGGGGCTTGCGCACGACGAACGCCTTTGTGCGGATGGGGGACATCCTGTCCGTGCCGCAACTGTCGATCGGCAGCTCGCAGGCCGAGGGGTCGCCGTATCTGAACCTGACGGATCAGAATCTCTATTACGGGGTGGATGACGTGGCCCTGGAGCGCATCCCGCAGCAGATCCTCTCCCTGTTGAAGGTGGATGATGTGCCGCGTGTGGTGATCTACGCGTGGGGCCAGTCGTTGAAGCCGGCCCCGAACTCCGTGGTGCTCTCCGGCCAATATCGTGGCATCGTGACCAACTACACCGTGGTCAGCGAGCATGCCACGCGGACGGTTCTCCGCATCGAGGGCGGCCCGCGCAATCCGCGGGTCGTGGTGGAGAATTTCACAGTGTTGCCTTCGGACTAGTGAACAGCGATGTGGTATATTTTGAAGTCTATGCGTAAACAATTTCCAGCACGGTGGGGGATCGGCCTCGCATTGCTGGCCATCATGGCCGTGGTGTGGTGGCAGTGGCGCGCGTCCACCCGGCCGGCCGCGCCCGTGGCGAGCGTGAAAGTCGGCCAGCCTGTGGTGACCGGCCCCTTGCTGTCGGTGGCCCCGGCCACCAGTCTGCGCGCCGTGGGGACCAATGTGCCCGCGACGCCGGCCGATCCGGCCTTTCCGTTCCGCCTCCGCAACACGGAAGAACCGATGACCACGCTGGCCCGGAGCGACCGGGCGATCTTGCTGGCGAACGCCTTGATCGACACGGGATTGAAAGCCCGGCTGGAGATTCCGGAACATCTGCAAGCCAAGACGGACCCCGGCAGTTACATCGTGCAGAGCCGCGGTGTCATCAATGAATCTTTCCGGGCGCAGCTCCGGTCTGTGGGGGCCGAAGTGATCGCCTACATCCCGAACAATGCCTACCTCGTGCGGGTGGATGCGCAAGGGGCGGCCCAGTTGGCCCGCATGTCCTGGACCCGTTCCGTGCTGCCGTATGAACCGTATTACAAATTGCAAGAAAACCTGCTCCCGCTGGCCGTGCAGGATGCGCCGGTGCCGCTTTCGTTCCGTTTGCGCCTGACGTTCTTTCCCGGTGAACTGGCCGCCGCCCGCGAGAAGGTGGAGCGGTTGGGGGCGACGATTCTGAGCGAGGACCGTTCACCGTTCGGTCCGCAACTGGTGGTGCAGCCCCAGAAAGATTCCCTGGTGGCCCTGGCTTCCCTGCCGGAAGTGCAGACCATCGAACGCCAGGCGAAGCGCGTGACGATGAACGACCTGAGCCGCGTGCGCGTGGGCATCTCGAGCAACGCTTTTAGTCCGAACAACTACCGGGATCTGACCGGCAGCAATGTGCTGGTCAGCGTCAATGACTCCGGGTTGGACACGAACTATCCCGGACTCCTGGGCCGCATGTATGTGGGGGTGGATACCACGTTCACCAACGCGTTCCCGACCAATGACCTGCCGGGCCATGGCACGCACGTGTCCGCCACGCTCGCAGGCAGCGGCCTGCCCGCGCCCTTGCTGACGAATTACTTCATGGGGTCATGGCACACGAACGATTTTCGCGGCATGGCACCGCAGGCCTCGATCTTTGCGCAGGATTTCCGGGCGCTGTCCGACTCCCAGCTTGCCGAGTTCGCCGCCCGCACCAACTTGGTGCTGAGCCTGAAGACGAATGCCACTTTCATCTCGAACAACAGTTGGGGTTATGACGATTCGTTCGAGTATGATTCTTCCTCCGCCATCTTTGATGCGGCGGCCCGCGATGCCATCCCGGGCATGACCGGTTCGCAACCGATGCTGTTCGTATTCGCCGTCGGCAATGATGGCGCGGGCGGCAACAACGGGCTGGGGGGGCTGGCGAACAGCATCAGCAGTCCGGCGGCGGCGAAGAACGTCATCGCGGTCGGCGCGAGCGAATTGCTGCGCTTCATCACCAATGAGGTGACGATCGTGGACCAGTTCGGGAACACGAACATCATCCCTTGGTGGAAAGGCACGACCGACAGCAGCAACGAGGTGGCGGCGTATTCCGGCCGGGGCAACACGGGGCTGGGGCGGGAAGGACAGTACGGCCGCGCCAAGCCGGACGTGATGGCACCGGGCTCGATGATCATCTCCGGGCGTTCCACCACGTGGGATGAGACCAATTACTACAGCTCGTCCGTGACCAGCATCAGCACCTACACGAACATCGTGCTGACGGCTGGCTCGACCAGCAGCTTCGCAATTTTCCTCCCGGATGGCACCACGAACCTGACGGTCGAGGTGCTGGATACCGTCAGCAATCCGGCCCTCCCGATCCCGGGCATAGAAATCTATACCAACCAGACCACGGCCAATCCATCGACCAGCGCTGCGAACCTGTTCGGCAACACGCCGATGAGCATCGCGATCGATACCAACGGCTACGGGATCTGGTTCTACGACCTCGTGAACACCAACACCGCCTCGGTGGCCGTCAACATCCGCGAGTCGATCACCGTCACGAACAATCTGGGGAATTATTTCGAGGTTTTGCGGAACCAGCTCAACGGTACGAACGCCACGAATTCCGGCCTGGTCCATCTGGCGCCGAACTACCGTTTCGAAGTGGGCACGAGCATGGCAGCCCCGGTGGTGTCCGGCATGCTGGCCTTGATGCAGGAATTTTTCGAACGCGAACTGGGCGAGACGAACAACAGCCCGGCCCTCTACAAGGCGATGCTGATCAACAGCGCCCGGACCCTTTCGCAGACCTACGGTCACGAGACGAAGAACACCATCAACTATCAGGGCTGGGGCATCGTGAATCTCTCCAATGCGCTGCCGCAGGTGATGGCCCTCGCTACGCCGCGCACGTCCTGGCCGCTCCAGTATTTTGACCAGAGCCCGACCAATGCGCTGGCGACCGGCCAGTCGCATCTGCGCAACATCAGCATCGCCCCGTCGGGCCAGCCGTTCCCGTTGCGGGTCTCGCTGGTGTGGACCGATCCGCCGGGCAACCCGGCGGCCAGCGTGAAGCTGGTGAACGACCTGGATTTGGTGGTGAGCAACCGTGTCACCGGTGAGATTTTCTACGGCAATGAATTCCCGTCCGGGAGCATTTACACCTCGGGCAGCCTTTCCATCACCAATTCCGCGACGGACTTTGTCAACAATGTGGAGAATGTCTATCTGCCGGGCGGGCTCTCGGCGGACTACGCGATCTATGTGCGGGGCACCCGGGTGAATGTGAATGCGGTGACCGCGCATACGAATGGCGTGGTGCAGGATTACGCGCTGGTGGTCTCCACCGACAATCTGCGGCTCACCAGCCCGTTCACGCTGGACCAGACACCGACCTTGCTGGAGGACTACCGCCCGACGGTGAAGTATTTCACCAGCAGCACGAATTCGCTGCCCTTCACGGCGCAGCGCGTGGGTGCCAGTCCGCCGCTCATCACGAGCACCAACGGCACCAATGTGCAGTGGAACTTCTACGTGATCACGAATGATTCGGGTTTCACGAACATGCTGTTCATCACCTTCCTGACCCCGAACCTGTCTGGTGATCCGCGCATCAACACGTACCGTGATCCTTCAGCGGATATTGATCTGTACGTCTCGACCTCATCCGATTTGACCAACTTGGCCCCGGCCGTGGTGAGCAATTGTTTCAACAATGTGCTGGTCAAGACCGTCGGGCCGTTCGGGCCGGATGACGGGGCGGTGTCCCATACCCGTGGGGGAACTGAGTTCCTGCTGGTGACGAACGGGGCGAACCAGATCTATTACATCGGCATCAAGGCGGAGGACCAGAAGGGGGCAGAGTTCGGCTTCCTGGCGGTGGCCACGGAACGGCCGCCGTTTGAAGACAATGGCACGAACGGTTACCGCGTGGATTTCTTCCCGGTACCAGCCCTTATCCCGGACGGCAGCCCGGAAAAACCGGAGGGCGTGCAGTTGTTCGCCGTCATGCCTTTGAATCTGGATGTCCGCCGGGTGGTGGTGACGAATGCGATGACGCATGATCTCTTCGGTGACCTGGTGGGCACGTTGGAGCATAACAACATCACCGTCACGCTGAACAACCACTCGTTCATTTCCTCCACGAACCAGGGCGGTTCGGTCAGCATCGTCTATGACGACAGTGACCAGGATGACATGCCGGGATCGATCCGGACCGATGGTCCGGGCAGTCTGAGCAGTTTCATCGGCTCGGATGCCAGCGGCGTGTGGACCTTCACCATGATCGACAACGCGCCGCAGTTCGTCGGCCAGATCGACAGCCTCACTATGCGTCTCGAGACCCAGGATCAGGCGGCTGATGGCGGAACCATCGGGCCGATCTATGGTTTGCAGCCGGGACGGTCGGCCTATGGGGCGATCGATGTGCCGCCGGGAGTCGTACGGGTGACCTTCACGGTGAAAGCGGATGTGGCCACAGTCGCGCAGAATATTTTCACGGGCCTGTATATCAAGCGCAACAGCCTGCCGGATGGGGCGTTCGGTGATTATGATTATGCCAAAGAGGCGTTCACCGAATTCCAGCATGTGATCAGCACGGCGGATGTGCCGCCGCTGGTGCCCGGGCGTTATTATGTGCAGATCATGAACATCGGCGGACCGACGGCGAACTTCACCGTGTATGTCGAGTACGAGTATGATCTGGCGGCGGCAGCCCAACGGAATACGTTCACGAACAGCGTGATCGCGGTCTTGGACGACGCGCAGACGAGCACCAACCTGGCTTCGGTGAACATCACGGCCCCGGGGCAGGTGGCCGGCGTGCGCGTGGGCGTACGCATCGATCATGAGCGCGCTTCGGATCTGACCTTGCGCCTGGTCAGCCCGGACCGTTCCGTGCTGCTGGCGGAGAGCCGGGGCGGCTTCGTGAACACCAACGGGTATGGCACGGGGACGAATTTCACGGAACTGACCTACACGCATTTCAGCGAAAGCGCGACCAACTTGCTGAAGTTTGCCAATCCGGGCGCCTCGAACCACTATGCTTTTGTGCCAATGGTGGTGCCGCAGCAGGTGGCAGTGAACTATCTGGAAGACACGACGGCGACGGTATTCTCCACCATTTCATCGGGTTCGGATGATGAATTCTGGCGCGTGGTGCCCACTGGGATCACCGATGGCGAGATCAACATCCATTATCTGTTCTATACCGCACCGGACGAGATCCAGGTCTTTTACGATGGAGCATTGATCGGCTCGGTGGGGCCGACGGCGGCCAACGGGCTCAGCCCGATCACTTTGAATCCGGCCACGGATGTAGACATCATCAATGATGAATTCACCTCGGCGGGGCATGCTTATGTGGATGGGGATTATCTCTTCTTCTTCGGAGCCGGTCTGCCGGGCGGACTGGTGCAGCGGCAGGCTTACATCGTGGTGCAAAGTGTGGCCGGGACCACCTTCAAGGTTTCCACCACGGCGGGTGGAACGCCTGTGGACATCACGACGACGGGCAGCGGCACCATTGACGTGGTGAAGATGCATACGCTGGGGCCGCTTGCCTATAACGGCACCTCGGAGAACATCGAGATCGTGGTCAATCCGGGTGGAGCCTCGTCAGGCGGCACGCTGTGGGACTATGCAGTGGAGCTGCTGGACAACACCTCCACCCCGCGCACTTATACCCAGCCGATCACTGATCAGCGGGCCAACCAGGTGGCGATCTACGGCACCAATCTGTATGTGGTAGGCACGACGTTGAACAACGGCGTCAATGGCATCTATGCCCGCATGGGGCTGCCGATGCAGGCTACGACCAGCCAGCCTTTCCAGACGCCGTATGAGAGCTTTAACTGGCCGAGCAGCGCGGGTGGCACGCGGTTCAATGGTGTGCATGTCTCGCTGGACGGCGGTGTCTATGTGGTGGGTGATTCTTTCACGCGCACCGTGGATAGCGTCCCTCCGGACAAGGAAGCCAAGGGCATCGCGGTCCGGTTCCCGTCCACCGGCTTCTTCAGCAGCGGCGTCAATATCGGCTCGATCTGGGATGAGCAGGTGCCATCCACGGCGAGCAGTCCGTTGTTTGCCTACTATGGCATCGAAGAGTTGAAAGCGGTGGTCACCGCCCGGGAGAATGGCACAAACTTTGTCTATGCCACCGGCAAAGGACAAGACACCGCCGTGCATGAAGGCCGGCTCTTTCTGGCCAAGCTGGATGAGAACGGCGGCGAGATCTGGGTGACGCCGGACGATCCAGGCACGACGACCTTGGGACGTGGGCTGGCGGCCTTGGCTGATCACATCTTCGTGGCCGGTGCGGACCGCAGTGCTGCTGCCGAAGCCCCGTTGGTCGTGAAGTTCGACCAGAGCGGTGTCAAAGTTGGCCAGGTGCTGGCTCCGGTGGAGGGCGAGTACAATGCCATCTTTGCCTACGAACAATACTTGTATGCGGTGGGCTATCAGGACAACGGCACGGACAAGGATTTCCTCATCACGAAGTATGATGAGAATCTGGCTGTGGTCTGGACCATGACCTATGACCGGGCCGTGGGTGATGATGAACTCAACGGGGTGCTGGCGATGGGCAACCGGTTGTTTGTGGTCGGTGCCTCAGCCAGCGCGACCACAGGCATCGATGCCGTGATGCTGGAGCTTTATCTCGGCGATGGCACGCTGGTGACGGATGCGAGTGTGCCTTACACAGGTATCACTGTCCATGATGGCGGAGCCGGTCTGGATGATGCGTTCACGAGCCTGGCCACGGATGGCAGCGACCTGTATGTTGCCGGTGAGACCACACGTTTGGGCCGGACGGACAAAGATGTGTTGATCATCCGCTATCATGTGAAGGATGACTATCTGTCTGAAGAATCGCTGGATAATTTCGTCGGCGACCTGGCGGCGGGCACGTGGACTTTGGAAGTCATCGATACCCGGACCAATTACACCGCGAGCGCGATACAGCCGCGGATACTGGGCTGGCAGTTGCAGGTCTTCCTGGCAGATACGAATGCCGTTACGACGTTGCGGCTGAACAACGGGGTCAATGTGACCAACACTGTGCGGGGCCCCACGACGAATTATTTCGTGATCAACGTGCCTTTGACTGCCTCCCTGGCCGTCAACACGTTGAACATCACCTCCAACTCGGGTGGTGGCACCGGGCTGAGCATGTGGTATGATCCGGTTGCGCTGCCCACCGGCGGCACGGTCTTGATGAGCAATGTCACCGGCACCCAGGTGCAGACGATCGGCAGTGCGACTTCGCCTCAGCTGATCCCGGGCCAACGTTACTTCCTCGCGGTGGTGAACACCAATGTGGGGTCCACGTACGAGTATACCATTCAGGTGGACTTTGACAGTACGGCCACGACGTACCTCGCTTCCGGCGGCCCCAGCAGCAGCGGTGATTTCGGCAGCACGGCGAGCCCGTACCAGGCATATCAGTTCTACATCCCGGATGCGGATAACTATGCAACGCTGGAGTTGCTGGACCTGACCGGGGATGTGGAAGTGCGGATGCGTCGTGGGGCGCCGGTCACGGCCACGCAATACGATTCATTGACTTCCATCAGCGGAACGAACTATGGGGCCATCGCCATCGCGCCCACGGTGGGCAATCCATCCGTGGCGGGCTTCTGGTATGTGCTGGTGAGTTCACCAGGTGGACCGGAAACGACGTACACGCTTCGTGTGCGCCCGCCGAACCATGCCCCGTTGCTGGAGGCGCTCGCGGATGTGTCTGTGAATGAGGGCAACCAACTGATCCTCCAGACATACGCATACGATAATGACACGCCGGAGAACACGTTGGCATATTCGTTCAGTTCTGCCGTGCCGGCGGGCATGGCGATCGATGCGTTCACGGGTGTCATCACCTGGACGCCGACCGAGTCGCAGGGGCCATCCGTCCAGAGCGTCACGGTCCGGGTGACGGATAATGGCGTGCCGGTGATGTATGCCGAGCAGACTTTCGCGGTGACGGTGCTCGAGGTGAACTCGGCGCCAAGCCTGGCGGCGGCAACTTATACGGTAACGGAAGGCGAGCTGTTTACCCCGGTCATCCCGGCGACCGATGCGGATTTGCCGGTGAACCCGCTGAGCTTCTCGTTGTTGAACGGGCCGTCAGGCATGACCATCAATGCCGGTACGGGACAGCTCAACTGGAAACCGGGCGAGTCGTTCGGTGGCCAGACGGTGTCGTTCACGGTCAGAGTCTCGGATGGCCAGACACCAGCTTTGACGGCGACCCGCATCTATGATGTGGCGGTGGCTGAGGCCAACAGTGCACCGGTGTTCGCCAACATCCCGGAGCAGACGGTCACGGAACTTTCGCAGTTGGTGCTGGCCAATCTGGCTACCGATCCGGATTCACCGGCGAACACGGTGGTTTACCGGTTCATCGGCAGCGTGCCGTCCGGCATGCAGATCGAAACGGCGACCGGACGCATCACTTGGACACCGACGGAAGCGCAAGGGCCGGCCAGTTACGAAGTGACGGTCGAGGCCGAGGACAACGGGGTGCCGGTGATGAAATCGCAAAAGGTCATCGCCATCACCGTGCTGGAGGCGAACCAGTCGCCGTTCATGCAATCGATCGCCGCGCAAAGTGCGCCGGAAGGCGTGCTCTGGAACTATCAGGTGCAGGTGACGGATGCGGACCTCCCGGCCAATACGATGGCTTACAGCCTGCCCACCAAACCGGCCGGGATGACCATCGCGGCGAACGGCCTGATCTCCTGGACACCGACGGAGGCGCAGGGACCGGGAACATATGCGGTGACCGTGATCGCGATGGATAACGGCAATCCCGCGCTGGGTGCCTCGCGGACTTTCAACATCACCGTCACGGAGGGCAATACGGCACCGGTCCTGAACGCCCTCGCGGATGTGGCGGTGGACGAGCAGACTTCGCTGAACTTGCAGGCGGTGGCGACGGACAGCGATGTGCCGGCGCAGACCTTGAGCTATCGCTTCACGGGCGCTGTGCCTGCCGGGCTGGGCATCAACAGCTCCACGGGCGCAATCAGCTGGAGCCCGTCGGAGGCGCAGGGACCGGCGAGTTATCCGGTGACGGTGGAGGTGAGCGATGGCACGGCCACGGCCAGCCGCAGCTTCACCATCACGGTGAACGAGGTGAATCTGTCGCCGACCCTGGGCATCATCCCGAATGTGACGGTGACGGAAGGGCAGGCCGTACGCCTGGTGGCCGTGGGGAATGATGCGGATAATCCGGCTCAGACGCTGACGTACAGCCTGGAAGCGGGTGCGCCGTCCGGGGCGACCATCAATGCTAACACCGGTGCCTTTGAGTGGGTGACCGGGGAGAGCTCGCCGAACAGCAATACGCTCACGATCAAGGTGTCGGACAACGGGGTGCCGCCTTTGAGCACCACGCGCACGTTCACCATCACGGTGAATGAGGTGGTCACGAACGTGGTGGACTTGGTCTCCGGCGTGGCGGTCACCAACGAGACGCGTTACGCGGACGGCATTGTGGCGGACATCTACCGGCTCACAGTGACCGGCCAGCCGGGCAAGTTGCTGTTCGAGGCGTTCAATCTGAACGGCGACGGGGATCTGCTGGTGCGGCGCGGGGCACATCCGACAGCGACCGAGTTCGATTTCAGCAGCAATCTGGCGGAGACGAACCGCGAGCAGGTGGTGGTGACGACGAATGCGACGGTGCTGGACCTGTCGGGCGAATGGTTTGCCACGGTGATCAATCGCGAGACCACGAACATCACCTACAGCCTTTCCGGCACTGTGCCGGTGGCGGTGGCGGGCGGGGCGATGCTGGTGAGCACGGAAGGCATCATGGTGGAGACGCCTACATTCACGGCGGGCGACGAGACTCCGGAATTCTCATGGACGGCGGTGCAGGGCGAGAAATACCAGGTGGAGGTGTCAACCGACCTCGTGAACTGGACGCCGCTGACGAACATCGTGGTGACCGGGGCGACGGCGACCTTCACAGATCCGACGCCTTATACTGATACGGCACTGAGGTTCTACCGGATACGGCAGTTGCCGCAGTAATGAATTGTGTGTGTTGTACAAGGGGCGTCCCCATGATGGGGGCGCCCTTTTCTGTTTGACCAAGGCGGGTGATGACAAATGACGAACCCTGTCGGCAAGGAATGTGATGATTGGCCTTTAATGAAGCGAGAGGGCTGCTCAGAGTCCTCTGGCGAGCGATGAAACTGATAAAAGCATGAAAAGTGGTGAGAAAGATCCGAACAAGGAACTGTACAAGCAGTTGCGTGTCCTGTCGTGTGAGCAGCTTTGGGAGGAAGTGGCGCGTTTTGATGCGGCCACACCGGCGGAGCGGTCGGCCCGGGTATCGTTGATCCGGGCTGTTGGTGTGGTGTTTTCCGAACAGGGGACGGTGGCGCAAAAGAATCAGATACGTCCATGGCTGCGGGGATTGTTGCAGGATCCGGCGGAGAAGGTCCGGCGCTATGCCATGGCGGCGTTGCCGAAGATCGGAGCGGGGGTTGGGGAGGAGGCGGATCTGTTGACCTTGTTACGCTTGGCGACGGCGGATACGGAGAAGAAATTTCTCGGACAAACGCTCGCGAAGATCGGCGGTGAGGCGACGTTGGAAGTGATGAAGTCCGGCGGTGCAGAAGCTCTCGGGCAGGCGGCGCTCAAAATCAAGGCAAACGTGGCGCGGAACCAGAGCCCCAGCAGCATCAAGATGGACCGGGCGCTGACGGCGTATCAGGGGTTGATAATCCATCTGCACGGGCGTCGGGGACTGGAGCAGTTCATGCGGGCGGAGGTGGAGGAGAAGCTGAAGCGGAATCCGAAATTCCGGATGACGGATGTGCGGGCCGGATTGGTGGCGTTGACTCCCGTAGCACCGTTTGCGTTGAAGGATATTTACGCGCTGCGTTGCTTTGGGCATGTGGCCTTTGTGCTGGGGATGGAGAATGAGCAAGAAGATGCGGATTCGATGGAGGCGCTGGCGCAGATCATCGGGTCGCCGTTGGCGAAGCGTATCCTGACGACCTTCACGGAAGGCTCCTTGCGTTACCGGTTGGATTTCGTGGCGCGCGGGCATCATCGCGGGGCGGTGCAGGCTTTGGCGAATCGGGCGTTCGCCATATGTCCGGATATCTTGAATGATCCGAATGAGGCACCGTGGACGGTGTCGGTGCAGCCGCGTGGGCGTGGGCGGATCGTGGAGGTGAGTCCCAAGGTTTTGCCGGATCCGCGGTTTGCGTATCGGCAACAGGATGTGCCCGCAGCATCGCATCCGCCTTTGGCGGCGTGCATGGCGCGATTGGCGGGGTTAGTGGAAGGGGATGTCATTTGGGACCCGTTCTGTGGCTCGGGTATTGAGCTGATTGAGAAATCGTTGTTGGGCGGCGTAAAGACGCTTTATGGCACGGACCTCAGTGCGGAGGCGGTGGGTATCACGGAGCGGAATATTGCGGCGGCGAACCTGAAATCCGTGACGACGAAGGTGGTGTGCGCGGATTTCCGGGATTTTGCTAAGAACGAGCTCAAAGCGAACAGTGTGGACCTGATCATCACGAATCCGCCGATGGGCAAGCGAGTGCCGATCCCCAACTTGCGTGGCTTGATGTATGACTTGATCGATGTGGCGGCGATGGTGTTGAAGCCGGGCGGGCGGTTGGTGTTCGCAAATCCCATCCCGATGGAGAATCCGCATCGAGCGCTGCAATTGAAATTGAGGCAGGTGGTGGATTTTGGCGGGTTTGATTGCCGGGTGGAGAAGTATGTGAAGGGGTAGGGAGGTGATCACAGATGGACGCAGGGAAGGAGGGTTTTAGAAAGATGGAAGCAGCTTAAAACGGCTTCCATCGAAAAAAACGATAGCAGTTATCGGAAAGTACTATTTTGCAGATGGGTTTATTGGGGGTAGATTCTGGTCAAGAAAAGGAGCGGGTATGAAAGTAAGCGAGCGGGAAAGTGTGAGAAGGGGACGCGAAACCGAGAGGGGTGGGCACTCTGGCGGTTGCGCTCGTGGCTTGCTGGCAAGAGCTTTCAGGATGCCCAAAAAATCGAGCAGCTATCCAATCCATAAGAGAGGTTCTGGGAGTCGGGGGATTTTTAGCGCAACAGGCTTTATTTCGATGCGTTTGGCCGGCGGATGTTGCTGCGGGTTGAGGGCAACTCGCGCTCCAGAAGAAGGGGGGACAGGCGAGTGCGGCTGCCCCCACTACCACTATTCGAGAAGCATTTACGGCTTTGCGCGCGGAGGGTTTTCGTTTAAGTTGACCAATCCGTTAGATGACAAATTTGGTGACGGCATGGCGAAAGATTTCATACGAATCGGCGGGGCGCGTGAGCATAATCTCAAGAATCTCACGCTGGCGATCCCGCGTGACAAGCTGGTGGTCATCACGGGCCTCTCCGGCTCGGGCAAGTCCTCGCTGGCGTTTGATACTATCTATGCAGAGGGGCAGCGGAAGTATGTGGAATCGCTTTCGGCTTATGCGCGGCAGTTCTTAGGGCAGTTGAGCAAGCCGGATTTGGATTACATCGAGGGGCTTTCTCCGACGATCGCGATCGAACAGCGGGGTTCGGGATCAAGCCCACGTTCTATCATTGCGACGACGACGGAGATCTATGATTACTTGCGCCTGCTCTATGCGCATGTGGGGCAGCCGCATTGCCCAGAGACGGGGCAACCAATCCGCTCGCAGACGAGCACGGAGATCATTGATCGGATCATGGAATTGCCCGCCCGCACGCGGTTGATGCTGCTGGCACCCGTGGTGCAGAGCGCGAAAGGCGAGTATCGGGACGTGCTGGAGCGACTGGCGCGCGAGGGCTTCGTGCGTGCCCGGGTGGATGGCGAGATCATCGATCTGGGAGCGACGACCAAACCGAAACTGGAAGCATCCAAGCGACATACCATCGAAGTGGTGGTGGACCGTCTGGTGATGGATGAGAAGGTGCGGGTGCGGTTGGGTGATTCGGTGGAGACGGCGTTGCGCTGGGGTGAGGGGCAGATGCTGGTGCTGCATCAGCAGGCGACCGATGCGCCGGACAAGTGGGCGGAAGTGTTGCATTCCACGCGGATGTTCAGTGCGGCAACAGGCAAGAGCTATGAGAGCCTGACGCCGAAGCATTTTTCTTTTAACGCGCCGTTCGGTGCGTGTCCGGTGTGCCACGGGCTGGGGCAAAAGATGGTGTTCGACGAAGGTCTGGTGATACCGGACGGGGAGAAATCCCTGGAGGAAGGGGCGGTGCTGCCTTGGCGAAGGGGGGGCAAGCGCATGGTGGTTTACTACAAGGCGTTGCTGAAAGGGCTGGCGGCGCATGCGGGCGTGAGCATGGAGACGCCGTACAAGGATTTGCCGGAGAGTTTCAAGAAAGTGTTACTGCACGGCACAGGCGAGACGGAGATCAGTTTTCAATTTTGGCGAGCGGGCAAGGCGAGTCATGTCAGCAAAGCGTTCGAGGGCGTGCTGAAGAACATGGAGCGGCTCTACCAGGAAAGCGAGAGCGAGTTCACGCGGAACCGGCTGAAAGCGTTCATGAGCCCGCAGCATTGTGATGCGTGTGCGGCGCGGCGGTTGAAACAGGAAATATTGGCGGTGACCTTGGGTGGCGAGGAGGCATCGAAGAAATACAAGAAGCACAAACTGCCGCCGCCCGCACCGGGACTCTCCATCATGGATGTGTGTGCCCTATCGGTAGATGACGCAGATGAGTTTTTTGCCGGGCTGAAGCTCACAGAGTTCCAGCAAAAGATCGCCGGCGATGTGATCCACGAGATCCGTTCGCGGCTGGGTTTTTTGCGCAACGTGGGCCTGGGCTATCTCACGCTGGACCGTGAGAGCGGCACCTTGAGCGGTGGCGAGGCGCAACGCATCCGGCTCGCGACACAGATCGGCGCGGGGCTCGTGGGCGTTTTGTATATCCTCGATGAGCCGAGCATCGGTTTGCATCAGCGGGATAATGAGCGATTGCTCAATACCTTGGTGGGACTACGGAATCTGGGCAATTCAGTGATCGTGGTGGAGCATGACGAGGATACGATCCGACAGGCGGATTACGTGCTGGACCTTGGTCCCGGTGCCGGCGTGCATGGTGGCGAAGTGGTGGCACAAGGCACACCGGCGGAGGTGATGGCGAATAGCAAGTCGCTGACGGGACGCTATCTCAAGGGGGATATGACCATTCCAGTGCCGAAGAAGCGGTTGGGGGCATCGATCAACCGGGGATGGCTGGAGATCTTTGGGGCGACGGAGAACAACCTGAAGAATGTGGATGCGCGGATTCCGTATGGCACATTGACGTGTGTGACGGGCGTGTCCGGTTCCGGCAAGAGCACGTTGGTGGATGATATTTTGCGGCGGGCGTTATTCCGCAAGCTGCATGGCTCGAAGGACCGACCTGGGGCGCATCGGGAATTACGCGGCACGGAGCAGATCGACAAGGTGATTGTGATCGATCAAGCGCCAATCGGCCGCACGCCGCGCAGCAATCCGGCGACATACACAGGAATGTTCAATCACATCCGGGATCTATTCGCGAAACTGCCGTCATCCAAGGTGCGCGGGTATGATGCGGGCCGGTTCAGTTTCAATGTGAAGGGCGGACGTTGTGAGAAGTGCCAGGGCGACGGGTTGTTGGAGATCGAGATGCACTTCTTACCGGCGGTGTATGTGACGTGTGAGGCGTGCAACGGGAAACGGTACAATCGCGAGACGCTGGAGATCACCTACAAGGGGTTGAACATCGCGGACGTGTTGAACCTCACGGTGGATGAGGGCGTGGCGTTTTTCCGGGCGGTGCCGCAGTTGCTGGATATCTGCCAGACACTGGCGGAGGTGGGCTTGGGTTATGTGCGATTGGGACAGCAGGCGACGACTTTGAGCGGTGGCGAGGCGCAGCGCATCAAGCTGGCGGCGGAACTGAGCCGCAAGGCGACGGGGCGGACGTTGTATATCTTGGATGAGCCGACGACCGGATTGCACTTCCATGATGTGGCGAAGTTGCTGGAAGTGCTGTTCAAACTGCGGGCAACGGGGAATACGTTGCTGGTGATCGAGCACAATCTGGACGTGATCAAGTGCGCGGACTGGCTGATCGATCTCGGTCCGGAAGGCGGCAAGGGCGGGGGGACGGTGGTGGCGGAGGGACCGCCAGAAGTCATTGCCCAGTTTGAGGCGAGTCATACGGGGAGATTCTTGAAGCGTTTGCTGCTGGCGGCGTCAAATCTCAAGGAAGAAGACAGGAAACTCGCTTGAATAAACGAACTGCCAAGCGAATGCTGAATCGGATGATGAATGCAGGGAACAGTTGGCGGCGGTTGCTGGTGGTTACCTGGTGGTGGCTGCTGGTGGGGGCTGTCTTGCCGTTCTCGTTACAGGCGGCAGACAATGCGGAAGCGCGCAATTTGTTCCGGACCGCCAGCGAGGCCATGGCGGACAAGGCCTTTGAAAGAGCAGCCGGTGAATTCAACCAGTTCCTGCAAAAGTTTCCCAATTCGCCGCGCTATGCCGAAGCGGCCAGGAGTCTCAGTGAAGCCTTTTTCGAGCTTAAGCGGTTCGATGATGTCTTGCGAACGGTGGAGCAGCACCAAAGCAAAGCGGCCAGCGTGGCTGACCGGCTGGTGTATCTGAAAGCACGGTCATTATGGGAGAAAGGCCAGTATACCGGGTCTGCCCATGCCTGGCGGGAGCTGGCGGAGGGGGATCCCAAATCCAAATGGGTGGCGGAGGCGGTTTACTGGGAGGGGCTGTCACTTTTTCAAGTGAAGGATTGGGCGGGTTTGATCGCCGCGTTGACCGACAAGGACCGGCCGTTTCAGAAAATGGCAGGGACTGATCCGGCCAATCCATTCATCATGCGCGGACGCCTTTTGCTGGCGGAAGCGCAACTGGAGAAGAAAGAACTGGCCGCAGCAGAGCAGACTTTGGGCATGCTGACGGAGCAAGCGCTGCCGCCGGAGCAGATCTGGCAGCGGTTGCAGTTGTTGGTGCGCGTCCAGCGGCAGGCTGGCCGGACCAGCGAGGCTGCCCAATCGACAATCGGCCTGCTGGCTCAAGCACGAACGATCGGCCGGAACGATCTGATCGCGGAATCGGTGGCCTTGCGGGCGGAGCTGCTCCAGTCGTTGAAAGAGTATGATGCTGCGCTCGAGGTGTGGCAGACGAATCTTTCCGAGAGCACACCGCCCGACCGACGGCGGCAGGCGTTGTTCGCCGTGATTGACCTGTCCACGGCCAAGGGGAACACAGAGCAATCACGCACACTACTGACCGAGTTCCTGAAGACGAACCCGAACGACCCCGCACATGGACTGGTGCGGCTGACGCTGGGAGAGTTGGCGTTGAAGGAATTCTATAAGTTGAAAGCAACGGAACCTCCGGTGATTGACACTAATCTGTTGCAGATGGCGAAAGTCCAGTTCGATGCGGTGCTGACGAATTCAGCTGTGAGCAATATCACGGGTCGCGCTTATCTGGGGCGCGGCTGGTATGGTTGGGAGATGGGTGTCATGGAGGCCGCGCAGAATGATTTCAAGCAGGCGGCGGAATCGCTGCCAGAGAGCAACGATCAGGCGATCGCCCGGTTCAAATGGGCGGACATACAATTTCAGCGCGATGATCTGGAGGGGGCGGCTGCGAACTACGGCATCCTGGTGGAGCAGTACCGCGGCGTGAGCGCCGTGCGGGAAGGTTTGCTGGATCAGGCCCTATACCAGTTGGTGCGCGTGGGGTTGCGGCAAAAGCGGCTGGAAACAGCCAGCTATGCCTTGGAACGATTGCGGGAGTGGTTTCCTGACCGGTATTACAGTGAGAACAGCCTGTTGCTGGTTGGGCAGGCCTTGGGGCGGGCCGGTCAGATTGCGGACGCGCGGCGTCTGTTCGATGATTTTCTCAATCTTTTCCCGAAGTCCACGAAGGCTTCGGAGATACAACTGGCCCGGGCCCGGATCAGTGTGCAGGAGCAGAACTGGCCTGATGCCATCGGCATCTATACCAACTGGCTGGTGCGATTCACGAATGACGTGGCGCGGCCCCGCGCGGTTTTCGACCTGGGCTGGTTGCAATACAAAGCTGGTGATGAACTGGCAGCCTTCAACACATACACGAATTTTGTGTCGGAGTTCACGACCAACGCACTGGTCCCGCAGGCGCATTTCTGGCTGGCGGAACATTATGAGCGGAAGCAGGATTTTTCGCAGGCGATGCGCCATTATCAGCTCGTGTTCCAAAGCACGAATCTGCCGCCAGGCGAGTTGAGCCACCGGGCCAGGTTGATGGCGGGGCGAGCGGCGTTCTCCAGCCAGCTCTATGGCCAGGCGGAAGGGCACTTCAAATGGCTGATCACGAACGGACCACCGCAAGCGGTCAATTCGACCATCTCCACCCAGTTGGTGGCGCAGGCTTACTTCGCACTGGGCGATACGCATCTGGCAGATTCGGCCATCGATCCGGCGCGGCGGGTGGACAAGTTTGGTGATGCCATCAATGCTTTCACTTTCATCGAGCAGTTTTTTAAAGACACGTCCCTCTATCCGCTGGCGTGCGGCAAGATCGCCAGTTGTCATATCCAATATGCGGGGCAGGATCCGGTGCGCTTTGAAAAAGCGCTCGAATATTACAACAAAGCCATGGAATCACCACTGGCCACGGTGGAAACGCGTGGACTGGCGGAAATCGGCATGGCTGAGGTGAAGGAAAAACTCGCGGAGCTGCAGCCGCAAGGAGAGAGCCGGACGAATCTCTGGAAGTCCGCGCTGGAACATTATGAGAACGTGGTCTACGGAAAAGGATTGAGAGAAGGGGATGAGCTTTCGCCTTATGTCACGGAGCAAGCCTGCTTGAAAGGGGCCAGCTTGCTGTTTACGCGGTTGAATCAGCGGGAGCAGGCGATCCTGTTGTTCAAGCGGCTGATAGAGAAGGTCCCAGCCTTGAAAGAGAGCATCGAGAAACGCATCACGGAGCTGCAGCCGGCGGCTTCGGCGAAGGAGAATTGAAGGCTTATTCTGTTTTGAGATCGAACTCGAGGCGGGATTTCAAACGCGTCTGCTCATTGCGCATTTCTACGTTCTCAACCTCATAACGTCCGGTCACTTTGTTTTTACCAAACTTCGTGGGCAGGAACAGTTTCAGCAACTTGCCGTTCTGATCATAGGCCTCGGCGCGGACGATGCCCAAGGTATCCTGGTCGATCCATGAAATGACTTTGGAATAAGCGCCGGCAGCGGCGTTAGTGTTCTTGCTTTCGAGGACATGGCAGGATTGACCCCGGCGGATGACATTCGTGGTGATGTGTTGGTCATTCCAGCGAAAGAATTCCAGCCCCAGATCTCCTGCCCAGAATTCAGAACCAGCGAATGGGGCGACCGCTATCTGGCCAGTCGTGGTTTGCGCCAGTCCATTAGTGCCTCCTTGCAGTTCATACTTGTTTTGCGCCCCGGGCGCCTGGTGAATAGTCAGCGTGACGGCATTGCTGTCGCGCGTCTGGTAGATGCTTTTCCATCCTTGCCCGTCTTTGACCAGCTTTATCTCGATGGGCACCGCGACCTCTGTTTTGCGGTCGCGCTGGATGAAGAGCGTCGCCGTCATGGTGGAGTCCTTATCCGGTCCTAGAGCACACAGTTCAGCGGCCAGGGCGCGACCAGCTTCAGGACCGGTTTCTCCCTTTCCCTCCGCTTGAAGGGAGGAAAGCGCGCAAATGACCGTGCAGAGCGTGACGATAAACTTCTTCATTTGCTGCGTAACGCAAAAGGGATGGCTTCCGAGATGTGGCGGACGAAATGGACCTTCATACGTTCACGCACTTCATCAGGCACCTCGGACCAGTCTTTCTCATTCTGTTCGGGCAAGATGAGTTCTTTGATGCGCGAACGGGCGGCAGCCAGCACTTTCTCTTTGATGCCGCCCACAGGCAGCACCCGACCGCGCAAGCTGATTTCTCCCGTCATGGCGACATCCGAGCGGATGCGGCGGCCGAGGAAGAGCGAGGCGAGCGCCATGGTCATCGTGATGCCGGCGCTGGGGCCGTCCTTGGGCGTGGCACCGGCAGGCACGTGGATGTGAATGTCGCTCTTCTCCAAGTCGGCGATATTGATGCCCAGCGATTGAGCCTGGCTGCGCAGGTAGCTGAGTGCGGTTTGCGCGCTCTCTTTCATCACGTCTCCGAGCGAGCCGGTCAGGATCAAGGCACCTTTGCCGGGCATTTTGGTGGCTTCGATGAAAAGGATGCTGCCGCCGACGGGTGTCCAGGCGAGTCCGGTAGCGATACCGCATTCAGTGATATTCTCGGCCGTTTCCTGATGGAAACGCGCGATGCCCAGGTAATCATGCAGGTCTGTAGTCTTGATGACGAGGGGCGGGTGCTTCACCTGTTCCTCGGCATACTTGCGGGCGGCCTTGCGGACCAAGGCCGCGATCTCCCGCTCCAACTGGCGCAAACCGGCTTCGCGTGTGTAATCCTGGATCAACCGCGTTACGGTGGCGTCGGGAATCTTTACCAGCTTGGGTTTTACGCCGTGTTCCTCCAACTGGCGGGGAATCAGATGGCGGCGCGCGATCTGCAATTTCTCGGAAAGCGTGTAGCTGGGCAGTTCGATGACCTCCAGGCGGTCGCGTAAAGCGGGATGGATCGGGTCCATCCAGTTCGCGGTGGTGATGAACAGCACTTTCGAAAGGTCAAACGGCAGATCGAGATAATGATCGGTGAAGGTGTTGTTTTGCTGCGGGTCGAGGACTTCCAATAGGGCGGAAGCGGGATCGCCGCGAAAATCAGAGCCGACCTTGTCGATCTCATCCAGCAGGACGACGGGATTGTTTGATTCAACGCGCCGGATGGCTTGGATGATGCGACCGGGCAGAGCACCGACGTAAGTGCGGCGATGGCCGCGGATCTCCGCCTCATCGCGCATGCCGCCCAAGGCAATGCGGATAAACTTGCGCCCCAAAGCTTCGGCCACGCTACGGCCCAAAGAGGTCTTGCCGACACCGGGAGGACCGACGAGGCAGAGCAGGGGACCTTTTAGCGAATGTTTGAGTTTGATGACCGCGAGGAACTCGAGCAGACGTTCCTTTACCTTGTCGAGGCCGTGGTGATGTTCATCCAGCAGCTTGCGCGCGGTGGCCAGATTGATCTGATCTTCCGTGCCTTTGTTCCACGGCAGGTTGACGATCCAGTCCAGATAATTGCGTGTGACCGTGTATTCCGCTGCTGCCGGGGGGATCGCCTGCAATCGCTCCAGCTCTTTCAGTGCGACTTTCTTGGGCTCTTCCGGCAGATTGTTCGCCTCGATCTGCTTGCGCAGATTCTCGATCTCCACCTGGTTGGGGTCAGTCTCGCCAAGCTCCTTCTGGATGACGCGGATCTGTTCCCGCAAGAAGTAATCGCGCTGCGACTTCGACATCGATTCCGCGACTTCCTTCTGGATCTTGGAGCCGATGCTGAGCACTTCCAGTTCCCGGCTGAGCAACGGGGAAAGTTTCTTGAAGCGCTCGCGTACTGAAGCCGTGCTAAGCAAATCCTGGCGCTCGGCCAGGGAGATGTTCAAGTTGGCCGCTATGAGATCCGCCAACCGGGTGGGTTTCTCGGTGTTGAGGACGGCGATCTTGACCTGATCGGAGATAGCGGGAGAGAGGTTGATGATCTCTTGGAATTGCTGGTGCGCGTGGCGGGTCAACGCCGTGAGTTCCAGGCTTTCTTCCTCGTCCTGATCTTTGATGTGGATGACTTTCGCCTTCAGGTAAGGCTCGGAGCTTTCTACCTTGTCGATCTCGACGCGGCGCAGACCTTCGACCAATACCCGGACGGTGTTGTCCGGGAACTTCAGCATCTTCAGCACGCGAGCGGCGCAGCCGATCTTGTGCAGATCATCCAAGACGGGGTTTTCCGTCTCGGGTTTGTGCTGGAGGAAAAGACCGAGGAAACGGTCACCGCCGACGACATCGTCAATCAGGCGAATGCTCTGCGGCGTGTCCACCAGCAGGGGTGCGACCATGCCCGGGAAGAAAACGATATCCGAAAGACCCAAGATAGGCAGCGTCTCCGGGAGAGATTTAGCCCCTTGCTTCTGCATCGCCGTCGAATCGGGTGGAGTGCCCGAAGCGTCGAGGATGCTTATCAATTCCGTTTCAGATGACGTCATGCCGTGCCCTAACACTGGGTTAGATGCCGGAACCGCGCAATCAGTTCAGAAATAAATCAGCCCTGATGTTTCGACGAGATAATGATGGTCGTCTTTTTGCGCTCCGCCGACACCGTGGTGGTCGGGACATCGATCCTTAAAAAGCCGTTCTGGTAGGTGGCTTTGGCCTTGGAGAGATCATAGCCGGGAGGCAGTTCAATCACTGTCTCAAAGGGGCCATAATTGATCTCCATCACCAAGAAATTGCATTTGCCGCTGCGGCAGCCGTCCGGGCGTTGGCCGCTGATCTTGAGCCGGTTGGCCTCCACGCTGAGCTCCAAGTCTTCCCGTCGCATCCCGGCGAGTTCCACCTTGATGACCAGACCGTCTTCCGAGATGTAAACATCGGTATTGGGGGTCCAATTGGCCTCCGACGAGCTGTCCGCAGCCGGGCGGGTCGAGTTCTTGATGAACTGGACGGCAGAAGTGATTTTATACATGGCGGTTGATGCGGTTAATCTAGCGTTTCAAGTGCCGGCACGCAAGGGGCGGATTCAATTCATTTTGACGGTTATCTGGGGGCGTTCCCCTTTGCGGGCGTGATAAATCACGCTGGGTTTCGGACCGGAATGCGTGTTGGTGGAGCAGCCGCAAACAGATCCCTTTTTGCTGCCCAAACGCTTGGGGCGCAACCACTGCCAGAGGAATGCTCCGACGGTGACCGCCACAATCAGCAAGGCTGTTGTCTGCTGCCAATCCATGCTTCAACTTACGCAGGCACTGCCAAAGCGCAAATGGAGATTTTTAGACATCGCAGATCTGCACGCCCTGTTTGAGCGAGGCCAGCACATCCGGACGTTTCGGGATGAACTCCTGGGCCACGAAGCCCTTGAAGCCAGTGTCCACGATGGCTTTCATGATGGCCGGGTAGTAGAGCTCTTGGGATTCATCGATCTCGGCCCGTCCGGGAACGCCACCCGTGTGGTAGTGGGCAAAGTACTGGTTCTGCTTCTTGATGGTGGCGATGACGTCCCCTTCCATGATCTGCATGTGGTAGATGTCGTAGAGCAGTTTGAAATTCTCGGAGCCGATCTCCTTGCACAGCGCGACCCCCCAGTTGGACAGGTCGCACATGTAATCCTTGTGGTTCACCTTGGAGTTCAGCAGTTCCATGACGAGCACCACCTTATGCTTCTCAGCGATGGGCATGAGGCGCTTCAGGCCGATGGCGCAATTCTTCAGACCTTGCTCGTCGCTCATGCCGGCGCGATTGCCGGAGAAGCAGATGAGATTGGTCATGCCGGCGTTCGCGACTTCTTTGATCTGCTTCTCATAAGCTTCGACCAGGGCATCGTGGTATTCGAGCCGGTTGAATGCCTTCTCGATGCCGCCGACCTTGTCTTTTCCCACCATGGTTGTCGGGTTGCTGACCATGGCACAAGTCAGGTCATATTTCTTGAGAGTGGGGAAATCCGCTGGCTGGAGCAGTTCCACAGATTGCAGACCCATGCCTTTGGCCGATTTGCAGAAATCCTCGAGCGGGACCTTGCTATAACACCATTTGCAGACGGAGTGGTGGACGCGGCCTTTCAGCGCGCCAGCGGCTTGTTCAGCGGCAGAGATGCCGGGTTGCAGCAGGGCCATGCTGGCAAGGGCGGTGGCAGTAGCGGTCTGGCGCAGGGCTTCACGACGGGAGATAGGCGTGCTCATGGTTTGGAAATTCAGGTTGCTGTCATTGTGCGTCAGAGCAGCCGGAGCGTCAAATGCAATGGCAGCGGAACCTGTCCGCCAGGCGGGGGTGAATAATCGGGCGAGGCTGGCGTCTGAATTTGTCAGCAACGGGCATTGACGTGGCCGTTTTATACGGCAGCATCCGTGTTCGTCCGTCAGAAAACGCAGGGAGGAAGTAAACATCATGATTAAAAAATCGGTATCAGTCAGGCAAAGCCAGCAAAGGGCCTTTGGGCGGGTGGAATTGATTGTCACCATCGCGGTGGTGCTTGTGCTCGGGGTTTTGGCTGGAGTTTTCCTCGGCAGATCCAAAGGGGGCGTGGGAGGTTCTTCCTCCACTGTTTGCGTCAACAACCTGAAACAGTTGGGGGCGGGGATGATGATGTATGCGGAGTCCAATGACCGGAAGCTGCCCTATGCCTTCATCCATCACAGCAATACCAAGCAATTCGTCTGGGATACTCTTGTAGGGACTTATATCCGGGCTGCGATGCGTGGAGAGGACAAATCGAAGCCGGCACCCTCAGCCGCCGCTCTGGGGAATCTGCTGCAATGCCCTGAGGATACGGTGCCGCCGTTGGAATTCGCGGTGAAGTACGGTTTCAATCGTCGCACTTATGCAATGCCGTGGCACACGATGGATGCCAGGAACTGGCCGCCCGGCCCGACGAACACCACGGGTGTAGGGCTCTGGTGGGCAAGCTATGGGAAGGGCACCAACTCGCTCGGCATGGTGACGAACAAGCTGGTCGGCGGCTTGCCTGCCATCCGGCTGGACATGATACCGGATGCGGCGCAGACGATGTTGCTCACAGAAATGGCCAAATCAAACAACATCGCGGGCAACAGCTCAGGTGGACGCATCCGTTACACGGGCGAGCATCTCGAAGAGGGAGTGGTCGAACCGGCGAGTTATCAGGACGGCAAGATCAACTACCTGATGATCGATGGGCATGTGGAGACGCTGTTCCCGCAAGATACGGTGGGACCGGCAGGCAAGGCGGGCAATGGTTGGAACACTCATTTCGGCATCTGGTCCATCCGGCCGACTGACTAAGTGGGGCGTGGAAAAAAGAAACGGCCCGTGATCGCTCACGGGCCGCTTGGAATGGTTGGCTGAGGGGTTGGCTAGTCTTTGGCGTTCAACGTCCATGCGCCCGAGACCACGGTCAAGGAGGTGTTTGTCGCACCCAGCAGCATGTAGCGGTTCTGCGCTTCCACATGTCCGTCGATGAACAGGTAGGTGAACAGCTCCCGGCCATGCGTGGACGCTGTGTCCGCCGTCGTGTGATCGTTCGGCGTCGGGATGGTGGGCAGGGTCTCCGCGCTGGCCCAGTTACACGAGGCGTTGTGATATTCCGTGACCTGAATGGTATCGGTGCCCGCCAGGATGGCACCTTCACGCAAGGCCGGAATGTTTTTGGGCACATTCAGAAAGTTCGATGGCGGGCCGTCGTTCTTCGCGTTGACGGGCCAGCCATTGGTGGTGGTGGCACCGATCTGCCAGGAAGCCCACGTCCAGTGCAGTCCCGAGCCGGTTCGCGCAGCAGTGTTCACAGGCGTGTTCGTCGTGGACATCACGTACTTCGGTGGAGCATAGCTGCGGCGGATGCCGGTTGGAGACAGACCGACCCAGCCGGTGGTCAGCGGAATCTTGTCAGCCGGGCAGAGCAGGATCTTCGGAAATTTGTTCCAGGTCTTCAGACCGTGGGAGGACATTTCCGTGATGCTCTGGGAGCCGCCGATGTAACCGTCTATCAGGTCATCCCACGCAAAGCCGCCAGACTTATAGTGGACGGAGCCGTAGGGCATCTTGTCCGAGTTGTCGCTCTGATAGACTTTATAGCCTGAACCGACCTGCTTGAGGTTGTTCATGCACTGGGTGGACATCGCCTTCTGCTTGGCCTTCGCCAAGGCCGGCAACAGCATACCTGCGAGGATCGCGATGATCGCGATGACCACCAGCAGTTCGATGAGGGTGAACGCACCCTTGCCGGGTGGTTTGGCAAAGTTTTTCAACCGGGATAAGATAGTGGATTTCATTGGGTAAATTTCAGTTTTCAAAGGTTTTCGAGGCGCACTTCGAGCTTGGAGAGATCGATCACATACTTCTTCCCGGCCGGGGCCACCGGGACGCGGGCGAGGATCTTGCGTTCCACCAAGGGCTGGAAGTCCGTGATGGCCGGGGCGCTGGAATCACCATAGAAGAGTTGCAACGCGTAAGTGAGGCGCTGCTCGTCATTCATATGGGCAGTGCCATTGTCCAAAGCAGAACTGGCCGGTGCTTCGGCGGCGGCTGGCTGCGGAACGGCCGCACCAGTTGTAGTTGCGGGCGGTGCCATGCTGGGGGCGACCACAGGTGGCAGGGTCTGAACTCCGCTGGTGGCATCGAAAGCCGCCTGAGGAGCCGATGAGGCAGGGGGTGCCGTGAGAGATGCTTCATCTTCAGAGGAGCAGGCGGTAAGCATCAGAGCCGCCATGCCGAGCAGTTTCAATGAGGTTTTCATAGCGTGATCAAATTGCGACCACGATTCACAACGTTTGTGGTTTCGGTCTTTGCGACCGCTACCAGTTGTATGCTTAGCAGGGGTGATGCCAGCTTAGTAGTGCCCCTGATTTTTGGCCCTATCTGCGCTGTTTTAAGCATCTTTGTGCCGTTGCGACAAAGTTGACCTGCTCAAAGGTATACAGTTTGAAGGAATTTGTTTGCGTGAGATGTACGGTTTCAAACAGTTCACGACGGCGCGATTTGCTTTGCTGTTTTTTGCATGGTCGAGAAGTTTTTAACCTGCAGGAAAAATAAAAACGCAGACCAAGTGGATCTTAAATCACACGGTCTGCGTTCGTATTTGGTTTATGACTGGTCAATTCTTTTGACCGCGCTGATTCGCCTTGTCGAGCGCGGCGCTGAACCAGTCGTTGCCTTTGGCGGGTGCGGGTTTTGGAGCGGGACGGAATCCACCGGGCGGACGTGGTGCGGCGGGAGAGGTGCGATTATTTTGATTCGGGCTGCCTAGCTCCGGATTCGCTTTCATCGAGAGGGCGATGCGTTTGCGGGCGAGGTCCACTTCGGTGACGGTGACCATCACTTTCTGTTGGACCTTCACGATCTCGGCCGGGTCTTTCACGAATTTATCCGCGAGCTGGCTGACATGCACGAGGCCATCCTGATGCACGCCGATGTCCACAAATGCCCCGAAAGCGGTCACATTCGTCACGATGCCGGGCAGTTTCATGCCGGGCTTCAAATCTTCCATCTTTTCCACGCCGTCCTGAAAAGCAAACACTTCGAATTTTTGGCGCGGATCGCGACCGGGCTTGGCGAGTTCGTCCATGATGTCCTTGAGCGTCGGAATGCCGACGCTCTCGGTGACGTATTTCTCCAGCTTGATGCGGGAACGCAACATGCCATCGCGCAAGAGGGCGTTCACGTCGGCGTTCAGATCCTTCGCCATCGCATCGACGATGCCATAGCTCTCGGGATGCACGGCGCTGGCATCGAGGGGATGTGCGCCATCGCGGATGCGGAGGAAGCCGGCGGCCTGCTCGTACGCTTTTGGTCCCAAGCGCGGGACTTTCTGCAAATCCTGACGGGATTTGAAGGGGCCATGCTCATTGCGATAGGCCACGATGCTCTGGGCGAGCGAAGGCCCGAGGCCGGAGACGTAGCTGAGCAATTGTTTGCTGGCGGTGTTAAGCTCCACACCCACGCCGTTCACGCAGCTCATCACCACGTCATCCAGACCACGCTTGAGGGCTGGTTGATCCACGTCATGTTGATACTGACCGACGCCGATGGATTTGGGATCCAGCTTCACTAGCTCGGCGAGCGGGTCCATGAGGCGGCGGCCGATGGAGACAGAACCGCGCACGGTCACATCCTGATCAGGGAACTCCTCGCGGGCGACGTCGGAGGCAGAGTAGATGGAGGCGCCGCTCTCATTCACCATCACGATGGGGATGGAGGCGGGGAGCCCCAGCTTGCGGATGAAGTTCTCGGTTTCGCGGCCAGCGGTGCCGTTGCCGATCGCGATGGCTTCAATCTGGAATTGCTTCACTAAAGCCAACACGGCGGTGGCAGCTTCGCGGATCTGGTTGGCGGAAGCGGCGGTAGGATAAATGACATCGTGATGCAGCAGCTTTCCTTGGCGGTCCAGCACGACGGTCTTGCAACCGGTGCGGAAGCCGGGGTCGATGGCGAGCATGTTCTTCCGGCCCAAGGGCGCGGCGAGCAGCAGCTCGCGCAAGTTCTCGGCAAAGACGCGGATGGCTTCGATGTCCGCCTTCTTCTTCGATTCGATGCGCAACTCGGCCTCGATGGCGAAACCGAGCAGGCGCTTGTAGCTGTCTTGCACGGCTAGGCGGATCTGTTCGCCAGCGGGTTTGCCGGGGGCGGTCACGAACAGGGGTTCGAGCAAGTTCAAGGCGCTCTCCTCGGGCGGCGTCATGCGGACGATGAGGAAGCCTTCGGTCTCACCGCGGCGGATGGCAAGGAGGCGGTGGCTGGGGATGCTCGCGATGGGTTCGCTCCAATCGAAGTAGTCTTTGAACTTCGCGGCGGCCTCCTGTTTATCGGACATCACCTTGGAGCGGATGGTGGCTTGGCTCCAATACAGGGCACGAAGTTTGGCGCGGGCGTCGGCGTCATCGCTGATGCGTTCCGCGATGATGTCGCGGGCACCCAACAAGGCAGCGGCCACATCTTTCACTTCCTTGGCGGGATTGACGAAGGGTTCGGCGGCCTTCTGCGGGTCGAGCGTGGCTTGTTCGAGAAAGAGTTTATCGGCGAGCGGTTCCAACCCGGCTTCTTTGGCGATGGTGGCGCGGGTGCGGCGCTTGGGGCGATAGGGCAGGTAGATGTCTTCCAGCGCACTGAGCGTCTCGGCCTTCAGCACGGCGGATTTCAAATCATCGGAGAGGAGACTGCGCTCCTCGAGGGATTTGATGATGGCGTCGCGTCGTTGATCGAGTTCCACGAGGCTGTTCATGCGCTCGCGGATGTTCATGATGGCGACCTCATCCAGCAGGCCGGTGGCTTCCTTGCGGTAGCGGGAAATGAAAGGGACGGTAGCGCCTTCGGCCAGCAATTTGGCGGTGGCGGCAACCTGGCGTGTCTGGAGCTTTAGCTCGGACGCGATCTTGGCGACATACTTCTCGTTCATGTAAAGAAAGGCGGGTGGTTTAACGGAGGAAACGCCGGGTGTAAAACTCATTTGACAAAGTGAAGGTGAAAAGTAGCGTTCGACCATGACCCGGAGGCAAATCCAGTCGCATATTTTTGAGCGGCACTTCCGTGCTTTGATGATTCTGGTGTGGTGGGTGCTGAACTTGCTGTGCGTTTCTGGAGCTTGGGCTCAGGAATATGAGGTCACCGGGACTGTGACATATACGGCGTCACGTGACGATGAGGTGAAATACGAGAAGAAGAGATTGTTCAGGTTTAGCTTCAAGAATTGCCAATGGAACGCCAAAACTTGGGATGCTCAGAGTGAAATGAGATATGATGAGGTGGGTTTTCAAGATGCGACATTGTTCAATTTAAGATCATTCCCTTCAAAAACCAATGCGGCCACCCCCACATTCACATCGGTGGTCGCTTCCGGGTCGCTTCCGGCGGATGACCAGTCATTGATTAACTATTTATGGCTGGCTTACGGTTCGGGCTGTTTCTTTGCCGGAAAAGAAGCAGGCATGCTTGAACCGATCTGGGAAATGGATGATCCCGTCTTGAACGCCACTGGATTCAAGATGCAGGCGTTTTGGGATTTGCGCGAAAGGACTCCAAAGGTTCCAGCGCGGATCATCTACCTGAATGACGGCTTTTCCAAAATAAGAAGGAACGGCCAGCCGGTATTGATGCCAATTCGTGCGCCTTATGACAAAGGCTACACCAATGCGGTCTTGTTTGGTGAAGGCACTGTCACGCAGAATGGAATGAGCTTCCCGGCAACCTCCGTGTTCCGGAGATACTATGTCGCCGATCCGTTGGCAGCCGGAGAACCGGCCCGATTGCTGGTGAGAACGGAGATCAAAGCGGAAATCTCTGCAGTGAAAGATAAGGTTTCGATTGAATCTATCCTGCCGCAGTTCAAGGGGCACTTCAATATTCAGGACCGGCGGGCTAAGCTGTTGAATCCCGATGTGCCGGTCGTGATCTACTCGGTTACCAATGGCAACTGGCCAAGTCTGAGCTACGTCCAGGAATTGGTTGATAAAAAGAAGCGCGGGAAGGCTCAGCAAGATTTGCGGTAGGGCGAGGGGAGTGGCTACGGTTGCTGGTCAGCACAGGTTGAAAAAAACCGCTTTTCAGAAGGGGGATTCCGCACCACTATGCGGGGAATCAAGCCATGAAAATGTCTGCATTGCGTTCTCTCTTTCTTACTGTCGTATTGTTTGCCTCTGCCTCGGCGGCGCGGGCGGCGGAGCCGTTGAAGGTACTCATGATCACGGGCGGTTGCTGCCATGATTATGAAAACCAGAAGAAAATCCTGAGCGAAGGCATCGCGGCACGGGCGAATGTGAAATTCGACATCGTGCATGAGGGACCGGGACCGAGCGACCCGAAGGCGCGCGAGCACATGATCAGCGTGTATCACAAGAAGGACTGGGCGAAGGGGTATGACCTCGTCCTGCACAACGAGTGCTTTGGTTTCGTGACGAATGTGGCTTTCGTGGAAGGCATCGCGGCGCCGCACAAGGCGGGCACGCCAGCCGTATTTCTGCATTGCTCCTCGCACAGTTATCGCAATGCGCAGACGGATGCGTGGAAGGAAGCGGTGGGCATCACCTCGATGAAGCATGACAAGAAGCGGGAGTTTGCGGTGAAGACGGTGAAGGCCGAGCACCCGGTGATGAAGGGGTTTCCCGCCGATTGGAAAAATCCATCTGCTGATGAGTTGTATGAGAATGTGAAGGTCTGGCCGAACACAGTTCCGCTGGCGCTGGCTTACAGCGAGCAGTCGAAGAAGGATCAGGTGGTCATCTGGGTGAACACATATGGCAAGGGCAAGGTGTTCAGCACGACGCTCGGGCATGAGAACAAGACGATGGAAGACCCGGCGTATTTGGACTTGGTGACGCGTGGTCTGCTCTGGGCTTGTGACAAGCTGGATGAGAACGGCAAGCCGAAGAAGGGCTACGAAGCGGTAAAGAAGTAGCCGGTTGCACCGGCTGGCTAATGATGGAGGAAACGACGAAATTCGAGTGGATGATGATGCATGGTGATTAGGTTTAACCTTTGGCGAGGGAAACACGTCTTACAAGCAAAGCTATCAATATGAAGAAAACGATCCTGACGTTGGCGGTTATGGTGGGCGCATTGCAGTTCGCGAGCGCGGAGGTGAAGCTGCCGGCGATCATCAGCGATCGCATGGTGGTGCAGCAGGACGTGCTCATTCCCATCTGGGGCTGGGCCGATCCGGGCGAGCAGGTGACGGTGGAATTGGGCGGACAGGTGAAAACCACGGTGGCCGACGCCAAGGGCAAATGGATGGTGAAGCTGCCGAAACTGAAAGCCGCCGAGGGGTTGACGCTGGTGGTGAAGGGCAAGAACAAGCTTTCAGTCAATGACGTGCTGGTGGGCGAGGTGTGGATCTGCTCCGGCCAGTCGAACATGGCGATGACGGTGAACCGCTGCAAAGATTTCGACAAAGAGAAGGCGGAGGCGAAGTTCCCGCAGTTGCGGATGTTCACCTTGGAGCGGTCCTCCAAGGCCGAGCCGCAGGAGGATTGCAAAGGACGCTGGGAACTGACCACGCCCGAGAACATCGCATTCTTCTCCGCTACGGCTTATTTCTTCGGCCGGGAGATTCATCAGCAGATGAAGGTGCCGGTGGGCTTGATCAATACGTCTTGGGGCGGGACCTCCATCGAGGCGTGGACGAGCATGGAAGCGCAGTCCAAGTTGAAGGAGTATGGAACAATTTCGGAATCCTGGGTCAAACTGACAGAGAAGCCTTATGATGAGAAGGCGGCGATGGCGCAATACAACAAGCAGATGGAGGCCCGCAAGGAGAGCGTCAAGAAAGCCAAGGCGGCCGGCAAGGCGGCTCCACGTGCACCGCAGAAACCGACGGATCCACGCCTGAACCAGAATTATCCGGCTAACCTCTACAACGGCATGATCGCCCCGCTGGTTCCGTATGCAGTGCGCGGCGGCATCTGGTATCAGGGTGAGAACAACGCCAACAAGAGCTTTGCGGATATTTACGCCCTACAGATGGAGACGATGGTCAAGGACTGGCGCGCCCGCTTCGGTTTGGACTTCCCGTTTGCGTGGGTACAATTGCCGGATTTCCGCGCGCCGCAGAAGGAAGTGGTGGAGCCGAGCGGTTGGGTGACGATACGCGAAGAGATGCTGAACGCACTCAAGATTCCCAAGACGGGTATGGCCATCACGCTGGGCTTGGGTGAAGAAACGGATATCCATCCCAAGAACAAGCAGGACGTGGGCAAGCGGCTGGCGATGTGGGCACTGGCGGATGTTTACAAGCAGAAGGGCGTTGCTTCCTCCGGGCCTTTGCCTGCGGGCGACAAGGTCAGGGGTAATGAAGTCGTGATCTCCTTCAAGCATACGGATGGCGGCTTGAAGGCGCAGGGTGGCGAGCTTAAGGGCTTCGCCATCGCGGGTGAGGACAGGGTGTGGAAGTGGGCGCAGGCGAAGATCGAGGGGGATAAGGTCATCGTGTCGCATCCAGACATCAAGAAACCGGTGGCGGTGCGCTATGCGTGGGCGGCGAATCCGGTGTTCAGCCTCTACAATGGCGCGGGGATTCCGGCGACGCCGTTTCGGACGGACGATTGGGAGAAGTAGTTGCTGAAACTATCGGCTACACCTTGCCGATCCACTGGCGGTCTTCCCAGACAGCTTTAATGGAGGTCACGTTGCGGGAGTCGAAGACGTGTTTGGCGGCTTTCAGCACATTGCCTTTTTTCAGGCTCTGCCAGGCATCGCTGGCGCTGATGGCGACGAATTGGAGGACGCTGGGATCGCGGTAGCAATCGATCATGCAGCGGGTGCAGCCGTCGCGGATGAGCTTGGAGTCGTCCCAGTCATACACATTGCACATGGGGGTCTCCCAGAAGTGGCAGCGGTAGAGGTTCAGGTGCCAGTCGAGGTAGAAGTATTTGTGACCGCCCAGGCAGCCGAACTTCTCTTTTTCTCCGCGCAGATGACGCTGCATCTCCGTCAGTGACTCCGTGGGGTTCACCACCGGGTAGCCGCTGTTGTGCTTCATCCGCTTGATCTGCTCGAAGACTTCGAGCAGTTCATTGTTGTTGAAGTTCACCAGACCGCCATCACTGAAGCTGAGGTAGCTGGATTGCAGATTGGTGAGCGGATAGCTGAACGTGCAGCTCTGGAAGCCGACGGATTCGAGGAACGCGGGGAGCTTCTCGTAATCTTCGATCAGACGGCTGGCGGTGATGCTGGCGGTGGTCTGGATGCCGACGCTTTGGAAATATTCGTTCGCGCGTTTGATCTTGCGGCAGACATCGGGGAGGCCGCGGTTCTTCTCGTGCTTCTGCACGTCATGGGCGTCGATGGACATGATAACGCTGCTGAGGCCGTCGCTGGCCAGCGCCTTCATGTTTTCCTCGTTCCAGAGGCCGCCGTTCGTGCAGATCATCGGGTGGATGCCGCGTTCGGCGGCATAGCGGACCATGGCACGCAGATCGCGATGGACCATGGGTTCACCACCGACGAAAAGGAGGTAACCGATGTGATTCTTCACCGAGAGGTCGATGACGTCCTGAGCTTCCTTCAGCGTGACACTGCGGCGGGCTTTTGGGTCGAACTTGGAGCGGGCGAAGCCGCAGAAGCCGCAATCGGCATTGCAGATGTTCGTGATGGCGAATTGCAGGTAGCCAGGGCCGCCGTTGTCCAGCACCTCGCCGAGCAGCTTGAAGGCGCTCTTGCGCGGCTTGACCACGGGGGGCAAGGGCGCGGCGTCGGCGTGGGCTTTGGGCGGTTCGTTTAAGGTATTGCTACTCATGGCTTACTACGGGGGCATGTTTGAGGCTGAGGGAAGATAGTGCAACTCTTGATTCGTGACGAATGGGTGACTGGTTTGATTGCAAGGACGCATGCAGCGGGTTAGTTTGCGTTTTACGCGAGCACTTGGTTACAATGAACGGATTATTGCCTGTATGGCTGCTGAATGAAGTTAAGTTTGGAACAATTGGGCTGGACTGAGGAACTGGAAAAACAGTTCGCACCGCATCGTGCGCAGGGCTTTTTCCCGGCGCGGGTGGCCATCGAGGACAAGCATTACTTCCGCCTGTATGCCGAGAGCGGGCCGCTGACGGGGCAATGCTCGGGCAAGATCCTGCATGAATCCAAGAATCCATCTAATCTGCCGAAGGTGGGGGATTGGGTGGTCGTCAAAGAATTGCTGGCAGAGGGCAAGGCGACCATTCATGAGGTGATGCCGCGCAAGTCATCGCTTTCACGGAAGCTGACAGGGCGAGATGTGCAGGAGCAGATTCTGGTGACGAATATCGACCGGGCGTTCGTGGTGCAGGCGCTGGACCAGACGTTCAACATCCCGCGGCTGGAGCGTATGTTGGTGATGGTGCGCGAAGGCGGAGCAGAGCCGGTGATTGTGCTGAACAAGCTGGACCTGTGCGATGACGTGAAGGCGTGCGTGGCGGAGGCGAAGAAGACGGCAGGAGATGCTCCGGTGCTCACGACCTGTGCCATCACGGGCAAAGGCATCAAGGCCATCCAAAAACTGATCGGCAAGCAGGACACGGTGGTTTTCTTCGGAACCTCCGGCGTGGGCAAATCCACCTTGATCAATGATATTTATGGAGAGGACGTGCTGCCAGTGGGCGATGTGCGGGATGAAGATTCCAAGGGGAGGCATACTACGACATGGCGGGAATTGATTCCGTTACCGCAAGGCGGCCTTGTGATTGATACGCCGGGGATGCGGGAGTTTTATATCTGGCTGGCGGATGAGGGTTTGAACCGTGCGTTTGAGGACATCGATTCCCTAGCGGTGGGCTGTCATTTCCGCGATTGCACGCACACGAAGGAAAAGAAGTGTGCGGTGCTGGACGCGCGCACGGCGGGAACAATCAATGAGGAGCGGTATCAGAGCTACATCAAGCTCAGCAAGGAACAGAAGTTTCTCAAGGAAGTGAAGCGGCAGAAGGGCTGGAAGACGCGGGAAAAGGCCAGTCGCGTGCATCATCGGGTGTTTAATAAAGGGTGATTCGTTAAAAAGGTTAAAAGAGTTACATCGTAACTCGATTTAACGGTTTCACGATTTAACCAATTTAACGGGCCTGAAACCATTGAGTGCCCCAGGCGGCTAGATCCAGATAGAGGCCATCGCGTAAGATTTCTTCGCGGGTGCGGTGGTGGAGTTCGGTTCCTAGGCGGTCTCGCAGAGTCCACTGAGCTGCGGTGGAGATTTCTTTATCCAGACGTACGCGGCATTGGCTGCGATGGGAGGCGTAGTTCACCACGATGAGTTCGAATTCTTCAGGGCGGTTCTGCCACGTGATGGCGAAGAGGTTTTGGTGCGAGGGATTGCCAGGCCAGGCGGGTAGAGATTCAGGAAGGCGATGGGTGCCTTCTTTCAGGGATGCTGATTGGCGCAGGGAAAAGAGCTGTTGATAGAAAGCCCGCAGCAGCTCGTTCGCGAGTTCAACCGGACGACGCCAGAGTTGAACGGGCAGATGCGCGCGCTGGCCATCCATCTGGCCTTCGTAGAGGAGCTTCATGCCGGGCAGAGCGAGCCAGAGAAGCGCAGCGGCCTTTTGGGCAGGCACCTCCAATTGCGCAGCGATGCGTGGCTCGTCGTGGTTTTCGAGGAAACGGGTAGCGCGAGTTTGGTCCGTATGCTTGTGATGGAGGTGCGCTTGCAGCTTATCCGTGTGCTGATGAGCCAGATGATCGAGAAACGATTTGTCGTAGGTGTAGTCGAAACCGAGGTGTTGCAACTGCGCTTCACGGCCCCAGTAGGCTTCGGCCAGGAAGAGGAAATCGGGATGTTGCTGGCGAACACGGGTGATGGCGTCAGTCCAGAATTCCGTGGGCAAAGGCAGGACACCGGGGGAGCGTTGCTTCCATGTCTCAGTGAAAATGTCGTTCAGCACGAGCATGGCCATGTCGCAACGTACGCCATCGCAGAGCTGGCTGACCTTCAGCAGTTCTTTGATTAGTTCGTGACGCGTGGTGGGATTGCGATGGTCTAGTTGCGCGGTATCGGTCCATGGATCGAAGTAGGGATCTTTGCCGTGGGCGATCCAGAGTTTCTTGCCGTTGTGCGTAGCGAGGAAAAAGCCGGGCTGCTTTTTTGTGCTATGGATGAGCAGATCGGGGCGGTGCTGAATCCACGGGTGATCGAGGCCGATGTGGTTCGGAATGAAATCGAGGATGAGACGGAGGCCGAGAGTGTGCAGTCGTGCGCGGAACTCAGTGAGTGCTGAAACTCCGCCGATAAGCGGGTCGGGTGTGTATGCGCTGATGCCGTAGGGGGAGCCGCCGACATCGGCTTCGGTCCAGTCAGGCAACAGCTCGCGATAGCGCTGGAGCAGGGTGGGTTGTTGCAGGCCGTGCGCGCGCACGCACGGGCCATTGGGCCAGACGCCCATGAGCCAGATGTGGGAGAAGCCCAGCGTTTGCCAGCTCTGGAGCTCGGAATCAGGGATATCCTGCAGCGTGGCAGGGCGACCCAATTGCCGGGACAGCTCCGTGAGCCGGCAACGGGTGTTGATCTCGCAGAGCAGGGGATGTGCGGGCACGAGGCTAGCTGTTAAGGACTTTCAGCGCCTTTTTGGCGTTGGAAACGCGGGCGATGAGCAGGCCTTTCTTGGCCGAGGGGCTAGTGGCACAATAGCAGTATTCGATGTTGATCTTGGCGGCAGCCAGCTTGCGGGAGATGTCTGCGAGCGAGCCTGGCTTGTTGCCGCCTTCGATCATCAGAACTTCATCATCGATGACGAGGGTGCTGTGCTCTTCAAACACCTTCAACGCCCGGTCCGTATCACTGACGACCATGCGGATGACCGAGTGATCCACGGTATCGCTGGTGCTGATGGCGTAGATGTTGATCTTTTCGGCAGCCAAAACATCGCAGACCTGGGCGAGCATGCCGGGAGTGTTGTCGAGGAAGAGGGCGAGTTGACGTGTTATTTCCATAAATTCTCCATCGCCTGAAGTTAGGACTAATTAAGCACTGAAACGGGCGTTAGTCGAGTCAACAAAATGAAGGTGGCAAAAGGCACTGTTCACAAGCTGCACCCTGAGCATTCCGAAGACCGAGTTCCATGTGGCATTGAGACGGCATAAATACCGCGCTCCAAAAAGAAAAAACCGGCAGAGTTGCCTCTGCCGGTTGGTGAATCTTAGTAGCCACCTTTGGGCATCACTGGTGCCGGTGACGGTTTCGTCTCCGGTTCGTGGACCGGAGGGGCACCCGGAGGGGCCTTGGCCGGATGCGGGACGATACGCCAGATCTTGCCGAGCGCATCTTTCCAGTTCTTAAGGAGTTCGTTCGCCCGCGGCGACTCGGTCTTCTCGAGGTGCTGATAGATGAGGCCTTGGAGGGCCTTGATCTCTTCCTCGTTGTCGAGGCGTTCGATGCCCACCATCTGGTCGTTGAAGCGGTGGGCAAACTGGCCGTCCACATCATAGACGTAGGCGATGCCGCCGCTCATACCGGCGCCAAAGTTGCGACCGGTGCGACCGAGGATGACCACCGTGCCGCCGGTCATGTATTCGCAACCGTGATCGCCGACGCCTTCCACGACGGCAGTGCCGCCGGAGTTGCGGACGCAGAAACGTTCACCGGCGCGGCCAGCGGCAAAGAGTATGCCACCGGTGGAGCCGTACATCACCGTGTTGCCGATGATCTGGTTCTCAGCCCAGTCGAACTGGCAGCCATCGGGCGGGCGGATGATGATCTCGCCGCCGTTCATACCCTTGCCAACGTAGTCGTTGGCCTCGCCGATGAGCTTCATCTTGATGCCGTTCGCGAGGAACGTACCGAAGCTCTGGCCCGCGCTGCCTGTCAACGTCACGTCGATGGAGCCGGCCGGCAGACCCTTGTCGCCGTAGGTGTAGCCGATCTCGCCGGAAACCATGGTGCCGACATTCCGGTTGGTGTTGTTAAGCTTGTAGTTAAGCTTCACGGACCCCTTGCCATTCAACGCGCGCTTGGCGTCGTGCATGATCTTGGAATCCAGCGGGCTGTCGCCGAAGCGTTCGTTGCGCTCGCGGGTGTGGATACGCGTGGCGGAACCGGTCGGGTCCACCTGATAGAGCAGGCGGTCCAGATTCAGGCTCGCTATCTTGCCCTGCACTTCCGCCGGGAAGCTCTCCACGGGCTTGCGCTCAATGAGGTCCGTGCGGCCGATGATGTCGTTCAAGGTCTTGAAGCCGAGTTGCGCGAGGATCTCGCGAACTTCTTGGGCGACGCCGTTGAAATAGGCGACTACGTTCTCAGGTTTGCCGCGGAACTTGAGGCGGAGCTTGTCTTCCTGGGTGGCGACACCGACCGGGCAGGTGTTCAGATGGCAGACGCGGAACATCGCGCAGCCAGCCGCCACGAGAGCACCGGTGCCGAAGTTATACTCTTCACCGCCGAGGATGGCCGCCATGACGATGTCATGCCCGGTCTTCAAGCCGCCGTCCGTGCGGAGCACCACACGGGAGCGCAGGTCATTCAGCATGAGTGTCTGGTGAGCTTCAGCCAGACCGAGTTCGAACGGGCTGCCAGCATACTTGATGGAGCTGAGCGGGGAAGCGCCCGTGCCGCCATCGTGACCGCTGATGAGGACGACGTCCGCATAGGCCTTGGCCACACCGGCGGCGATCGTGCCGACACCGGATTCAGCCACCAGCTTCACGCAGACCTTGGCGCGCGGATTGACCTGCTTGAGGTCGTAGATCAACTGCGACAAGTCTTCGATGGAGTAGATGTCATGGTGCGGCGGCGGCGAGATGAGCGGCACGCCGGGCGTGCTATGACGCAGCTTGGCGATGAGCGGGGACACCTTGTGTCCCGGCAACTGGCCGCCTTCGCCGGGCTTCGCGCCCTGCGCCATCTTGATCTCAATCTCCTGTGCGCTCGCCAGATATTCCGGCGTCACACCGAAGCGGCCGGAGGCCACCTGCTTGATCGCGGAGTTGGCGTTGTCGCCGTTCTCGCGGACGGTGTAACGGGCATTGTCCTCACCGCCTTCGCCGGAGTTGGACTTGCCGCCGATGCTGTTCATGGCGATGGCCAGGCATTCGTGCGCCTCGACCGAAAGGGCACCCAAGCTCATGCCAGCCGTGGTGAAGCGGGTGCGGATGTTCTCGATCGGCTCCACCTCATCCAGCGGGATGGGCGTGCCGGGCTTGAACTGGAGCAGGTCACGCGGGGAAACCGGGTCGCGCCCCTGGACGGTCTCGACAAACTTGAGGTATTCCTCCCGTTTGCCTTCCTTGAGGAAGCGGTGGAGCGTCTGCACCACTTGCTTGTTGAAGGCGTGGTATTCCCCGCGGCCGCCGCTGAGAACCTTGTAATTGCCGCCTTCGTCCAGCACGGCGGTTTCCGGGTTGGCATAGGCGCTTTGGTGACGGCGGAGGGCATCTTCGGCGATCTGCTTCAGAGAGATGCCACCAATCAGGGAGGTGGTACCGAAGAAGCACCGGTCGATGACGTCCTGAGAAACACCGATGGCTTCGAAGATCTGGCCGCCGCGATAGCTCGCGATGGTCGAGATGCCCATCTTGGACATGATCTTCAGGATGCCGCTCTCGATGGACTTGCGGTAATTGGACACCGCCTTTTCCACCGTGATGTCAGGCCATTCACCGCTGCCGATGGACTGGCGGATGATGTCGATGGCCACATAGGGATTGATGGCGGATGCGCCGTAACCGATCAAGGTGGCGAAGTGATGGACGTCACGCGCTTCACCCGTTTCGCAGACGATGGAAACGCGCATGCGCTTGCCTTCGCGGATGAGGTGATGGTGCACGGCACCGACGGCCAGGAGCATCGGGACAGGGACACGTTCAGCATTCGTGCCGCGATCGCTCAGGATGAGGATGCACTTGCCTTCGTCGATGGCCTGGGAAGCACGGGCGCAGATGGCGCTCAGGGCGGAGTCCAGATCATCCGGGCCTTTTTGGGCGTTGAAATGGCAGTAAAGCGTCTCGCAGTTGAAGGCCGGATCCGGGATGTTCTTGAGGGCCTCCAGCTCGTATTCCAGCAGGAACGGGCTGTCCAGTTCGATCTGCTTGACGTGCTCGGGGGTTTCCGTGAGCCAGGAGCGTTTGTGGCCCATGGCGGTGGCGAGGGACATGACAATCTTCTCGCGGATGGAGTCGATCGGCGGGTTCGTGACCTGCGCGAACAACTGGCGGAAATAAGGATAGAGCAGCTTGGGCTTGCGGGAGAGCACGGCCAGCGGGGTGTCATCCCCCATGGAGCCGATGGCTTCGATGCCTTCCGTGGCCATGGGTTTAAGGATGGTCTGCAGCTCCTCGCTATCCCATCCGAAGGTGATTTCCTGCAGGGTGAGGTCGATCAGGTTGACCGGGTTATGGTTCTCGCTGAACGGCCTGGCATGGCTGGCGAGCGAAAAGAGGTTTTGCTCGCACCATTGACCATAGGGCTGCTTGGAGGCGACGAGCGTTTTGACCTCGTCATTTTCCATGAACTTGCCGGCCTGAAGGTCGATCGCGATGATGCGACCGGGCCCGAGACGGCCTTTGCGGACGACTTTCTTCTCATCCAATGGCACGACGCCCGCTTCCGAGCCCATGACGATGAGGCCGTCCTCGTAAATCTTATAGCGGGCCGGGCGCAGACCATTGCGGTCCAAAGCGGCACCGACAACTTTTCCATCGCTGAACACGACGGCTGAAGGGCCGTCCCATGGTTCATTGAGGCTGGCGTGATAGCGGTAGAAGCCTTTGACCTCGGGTTTCACGTCCTTGGACTTTTCCCAAGCCTCGGGGGCGAGCATCATCATGCTGTGCAGGATGCTGCGGCCGCTGAGTTCGAGCAGTTCCAAGGCATTATCGAGCGCGGAGGAGTCGGAACCGCCCGGCTGGATGATGGGTTTGAGGTATTCGATGTTCTCGCCCCAGAGTTCAGAGGTGAGTTCGCGCTCGCGGGCGCGGGTCCAGTTCTTGTTGCCCAAGAGGGTGTTGATCTCGCCGTTGTGTGCCAAGGTGCGGAACGGATGGGCGAGTTGCCAGTTCGGGAACGTGTTCGTGGAATAGCGCTGGTGGTAGATGGCCAGCGAAGTCACGTACACGGGATCCTTCAGGTCGGTGAAGAACTTCGGCAACTGCGGGGCGTTGAACAAGCCCTTGTAAACGATGGTGCGCGAGGAGAAGGAGGGGATGTAAAAGGCGTCGATTTTCTCTTCTTGGGCGCGGCGTTCGGCCATGTTACGGGCGAGGTACAGTCGGCGCTCGAATTCGTCATCGCTCCAGCCGCCCGTACGACCGAGCAAAATCTGCTGCATCTCAGGCAGCGTTTCACGGGCCTTGTCCCCCAGACAGCGGGTATTAGTGGGCACTGATCGCCAGCCAAAGATATGGATGCCGAACTGGGTGCACGCTTCCTCGACGAGGCGGTGGCAGTTGCTGATCTGATACTTGTTGCCGCGCGGCAGGAAGAGAAAGCCGACTGCCAAGTCGCTGTCATTCATCAACTTACCACCGAGCTTCTCCACCTCGCGGCGGAAGAGGGCACGGGGGAGTTGGGTCAGGACGCCAGCGCCGTCGCCGGTCTTGGCGTCAGCGTCCAAGGCACCCCGGTGGGCCAAGTTGCAGAGGGCCTGAATGGCGTATTCGAGGATGCGATGTTCCTGCTTGCCATTGATGTTAGCGATGAAACCAACGCCGCAGGCATCGTGCTCGTTTTTCGCGTCGTACAGTGAGTTCGGTATGTTCGGATACATTTCGTTTTCGAATCAGCTTGTCGCCAAGCGCAGGGAACGTAGCAAAATCGTTTTTCTGTGCAAAAGATTTTTACGCCCTAGCGCGACTTTCTGAGCGTAACTGTTCCTGGCTGGCGGTGTTAGTGTTATCGTATGAGCATGGTGGCTGATTTCCGACAGGCTTCCGGGAACACCCCTGAGCCGGGCCGGTGCGTCTTACCAGACAGCAGTCCCGAAAGCAGATAAGCATAAGGCGGGCCGAAGGCCTAAACCTTTTTTGGCGACGTTGAAATCGTATCGAATAGGTGGGAGTATCAGACGTCAGAGGTAATAGATGAGTCCCCCGTCTCCAGGTCAGGCTCTGCAGCCGCTGACGGCCAGTCAGCGCGAGGCGCTCGTGACCCTGCTAGCGGACGATGATCCGGGCATTTACCACACCATCCGGCAGAAAATCATGGCCGAAGGGGTGCAAAGCAAGGATTGGCTTAAGCAATACGCCCTCCACAGCGACCCGATTGTCAGGCGGCGAACCAAGGAAATCGTTCAACATTTCGATAAACAGGCGGCGGACAACCGTTTTCTGGCCTTTTGTCTGAGTCATGGGGAACACTTCAGCGTGGAACAAGCGTGCTGGCTGCTCGCCCAGACGGAATATCCGGACATCAATATCGCCGGTTACCAGGCGGTTTTGGACGATATCGCCGGGGATTTGATGATGCGGATCGATTTTGGGGCGGAACCAATAGTGATTCTGGGGGAGATCAACAAGTTCCTCTTCAAAGACATGGGGTTCAAGGGGAATGACAGGGACTACTACGACCCCAAGAACAGCTACCTGAACCTGGTGCTGAACAACCGCTTGGGCAATCCTATCAGTTTGTGCCTGGTTTACCTCTTCATTGCGCGGCGGTTGCGGTTACCGGTGGCGGGAATCGGGATGCCAGGGCATTTTGTGTGCCGGTTCCAGTCGTCCAAAGAGGAGATTTTCATCGATGCCTACAATGGCGGGCGGTTCTGGACGAAGGCGGAGTGCGTGAAGCATCTGGTCATGAGCGGGCATAGCTATCAGGAACGCCTGCTGGACCCGGTGAGTGCGCGGCGGATACTAATCCGCATCTGCTCGAACTTGCACCAGATCTATGTGAACTTGGAGAAGCAGGAGGATAGCGCCCGGTTCCAGCGGTATATCGTGGCCTTGACGCGGACGCTTTAAGGGCGAGGGGAGTTCTTCAGTTTTGGATGAAGTAACTTAGATTCTCCAGTTCGATGGCCAAATTAACGTTATTGACCATCACATCTTCGGGAACCTGCAAGACAATGGGGGCGAAATTCAGGATGCCGGTAATCCCCGTGCGGACGAGTTCGTTGGTGACTTCCTGAGCTACTATGGTAGGGACCGTCAGGATGGCCATCTTCACCGCGTGCGAATGGACAAACTCCGGAAGCTGCTCCATCGGCATGATGGGCTGCTCGATCTTCTTGTTCCGCTTGCGATCGGCATCGACATCGAAAGCCGCCACGATCTCAAAACCTTCCTGCTCAAAGCCGCGGTAGGAGAGTAGGGCGAGCCCAAGGTTGCCGACACCTACGAGCACCACGGGCTGGAGGCTGTTGGTGCCCAACAGATCGGAAATCATCTTGCCAAGTTGATCCACGTCATAACCCAGACCGCGCGTGCCGAACTGGCCGAAATAGGTGAGGTCCTTGCGGAGTTGGGTGGATTTCACACCAGCGGCGGAAGACAATGCCTCGCTGGAGACGGTATGGATACCGTTGCTCTTAAGCCGTTGCAAACAACGCAGGTAGAGTGAGAGGCGGTAAACCGCCTTGCGAGGGATTTCAGTGCGACCGGTCTTTTTCAATGATGCTTCACCCTAATGCCTTCCAACCCCATAGACAAGCGTGCATCAATCAATCCACGAACACGACCTCATTTGAGAGCAGCACGATCTGGGCATATTTCTCCCAGGCATCCAAGCGTTGGGGCGCCACTTCCTTGCCGAAATCACCCTTCGCGCTCCACTCTTTCTTGCCGTAAACCGGCATGCCGCCTTCGCCCGCCGTGTAGATGACCTTGGGTGCCCAGTTGAAGGAGTCCGAGTTCGTATCCTTCCGGCTGTCGGCCACGAAGTCGATGATGTCACCGGCTTTCACTTCCAGCTTCTCCACCTTCATGTCCGCTTTCGCATTCTGGGCCACGCCTTCCTTCAAGAGACCTTTGCTGCTGGAGATGATCATGCCCAAGAGCCCGTTGCCTTGCTTGTTCTTATGCTCCAAGGCGCCTTGAATCTCGACGGTTCCCGTTTGCGGTGCCACCCAGCGGCGGATGGCCGTATGCAAAGGCGCATTGCCAGCATGCCCGCCATCAGCGGTCAGCCGCAGGTAGCTGAACTTCTCGTGAGGGAATTTCTCGCCGCCCTGCCACGCATCGCCAGTGAAATGCGCCAGCTTCGTGAAGTTCTTTACCTTCTTCGTCGCTTCATCAATCTCGCCATAGCCATACTGCCACACCGGCTCGTTCGAGACGTCCTTCTGCGAACCTTGTTCGGCCACGTAACGCTTGGCCATGTCCACCTCATCACGGCTCGGCAGCCGCTGGAAGGCGAGGGCGTACAATGCCTTCACACGCTCATCGTCACTCTTGGCGGCGGCCATTTCCTTGCGGTCCATCAGGTTCTTCGCCTGATCTGCGATAAAGGGGCTGTTCAGGAAGAACAATGCCTGCTGGGGCACGGTGGTGGTAAAGCGCTGCGGCGTGGAGACGTCGGGGTTCGCGAAATCGAACGCGCGGAACATGCCCGGCAGGTTCTGGCGGTCAATGAAGCCGTACACCGTGCGACGTCCGGTGAAGGGTGTGCTCGTGAGTTCCACTGGCAGGCCGCCTTCCTTCAGGTCAAGCTTGCCGCTGATGGAAAGGATGGTGTCGCGCATGGACTCGAAGTCCAGCCGTTGCCGGTTCATCTTCCAGAGCAGAAGGTTGGTGGCGTCCACTTGGGAATACTTGGCGGCCAAAGCCGGGTCCGCATCGCTGCTCTGCATGTAAGCTGAAGAGATCATCATCAACTTGTGCAGTTTCTTCATGGACCAGCCGTTCTCCATGAAATAGGCCGCGAGGAAATCCAGCAATTCCGGATGCGTAGGCGGATCGGAGCGCACGCCAAAGTCCGAGGTCGTGCGCACCAGTGGATTACCGAAGTGCAGCATCCAGAAACGGTTCGCCAGCACACGCGCGGTGAGCGGATTGTCTTTGCTGGCGATGGCTTCCGCCAGTTCCAGCCGGCCGCTGCCTTTCTCGAACGGCTTGCGGTCCGTTTTCGAGAGCACTTCCAGGAATTGCCGCGGCACTTGAGGGCCGCGATTGCCCGGGCTGCCGCGGATGAACACCACGGGGTTCATCGGCTTGTCCTTGTCCACCATCGCCATTGCGCGGGCCGGGGCACCCGGATGAACGGCATCCAGTCGGTCGATGTCCGCCTTCAATTCCCGCAGCTTCGGCCGCGCGCCATCCAGCAGGATGTCATGCTTCGCCTCGGCGACGAAAGAGGGTGACTTGTCCTCCAGCAATACATTGCGCAACGTGTTCTCCTGCGAATCCCGCAACCCTGTAGGCAACGCTTCATTCTTCTTCTTCGCGGCGGTGTAAAGCTCCTGGAACTTGTTTTCGATGCCCGCGAACGTCTCGTTGTAACGATCCGCCACATCTTTCAGCGAAGTGATGGTGCGGCCTTTCAGTGCGTTGCGGATGAGCGGGTGGATGGGTTTCGCCGCATCATTGCCGAGCGCATCGATGATGGGCTTGGCCTTGGCGGCAAATTCATTGGCGGGCAGGGCGGCCAGTTGCGCGAAAGGCGTGAACACCTCGTCGTGCTTCTGCTTGAGCGTGTCCAGCTCCTTCACCCAGGCTTCCACCACATCGCGCTCCAGCTTGCGCTCTTGGATGAGTTTGGTGGCCGCACCTTTGTCTGTCATCACTTTGGTTTCGATGGCCGTCTTCAGATAGTCGCCCGTGCGCCGCCGGATCTCGGCCATCTGCTTGCGCACTTCTTCCGCCCGGAAATCTTCCAGCTTTTGCTCCAGTTTCTTGTGTTCCGCCAGATAGGCTTCGTGGTCTTTCGCGTCTGGCGTAGTGCCCAATAACGGTTTGTCGGCCGGTTCCGTGCTGCTCGCGAAGATGCCGTAGAGCGAGTAGTAATCCTTCGTCGGCACCGGATCGAACTTATGGTCATGGCACCGGGCACAGGCCACCGTCACCCCCATGAGCCCGCGCGTCACCAGGTCGATGCGATCATCGATGATATCATTCTGGTTCCCAAGGAACTGCCGCCCCAACGTCAGGAAACCCATCGCCGCCAAGGAACGCTTGTCCTCGCCCGTGGCGAGATGATCCGCTGCGATCTGTTCCTTGATGAAGCGATCATAGGGAATGTCTTCATTGAAAGCGCGCACGACATAATCGCGGTACGTATAGGAGTAACCAAAGCGCCGCTCCACACCACCTGCGAGATAGCCCTTTGTGTCCGCATAGCGCGCCACATCGAGCCAATGACGGCCCCAGCGCTCTCCGTAGCGGGGTGAGGCGAGCAACTTGTCGATGAGCTTCTCGTAAGCATCCGGCGAACGGTCCGCCAGGAACGCCGAGACTTCTTCCGGCGTCGGCGGCAAACCCGTGAGATCAAAGTACGCGCGCCGGATGAGCGTGCGCTTGTCCGCCGGGACGGAAGGCTGCATGCCCTTGGATTCCAGCTTCGCCAGCACGAAGGCATCGATGGGGGACTTCACCCATTTCTCATTCTTCACCGCCGGTTGCGCCGGCTTCTTGACCGGTTGGAAGGCCCAATGCTTCTTGCCCTCCGCCATGATGGCATCAAAGGGGTTCAGTTTGCCCGCTGCTGCCGTGCGCGGATCGGGCGCACCCATCTTCACCCAGGCTTCGAGATCCTTGATCTGCGCGTCCTCCAGCTTCTTCTTCGGCGGCATCTGGAGGTTCTCGTCGTGATAGCGCACCGCTTTGATCAGCAGGCTGGCATCCGGATTGCCCGGCACCAGGCTGGTGCCCGTATCGCCGCCCTTGAGGATGGCCTCCTTGGAATCCAACGAGAGCCCGCCCTTGATCTTTTTGGCGGTGGAATGGCACTCAAAACAGCGGTCCACGAGCAAAGGACGCACCTTGTTCTCGAAAAACTCGATGCCCTTCGGGTCCTCGGCGGCCTGTGCCGAAATACCCCACGACAGCGCTCCTGCGGACAGGACTGCGCCGCGCCTTACCCAAGCCATGATTCTGCTGTTACGCCACATACAAATCTAATAGACGGATGCTACGTCCAAAATATTGCCTCAAAATGCGACTGGGAAAAGAGTTTTTAACCACCTCCACCAAGTTCTTCACCCTATCCCGGTAAGGACGGGTTCCACCCCGTCCCTGACTGAGTGTGAAAAACTGCCGGGCGTCCGCCGAATCCCATCCCCTCGATTCCTCAACTCCCTCATTCTCTCCTTCTCCCATAACTCCTCCAATCCAATAATATCTTCTGTTCAGTTAGTAGGGGCAGGGAATTCTCGCTGAGTCACCGACTCTCGCTCCATCTGCTCCTTGACCAGACGTAGAAATAGTCCTCCTCAGAGCGCAATTCGTCAAAGATTTTTCGCTCCGCAAGAACGATTTCCTCCAAGTCTTTGTCTCCGTCCAAATTGCAAAAGCTTCAAAACGCGTAACTGCATATAACGCGACGCATTTTCCCCTTCGTCCTTCTGATTTCGGATCTCGCCCCTTCCTAGATCTCCTTCCACGACGTCACAATGAATCCCCGGTTCAGGTCAAGTCGCCCCAGATTCTCGTCGTAATGGAAATTGAAATTACCATTCATCTGCACCGTCTTGGATACGCTCGCCCCAGTTACATCTTCCAGTGTGCTGCTGCCGCCGCCATTCATCGTGAACGACGCATTCGGGGCGTAGATGACGCCCGTGAACGAGCCGTTGCCATTAACCGCCAGGGAAGTGTTGGCGGTGCTGCCCCAATAGAAGAAGTTCGTCGCATTGCCACCTTGGTTGACCACGCCATTGCCGCCGATCTTGGCCACCGTTCCCGCCATGTAGAGATTGAGGGAAGCGCCCGGCTGGATGGTTATCTTGTCCTGCCCGGTCAGGTTTATCTCTGTGTCCACAATCAACCGTGCCTGCACGTTGCTTTTCACCAGCAGACTGCCCGTCAGGCTGGGCACGCGGTAGTCCCCGCTGGAGTCGATGACATACTGGTAGCCCGTGGCATTGCCCGGGGTGAAACCGGTGTTGAAGGGCAGGGCCACGTCCGGGAAGGACACATTCATGTCATCCGAAAAATAGCCCGGCTGTATGCCATCCACGCCGGAGGCCTGCCAGGCCAGGTCGCCGATTGCCCCGTTGTTGCCGATGCCCACTGAGCCGCCGGGACCGGTGGAGACATGGCCGTAGATGTTCGCATTGCCGGAGGAAAGTGAATTCACCAACCCCGAGTTCGTGGCCACATCGCCATTGTCCTTGCGACGGCTGACGACGTACAGCCCGTTGGAACTGTAACTCGGATCCGCCGAGTCAAAACTGTCCACGAGGATATTGTTGCCGTTCAGTGTGATCTGCCCCTTGGCCACCAAACCCTTGGCGAAAAGCCCGTCTTTGCGCGTCTCCACCATCACCTTGCGGCTGATCATCATGTTGTCGCGGATGGGTGCCCGCAGGTTTGCGGTGGCGTAGATCACCGGGAACGTGCCGTTGTTGGAGATGATCACCAGGGCGGAGCCTTCACCCACCGTCCGCACCTTGAAGCAGCCGGCATTTGTGGCGGTCCAGCCGTTGGAGACGAGATTGGTGCCCTTCGTCTGGTACAGATGCGCCAGGGCTTCTTCTACGCCCGCTTCCATCACGGGCACACACGTGTTCCACACTTGCGAACGCGTCACGGACTGGTGCTGTGCGCTCACCAGACTAAGATAAGCCGCCAACATGAAGCCCAACATAAAGCTGATGATGAGCACCCCGGCCAATACGGAGCCGTTTTCCTGCGGTTGTTGCCGGATCTGGATTTTCATAGGGAGTATCAACTCGTTGCCGGTACTGTCCTGCCTTTTTACCGCCGATTTGGGACAGCCACGGCTAACAGATTGTTTAGCACAAGCCTTGCCAGCAGAGCCGTGTCTGCTCTCAGCGCAAAATATCTCGCTCAATTATTCGTTAAGCCGAGTGTAATGGCAGCATGAGCTAAGCCCGCATGGCCCTGATTTCTTTTTGTTAAAAACAGAAAACGGCTATTTTCCCAAGGATTTCTGCAGTTTTGAGAACGTTTCTTACTCCTGCATTAACATTCCTGCAGTAGCGGTTGTGCTGATTCAGGACACTGCACGGCCACTGTCTCGCTTACGGTTCACGCCATACGCATTACGTAAGATTGTCAAAAGCCACTGATTCACCCAGAATGCACCTATACCCATGAATACGACCGATCTCAACCGCCGTGCCTTCCTTCAGACCACCGGCCTCGCCCTCGGTGCGACGGCTCTCGCCACGCCCTCGTTCACCCACGCCGGCCAGTTCACCGGCAAGATCCGCAAATCTTTGAAATGGGGCATGGTGCGTGAGGCCAAGAATCTGCCCGTGAAAGAGGTTTTTCAGAAGCTCAAGGAGTGCGGCTATGAGGGCGTGGAGCCCAGCTTGAGCCATGTGCCGGACGATGAGGTCGATGCATGGATCGCTGCGAGCAAGGAAACGGGGCTCATCATCGATGGCACCGTGGGCGCGCGCACGGAGAACTTGGAGCCGGGCATCGACCTCACGAAAAAGCTCGGGGGCGATTCTATGCTTGTCGTGGCGCGCTACGATACCAAGCAGCCCATCCAGCCGCAGTGGGACCGGGCCCGTGACCAGCTCAAGGCCGCCGCGCCGCATGCCGCCAAACAAGGCATCAAGCTGCTCGTTGAGAATGTCTGGGCCACCTTCCTCATCAGCCCTTTTGATATGGCGCGCTTCATCGATGAGATCGGCAGCCCGTGGGTGCAGGTCCATTTCGACATCGGCAACATGGTGCGCTGGGGCGTGGCCGAGCATTGGGCCGAAGTTCTTGGCAAGCGTTCGCAGAAGCTTGATGTGAAAGAATACGATCTGAAGAAGGCCATGAACGAAGGCATGGCCAAGGGTTTCAATGTGCCCCTGGGCGAGGGGAGCATCAACTGGCCCGCCGTCCGCACCGAACTTGCGAAGATCAACTTCACCGGCTGGGCCGCCGCGGAAGTGGCCGGAGGGGATTGGGCCTATCTCACCGATGTCGCCAAGCGCATGGACAAGGTGCTGGATCTGTGATCAGGAGCAAATTTTATCGGGTGGCGGGTAGTTTTTTCTTGGCCTTGATTTTCTCCAAGAGCGTGTCCACTGCTTCGTCCAACAAACGTCCTCGCACCTCCTTGTAACGGATGATGCCTTGCTCATCCAAAACATAGATCTCGGGCCAGCCTTGTACGTTCCACGCTTTGGAAATGGGACCTGAAGGACCTTGGGGTCCGTTCCAGAACGAGGGCCAGGTCATACGCTCTTTCTCCATGGTCTTAAGCATCACAGACTTTTCTCCGTCGCCATTGACGCCGATCATGGCAAATGGCTGGCCTTGCATCCGTTTTACTAATTCACGTTCATGTGGCACCATCGCCATGCAAGGACCGCACCAAGAGGCCCAAAAGACCAGCACCGTCACTTTACCGCGGTGATCGCTCAGTTTCATCTTTTTGCCGTGGCCGTCCTCTCCCTCTATTTCCGGTGCCAGACAACCGATGGAAAGGTGCCGTATCTCAAAAAGCTCACGGGAGGCGTCCTCTTTAAGAGTGGAGCCTGCTTTTCTTAAGCCTATTGGCCGCAGATCGGGTTGGTCTCCGTACACTTGTATGACCTTCTCCAAAAGCAGCTCAATTTCCTGTTGTGCGTTCAGATTGGTATATTGGTTGGCTTCCGCCAGATGTCTGATGCTGCGGGCCAATGCAAGATGAGCCTGACCCAAGGTGGTTGAGTCAGGATTTTGCGCCACAACCGCACGTAGAAATCCATAGGTCGCAGGCTGGTTTACCCAGTAGTAACCCAGCACGCTGCAGGCTTTGGCCACTTTCGGATTGTCTGCATGGAAAGACTTTAGCAGTTCGACGGCATCATATCCGTATGTCTGGTAGCAGTTACGAGGCTCCAAGACCATCCATTCAAGCGTATCAAACGCCCAATCGGCCTTAGGTTGCTGCCGGATGAACTGAAGGATTCTGGGCATGTTCCGGTCTGCTACGCTGCCATACGCATCCCACATTTTCTGAACGGCAGCCTCCGTAGCGCCTTCGGCTTGCATGGTTTTTAAGTAAGCTGCCTTAGCTTCATCTGCTTCCTTGCGTAGCCGTGCCACCTCGGACTGGGGCGAAGATGCGGAAGCGCCTGATCTGGATTGAGTCGCTTTGCTAGCATCAAGAGCAGAGCCTATATCGGCTGCGAAAACGGAAGGGAGCCACCCACTGATTAAGAGGAGCTGCAATAGCCTCATTAGCGGTAAGGTGTGGGTGATGTGGTGAGACATGGCTAATTTGACCAAAGCGGAGGCAAAGTGTTGAAACATTTCTATCACTTCATTCACACCGCCTTGGAACTCACCCTGGTTTACCGCCCCAGTCTGGCGGGCACTGGCTGGGTGCTGTTCTTGGCTTTGATCTGCTCCTCATTCCACCGCGCCAGCCGTTCCGCTGCCGGGTAACTGACCAGTATGAAGGCCAGCATGGCCCCCATGATGGTGATGGCCACGGCATAATGGTGCTTGCGGGTCGCGTAGCAGAGGATGACGAAGATCACGATGGCGATGATGAGGCTGCCCAGTGTGCTCAAAAGATTAAGCCCGAAAGGTGCCTGCTCCACTTTCATGGCGTGCAGGACGACGAGGGTGAAAAGCTTCTTGATGGCCAGCGGCAGGAAAAATGCTAACGCCAGCGCAAACAGGATGAGGAAGGTATCCTTCACTTCCCATGACAGCCGGCGCTTTTCCTTGGCCGCCGGAAAAGCCGGGTCTGCCGGTGAATGGTCACGCCGCCGCCGCCGATGGCTTCTTCGCCGGGCAACCGAAGGCAGGCCCTCCTCCAACTTGTCTTTTTCGTCTCCGGCCATGTTCCTCAGGCTTTTGCCAAATGATTTTCCTGGCCGCGTTCATTGCTGGCCGCACCCGGAACCTTAGCGGGTTTCCGCCCGCTGTCAGCGAGATTATCGTCAACTCATTAAGCAAAAACGGCGATTGCCAGAGCAATCGCCGTTGAGCAGTCCGTGATATTGAGTGATCTGCTTACCGCACCTTCGGCAACAACCAGCCGAGCAACTCGCTGATCGGCATGCGCTCCTGCTTGCCGTCATCGCGATGCCGCACCGTTACCGTGTTCAGCAGCTCCGGCTTCTCGCCGAGCGTATCGAAATCAATCGTCACGCAGAAGGGCGTACCCGCCTCATCCTGACGCGCATAACGGCGGCCGATGGCACCCGCCTCATCATAGAAGGCCAGCGCATGCGGACGCAGCAGATTAAAGACTTCCTTCGCCTTGGCGACCAGCTCCGGCTTGTTCTTGAGCAACGGGAACACGCCGACTTTGTAAGGCGCCACCCGCGGATGGAACTTCATGATCACCCGCGTCTCGCTCTTGCCCTTTTCATCGGTGGAGGTCGATTCGCTGTAAGCGTTGGTGATCAAACCGAGGATGAGGCGATCCACACCCGCAGACGGCTCGATGACGTGCGGGATGTATTGCCCCTTCGCCAGGCCCTCGGCGTTTTCTTTCGCTTCCTTCTCCGCCTTTTCCTGCGGCACGCCTGTCTTCACCATATACTTCAGGCGTGCTTCGTAATAACGTTTGGAGATGTCCGCCTTCTTCGCGTCATCCAGCTTGGTCCACGCTGTGCGCAACTCTTCGTCGAACACGCCCATGCTCTTGCCCGAGAAACGTTGATGCTGCGAGAGGTCGAAGTCACTACGGGCCGCGATGCCTTCCAGCTCTTCACCCTTCATCTCACCTTTTTCGTCCACCTTGCTGAAGGGGAACTTGAACAGGATGTCCGTCGTCGCCCGCGCATAATGCGCCAGCTCTTCCGGCGTCTGGATATGAAAGCCCAGCGTATCGCGCGAGATCCCGATGTTCTCGTAGAACCGCACGCGCTCTTCCACCCAGTATTGATGCCAGATCTGCCAGCCCCAGTTCGGCTGCGGCTCACCCGGATGTCCCGGGCCAGTCGGCTTCGCCACACTGCCGTGGATGGCTTCGATGGCTTCGTCAGGCTTGATGAAAAATTCCAACTCCATCTGCTCGAACTCACGCGAGCGGAAGGTGAAGTTACGCGGCGTCACCTCATTACGAAAAGCCTTGCCGACTTGCGCAATACCAAAAGGCACCTGCTGACGGGACGTTTCCAGCACGTTCTTGAACTGCGCAAAGATCGCCTGCGCCGTCTCCGGACGCAGATAAGCGACGTCCGCATCCGTGGCCGTCGGGCCCACGTACGTCTTGAACATCAAGTTGAACGGTACTGGCGGCGTGAGCAGGCCACCGTTCTCCGGATTGTAGCGCGTGGTCTTCTCGACCTTCTCGGTGTTCTCGCCGAGCAGTTCGATGTTCTGCAGACCGCGTTGCTGATAAAATAGCGTGGCTGTTTTGCGCGCGCTTTCCGGCGGCTTGCCGGGAGCGAGCAGAACAGAGTAAGGCTCGTTGCTTTCCTTGCCCGAGAAGGTGTCCTTCGCGCCGGTGTAGTGATAGGCCGTGCCGCTCAGCTCATCCACCTGATCCGCGCGGAAGCGTTTCTTGGTGAGCAAGCAATCGCACATCGGATCGCTGAACGTGTCCACGTGACCGGACGCGCGCCAGATCTGCGGGGCCATGATGATGGTCGCTTCCAGACCCGCGACGTCATCGCGCTGGTGCACCATGCTGCGCCACCACAAGTCTTTCACATTGCGTTTCAGCTCCGCGCCCAGCGGACCGTAATCCCAAAAGCCCTGGATACCTCCGTAGATCTCGGACGATTGAAACACAAACCCGCGCCGCTTGCACAGCGACACGATCTTTTCCATCAATACATTCTCTTTTGGCTCGGCCATAGGAACGGGCAGTGTTTGAAATCGGGCGGGGGATGTCAAGGTGTTGCAGGCGGGTGGACCGGGGCTGTGTCCGCCGAGGACCAGCCGCAGTCCAGCCAGTTACAAACTCCGCATTAACCCGTAACCACTTTCCTTTGTGTTTTCCCCCAACTGATGCAAGGTAAGAGCACTGTAGCCGGAAAGTTTCCTATGGAATGGTTTTACGCGATCAATAAGCAGCAGCATGGCCCCGTCAGTGCTGAGCAACTGACCGAACTCGTCCGGCAAGGCACCGTGCTCGGTTCCACCCTCGTCTGGCACAAGGGCATGACAGATTGGCTGCCCTATGAAAAAGTCGCAGTTTCAACCGCTCCCGCCAGTCCGCCTCCATCCGGTACAGTTCCAGCCCTGCCATCGGCAATTTACCCGCCTTCACCTGAAGAGTGGGCGGAGCAAGTGAAGTCCGCCCCTGCTGAGTTGCACATCGGCGAGTGTTTAAGCGTGGGTTGGGAGCGTTTCCAGAGCCACATGCCCTTGAGCATCGCCACGGTGGTTTTGCTGGTGGCCGCTTTTGTGGCGGTTTACCTGATACCTGTGCTGAATTTGATCGTCCCAGTCCTGATCATCGGCCCCGTCTATGCGGGGCTGATTTATTACTTTGTTCGATTGGTGCGCAGCGGTGAGCCTGATCTGGCGCATGGTTTTGCCGGATTTGGCTCCGACTTCATCCCACTGATGCTGGCTGGTATTCTGGTCCACATCATCGTGGCCGTTTGCGCCATCCCCGGCATTATCGTCGTTGTTGGCGGAGTGATCGCTTCGGGTGTGATCGGCATGTCCTTGGCTGAAGCCCAACAGGCCATGTATAGCATGTCACTCTCGGTCTTGGGCTCCTTTCTGGCCGGTCTGCTGCTCACTGTTCTTCTGGCGATTTTCGCGTTGGTATTCTTTCAGTTCAGCCTTCCCCTCATCCTCGACAAGAAAGTGGACATGATGACTGCCCTACGGCTGAGCTTCCAACGCAGTTCCAAACGCTGGTTCAGGCTTTTCCTCCTGATGATTGTGGGTGTCGGGATGCTGTGCATCGGTTTGGTATGCTGTCTGGTGGGTGCTTTATTCACCGTGCCTTGGTTTTTAGCCGCCTTGGCCGTAGCCTATGAAAAACTGTTTCCCGGCGAAACCTATGTCCCGCGCTCTCGGTGAACCGATGACCAGTGTCAGAGTCGAAAGTATTACGCACCATTGCCACCGCCCGCCTCCGCTGATAGAACTCCCGGCGTGTCAACGAGTTCGCCCGCAAGTTTGTGGAAGGCGCTTAGCTCCGGAAAGAAGTTCATTCTGATTTCCGGTCCCTGTGTCATTGAGAGTGAAGCGCTCTGCCTGAAGATCGGTTCCAGTCTGAAAAAGACCTGTGACCGGCTCGGCATCCTCTATGTTTTTAAGGCCAGTTACGACAAGGCCAACCGCACCTCCGGCCAGTCCTTCCGCGGACCTGGCATCGAAGAAGGCTTGGCCACCCTGCGCCGCATCGGCGACAAACTCGGCGTGCCCGTCCTGACCGACATCCACACGGAAGAGCAGGCGCGTCTTGCTGGGAAGATGATCGATATCCTCCAGATCCCCGCCTTCCTCTGCCGCCAAACGGATTTGATCCAAGCTGCCGTGGAAACCGGTCGCGTGGTGAACGTGAAGAAAGGGCAGTTCCTCTCGCCCAAGGAAATGAGCCAAGTGGTGAAGAAAGCCGGAGAATTTGGCGGCCACAAACTCCTGCTCACCGAGCGCGGCACCACCTTCGGCTACAACAACCTCGTCGCCGACATGCGCTCCATGCCCATCATGAAGCAGCTCGGTTTCCCTGTCATTTTTGACGCCACCCACTCCGTGCAATTGCCCGGTGGCGGTGGCGATAAGTCCGCCGGTCAACGCGAGTTCGCCCCCGTCCTCGCCCGTTGTGCCGTCGCCGCCGGTGCGGATGGTGTCTTCATGGAGACGCACCCCGAGCCGGACAAGGCATTAAGTGATGGTCCGAACACCGTGCCGCTGGCCGATATGCCCAATATCTTGAAAACGCTGCTAAAGGTAAGGGAAGCAGTGAAGTGAAATGACCGATACATTCATTTTTGCCCAAATCAGCCCAAAGCAACCGGCCTATGGCCAAAGCACCTCGTCCTAAGAAAAATCGAAGTGTCAAAATTATGAGACTGACGACCGCGGCGCTCAACCGGCGGGTTAAGCCGGTGCGCCTTTTTCTCTGCGATGTGGATGGCGTTTTGACGGATGGCACCGTGATCATGGGGCAGGGCGTGGAGCTGAAACGCTTCAGCATCCAGGACGGCCTCGGGCTGCGTCTTTTGCAGAAGGAAGGCCTTAAAGTCGGCTGGATTTCCAACCGTCCTTCCGATGCCACCATTGAACGCGCGAAGGATCTGAAGGTCGATTACTTGCACCAGCAAAAGGCCGGGACGAAGACGCAGGCTGCCGAGGACATGATGAAACAGGCGGGCGTCACTTGGGAGCAGGTGTGTTACATGGGGGATGACATCGTGGACTTGGCGGTTTTGAAGCGTGCGGGTTTTGCTGTGGCGGTGGCAAATGCCATTGCCGAGGCCAAAGATGTCGCGCACTATGTCACGAAAGTCCCCGGTGGCGAAGGCGCTGTACGCGAGGTCTGTGAAATGATTTTGAAAGCGCAGGGCTATTGGAAGCCGCTGGTGACAGAATATTCCAAATGATGAACCCACTGAACAGATGGACACGGCCTGCCTGGCTCCTGCTGGTGCTGGGTATGCTGTCGTTGAGTCTGCTCTGGGTCAGTGCCCAGCCGCAGATGGGCGGTCGCGGCAAGGATATCAGTCTGCCGGGGTATGACAGCCAGAACCGTATAAGTTCGCTGCTTACCGCCAAGGAGGCTGCTCCCAAGGGCGGCTCATTGACGGAGCTGAAGGGCGTGCGCGCGGAGACCTACAGTTACGATAAGGGCGTCAAGATCACCAACCTCATCGTCAACGCCACCAACAGCATCTACGATCAGAAATTGAAGGTCGCCACTTCCGACAAACCAGTGGAGGCGCAAACGGGAGATGGCAACTTGAAGCTGTCGGGGGTGGGCTTCCGCTATGAGCAGGCTGATTCAAAACTGGTTTTGTCCAACCAGGTCAAGGCGGTCATCAGCCGGAAACTTTTTGAGAAAGAAGGGAAATAAGCATGAAGAAATGGATCGGCTTAATGGTGGCGCTGTTTGGCGTCCTGATGGGCTTAAGTGTGCAGGCACAGACCGCCGACAAAAAGGAGCCGCTGGAGATCTTCAGCGATTACTTCGAATTCACCAGCGCTAAAAACGTCGCCATCTTCAAGGGCAATGTCATCGTCAAAGATCCGCCGGAAACCCAGATCCGTTGTGAGCTGCTGACGGTGATCATGACCACCAATAACACCCGCGTGGAGGTCATCACCGCTGAGGGCAACGTGGAGATCGACGTGGTGGACAAAGACGGAAAAAAGACCGCCACCGGCAAGCATGCGGTCTATGACGTGCAGTCCAATATCCTTACTCTGACCGGTGAGCCGACGATCAAGACCTCGTTCGGAACGCTGAAGGACGCGGAAAAAGTCATCTTGGACCGGGGCCAGGGCATCATGAAAACCATCGGTCGTAATCGAATGACGATCGATCAAAAGAGCCTTGAAGGAGTCAGCAGTAAAGGGAAGGCACCCGAGGGGCAGCCCAAGCCGTAGCTTCGCATGAGTCTTTTGCGTACAGAGCATCTCGCGAAACAGTGTGGTCGCCACAAGGCGGTTGATGATGTTTCGGTCAAGGTGGAATCCGGTGAAATCGTTGGGTTGCTTGGGCCCAATGGCGCAGGCAAACGCACTTTGTGTGAGTTGGTCGCTGGATTGTCTGGTTCAGATGCCGGCAAGGTGATGTTTGAAGAGCTGGATATCACGGGCTTGCCCGTGCACGAATGTGCCCGGCGTGGCATCGGTTATGTGACCAAGGAACCGGCAGTGTTCCGCGACCTCACCGTGGCGGATAATATCCGCGCAGTTTTGGAGGTCAGGAATTTGTCAGCCTTTGCGCAGGCAACGTTGCTGCAGGAGTTGCTGGTTGAATTTGAGCTTGCGGATGTGGCTGGCAGTAAGGCTGGTGGGCTGAACGCTTGGCAGAAACGACGTTTGCAGATATTGCGCGCGCTGGTTATCCAGCCCAAATTGTTACTACTCGACCAGCCCTTCAGCGGGCTGAACTCTGTCGAGGCAGAAGCAGCAAAAGAACTCCTTCGACGGTTGAAACATCGTGGTTTGGGTGTTTTGGTCACGGATCATCAGGTCCGGTGGGCTTTGTCTTTCATTGACCGCGGTTATATCATTCACAAAGGCAAGGTATTGGTAGAGGGAACAGTTGACTTCTTGGGTGGTGACGATCATGAGCCTGTTGCGTACTGAAAATCTGGCGAAGGAATACAGCCGACGGCGCGTCGTCAATGGCGTGTCGATCAAGGTGGAGCCCGGCGAGATCGTTGGTCTGCTGGGGCCTAACGGCGCGGGCAAAACCACGTCCTTTAACATGGTCGTGGGCGTCGTTCGCCCGGATGAGGGCAAGGTCATCTTCGAGGACCAGGAGATCACCAATCTGCCCATCCATGAGCGCGCTCGTCTTGGCATCGGTTACCTCACGCAGGAGCCCTCTGTCTTTCGCAAGCTGTCCGTCGAGGATAACATCCTCGCCATCCTGGAGACGTGCAAACTCTCCAAGGACGAACAGAAGGTGCGCCTGAAATATCTTCTCGAAGAGCTGGATCTGACGTCGCTGGCCAAGAGCAAGGCGTATCAGCTCAGCGGTGGTGAGAAACGCCGCTTGGAGATCACCAGGGCGCTGGTCACCAGTCCCAAGCTGCTGCTGCTGGATGAACCGCTGGCGGGCATCGATCCCATCGCCCAGTACGAAGTGAGCAAGATCACCAAGCGCTTGAAAGACCGGGGTTTGGGCGTGCTCATCACCGACCATAGCGTGCGTGAGATGCTCAAGCTCATCGACCGCGGCTATATCATCCACAAGGGCGAAGTGCTGGTGCAGGGTTCGGCGGAATTTCTCGCCAACGACCCGAAAGCACGCGAGATTTACCTCGGTCCCGATTTTAACATGTAGCAAGCAGTCTCCGCCACGCCAGACATCATGGAAAAGAAAATCAATCGCGATGTCGTTACCGTCGAGCAGTTTTACACCGGCCACCGGGGCGAGTTGGATTTGCGCCTCATCGCCGGCGCCAGCGGGCTGAGGAAGGTCATCAAGGAACCTACGGTGAACCGGCCCGGTCTGGCTTTGGCCGGGTTTACCCGCTATTTCGCCAGCAAACGCATCCAGGTCATCGGCAGTGCGGAATCCACGTTCCTGAAGTCCCTTTCGTCCGAGGAACGTGAGAAGCGTTACGAAAAGCTGTTTTCCTACCGCATTCCTTGCATCGTCTATTCGCGCAATATCCATCCAGATAAACAGCTCTTGAAGGCGGCGGAGAAGGCGAATGTGCCCATCTTCCGCACGCCGCTCATCACCATGCGGTTCATCAATCTGGCGACGATCTCGCTGGAGTGGATGTTCGCGCCACGTGGCACGGAGATGGGCAGCATGGTGGACATCCTCGGCATGGGGGTGATCGTGAAGGGCGAGAGCGGCATCGGTAAGAGCGAGTGCGTGTTGGCCCTCATCGAGCGCGGTTACAGCCTAGTGGCGGATGACATCACGAAGGTCACCTTGCTGGATGGCCGCCGGGTCATCGGCACCAGTGCCGAGGTCACCCGGGATCATATGGAGGTGCGCGGCATCGGCATCATCAACGTCGCCCAGATGTTCGGTGTGAAGGCCATCCGCCGGGAGAAACAGGTGGATCTTATCGTCAGTTTGAAGACTTGGAATGATGTGCCCAATGTGGATCGCCTGGGCATGGAGGACGACTTGGTGAAAATATTAGGTGTCGATGTGCCTCATATCACCATTCCTGTCCGACCCGGCCGGGATATTGCCCGGTTGGTGGAAGTTGCTGCCCTGCAACAACAATTAAAAGCTGCCGGTCATAACGCGGCGCAGGAATTGAACGAACGGCTCATCGCCCGGATGACCAAGGGAGCATCTTTGTGAAATCGCTTGGCAGTCACCCCCAGACACTTACATATTAGCGCCGCAGATGAGCAGCACGCGGAAATCATCCGAAAAAGACGACATGGTGACGAAAGAGCTAACAGTCATCAACAAGTTGGGCATTCACGCACGGCCAGCGGCCATGTTCGTGAAGGTCGCCAACCGGTTTGACTGTGACATCTTCGTCGAGAAGGACGGCGAGCAGGTGAACGGCAAGAGCATCATGGGCCTCATGATGCTGGCGGCGGGTCCCAGCAGCCGCATCGTCGTCCAGGCCCAAGGCTCCGATGCCGAGCAGGCCGTGCTGGAGATCGAGGCGCTGCTCAAGCGCAAGTTCGACGAGGAATAAGCCTTTCCGCCTTGCCCGGCTGATCGTTTTCCTAAGCGCAAAAGGCTTGGAACTTGTTTCCCCCCTCCATAATCTTCGCCGCATGTCTGCGGATTTTAACGTCCATTACGTGGCCAATCTGGCCCGCATAGCGCTTACCCCGGAAGAGGAAGCGAAGCTCGCCAGCCAGCTCGGCGGCGTCCTGCAATACATCGAGAAGCTCGGTGAATTGGACGTCAGCGGCGTCGAGCCGACGGCCCATTCCTTTCCCTTGGTGAATGTGACTCGGGCTGATGAGGTCCGGGCTTCGCTGCCGCATGAGGATGCGCTGAAAAATGCTCCGTCCAAGGGTGGGGGCCTGTTCCTCGTGCCGAAGATTGTGGAGTAACGTTTAGGTCTTTTCCCATGTTGAACCGACTGACCATTTCTGAAGTCATTGCTAAGCTGTCCCGTCGCGAGGCCAGTGCCCGCGAGGTGACGCAAGCCTGCCTCGACCAGATCCAGCGCGTGGACGGCCAGGTGAAAGCCTTCTTGAGCTATGACTCGACCGACGCCTTGACGCAGGCTGCTGCGATTGATGCCGCTATCGCGAACGGGGCGAACAACACGGACAAGCCTTTGCTCGGCGTGCCCATCGCCATGAAGGATGTTTTGAGTGTGAAGGGCCAACCGCTGGGTTGCGCCTCGAAGATTCTGGAAGGCTTCACCTCCGTCTATGATGCGACGGTGGTGGAAAAATTGAAGGCTGCCGGAGCGATCGTTTTTGGCCGCCTGAACATGGACGAGTTCGCTATGGGCAGCTCCACGGAGAACTCGGCCTATTTCACCACGCGTAATCCTTGGGATACTTCACGCATTCCCGGTGGTTCTTCCGGTGGCTCGGCTGCGTCCGTTTCGGCGGATGAATGCATCGCCAGCTTGGGCTCGGATACGGGTGGTTCCATCCGTCAGCCAGCGGCTTTGTGCGGTTGCGTGGGTTTGAAGCCTACGTATGGCCGGGTTTCTCGTTATGGCCTCGTAGCCTTTGCGTCTTCGCTCGATCAGATTGGGCCGTTCACCAAGGATGTGCGCGATGCCGCGACGTTGCTGGAAGTCATCAGCGGGCACGACCTGCGTGATTCCACGAGCATCCCTCAGCCCGTGCCGCATTATCGCGGCGCACTGACAGGGGATATCAAAGGACTCAAGATCGGTCTGGCCAAGGAATACATGGTCGGCGGTCTCGATCCCGAAGTGAAAGCTTCCGTAGATGCTGCCGTGAAGCAGCTCGAATCCATGGGCGCCGAAGTGGTGGAAATCAGTCTGCCGCATACGGAATACGCCGTGGCGACCTACTACATCGTGGCTACGGCCGAGGCGAGCGCTAATCTGGCGCGCTTCGATGGCATCCGCTACAGCAAGCGCGTGGATGGCAGCAATCCGGCTGAACTTTACAAGAATACACGTGGCGCGGGCTTCGGCCCGGAAGTGAAACGCCGCATCATCCTCGGTACCTACGTGCTGAGCAGCGGTTACTACGACGCGTTTTATCTGCGCGCCCAAAAAGTCCGCACCCTCATCCGGCAGGATTTCGACAAGGCATTCGAGAAGGTGGATGTGATCGTCACTCCGACCACGCCGACAGCGGCCTTCAAAGCCGGCGAGAAGGCGGCGGATCCGCTCCAGATGTATCTCTCGGACATCTTCACGATCTCCTGCAACTTGGCGGGCAATTGCGGTCTGAGCCTGCCTTGTGGTTTCACTAAAGAGCCCAAGCTGCCCATCGGTTTGCAGATGCTCGGCAAACCGTTCGGTGAAGAAACGCTCCTGCGTATCGCTCATGCGTACGAACAGGCGACTGGCTGGCACAAAGAAAAATCTCCTTTTAGCAAGTAACGCTCATGGAATACGAAGCGGTCATCGGGTTGGAGACACATGTCCAGCTCAAAACGAAATCGAAGATGTGGTGCGGTTGCGCGAACAGCTATGGCGCGGAACCCAACACCAATGTCTGTCCCGTCTGCCTTGGCATGCCCGGGGTGCTGCCGGTGGCGAACGATGAAGCCCTCCGACTCACGGTGCTCACGGGCTATCTGTTGAACTGCGAGATCCCCGGTCGCGCCAAGTTCGACCGGAAAAACTATTTCTACCCGGACGTCCCGAAGAACTACCAAATCACGCAGTATGACCAGCCTTCCACGAAGAATGGCTACGTTGAGTTCGAGTTCGAAGGCCGCCTCCAGCGCGTGCGCATCACTCGCGCCCACTTGGAAGAAGACGTCAGCAAGAACTTCCATTTCGATCGCCATAGCGGCGTGGATTGCAATCGTGCGGGCGTACCGTTGCTCGAGATCGTTTCCGAGCCAGACATCACCAGCCCGGAAATGGCCTATGCCTATCTGAATGCCTTGAAGGACATCCTCACCTACGGCGGTGTCAGTGATTGCGACATGGAAAAAGGGATGGTGCGCTGCGATGTGAACGTCAGTGTGCGGCCCAAAGGTGAGAAAACTCTCGGTGCCAAGATCGAGATCAAGAACATGAACACCTTCAGCGGAGCCCGCAAGGCGCTGGAGTATGAGATTCCCCGTCAGATCGAAGTGCTGACCAAGGGCGGCAAGCTCTTCCAGACCACGGTGCGCTGGGATGATCTCAGTGGCATGACCGAAGAGATGCGCAGCAAGGAAGACGCTCACGATTATCGCTATTTCCCGGACCCGGACCTGATGCCGTTCGAGCCGACGGAAGCTTGGTTGCTCGAAGTCCAGAAGCGCGTGGTGGAATTGCCCTTGGCGCGCAAGCTACGCTTCATCGCTGACTATCAATTGCCCGCCGGTGATGCCGAGGTCTTCAAGAATGACGTGGCCTTGGGTGATTACTTCGAGCCGATTGCCAAAAAATCCAAGAACCCGAAAGGCGTGGCGAACTGGGTTATCAATAACCTGCGCGCCAAGATGGCCGAGGCCCATGAAAAATCCGTGGCCGAGCAGGCTGCGATGGGTGTGGAGGCAGCGGACATAACGCCCTTCAGCGTCAACGATCTGAAGTTCCAGCCTGAATCTTTCCAGGAACTTTTGGACCTCGTTGAATCCGGCAAGATCAGCAGCAAGATCGCGCAAGACGTGTTCGCCGAGATGTTTGAGACCGGTGCCACACCGGCGAGCATCGTGGAGAAAAAAGGACTGGCGCAGGTCAGCGATAGCGGAGCGCTGGAGAAGTTCTGCGATGAAGTCATCGCGGCGAATCCGAAGATTGTGGAGGATTATCGCGGCGGTAAAGTCGCCGCCATCAACTCCCTCAAGGGGCAGGTGATGAAGCTGAGCAAGGGCAAGGCGAACCCAAATCTGGTCGGCGAGATTCTGGAGAAGAAGCTTAAGGCCTGACGGTTCTCAGCGAAATCACCAGGGCAAGCCGTGAAAACGGGTTTGCATGGGGGCGTCGTCACTTAGTTCCATCGACAGATATCCGCCATCCCGCAGCAACTGCATCCCCGCCAGCGAGGGGCAGAGCTGGACGCGGAATGGCTTCCAAACCCGTGCCCGGTTCAATGCTTGGGTGTTGCGGGTAACGGTGGGGCCGAGGAAACGGATGGGCGGGAGTCCGGCCATGAGCTTGGCCTGCCGGAAAATCAGGTTCGAGTGCAGATGCCCGATGATGGTGCACTCGATCTGTGGTGCCAGGCTTCGTATCTCTTCAACTTCCCAAAGAAAGGGCAGGGCGGTGGGATCGTGGCAGAAGAGCAGGATGCGCTGGGAGGAGTTGATGCCTCTAAAGAGTTCACGCACTTCGGCCATGTGCCACTGATGCTCCTCCTGCCAGCCCGTATGCTCATCGGTTGATTGATCACCAGCCAGCGAAGGCACCGCCGCGAGGGAGGAAGTCATGCCGATGATGACGTAACGTCCGAGTTCCATCCGCCAACTGGTGGGCAGTTGCAAAGTTTCCCGGGTAGCGTGCAGGCTGGCGAGCTTCATCCCGCCTGCACCCGAACCGAGGCTGCGTTTGCCGAATTCATGGTCGCCGATAGTCGTGCGAAGCTGGCTGTTGAAACGTTCCCGCAGTTTGCCCAGGCATTCTGCCGCACTGGCACAGGCGGCGGCATCACTTACTCCGATGAAAGCGGAGTCGCAGGAATAGTCACCATTGGCCACGACGAAATCGGCAGTCGGACATTCGGTGAGGAAGCGGTCCAATTGGTGATTGTGGCCGAAGGGGTCGCGCAGCCAGAGGTGGCGCCGCCACATGCGGACCAGCCAGCGCTGGCCAGGGGAGGTGATGGCGCGAGTCTCGTAATCACTGCCGCGGGCCTTTTCCGCCGCTCCGGCATAGTGAATATCACTCAAGATGACGAGGCGATGTCGGGCCATGTGGGAACAAAATGGCGTGACTACATGCTTAGGGCAAGCAAGGTGTTATGCCTGCTTTGGCGCAACCGGCCTTGCGCTTGGGCGGGTTAAGCGCATAATAACCAGCACAATGCAGTTCATACGGGACATCCATAAGGCGTGCGCCAAGGCGCAGCGGCCGGCCATTTCGTTCGAGTTCTTTCCGCCCAAGACGGCGGAGGGCGATGCATCTCTTCTCGAGAAAACCATCCCTGAATTGATGTCCCTGCGTCCCGATTACTGCTCCGTCACCTATGGTGCGGGCGGCAGCACTCGTGACAAGACGCTGATGATCGTGGACCGCATCCAGCGTGAGCATAAGCTCACGGCGATGTCTCACCTGACCTGCGTGAACAGCACCAAGGATGAGCTCGCAACGGTATTAAAACAGGCGAAGGACTTGGGCATCAAGAATATCTTGGCCCTGCGCGGCGACCCACCGGGTGGCACGGGCGAGTTCAAGAAGACGGAAGGCGGTTTCGAGTTCAGCTATGAACTGGTCGCTTACTTGAAGGAGCTGAATGAATTCTCCATCGGCGTGGCGGGCTTTCCGGAAGGGCACATCGCGTGCAAGGAAGGCAAGCATGTGGACTGGCAGCGTTTGAAAGACAAGATTGCCCACGGAGCGGACTTCGTCATCACGCAGTTATTTTTTGATAATGCGGATTTCTTCGAGTTTCGCGATTACCTGACCAAACAGGGCGTCAAGGTGCCGATCATCCCGGGCATCATCCCGGTGATGAGCGGTTCGCAGATCAAGCGTTTCACCGCGCTGTGCGGAGCGCAATTGCCAGCGAAGCTGCTCTCCCGTCTGGACCCACTGGGCGACAATGACGAGGCGGCGAAAGAATTCGGTATCGATTATGCCACGGAACAGTGCCAGGAACTGATCCGTGCGGGTGTGCCGGGCATCCATTTCTACACGCTGAACAAGGCCTATTCCACCAGCCGGATCGTGAAGAATCTGAATCTTCCGGTACCAACCGTGGGCCACTAGGCCGGACTGGGCTCAGTATTTCTGCGGATAAATCGGCGTGAGGCGGGCTATGGCTTGCCTTTGCCTTTTTTTGCCATTAAAATTTCAGACAGCGTTGGGGTAGCGCTCCCGGGGACACCTGTACTTTTTAATCTGATTTCATGAGCAAAACAGCCGATCCATTAAGTCCGTGGTTTGTGGCCGCGGAAGAGCTGGGCGAGTTTGTGGGCATCCGGTTTGGCCGCGTGGCTCCGGGAGCCAAGGAGCCTGAATGGATCTATCACAAGCATATCAATGTGGATGGTATCGGCGGGTTTGCCCAAATTTTTCGTGATCGCGGCGTGACGCTCAATTGTCTGCCACAGATCAAGCATCCGTCCTCGCCCTCTTCTTTTTCCATATTGCAGTCACTGCCAAAATTCGTCCGGCCCAAGAAACGGCTCAAGTGGGCGAAGCTCGACGGCCAGGCGAAACCTACCGTCAATACGGAAGCTCCGACAACGGTGGCGTGGCATGTCTTTGATGAAGCCCAGACGGTGGCACTCCGCCATTTGTGCCGCAATCAGGGTGTCACGGTGAATTCTTTCCTGGTCAAGCATCTGACGAAAGCCATCCGGCCGTTTTTGGAAGATCAATCCGCGGTGGTGCCCTGGATGCTGCCGGTGAATGTGCGAGGGAAGGTGGATCTGGGTCGTGATACGGCGAATCATACCAGTTACGTGACCGTGAAGGTGAAGTCCTACGAGACGGTGCAGGATATTCACAGCAACATTTATGCGGCTTTGGGCAAGGGCGAGCATTGGGCGAACTGGCAGGCCTATCAGCTTTGTCTGCCACTCAGCCACGGCATCAAAAAATATCTGCTCGATTCCGGCAATGCGATGCCGGAGTGGTATATCGGCAGCTTTTCTAATCTGGGCGACTGGGATGCGGAGAAGAAAATCACGGAGCCGAAATGCGCCGGAGGCTGGCTGTTTGCCCCGCCCGTATTGCGCTGCCAGTTGCTGGGGTCAGGTTGTGTGACATACCAAAACCAATTGGGACTCGTCATCCAGGCGCACCCGGAGCTGACCACCGGTCCGGAGGCAGCGCAAAAGTGGATGCACAACTGGATCCGTGAGGTCCATATGGATCTGGGCGGCCAGAGCAAGTCTTAGCCGCCCGTCGGTTCCGTTCAGAACTTGTAATTCAAGGAGACGTTCACCGCATTGTTGAAGGTGCGGTAGCGGCCATCGCCGCTTTGCCCGGCCACCACCGGACTTCCCGTGACTGTGCGGCCAGGACCGTAGCCGAAGTGATAGGCGACCACCCAATCCCAGCGCTCTCCCTTATGTCCGAAACCGGCACTGCCCAGATGCAGATCGGCATCGGGCACGATGGGGTTGAAATTGGCGTCCGGGCTGGAGTTTTCACTGTAGAAATAACCGGCGCTCACAAACCAGCCATTGTTCAGTTTGCGCGTGACCCCGAACTCATACATGAAGCTGGAGCGGTAATTGAAGATAAAGGGGAGGTCGCCGATGGCGGTATCACGGAACACAGCCTGATTCACATTATCCCAATCCGTCCAGTCGAGGTTGACCTCGAAGTTCCACTTCGGAGTGGGGCGATAGGAAACGCCGACGACCGCATACTGGGGAAACTGAAAATCCGCCGTGGACTGGGTGCGGAAAACATCGAAGATATCGGCGTTGCCTTTGTATTCGATCTTGGTTGCGGAATGGTATGCCGCACCAAAAGCCCATTGTTCATGCGGTTGCCAGCGCACCCCGGCATTGAACCCGACATCCACTCCATCGCCTTTGAAACGCAGCACGGCGTTGGCCAAGGTGGCTTGTGAATAATTTATCGAAGGGCCGATGCCCACGGAAAGTTCGGGAGTGACCTGCCAGGCGATCACCGGGTTGATGCTGACGTAGACAAGTTTGCCATACTCCGCGATGAAGCTGAACGGGTTGTTCTCACCGTAATCCAGCGAGAGCCCGTAAGGCGCATAGACACCCAAGCCCAAGGTGATCGGCTTGCCTTCCAGTTCATGCACGTAATACATCTGGGGCACCGGCTGGAAACTGGAGTCGGTCTTGGCGGTGGCTCCGGTGGTTGATGTATAGCGCGTGCTGGCGGAAACGTAATAGAGGCCGGCTTGGAATTGCTGGCCTTTCAATTGCGTGATACCCGCCGGATTATAATAGATCGCGGAAGGATTGTCGGCGGTCGCCACGAAGGCATTGCCGCGGGCAATCCCTTCTGGATCTTGGTTCGGTAAACGGAAAGCCACGGCATGCGCGCTGCCAACACAAGCCAAACCGGTGGCGAATAAGGCCAAGCGGGCCATTGTTTGATGAGTAGGCATAATAAAGGAGCCCTGTTAAATCAGGTGGATGCTCTGCGATTGGTAAATCGGAGTCTTGAGAAACTGCTTGGCAAGCTCGCAAAACAGCAATATGTCGCGCAAGCAAATTAGTCGCCAACAAGACGTTTTTTGGCATACATGAGGCAATTGACTGAAATAAAGCCTGACAGACTTCGAAGAATGGACGGGGAAAGTGCGGTGATACGCGCCTGAACTCAAGGCTGCTATGTTTTGCGGCTCCCTGACTGTCTGGCTGCATTATGTTGGTTTACAATAGGTTGGATTTAAGGAATAAAGAGACGCGCTGATTTGGGTCCGTACCAGCACGGATTTTGCAAGTTCTTGAGTTGCAGGGAAAAAAACAGTAGTCGGCCTAACTATAATTTGATATTCCATTGCCCGTCCGAGAAGGGGGGGTGACATGCCTGTATCGTTGTCCCTAAATCCTAGGGATGGCTTTCGTAGCAGTATCAAATGGAAAACGAAAATATCATCACTCAGCCTTCCCGTGAAAGGGATAGCTTCATTGTCTGCCGTAACAGCCAGGGAGCGGAGGTGCGGGCGACCCTCTTGCGACTGACCCGCTACTTGGTGGTCTTCGAGGTTTACAATCCTTATAGCATTCTTCAGTTGTCCGAGGTGTTGTCGGATTTCCGCATCATCATCCGTGACCGGTTGGTCTATTCCGGCCGTGCGGTCGTCAGCAACCTGGTGAACACCGGCATCGTGCTGGTCTGTGAAACCACGCTGGATGAAGCGTGGGTCGATGTCGATTTTCTGGTCTCCACCACCCAGCCGAACCGGTTGCGGGACGAGTTCAATGACTTTATCACCGAGTGGGGCAAGAACCAGCGGGTGACCCCGGACTTCAAGGTGGTGGTGGCGGACATGCAGACTTTGCTGGCAGATTTGCGCCGCTGGCTCGAGCAGGTGGAACTGAGCATCCGCTCCGATCCGGGCGGCGACCGACAGCGAAGGGAACGCGAAGTCATCGCCGAGTTGAGCAGCCCGATGTTACCGGTGGTAAACGATCTGTTTGTCCGGTTCGAGGACATCGCCCAGAAAATCGATACTGAACTTCAGCCCATCCATCGCACCTATGTGAAGCGGCAGTTGCACCCATTGCTGTTATGCTCGCCCTTCATGTATCGCATCTATCAAAAACCGCTCGGTTATGCGGGTGATTATGAGATGGTGAACATGATTCTCCGTGATCCGCACGAGGGCAGCTCGCTCTTTGCCAAGATCCTGAATGTGTACATCCTCACTCAGGCTCCTGCCGAGGCGCATCGCAACCGTGTGAAGTATCTGACCCAGCGGCTGGCCGAGGAAACGCGCCGGGTGACCCGGTTGGGGCGGCCCTGCCGGATCTTGAACTTGGGCTGCGGCCCGGCCAAAGAGGTCCACGATTTCCTGGAGCAGGAAGACATCTGTGACCGGGCGCAACTGACGCTGCTTGATTTTAATGATGAAACCCTGGAATCCACCGGGATGAAGCTGAACGAGGTGAAGGCCCGGTTCCGGCGTTTCACCGGCTTGCAGTTCACGAAGAAATCCGTGCATCAGGTGCTGAAGGAAGGCGGCAAGCCGATGGCTTTGGGGCAGCAGTATGATTTCATCTATTGCGCGGGCTTGTTCGATTATCTGAGCGACCGCATCTGCAAGCGGTTGATGACCATCTTCTACGAGCAGTTGGCCCCGGGCGGCCTGGTGGTGGCCACGAATGTAGATTCGTGCAATCCTATCAAGAATATCATGGAGTATATCTTTGAGTGGCACTTGGTGTATCGCGACAACAACCAGTTGGGGAATCTGATTCCGGATGACAGTCCACAGGGGATGTGGTCGGTGAAAGCGGATCACACCGGGGCGAACATCTTTGTGGAAGTCCGCAAGCCTCTCTGACCTTGTGAACCCGCAGGACGTCAAGACGGCCTTTGCCGAGTACGACAAGAAGGTGCGAATCAGCAATTCGCGCCTCGGGGCGATTTGGGCCATGATCCTGATGCCGGCGGGCATCACGCTGGATTATTTGGTTTATCCTAATCAAGTAGGGGAGTTTTTTATCCTGCGCGTGCTTTGCTCCGTCTGTGTCTGGGGGGTGCGTGCGTTGTTCAATACAGAGTTCGGTGATCGCAACTACCGGTTCTTGGGGATGCTCTGGTACATGCTGCCGGCGTTCTTCATCTCCGGCATGATCTATGCCTCGGATGAAGTGACTTCGCCGTATTATGCCGGATTGAACCTGGTTTTGATAGGTGCGGGGCTGTTTCTGCCCTGGACCTATTTTGAGAATCTCCTGGCCTCCCTGCTGGTGACGATCATGTATGCCAGCGCGGTGTTGCTGATCGGCCCGACGCATGATTTTGCCTTGGTGTTCAACAACTTGTATTTCCTCATTTTGACCGGACTCATCGTTGTGGTCTCCAGTTATTACACCGGGGATACACGGTACCGTGAATTTGCCTTGCGCTTTGAACTGGACCGCAACAAGCAGGTGTTGGAGGAGGCCAATCGCAAACTGAAAGAGCTGGATGAGGTGAAGACGCGTTTTTTTGCAAATATCAGCCATGAACTGCGCACTCCGCTGACCTTGTTGCTGGCCCCCATCGAGACCATGCGGCGGCAGAAGGCGCACATGTTTGACGAGCAGACCCGTGAATGGCTGGCGACCATGGAGGCCAACGGGTTGCGCCTGCTGAAGCTGATCAATGACTTGTTGGACTTGGTGAAGCTCGAATCCGGCCACATGGATGTGCGCCGGGATTCGGTCAATCTGAATGATTTTCTTAAAGGACTGCGCAGTTCGGTGCAGAAGATGGCGGATGACAAGCGGGTTCACCTGTCCGCCGAAGTCGATCCGGAAGTCAGTTCGGTGGTGACGGACCGGGATAAACTGGAAAAAATACTGCTGAATCTGGTCTTCAATGCCATCAAGTTCACGCCCGCGAAGGGCCAGGTCACCATCCGGGCCAAAAAAGTCGGGGATTATGCCCAGATTGAAGTGGTGGATACCGGCATGGGCATAGCGGAAGCAAACATCCCCTACCTGTTTACCCGGTTCTGGCAGGCGGACACCTCGGCCCAAAGAAAATATCAAGGAACAGGTATCGGTCTTGCCTTGGTGAAGGAATTAGTTGAAGTTCAGGGCGGATCAGTTGCCGTAACGAGTAAGGAAGGTCAGGGCACCACCATGACCGTGCGCCTGCCGGTGACTGTGGGAAGGGAGGAAAATACTGTACCAGTGTCTTCACCGATGACTGTTTCACCTACAGAGGCCGGTTTGCCGACCGAAGAACCGCCCGCTCCTTCGCCCCAAGGCGAGTGGTTGCAGGGGCTGTATCGTCGTGCGGAGTTGTTCCCGTCGTTGACCGCGTTGAAGGACAGCATCCGACCCTTGCAGCCGATCGGGGCCAATGGCCATCGGCCCAAGGTGTTGGTGGCGGATGATGAACCGGACATGCTGCGCTATCTGAAGTCCGAACTGGTCAACGAGTATGAAGTGCTCGAGGCGACGGATGGGCGGCAGGCAATCGCACTGGCAGCACAGTTCCAGCCGGACATCATCCTGTGCGATATGATGATGCCGGAGATGGACGGGATCCAGGTGTGCAAGCAATTGCGCACGCAGAGCATCACCCAGAGCATTCCGGTGCTGTTGCTGACGGCACGGGCGGATGAAGACACCAAGATGAACGCGCTCTCCAACGGCGCGAGCGATTTCCTCAGCAAGCCGTTTTCGGTGACTGAATTGCATGTGCGGCTGCGCAATCTGGTCGGCTCCTACCAGATGCAACGCAAGCTCGCGCGGCAAAACAAGGTGTTGGAAGCGACCTTGGAGCAACTCAAGGAAACCGAGACCCAACTGGTGCAGACCGAGAAGATGGCTTCGCTCGGCCGCATGAGCGCCGGCATCATCCATGAGATCAACAACCCGCTGAACTACGCCAAGACCGGTCTTTTCACCCTGCGCAAGAAGTCCAAGCATGTGCCGAGCGATCAGCAGGAAGACTTTGCTGAAGTGCTGAAAGACATCGAGGACGGGGTGGATCGGGTGAAGGATATTGTGTCGGATCTGCGCACCTTTACGCATCCGCGGGAGGACAAGCTGGACGAGGTGGAGATGGGCAAGCCGGTCGCCGCCGCGTTGCGTTTCCTCTCCGGTGAGTGGAAGGACAAGGTGCCGGTGCACCAGCAGTTCAATGCCCACCAGATCATCATGGGCAATGAAAGCACGCTGTTGCAGTTGCTGACCAATCTGTTTCAGAACGCCCTGGATGCGTTGAAAAGCCGGGGCGAGCGGCCAGATGAAGCGGCCATCTGGATCGAGGACAAACTGACCGAGCACACCTACTCCTTGATCGTCCGTGACAGCGGATCGGGCATTCCCAGCCACGTCCTGGACAAGATCTTTGATCCGTTCTTCACCACCAAAGATGTGGGGCAGGGCATGGGGCTGGGGCTCAGCATCTGCTACCGGATCATGCAACAGCACGAGGGCCGGATCAATGTCCGCACCGAGCCAGGCAAATTTACCGAGTTTACGCTCGAATTTCCGTTGAAAACAGTCAAGCATGGAGCCTTAGAGGCCGTATCCTGATTTTACCTTTATGATGCAGAATCCGTACGATTATAAGAAATACGCGGTCCTATACGTGGATGACGAAGAGAAGTCGTTGAAATACTTCTCACGTGCCTTTGCGGATGAGTTTCGCATTTTGACGGCCACGAATGCCGCCGAGGGCCTGCAGATCTTTGAAGCGAATCGTGACCAGATCGCCGTCTTGATGACCGACCAGCGCATGCCGGGAGAGAAGGGTGTGCAGTTGCTGGAAAAGGCCCGTCAGATCAGCCCGCGCGCAATCCGTATCCTGGCGACCGCCTATTCCGATCTCGATGCTGCCATCGATGCCGTCAATACGGGCGCCATCTACAAGTATGTCACCAAGCCGTGGGACATCCCACAACTGGAGACGACGCTGAAACGTGGGATCGAGTTCTTTATCGTGCAGCATGAGCGCGACCAGTTGATGCGCGAGAAACTCTCGGTGTTGCACAACATGATGATCACGGATCGCGTGGTCAGCTTGGGCGTGATGGCCGCTGGCCTGAGCCACCATCTGCGCAATCCGCTGGTGGCTGTCCGCACCTTTCTGGACTTGGCGCCAGCCAAATTGCAGGAAGAGAAGGTGGCGATGGATGAGCTGCGCAACCCGAACTTCTGGCGCGATTTTTATGACCATGTGCGGGTGCAGGTGGAGCGCATCTCCGCCCAACTCGACAATCTGGGCCTGCTCAATGCCAACAGCGGTGCCGTCCAGCCGGTGAATCTCGGGGAGTTGGTGACGGAGGCGGTCAGCGCCTTGGGACCGGTACTGGCTGACCGGAAGATCGCGGTGACCAACCACGTGCCGGCCAACCTGCCGGCCATGACCACCGAACGCCCGCAATTGGTGCGCATGCTCCAGTTGCTGTTACAGGAGACGATCGCCCAGCTCGGGGCGGGCGGACAGATCACGCTTTCTGCCGAGCCGCATGAGAACGGGCTGAAACTGGTGGTGGAAGACGATGGTCCGGGACTGCCGGCCGAGGCTTTGCGTCGCGTGTTCGATCCTTTCTTTGCCCGTAGCGGGCATCCGGAAGATTTCGGCATCAACCTGATGGCATTCTACTTTCTGGCTTATCACTTGGGCGGACGGGTGCGGGCCGAGTCACGAGTGCCGAAAGGGGCCAAGTTCACGTTGACCTTCCCCTTGGAGAAATCGGCCGCCGTGATCGGCAATGATGACCGTGATTTCATCAACAAGGTGCTGCTGAACGACGCCTTGTGGGAAAAACTGCTTTCTGGCGAATGACCGGGTGAAGAACTCTCGAAACCATGAACAACATGACCAACAACGAGGAGGTATTTGTGGAACGCCGCTCCCAGGAAGATGCCTTGGTGAACAGTGCTGTGCACCGCCGTACGTTGTTGATCGTGGATGATGATGAGAGCCCGCGCCAGGCGCTCTGCATGGTCTTCGGCGATGATTACGAACTGCTGGTGGCGGAGAACGGCGAGCAGGCACTGGAGCTGGCGCGCAAGCATGTGGTGGATACAGCCATAGTGGATATCCGCATGCCGGGGGTCTCAGGCATCGATGTGCTGGCCGGCCTGAAGCAGATGGACATGGCCATCGAAGTCATCATCTTGACCGCCTACCAGACTCTGGAAACCGCCCGGCAAGCCTTGCGGCTGGGGGCGAGGGATTATCTGGTGAAGCCTTTTGGCGTGGATGAGATCCGGAAGGTGGTGTCGGCCGCGATGGAGCATCGCAATGCCGCCGGCCGCATCAAGGAAACGGCGCGGTTGCTGAACTCGTTGCAGGAGGAGCTGGAGAATCAGCGGAGTGCTGTGAAGTCTTCCCAGGTGAAAGGTGAGCTTTATGCGGGCATCATCCACGATCTGAACAGTCCTCTGACAGTCGTGTCCGGCATGTCGGAGATGCTTAGCGAGCGGTTGAGCGGTGTTACCTTCATCAATGGCGATCAACTGGCCGGTATGCGCAAGGAGGTGGCCCAGCTCTCCAAGCACGTGGAACGTTGTCTGGAGATTTCGCGGCGCTACATGGAGCTGTTCCGCCAGCGGGCTCATAGCGAGAAGGAGGCTCGTCTGGGGGCGGTTTTTAAAAATATCCAGGAGCTGCTCTCCTTCCATCCGGCGATGAAGAAGAACGAACTGGTGTTCGTTAACCAGGCAGGAGATCTCTTACTGCCGGTGAACGCCTTGGACCTAGAGCAGGTGCTCATCAATCTGATCCTTAATGCGTTGACCTGCACGGGCAAATACCATCACGTCTGGGTCACCGCCCGGATCGAACAATCCGTGCTCCCAGAGGAAAAACTGGTTTCATCCGCAGGTGCAAAAGTGGTGAACGAGAAGCGCTTTGTGAACGCACCGCCATTTGTGGTGATCGAGGTGAGGGATGATGGTGTGGGCATCCCGGAGGCGGTCTTGGGCCGGATTTTCCAGCCTTATTTCTCGGTGCGTGAGGCCGGCCAGGGCACTGGCTTGGGGCTGTCCGTCGTCCGTCATCTGATTTCGGAGACCCATGGCCTGTTACGCGTGGAGAGCCAGCATGGGCAGGGGGCGACCTTCACGCTGACGTTACCGGTGGTGCCGCAGTCTTAATTTGGGGCTTGCTTGCTTTTCCCGGGCGTATTGTCTGTAGGGCATTCATGAAGCTTTACGGTTTGACCGGCGGCATCGGTGCGGGCAAAAGCGCGGCAGCGGAGATTCTTCGCAGCCGGGGTGTCATGGTCACGGATACCGATCAACTGGCGCGCCAGTTGGTGGAGCCCGGCCAGCCCGCACTCGTGGAGATTGTCGCCCGCTTTGGCAACGGGGTGCTGCATGGAGATCATCTGGACCGTCGGGCCATGGCCCGGCTGGCATTCACGGATGAGGCCGCGCGCAAGGACTTGGAGGCCATCCTGCATCCGCGCATCCGAGAGGCATGGCAGGCCGAAACCGAGCGCTGGCGGGAGCAAGGCTGTCCGGTCGGAGTGGTGGTCATCCCGCTGTTGTATGAGACGTCAGCGGAGGGGGCGTTTGATGCTATCATCTGCCTGGCCTGTTCGGCAGAGACGCAGAAGCAGCGCCTCTATCAACGGGGTTGGTCGGATGTTGATATCGCCCAGCGCCTTGCCTCCCAATGGCCGTTGGAGAAAAAGATGAACAAGGCGGATTTCGTGGTGTGGAACGAAGGCGATCTGGCTGCCTTGGCCGAACAATTGGACCGCGTCATCCCCCACATCAAGCCGGCTGATTACTTTCTGGAAGAGGTGGAGGGCGCCTGAGCCTACGTTTGCTTTTCTGTCGCAAGTGCGTTCCCTTTGATACATGGAAGAAGATGCCTCCGTCGCGTGCCCTTACTGCGGGCAGGAAAGCACACTGATGCTGGATACGACCGTGCGCCAACAGACCTTCACAACGGACTGTGAAGTGTGTTGCCGCCCTTTCAGTGTGCAGGTGGAATGTTCCGGTGGAGAGATTCTAAGCTTGGATGTGACGGCCGATTGATTGAAAGTCCGGTCCGTTATTTGATTTTATGTCACCAAACACTGTCTTGTGGGTCTATATCGTGCTCCTCGTTGCGGGCGGAGTGATGGGTTTTGTCAAAGCTGGCAGCAAAGCCTCGCTGATCGCTTCGAGCATCTTTGCCGCCATTCTGGCCTTGTGCGCCACGGATGTCATCAAGTGGGCGCACGCGGCGGATGTCGTGCTCGCTTTCCTGCTGGTCTTCTTCGGGATGAAATTTGCCAAGGGCAAGAAGTTCATGCCTTCAGGCATGATGTGCATCCTGACGGTGGTGACGCTCGCCTTGCGGCATATTTAAGTCCGCTAGGCGGTTAAATGGTGAATCGTTAAAATGGGAGAAATCCCACTTTAACGATTCAACTGTTTTAACCTTTTAAGGGGCGCTGGTCAGATCAAGCCGGACGTCTCCGGGAAACCGCCGAGGATGTTAAAGCTTTGCACAGCCTGACCGCTGGCACCCTTCACGATGTTGTCTTCTGCGCTGATGACGAGCAGGCGTCCTGTGCGCGTATCGAGGCGCCAGGCGAGTTCTAACATGTTTGTCCCCACCACATTCTTGGTATCCGGCAGCGCTTTGCCTTCCAGCACGCGGACGAACGGTTCGTTCGCATAAGCCTCCTGGTAGCACGCTTTGATCTGTGCATTGAGCTCCGTTGCTTCGGCCTCTGTGCTGAAGTGCTTGGCCGGAGCGAGGTAGAGGGTGCTGAGAATGCCGCGATTCACCGGGATAAGATGCGGGGTGAACTGGATGGTCACCGGCGTACCAGCGGCGAGGGATAGTTCTTGCTCAACCTCGGAGAGGTGCCGGTGCTTGGGCACCCCATAAGCACGCACGCTTTCATTGCACTCGACGAACAGGTAATCCAGCTCCGCCTTGCGACCCGCCCCGCTGACGCCGCTCAGGGAATCCGCGATGATGCCGGCAGGCTTGATCAGTCCCGCTTTCAGCAAGGGAATGATCGGCAGCAGAATGCTGGTGGGATAACAGCCTGGCGAGGCGATGAGCTGCGCTGATTTGATTTCTTTCCGATAGACTTCCGGCAGACCGTAAACCGACTTGGCCAGCAGTTCCGGGGCGGGATGGTCGTGGGCATAAAATTCTTTATACACTTCCGCGCTATTGAGGCGGAAGTCGGCGCTGAGATCAATGACCCGGCAACCGAGCTGGAGCAGGGGAATGGCGAATTCCGCGGCCACACCGTGGGGCAGGGCAAGGAAGACCACATCCGCTTGCTTGGCGAGCAGTTCGGTATTGGGGTCGGAAAAACGGAGTTCCCGCGCTTTCGGATAATGCGCGAATTTCGGAAAGACCTCGGCGATGCTCTTGCCCGCCGATTGGCGGGAGGTGACGGCGGTCAGCTCGGCGTGCGGATGACGCAGCAGCAGACGGACGAGTTCTTCACCAGAATAACCCGAGGCTCCAACGATAGCGACACGAACAGTATTCGACATGGCGACAATCAATTTCCTGCCGCCTGATTTGGCAAGCAGAGTTTGTAAGGATTTAATTTGCGGATCTGCATGAACCGGCCGGGTTCATCCATCGGCTCGAATCCGAACTGGGCATAAAGACCGTGTGCGTCCTTCGTGCCGAGCATGAAACGGCGTAACCCTTGCAGGCCGGGATGGGTGACAATGGTGCTGATGAGCAGCTTGCCCAGCCCTTGCCCTCGCTCGGCCTCGGTGATGATGACATCGCAGAGCCAAGCAAACGTGGCCTGATCGGTGACGACCGCCGCATAACCCACCTGTTTGCGGTCGCGATACACGCCAAAGCAGAGCGAGTTGGCGATTGAACGTTTCAGGACTTCGCGCGGGATGCCTTGCGCCCAGTAGGTGCGGTTCAGTTCGCCGTGGATGAAATCGACATCCAGTCGCGACTTGTCGCAGGAGATGGTGATCTCCCCGGACTGTTTCTCGAAAATGCCGTCTTCAGTCATAGCCATGTAAAAACAAAAAACCCCGCTGGAGGCCAGCGGGGTTGGTGAAAGTCGATTTCCAGATTAACGCTTGCTGAACTGGAAGCGTTTACGGGCACCCGGCTGGCCGTACTTCTTGCGTTCCTTCATGCGAGGATCGCGCGTGAGTACGCCTTCCGCCTTGAGGGCAGGGCGCAGGTTGGCGTCGAACTGCAGCAAGGCACGGGCGATGCCGTGACGGACAGCACCGGCCTGGCCGACCGGACCGCCACCCTTCACGTTCACGTTCACATCCACTTTGCTGGCCGTGTCAGTGATGCTGAGGGGTTGCAGCACCAAAGAGCGCTGCGAATCCGTATGGAAGTAGGCCTGCAATTCGCGGCCGTTCACAGTAATCTTGCCGGAACCGTTGGCGATGCGGACACGGGCGATGGAAGTCTTGCGACGGCCGGTGCCCAAAAACTCGGAGTTAGTAGCCATATCTGGGAGATTTAAAATTACTTCGCGGCGGTGAGAGCAGCGGGCTGTTGCGCGCTGTGCGGATGAGCCGTGCCTTTATAGACCTTCAACTTGGTAAGCATGCGGGCACCCAAGCGGTTCTTCGGGAGCATACCCTTGACTGCGTGCATGATGAGGCGTTCCGGGTGGTTCTCGCGGACTTGGGCGACGGTCTTGTACTTCTCGCCACCTTTCCAGCCCGAGTAGCTCATGAACTCCTTGTCGGTCTCTTTTTTACCAGTCAGTGCGATCTTCTCGGCGTTGATAACAACCACAAAATCACCAGCGTCAAGATGGGGGGTAAAGACAGGCTTGTTCTTGCCGCGCAGGATGTTGGCAACCTGGACAGCGACACGACCAAGGACAGCTCCGTCGGCATCCACAACATGCCACTTCTTCTGGTCCTGATTAATCTTCGGCAAATACGTTTTCATCCAATTTCGTTCTCGAAAGAGCCGGGACAATATCAAACAGCTTCTTTGAGTCAATAGTCATTTGCAGAAAATATTAAATAAGCTACTGAGGTGATAGATGGGGTAGGTTCGGTTGGCTTGGCTTCCCCGATGAAACATTCAGTTGTGGTATTGCCTGCGGCATGACACAACTTGTAGTGGTCGCTTTCAAGATGCAGGGACAGGGTGATATCAGGCGCCTTGGATGGCGGTTGTGAAATTATCTGTAATTGGGACTTGCATACTCCTTGGGGCCACGCGTATTGTTCGCGTTCTTTTAACAGATTAAAAGTTAGAGTATATGTCGAAAATTTGCGAACTGACGGGCAAACGCCCCATGAAAGGCAGCCATATCTGGCGCTCAGGTAAGGCCAAGAAAAGCGGCGGTATCGGTACCCACGTGACGGCGATCACCAAGCGCCGTTTCCTGCCAAACCTCCAGCGCGTCAAAGCGGTGGTGAACGGTGAAGTCCGTTATATCCGCGTGACGGCCAAGGCGCTCAAGGAAGGTCTCGTGACCAAGCCGGTCAAGCGCACCTGGAAGAAGCCCGCCGCAACCTAAGCGGTTGGCGAACTGAAATTTCCAAGGCGAGGAGCAATCCTCGCCTTTTTCTTTTCCAGTGTTGGTTTATGACGGAGAAGCTGGAGAAAGCGGGGCAAAGGATCGCGGAAATCCTAGCGGCCCTTCAGATACTTCATGGTCACGCGCTTCATCTCCCGCTCGTCGTCGCGTCGCTTCAGGTCTTCACGCTTGTCGCCCACTTCCTTGCCTTTGCCGGCGCCGAGCAGGACCTTAACCTTGTTGTTCTTCCAGTAGAAGCTGAGGGGGACGAGTGTGTTGCCCTTGATCGAGGCCAGCTCGTGCAGTTTGCGGATCTCGGTTTTGTGCAGCAGCAGTTTGCGCGGGGCCTTGGGCTTATGGTTGAACTGGTTGGCTTTGGTGTACTCGTCGATGTGTGAGTTATAGAGGTAAACCTCGCCTTTTTCCACCCGGGCGAAGGCATCACTGATCTGGCCTTTGCCGGCGCGCAAGGCTTTCACCTCGGTGCCATGCAGCACGATGCCCGCCTCGAAAGTATCGAGGATCAGATAATCGCGCCGGGCCTTCGGATTGGTCAGTATGTCAGCCATGGAAATGAAAAACAGCCAGGAGAGTGAACCTCCTGGCTGCCGGAAATTGCCGGGATTCAACCCCTGTTATTCAAACACGGACATGTCGGACGTCTGCTCGAAGGCGAGCTTGTCCTCGGCGATCTCGCGCATGGCGATGTCAGCGGCACCCAGTCCGGCTGCATCCACGATCAGGGGACGACCGCTGCCGCCGCCAGAGTTCAACTGCCGCACCCGGCGTGAAACAATATTGATCAACACATTCGGGTTTCCGACCTTATCCAGTGCCTTGCGAGTCAGTTCTGCGTTCATAGTATCTATCTTCGAGAGCAGCGGAGATTAATGGCTGCCCGCCCAGACGCAACAGGAAAATTCACTCATCGCTTGCGCTGGAACGGCTCTTTCCGTAGAAAACCTCCCCATGCCGACCGCTTCTTCCAAGTCTGCCAGCAAAACGGCGACTTTTGACCTGAACGCGTATCTCGCTGAGCGCACCGCGCAAGTGAATGACGCGATGGACCTGTTTCTGCCCAAGGCCAAGACTAAGCCCGCTGTGCTGCACGAATCCATGCGTTACTCCATCTTCGCCGGTGGCAAACGCATCCGCCCGGCCATCTGCCTGGCGGCAGCAGAAGCCTGCGGGGGCAAGATCGAACCCGCCTTGCCGCTCGCGTGCGCCGTGGAGTGCATCCATACCTATTCGCTCATCCACGACGATCTGCCCGCGATGGATAACGACGATTATCGCCGCGGCAAGCTGACGAATCACAAGGTTTTCGGCGAAGGCATGGCGATTCTCGCGGGCGACGCGTTGCTGACACAGGCATTTGAGATCGCCGCCTTGAGCAAGGGCTGGCCGCGTTATTCGCATAAGGATTTGATTTTGGAGATTGCGAAGGCTTCCGGCTCCCTGCAACTCATCGCCGGTCAGGCGGCGGACCTGCAAGGGGAGGGGAAGAAGCTCTCCGTGCCGGAACTGCGCTACATCCATGAGCGCAAGACCTCGGCGCTGCTCTGCTGCTCCGTGCGCCTCGGCGGCATGAGCGCCAACTGCACTCCGGCTCAACTCCAGGCGCTTACGGATTTTGGTTACAACGTCGGTCTGGCCTTCCAGGTCATCGACGACATCCTCGACGTCACGCAGACGAGCGAGAAGCTCGGCAAGACCGCGGGCAAAGACACGGCCGCACAGAAGGCTACTTATCCTTCCATCGTGGGCTTGGAGAAATCCAAGAAGATCGCGAAGCAACTGACGGATAAAGCGTTTGCAGCACTGAAGCCATTCAAGGGCAAGGCCGTGGCGTTGGAAAGCATCGCAAGTTACTTGTTGAAGCGGGATAACTAATTAGTCCGGCACATTTTTGGAAAACAAAAGGCCGGCTCCGCAGGGGCCGGCCTTTTCGTTTAGATTCACTCGGCCGCTTATTGCTTCGCAGCGTAGTAGGCGTCGACTTTGGCGGAGATGTCCCGGTAGCCGATGTCCACGTTGTAGATCACCTTGTACTGCTCCATGGCTTCTTCAGTCTTGCCCATCTTCTCCAGCAGTCCGCCGAGCGTGTAGAGGATGTCCTTCTTTTCATCATCCATGCCTTGCTTCTCTTTCAGCGCCTCCTGGAAGCTGCTGATGGCGAAGTCATTCTTGCCGGTGGCCATGAAGATCTTGGCCATGTTCACGATGGAGGCGACGCGCCGGTTGCCGTTGTTGCGCGTCTTCTGGAACTCCTGCAAGGCTTCGTTATAACGCGCCAGCTTGAGCAGCATGACGGCATAATCGTAGCGGATGAGCAGGTCGTTGGGATATTTTTCCACGCGGCGTTTCACGTCTTCGATCTGGAACTCGGCCTTGGCACGTTCCAGTTCGGCGCGTTGCTGGGCGTAGTCAGGTGATTCCTTGTCCAGGGCGATGATCTGCTGGTCGAACTGTTTGACCTTAAGATCATTGATGATCCGCTCCATGTTGGCGTCGCCCGCGCCGACTTCCATCAGCATGTTGTAGTATTTGATGGCCTTGCCGTAATCCTTGGCCTGGGCATACAGATCGGCCACGGTCTTCGCCTGCTGGAAATTCGAAGGGTCTTCACGCAGCTTGTCCACGGCCTCATCCAGCAACTTCAGCGTTTGCTCGATGGAGCGGACCTGTTTGTTTTCCTGCTCGAGGGCGATGGCTTCCTCCTTGTTCTTGAGGATGTCGCGATAGGAGCCCTTGCCGTCAGCGAGTGCTTCATATCCGCCCTCCTGCAAGGTTTTGTTCGCGGAGAGGTTTTTCAGCAGATTGGCGACCTCGGTGTCGTTCCGGTCTTTGTTCAACAACTCCTGATAGATGAACTCGGCGCGGGAGAAGGCCTTGTTGGCGATGTAGGCGTTGGCCAGAGCCATGGCGGTGGCGCGGTCATCCGGGTTGTTCTTGCGGTTGTGCTCCAGCGAGAAAATGGCGGTCTTGGGCAGGTCGGCATTCAGTGCAGCCTCAGCCAAGGTCTTGTGCGCCATGCTGTTATTGGGGTCTGTGTTCAGGATCTCCTCGCAGGTGGCGATGGCGTCAAATGGCTTTTTGGTGACTGCCATGCTGGCCTTGGCGATGAGCGGGGAGCTGCCCGCTGTGCCCATCACTTTCCGGAAAAAACTGGTGGTGCGTCCGGCCTTGGTCAATTGGGCCGCCCGTAAAGCCTGGCGGCAATCCAAGAAGCCCGGTTCCTTCTGGAGGGCTTGCATATAAAAGAGAAAGGCGTAGTCCCAATTCTCCTTCTGGACGGCGGAGTTTCCTTTTTCATAGAGATCCCGGACATCCCGTGGGATCTCGTTAGCGTTCTTCTCTGGCATGGCTTGAATCTTATTTCCCGCGACAAAAAAATCCACAGGAAATCCCAAATAACCTCCGGGACACCTTTTTGACCAGTTCGTCGGGTTGCTGATAAATTCCGCTTGCACTGGAAGAATTTCAAGGTTCAATTACGGCCCGGTTGCGGTTATGGCGAAATTGGCAGACGCGCTACCTTGAGGTGGTAGTGGGGTAACCCATGCAGGTTCAAGTCCTGCTAACCGCACCAAATCTTTCTGCTGCAGACTCCTCATGGCTTGCCATTGGGTTAGGCACAGAGGCTTGTGCCGCAGAGAGTTGCTTTGGCCGTAGGAGATTGAGCGTTTTGCTGGCAATCCGGTCCAATGAACAGAAACAAAGAAACGAGATGCTTTCTACGGGGTTTATGGTATAGTGGGATGTGGAAGGCAAAAATCTAGTTGCATTTAGGGGATATTAGGTTTAGTTACAGCCGTGTTGCAGGTTTTAACCGGCCCCATTAGTAAGTTTTCTCAGGTTTCAATGTTCTTGGGTACCGGTTCTCCCTAGACGATTCATCGTTCCAAGTGGACTTCATCATTGATTGATGTTCTTGGCCGGGCGTCAGGTAACATTCTTTTTTAGTCGATACATCTATGAGCAAACCGTTAGTGAATACACCGGAAACAGGTTCCGGTTATCTGGAAATATCAGAGAAGGGCTTTGGCTTTCTTCGTTCCCCGGACAACCGTTTCCAACCCAAACCCTCGGACATCTTCGTCACGCCCGATACCATCAAGCGCAGTTTCCTCCGGGAAGGCGCTCTGGTCTCCGGTGCGCTGCAACCGCCCCATCGCGGCAACAGCCCGCAGCTCCGCGAGGTGCATCAGGTCAACGGCATGCCGTTCTCCGATTACACCAAGCTGGTGCGGTTCGAGAACCTGACCTCGATCGATCCGTTGGAAAAATTCACGCTCGAGACCACGCCTGACATCTTGGAGACACGGATCATCGATCTGGTGACGCCCATCGGCAAAGGGACACGCGGTCTCATCGTGGCACCGCCCCGCACGGGCAAGACGACCATCCTCAAGCAGATTGCCAACGCAGTGACCACCAACCACCCGGAAGTGCACGTCATCGTGCTGCTCATCGATGAGCGTCCGGAGGAAGTCACTGACTTCCAACGTTCGGTGAAGGCCGAAGTGGTGGCCTCCTCGAACGACATGGACCTGGAGACGCACGTGCGCCTCTCCCGTTTCATGATCGAGCGCTGCCGCCGCATGGTGGAATGCGGCAAGGACGTGCTCGTGCTGCTGGACTCCATCACCCGCGTGGCCCGCGCTTATAACAGCGTGCATGGCGGCAGCGGCCGGACGATGACCGGTGGTGTGGATGCCCGCGCTTTGGAGATTCCCCGCAAGATGTTCGCCGCGGCGCGTAACATCGAAGGCGGCGGTTCGCTCACGATCCTCGCCACGGCGCTCGTCGATACCGGCAGCCGCATGGATGAGCTGATTTTCCAGGAGTTCAAGGGCACGGGTAACATGGAATTGGTGCTCGACCGCAAGCTGTCCGATCGCCGCCTGTATCCGGCCATCGACATCCCGAAGTCGGGCACGCGCAAGGAAGAGAAACTCTTTGCCGCGAAAAATCTGGAATCCATCCGCAAGCTCCGCCGCATGATGGTGGATCTGAACCCGGTCGAAGCCATGGAAACGCTCCAGGCCGCGCTGAAGAAGCACAAGACGAACGACGAGTTGCTCGCGAAGCTGATCGGCTAAGACTGGTTTTCGCGTCCGCAGCTTGGATTGCCCGGCATGTTTGGGTTCTTTCAACGGCGTCGGCGTGAACAACTGAAGGCACAGCCTTTTCCCACGGCGTGGCAGGACATCCTGCTGCGCCGTTTTCCTTTTTACGAACTGCTCGGCGCGGCGGGTCGCGAGGCGCTGGAAGACCTCATCCAGATTTTTCTGGGGGAGAAGGTGTTTGAAGGCTGTGGCGGACAGGAGATCACCGATGAGGTGCGTGTGCTCATCGCCGCCCAAGCCTGCTTTCTGCTGTTGAACCGCGAGGTGGATTGCTACCCGAAGCTAAAGACGGTGTTGGTCTATCCATCTGCCTATTTTGCACGCGGAGGCGGTCGCCATGGTGATCTGGAGGTGCAGCATGAAGCACAAGGACGGCTGGGCGAATCGTGGGACGCCGGAGTGGTCGTGCTGGCTTGGGATGCCACGCTGGCCGGAGCGGCCAATGCGATGGATGGACAGAATCTGGTCTATCATGAATTTGCCCATCAGTTGGACCAGGAGGACGGGGTGGCGGATGGGGCGCCGACCTTGGCCGCGGATAGTTGGAGCGAAAAACGCGGCCGCTATCTGGCTTGGGCGAAGATCATGGGCGAGGAGTATCGCGAGTTGCAGAACGCCATTGATAAGGGGCGCAAGACAGTGATCGATGATTATGGCGGCAGTCATCCGGCAGAATTTTTTGCGGTAGCCACGGAATGTTTCTTTGAAAAACCGCGTCAGATGAGGAAGAATCATCCTGCGCTCTACGAGGAACTGAAGAAATTCTATCAACAGGACCCGGAGGCGTATCTGAAGCAGGGAAACTGACATGGCAAAACGTCCGCTAAAAAAGATCGAGGAAGCCCGTTCCTCTCCCTCCACCCGTCCGCCATTGGACCGCATGATGCGCATCCATCAGGAGATACAGGCGGGGAAATTTCCCAATGCCACTTCTTTGGCGCAGGAACTGGAGGTCAGTCCCAAGTCCATCCAGCGCGACTTGGAGTTCATGCGTGACCGCATGGATCTGCCGCTGGCGTACAGCCAGACCCGCAAGGGCTATCATTACACGGAAGAAGTCAGCGCCTTTCCCACGCTTCAGATCACGGAAGGTGAATTGTTCGCCTTGCTGGTGGCGGAGAAAGCGCTCCAGCAGTATCGCGGTACGAATTTCGAGCGGCCCCTGGTCTCGGCATTCAAGAAGATGGCGTCTTCCTTGCCGGATACAGTATCCCTGAACCTGGCGGACTGGGAGCAGACCATTTCCTTCCGGACGACGGCGGAGCCGATCTTGAATCTGGAGATTTTTGATCTGTTGGGCAAAGCCGCGGGCGCCTGCAAGCAGCTCAAGTTACAGTATCGCAAAGCGGGCAAGAAAGAGCCGGAAGAGCGGATCGTGGATCCGTATCATCTGGCGAATATCAACGGCGAATGGTTTCTTTTCGCGTTCGACCATCTGCGCAATGACCTGCGCACCTTTGCCCCGGCGCGCATTGTGAGCGCGGAGTACACGGGCAAGAAATTCGCCCGCCCGGAGAAATTTTCTTTGGAGAAGCGGTTGCGTGACAGCTTTGGCGTCCATTCCGGGCAGAAGGAAAGCAAGGTGGTTATCCGCTTTGATGAATTTGCGGCAGACTACATCCGGGAGAAGCGCTGGCACCCTTCACAGCAGCTCAAGGAACTGGCCGGTGGCGGAGCAGAATTGACGATGAAGCTCTCCAGTTTGATCGAAGTGCAGCGGTGGATTCTGGGCTGGGGCGGTCATGCGCAGGCGATCGAACCACCCGAGTTGATTGAATCAGTCAAGAAGGCGGTGGCGGCATTGGGCAAGAGCTTAGAGAATTAGCCCAGAGCGTTTTTCAGCTGCCAGTTGCGTTCCGGCTAAAACGGATTACTGTGCCTTCATGGCTGGTCAAAAGAAGCAGCCGGGTGGGGCCATGCCGTCACCCAAGCCGGAAACACCCGTTCCCGGTGAGGCTCCTTCGCTTCCACTTTCCGACCTCCTGAGCCGCGAGGATCTTGATTCGCTTTCCATCCTTCAACTGCTGGACCTCATCGCCACCAAGATGCCGGCGCGCAGCAGTGTGCTGCTGGACCTCGTCTATCTGCGGGATCGCATTGCCACGATTGAGGAGATGAACGATCAGGCGCGTGAACTGATCGAGAAGCTGGATCAAGCCGTGGAGAAATTACGTTCGCCGGCTTTGCGGGTGGGCACGTTTTTGACGGCGCTCCAGGACAATCAGGCGCACGTCTGTCTGGGGGGCACAGACTATGTGTGCAAGGTGGATCCGGATCTGCCTCTCACCAGCTTGCAACCCGGCCAGCGGGTCTTGTGCAATGAAGCCTTTGCGGTGACGCGCAGCCTGGGCTTCGACCAGCACGGCCCGATTGTCCGCGTGGATGAGACGCTTTCGGATGGACGTTTGCGTATCGGGCAGGAATCCGGTGCCATGCCATTGGTGGTGCAACGCTCGGCGCTGCTGGCGAAGGAAAAACTGAAATCGGGCATGGAAGTGCGGCTGGATGCGAACCAACGCGTCGCCTTGGAGGTCATCGGTCACGGCAAACGCATCGATCGCACGCTGGATGTGGTTGGCGAAGTGCCGTGGTCTGAAATTGGCGGACAAACCGAGGCGGTGAAGTCTATCCGCGAGGCGATCGAGCAGCCTTTCCTACATCGTGAACTCTACAAACGGTTCGATCATCGGATTCCGAAAGGCTTCCTGCTGCATGGACCGCCGGGTTGCGGCAAGACGCTCTTGGGCAAGGCGACGGCTTACAATCTGCGCCAGCAATTGAAACAACAAACGGGTGTGGATCATCCGGAGTTCTTCCTGCACATCAAAGGGCCGGAAATCCTCAACATGTGGGTGGGTGAATCGGAGCGGCAGGTGCGCGATCTTTTTCAGCAATGCCGCGAACGTGCCGCCGAAGGTTATCTGGCATTTCTATTCATGGATGAGGCGGAATCACTGCTGGGTGTGCGCCATGGCGGGCGTTTCAATTCTATGTCCAGCACGCTGGTGCCGATGTTCTGTGCGGAGATGGATGGTCTCGAAGCCCTCGCGAATGTGGTGATCATTTTGGCCTCGAACCGTGCGGACTTGATCGATCCCGCCATCTTGCGCCCGGGCCGCATCGACCGGAAAATCAAAGTGGCACGGCCGGACAAGGATGGTGCACGAGCCATCTATGAGATTTATTTGCGCGATACCTTGCCACTGGCTGAACCAGGCAGTGAATTGGCCAAGCGCATGACGGAAGCGCACTACGCGAAGACGGAAGAGAACGCGTTTCTGGAGGTGAACTATCGCAGCGGCCGAAAAGAAACGTTTTATCGCGGGGATTTTGCGAGTGGGGCGATCATCGCGGCGGTGGTGGAGCGCGCGAAGGCGGTGGCCATTCAGAGGTCGATAGCGAATGGTAAAGACTCACCTATCACGTATGAGGATTTGCTCGCGGCGTTACGGCAGGAATATGCAGAGAGCAGCCTGTTCCCTTCGAACGACCTGACGGAGGATTGGCTGAAGCTCACAGATCTGGAGCCGGATAACGTGGCGCGGTTGACGCCGATCCGGCCACGCAAGGCGCAGGGGTATGCGTCCCAAATCGTCTAAAGCGGGGATTGGGCAACATGGATACGCTGCCGATATTATTCGGGATTGAGACCGAGTATGGCATCGCGCGGGATGGCGCGGATGAACTGGACGTCGTGCAGGAATCCATCGATCTCGTGCGCAGCGCGACCATCGCGGGTGTGCGGCAGCGCTGGGATTACTCGGCGGAAGACCCGCATCTGGACATGCGCGGCTTTCGCGTGATGGAGCTGCGGCAGGACTACGACGAGGCGAACTACACCCGTCAGGATGAGGAACGCGAGTTGAGCTTCGAGGAGATCAAGAGCGACCTGGTGCTGCCGAACGGTGCCCGTTTTTACAACGACCACGCGCACCCCGAATACTGCACCCCGGAATGCCGCTCTTTCTCGGACATCGTAATGCAAGATCGTGCCGGGGAACGCATCCTGGAGGCATGTGCGCAGACGCTTTCGAAACGGCGCGGGACTAAGGTGCGCGTGTATAAGAACAACACGGACTTCTGGGGGCACAGTTACGGTTGTCATGAGAATTATCTCCTGCCGCGCTCGCTCGCTTGGGCCACGCTGGCGGAGGGAATGGAGGCGTTTCTGGTAACACGCCAGATTTTCGCGGGTGCAGGGAAGTTCGGCATCGAGGCGGAAGATTCCTTTGAAGCGCCCGGTTTTCAGATCGCGCAACGGAGTGATTTCTTCAGCGAGTTGCAGAGCGTGGATACGATGCAGCGCCGCCCCATCATCAATACCCGCGATGAACCGCATGCGAATGCACGGCTCTATCGCCGCTTCCACGTCATCATCGGTGACGCGAACATGTCGCCCTTTGCCACGCGCTTGAAAGTAGGCGTGACGGCGCTTGTTTTGGAAGCATTGGTGCTGGATCCGAAGCGCGCTCATCCGCGCTTGAAAGAACCCTTGGTAGCTTTGCCAGCCATCTCACAAGATGCGAGCTATCGGTGGGAGGTGGCGTTGATGAATCGCCAGCAGAGCACGGCGTTGGAGATTCAGCGGCATTACTTGGCGTGTGTGAAAGAGGTGTGTGATCTGGGTTCACCGGAGCGCGTGGAGTTGGTGGCGGACTGGGAGAGGGTATTGAACGATCTGGAGAAGGATTATCGTTTATGCCGGGATCGGTTGGACTGGGTGACGAAGCTGATGCTCGTGAAGGAATTTCAAGCCGCAGAGAACGTGGCGGACGATGATCCGTGGTTGCGCAGTCTGGACTTAGCGTACCATCTGGTTGATGAAGCCGAAGGATTGCATGCCGGGTTGGAACATGCCGGGGTCATGCGGGGTGTGCCGGAAGAAAAGGCCGTGATGGATGCCGTGAACCAGCCGCCGAAGGATACGCGAGCGTGGATTCGGGGCCGTTGCGTGGCCAAATTCGCCGAGGCCATCATTTCCGCGCAATGGGACCACGTGACCTTGCGCGGGAGCCAAGGGCGGTTGCGGATTTCGTTGCTGGATTTATTCGCGCCGGAGGACATTTTGCGCTATGCTCAATGCATAGAGCGGGCGGTGACGCCTGATGACCTGCAAGCCATTGCGGAAACTTAGCCATATATGCCTGATCAAACCCAGAAACAACGTCCGGCCCCGCCTTCACCAGGAGGTGGTGGTGGCGAGGGACCACGGGAGCCCCAGGTGGAGAAGCCGAACACAGAGGAACTCCTGAAGCGGATGCGCAAGGTCGATCCCGACCAGGCGCGGCGCTATCGACAACGCACCGGCCAATAAAATGAACACCGGGATAGCAGGGGATTTTCTCGGATTGCTCGCGCAAAACAATCTGCGGCCCTTGGCGGCAGAGTCTTCTACGCGCGCACCGGAGCAGACGCATGCCACGACCGTATTCGCGTTCCGTTATCGCGATGGCGTGCTGGTGGCCGGTGATCGCCGGGCGACGGCGGGCAATGTCATCGTGGCGGATGACGTGAACAAGATCATCGAGATAGATCGCTACTCGCTCCTCGCTATCGCCGGTGTGCCGGCGATGGCTTTTGAGATGGCGCGGGTGATGCAGGTGTCATTTGCGTATTATCGGCGTAGCCAATTGCAGCCGCTGAGTCTTGAAGCCAAGGTGCGAGCGTTGGCGCGCTTGCTGCGGGAGAATCTGCCGCTAACCTTGCAAGGCGTGGGTGTGGTGGCTCCAGTCTTCGCTACAGTCGAGGCGCAGGGCGAGAAGATGGTGCCGCGCATCTATTTCTACGATCCGTTGGGCGCGCAGTTTGAAGCGGTGGCATTTGCAGCGTCTGGTTCCGGTTCAGGCACGGTGCGGAGCGTGTTGAGTTTTCAAGAGAGGTTTGGCGACGTAAAGCCATCGACCATGACGCTGAATCAGGCCATCCGCTTCGCGCATAATGTGCTGACCGTGGCCTCGGAGTTTGATGCGGCGACGGGTGGTGTGGACCCGCAGCGCACGGCCTGGCCGGTCATCAAGGTGTTGGATGCCAATGGCGTGCGGGACGTGCAGGCCGCAGAGCATGTGGACGCGCGAAAGGAGGAGGCATGACCGAGGAACCATTTCGCTGGCTGGAGGCGATCGCGAACCGACGCGATTATGTGCAGCAGCAGATTGCTACGGGCTCGCCGGTATTCGCGGTGAGCTTGGAGTCAGGCATTTTGTTACTGGGCGTCGGCAGCGGGCAATCGAAGGTGTTCGAGATCTTTGATCGCCAGGCGATGGCAGCATTGGGGCATCCGGCGGATATCGAACGCGTGCGCCAGATACTCATTGATGCCGCGCATCTGGAGGCATTCACGCGGGCGGCGGCGGATGTGAATGTGCGCCGCTTGGTGAGTTTTGGACTCAGTCCGCAGTTGAAGCAAAGCTTCGAGCAGATCTTTCAAGCGCCTTTCATGATTGACCTGTTGCTGGCGGAGGTGGGTGAGAAGCCTGCACAGGATGTGCTGGTGCAGGTGAATTTCGACGGCGGCTTCCAGATCCAGCACGGCGGCGGGATGGTGGCCATGCCGAAGCCGGAATTGGTGCCAGCCACCGTGGAGTGGTTGCGCAAGCACGTGGACGTGAAACTCACTCCGGAGAAGGCGGCGTTGGTCTTGTTGCAAGCGTGGGATGCTTTGGTCCGCAATGAGGCGTTGCCGGAAGCACCGGATCTGTCAGGCACGTTACCGGCGACGTGTCGTGAGCAACTCACGGGCAAGGTGGTGGAGGCAGCGTTGCTTGAGCGGCAGGGTGGCAACGTGGCGCGGTATGTTCCGCTGATACCTTTTGCGAGCGGTTAGATATTATGAATCGCATCGTCGGCCTCGAGACCGAGTATGGCTGCCTGCTGGATGATGCAGGTGCGCCCGCCGGATTGATTGGCCGCGTGCGCAACTGGCTCTTCGAGGCCAACCGTTTCGGACTGCCCGACCTGCACCAACGTGACTGGGATGAACCTGCGGGCAATGGCGGTTTTCTCTTCAATGGCGGGCGCGCTTATGTGGACATGGGGCACATGGAGTATTGCACTCCGGAATGCCTGACGGTTCGCGATGTCATCAAGTATGACCGGGCGGGCGATGCAATGATCAACCTGGCTTTGCAGGAGCTGGGTTTCAGCGAGGTGGCCGGGTTTGTGCGGAATAACGTGGACCATTATTCGGGGGCCACTTTCGGTTGCCATGAGAATTATCTGGTCCGGCGGCACGCGCCCCTGACGGAGAAGAATATTTTGTCTTTGCTCGCGTTCCTCACGGTGCGACTGGTGATGGTAGGGGCGGGGAAGGTCGGTGCTTCGCCGGGGGTGGAGCAGGGAAATGCACCGTTTCCAACAGGCAAGGTGCCAAAGTTTCAGCTCAGCCAGCGGGCGGATTACATCAACAATGACCTTTTCGAGTGGGTGCAGTTCAACCGCGCCATCATCAACACTCGGGATGAGCCTTTGGCTGATGGGCGCAAATACCGCCGTTTGCACCTATTGCATGGGGATACCTCGGTGTTGCCTGCTACTTTGGCGCTCAAGGTGGGGACGACAGCATTGGTGCTGGATCTTTTGGAAGCCGATCAACTGCCGGAGATCGCCCTCGCCGATGCGGTGATGGCGTTTCATCTGCTTTCCCATGATATCGAGGGACCGTGGCTGGTCCGTCTGAGTGATGGCCGACAGACGGATGCGCTGGAACTGCTGGACCTCTTCCGGCGTAAGGCGCAGAGCGAATTCGGCGGGCGGGATGAGGAGACGGACGCGGTGTTAAGGCTCTGGCAAGGGACCATTGAGCGTCTGTGCAAAAAAAGAGAAGAGCTGGTGGGCGTGGTGGATTGGGTAACCAAACGTTGGCTTTTCGAACAGTTCATCGCCGAGCAAAAACTGGAGTGGGATGATCCGTGGTTGAAGTCGTTAGATCTTGAGTTCCATCATGTTTCACCGGGTCGCAGTCTGGCATTACCCTTGGACAAGACGGAGGCAGGCTGGTCGCCTATTGCTGAAGAAGTGATCGAGGCCATGCAAACGGCACCAGGCAATACCCGGGCAGGGTTACGGTCCCGGTTGATGCGGGAGCTGAGTCGGAGGAACTTGCGCTACTATGTGGATTGGGAGGTGCTGGATGCGGCGGGAGCGAAGACCCTGGAGTTGTCGAATCCATTTGAGGTGAATTCCGAGGTGTCAGCGTCGTGGTTGAGATCGTTGGAAGAGCCGGGGGATGCCTTTTCGCCTTAGCGGGCATGGTTGCGGAAGGGCAGACGAAAAAGCCCAAAGATTTGTGTTTTTTTGCCGGAGATGGGTGACGAAGGCAATTTTTCCCAAGTAATCCTACTGCAATTTACTTGCCGCTTGCTGTGCGGGTTCCCTAATCTGCGCGGAAATGGGTCCGGGAGTGGATAGTCACTGAGGCCCTATTATTGTCAGTCTGCGCGCGAGTAGCTCAACTGGATAGAGTGACGGTCTCCGAAGCCGTAGGTTGTGGGTTCGACTCCCGCCTCGCGCACCACTGAAAAAAATCAGAATTTGCCGCCGCCTGCGGTCAACTAAATGAGCACAAATCGCTTTTTCATTCCGGGACGGGAGAAAACCCATGAGGTCCCTGAGGATGAACTGCCGCCGGACAAGCGCAAAATCCTCGTGCTCGACGATGACAAGGATTTCATATTCCTCATCCGTGAATTTTTGCTCGGACAGCATTTTGAAGTAGTGGCGGTGGAGAACGGCGTGGAGGGTGTGAAGCATGTGATGGCCACGGATTTCGATGTCATCCTGTGTGACATGGCCATGCCCAAGCTGCCCGGGGACATGTTCTATCTCGCCGTGGAGCGGACCAAGCCGCATCTCTGCAAGCGTTTCATCTTCATGACGGGCCATCGCGGTGATGCGAAGATCGATGAATTCATCCGCCGGGTGAAAGGGCTGATGCTCTGGAAACCGTTCGAGATGTATATGCTCACCGAGGCCATCCAGACGGTCTTGAAGAAGAACAAGTGAAAGGCTTCAAACCCTGAAGCGGACAGACAGGGGTTGTTCTTAAGGTTTCGCTTTCAGGCATTCCTTGAATGTTCCAAGGCTGGCTTTGGATTTTTCCTGCTTGTTTCAGCCGTTTCCTCCGCTAGAAATGACGCCTCGTGTCATTGAAACCGAAAGTCAAATTGGGTGTTTTGGGGTCCGGTAAAGGCTCCAACATGGTGGCTATTGCCGAAGCCTGTGCCGCCGGAAAGCTGAATGCCGAGATCGCCATGGTGGTGAGTGACGTGGAGACGGCGGGTATTCTGGACCGGGCGAGAGAGCGGAATCTGCCGGCCAAATATGTGGCACCGGGAAAGTTCCGCACGAAGCTGGATGAAGTGGCGGAGCGGGAATACATCGCGGTGATGCAGTCGGCCGGGGTCGAGTGGATCGTGCTGGCGGGGTTCATGCGCATCTTGAAAGGTGATTTTCTCCGTGCATTCGAGGGCAAAGTCATCAATATTCACCCCTCTTTGCTGCCGTCGTTCCCGGGGTTGGAAGCATGGAAGCAGGCGTTGGACTACGGCGTGAAGTTCACGGGTTGCACGGTTCACTTCGTGGATTCCGGGATCGATACCGGAGCCATCATCGCTCAACGTACGGTGCCGGTATTGGATAATGACACGGCGGCGACGCTGCATGAGCGGGTGCAGGTGGCGGAACGGGAACTGTATCCAGAAGCGTTGGCGCGGTTGATTGCGGGTGGAGTGAAGGTGATTGGGCGGAAGACGGTAGCTAACTCGTGAGGCGTAACGGGGAAGGGCAGTCGTTTGGTTTAGGATAATTATTTTTAAAATGAGCAAACAGGTATTAAAGTTCGGATTGCCGAAGGGCAGTTTGCAGGATGCCACCATCGAGAAGATGGCGAAGGCGGGGTTTAACATCCAGGTGAGCAGCCGTTCGTACATCCCGTATGTGGATGACGTGGAACTGGACATCCGCCTGATCCGCGCGCAGGAGATCAGCCGTTATGTGGAGCATGGCTATCTTGATTGCGGCATCACGGGCCATGATTGGATCAAAGAGAACAACTCGGACGTGCAGGAAGTGGGGGAGTTCATTTTCAGCAAGATTTCCCGCCAGCCGACCCGGTGGGTGCTCTGCGTGCCGGAGCAGTCCTCGGTGAAGACGGTGAAAGATTTGCAAGGCAAGCGGATTGCCACGGAAGTGGTGAATCTCACGAAGTCCTACCTCCGGAAGCACAAGGTGAAGGCGGAAGTGGAGTTCTCCTGGGGCGCCACGGAAGTGAAAGCGCACGAATTGGTGGATGCGATCGTGGAAGTGACGGAGACGGGTTCCTCGTTGCGCGCCAACAAGTTACGCATCGTGGATACGCTTTTGACGTCCACGCCGCGGTTGATCGCGAATCACGATTCGTGGAAGGACAAGTGGAAGAAGCAGAAGATCGAGACCATCTCTTTGCTGCTCCGGGCGGCCATGGCGGCCGAGACGAAGGTGGGTATGAAGCTCAATATTGCCGAGAAGAACCTCGCAAAATTGTTGCAAAGTTTGCCCGCTTTGCGTAATCCAACAATTTCCAAGCTGAGTCAGGATGGCTGGGTTGCGGTGGAAACGATCATCGACGAGCACGTTGTGCGCGAATTGATCCCGCAGTTGAAGGCGGCCGGCGCAGAAGGAATCATAGAGTATCCGCTGAACAAAGTGGTGTACTAAACGAAGCAAAAAATATGGGTTCATTGAAGAAACGTCGTAAGTCGAAGATCAACAAGCATAAGCGCCGCAAGCAGCTCCGCGCCAACCGCCATAAGAAGCGTACCTGGCAGAAGTAAGCCGACCGGCTTGCTTCGTTTGGAAAAAGAAATGCATTTCACCGCCGTCCCGCACTTGCGGGACGGCGTTTTTATGGCACAGAATAGGCAGAGATGCGTTTCTGTGTGCCATATCTGTGCCTCGGCTTGGCCGTCAGCCTTCTGTTGATGGGTTGTCAGACCCCTGCTGACAAGGGCACTGCCACTAATAAAGAGAAGGAAGACAAACCGCCCGTCCCGGCGGAGAAGTGGACTTTTGATTTTTCCAAGGATGATGAGTTGAGAATCGAGGCCTTTGCGCGGTTTGCCGCCGGGGTCAGCAATGAACTGCAGGAAAAGGGGTCCGAAGCCATGGAAGAGTTCTTCCGCGCGGCCTTGGCGGATTCCACGAATGAGAAGCTCGTGCTGGATGTGGCCCGACGGCTGGTTCAAGGGCGGCAGTTGGAGAAGGCGGCCATCTTGCTGGGCAAATCGGGCGAGAATCCTGAGGCCTCGGCAAATCTGCTGACTTTGCTGGGGCTCGTGTATGCCGATCAGGACCGGGTCGAGGAGGCGGTGGCGGTGCAGCGTCGGGCGATCAAGAAGGCACCCAAGTCAATGGCACCTTATCGCGGTCTGGTGCAGCTTTACCTGAAGAAGGACAATGCACCGGCGGCTTTGCTGGTGTTGGGTGAGGCGGCCAAGATGGAAGGAGTCAGCCCCGAGTTCCAGATGGATCTGGCCGAGCTGTATGGCTATTACCTGCGTCTGAAGCCGGATCAGTCCGAATTAATCAAACCGAGCATGAAGGCGGCGCTGGACAAGGTGATGGAGACGAAACCGGAGAAGCCGGAGATATTGGTAAAACTGGCGGAGGGGTATCAGTTCATCAAGGATCTGCCCAGTGCGACCAATGTGTATCTGGAGCTGTTGAAACGTTTTCCTGATGCACCGGGAGTGCGGGAGCGGCTGACCAATCTGTTCTTGCAGGGCGGGGAGAAGGGCAAGGCGGTGGAGCTGTTGCAAGGACTGATCCGTGAGAACCCCACGCGGCATCCGGAGGCCTATTTCATTTTGGCCAACCTGTTGCGTGAAGAAAAGAAGTATGCCGAGGCGGCGGAGCAACTGGAGCGCATGCTGATCGTGAAGGATGACGTGGAGCCGGCCTATTACGAACTGGCGGAAGCCCATAACCTGAACGAGAAACCGGAGAAGGCGCTGAGTGTGCTGGACAAGGCCAAGGGCAAGTTCGGCGACAGTTTCGTGAACCGGTTTTATCGCGCCATCACCTATAACCGGCTGAAGAAGTATGACAAGGCGGTGGCGGAGCTTACGGCGGCGGAAGTCATGGCGCGGGCAACGGCACCGGAGCGGTTGACGCACCAGTTCTATTTCCAGATGGGCGCGGCCTATGAACGGAACAAAGAGCATGCGGAGGCAGTGAAGTATTTCGAGAAGTGCCTGGAGATGGAGCCGGACTTCGCGGAGGCGCTGAATTATCTCGGCTACATGTGGGCGGAGCGCGGGGAGAATCTGGAGCGCGCGAAGATACTGATCGAGAAAGCGTTGAAGCTGGAGCCGGAGAACGCGGCCTTCCTGGACAGCATGGCGTGGGTGCTCTTCAAGCTCAACCAGCCCAAGCCCGCGCTGGACTGGATGCTCAAGGCGATGAAGCATGTGGAAGAAGAGGATGCCACCTTGTTCGATCATCTGGGGGACATCTATGCCTCGATGAAGGATTATCCCAAGGCGCGCGAGGCGTGGGAGAAATCGCTCAAGCTCGAGGTGAGCGAAGAGGTGAAGAAGAAACTGGAGTCGGCACCGAAGCAGTGAGTCCGGCCAGCGGAAGGACGGGTTGAGACCGTAGGATTTTTTCTGTGAATGGAGCGCAGACATTGATGTTTCCTGATGCCCGACCGCTCGTTGAACGGCTGGGGGCGGAGTTTTTCCGGCAATTGCCACGACGGCCTGGCGTGTACCTGATGCGGGATGGGGCGGAAGCGATCGTGTATGTGGGCAAGGCGAAGGATCTGCGGCAGCGGTTGGGGAATTACCGGGTGGCGAATCCGGACCGGGTGCCGAAGCGACTGCTGCGATTGCTGAAGTGCGTAGTGCGGATCGAGTATCAGGAATGCACGGATGAAGCAGCGGCATTGGCGCGGGAGGCAGAGTTGTTGCGGGAATTGAAACCGCGCTTCAACCGGGCGGGGGTGTGGCCTGCTCCCCAAAAGTTTCTGACCTGGCGGCGTGAAGGGGACGCGATTGAGTTAGCACTCTGTCCCGCTGCGGAAGCGGGTTGGGCATTGTATGGTCCGCTAAAAGGTGGGGCGGCGGCGATGTTCTCCCGTCTGGTGCGACTGTGCTGGGCCCTCGCATTTCCTGAGCAGGGGCTAGCGGGCATGCCGGAAGGCTGGTTTCATGGGCGTTTGCCAGACCGGGTGGGTTTGCCTGCGCATGGGGCAGCGGTTGAGCAATGGCTGGCAGTCCTGATGGGCGGTCCGGCTGCGGAAAAGACTGCTGCCGAACTGGTGGCGCAGCTGGCAGCGGGCTATAAGGGCGGCCAGTTCACGCTGCTGAACGATGATTTGGAGCGTTTAGTAAAATATCTCAGGCCTCAGGCGGCCGGTTTTACTAAGTGCATTCCCGTATTTTAGCCGCTACCGGGCGTTTCAAAGGGGGTTTTTCACCAAAATTGTAACCCGTTCCCGAGAAGGTGCGTCATCATCGCTGCCGGAAACGATTCAAGGTGCCGACCAGAAAAAGTCGAAGACATCGAGAAAAGTTCGCGGTGCGGACGGCATTTTTGATTAGGTACCGAACTATTTAAGTACTGCTACTGATTTTTCAAGAGGCGCGAACCGAAACCGGTTCTGAAGTGTATAACAGACAAGTTTATGAAACTGATTTGGATCAAAAATCTTACTTACTTAAGCGGCGCGTGCGTCCTGCTTACCCTGGGCTGCAGCAACAAGGAGAGTGACGAATTGCCGTCTGCTCCGAATGCCGCAGGTGAGGCGGCATTGGACATCACGGCATTGGCGCCTGCGCAGACCCCGTCCATGACTCCCGCCAACATGGCCGCACCGGGAGCGCCTGCAGCGGGATCCATTGCCGGCACCGAAGTCTCAGCGGATGCCAAGGAAGCACTGGTGCAACTGAACAACATCCTGACGGGGACATTTCTGGCGGAGATCGGACGGCCGCCGACGAGCGTCAATGAATTCGTGCAGCGCGGACTGATCCGCCAGTTGCCCAAGGCCCCGGACGGCAAGAAATTTTTCTACGATGCGCAAAAGAACCAGATTGTCCTGGCAGAGCGGCTGCCAGGTGATGTCGATCCCGCTCCCCTGACGGCGGAGCAGGCGCAACAGGCTTACCTCCAGACCGCGGCCGAGATCAACAAACGCATCAGCCAGTGATCCACCAAACAATCCCCACCCAAATACAGACCCCATATGACCCCTCACACAAAATCAACGTCTTGCCCCCGCAAGCGAGGTTTCACCTTGATCGAACTGCTGGTTGTCATCGCCATCATCGCCATCCTGGCGGGAATGCTGCTGCCGGCCCTCTCCAAGGCCAAGACCCGGGCGCTCACGACCAAGTGCATGAGCAACCTCAAGCAGATCGGCGTGGCCAGCGCGATGTACACCGGCGACAACAGCGAGAAGCTGACGTACGCTTCTCTGCGCCCGGGTTCCGGTCTGGGCGTGACTTGGGACGATCTGCTCGACTCCTATCTGGGCGGCGCCCGGTCCGCCACCCAGTTGGGGGCATCGACCACTTACGGCGGCACGTCCACATTCAAAGGAGTGCCGTTGCTGCTCTGCCCGGCGGACCGTGTGCCCATGAATCCCAGCAACAATCCGAGCAACAATGTGCGGCGCAGCTATTCCACGCCACGTCACAACATGGGCTCATTCACCTTTTCCAGCGTCACCCCGGTGGCTTCCCGTGACTGGCCGCCGAACCCGGCGAACAAGACCGGTATCGGCCTGAACTGGAATGTCGACGCGCTTTCTGGCGCGGCGGCAGCGGCCGTCGGCTGGAATACGATGGACAGCTCGCCGAATACGGCGAATCCCATCGTAGCCCGCCGCCAACTCGCGGTGCGCATGGCCATGCTGCAGGCCCCGGATGACACCATCCTCCACACCGAGATGATCAACCAGGACAATGCCCAGGGTTCCCTGGTGACGCAGAACGCATGGATGCAGAACGCGGGTGAACTGCTCTCCACCTCGTCTTCCTCCTCGAGCCTGAATGCGAATGATTTCCAGAACGGCTTCGCCAACTACCTGATGGCCGACGGTCATGTGGAGACCTTGCTACCGACGAAGACGCTGGGCTCGACGAACACCAGCACAGCCATCATGTCCGGCATGTGGACGATCACGCCGAAGGATTAACCGCCCAAACCAACCCATCGAAGAGCCCGGAAGCATCGCTTCCGGGCTTTTCCTTTTTGAGCGAGCGCGGCGGGCTTGACTGGGCCAGCACTGCTTCTCATCCTGCAGGCATGTCCATGTCCAAACTGCCGCTGAAAGCGGTGTTGCTAACCGGTTATCTGTGTCTGTCCATCACCTTGCCGGGAGCGGAATTGCCGGTGGCGAAGCCGGAGAGCGTGGGGATGTCTTCGGAGAAGCTGCAGGCGGTGGACAAGATCGTGGAGGACTTGATCGCGAAGAAGCGGCTGTCGGGGGCGCTGATCGCCATCACGCGCAAGGGCAAGGTGGTCTATAACAAATCGTTCGGGAAGATGGACATCGAGGCGGACAAGGCGATGCGGGAGGATGCCATCCTGCGCATCTACTCGATGAGCAAATCCATCACGACGGCGGCGGCGCTGATGCTGTATGACGAGGGCAAGGTGGGACTGGATGATCCGCTCTCGAAGTATATCCCAGAATTCAAAGGCGTCACAGTCTGGAAGGATGGTGGCCCTGTGCCCGCCAAGCGTGAGCCGACGGTGCGTGACCTGATGCGGCATACGGCGGGATTGACGTATGGGGACATCGGGAATGCCGAGGCGGACAAGCTCTTCAAAGAAGCGAAGCTCGGTGACAAGACACAAACACTGGAGGACTTTTGCGCGAAGATGGGCAAGTTGCCCCTGAAGTATGAGCCGGGCACGGAGTGGATGTACAGCTTTGCCACGGATGTCCTGGGACGCGTGGTGGAGGTGGCTTCCGGCAAGACTTTCGATGTGTTCCTGCAAGAGCGCATCTTCACGCCGCTGGATATGAAGGACACGGGTTTTCATGTGCCGGCAGAGAAGCTGGAACGGCTGGCGACGGTTTATAATTCGGATGGCAAGGGGACGTTGAAGCCGGTGGATGTGCCGGCGACGAGTGGGTATCGAACGAAGCCGACTTTTCTTTCGGGTGGTGGCGGACTGGTCTCGACGACGCGGGATTATCTGCGGTTTCTCCAGATGGTGGCGAATGGCGGGAAGCTGGATGGCAAACGGTTGCTGAAGGAGAAGACGGTGGATTTGATGACGCACAACGAAGTGCCGGAGATGGCGATGCCGGTCCGGTTCGGGAATGAGCTGCGTGAGGGTGTGGGTTTTGGGCTGGGTTTCAATGTGCGCACGGCGACCTCGCAGAAATGGGATCCGGCTGGTCCGGTGGGCGAGTGGGGCTGGGGTGGCATGGCGAGCACGCATTATTGGGGATCGCCCAAGGATGAGCTGGTGGTGGTGACGATGGAGCAGACGTTGCCGTATTCGTTTATGCTGGAGTGGGCGGTGAAGAAGCCGATCTATGAGGCCATCGTGAAGTGATGGAGCATGGTGCTCCACCCCCAATCATTGGAACGGAATTTAAATCGATTGCTTTGATCCATGAATGCCTCACGTCGCCATTTTCTTAGACTGACTGGTGTCGCCTTAGTTTCCATCGCGCTTTCGGCCAGTGCGCAGAAGGTGCCGGTGGATTCGCCGCAGGGCATCGCGAAGAGTCTGTTGCCGTTTGTGGAGCAGAATGCCTTGGCGGGTGCCGTGACGGTGGTGGTGGGCAAGGACAAGATCCTGAGCGTGGAGACGGTGGGCTATGCGGACATCGCGAAGGAGAAGCCGATGAAGGCGGACAGCATTTTCTGGATCGCCTCGATGACGAAAGCCATCACGGGCACGGCGGTGATGATGCTGGTGGATGAGGGAAAGATCGACCTGGATGCGCCGGTGGAGAAGTATCTGCCGGAATTCAAGGGGCAGATGGTCATCGCAGAGAAGGATGACAATCAGGTGCTGCTGAAGAAGCCGACACGGCCGATGACGGTGCGCAACATGCTTTCGCATACGAGCGGGATGGCGTTCAAATCAGGCATCGAGGAGCCGACGCTGGACATGCTGCCGCTGGCGACGGTGGTGCGGAGCTACGCGATGTCGCCATTGCTCCACGAGCCGGACAGCAAGTATCTCTACAGCAATGAGGGCATCAATACGGCGGGGCGGATCATCGAGGTGGTGAGCGGGATGTCTTATGAGGAGTTCATGAACGCGCGGCTGTTCTATCCGCTGGGGATGAAGGACACGGGTTTCTGGCTGACGAAGAAGCAGGCGGATCGGGTGGCGAAGACGTACAAGCCGAACGCGGCGAAGACGGGGCTGGAGGAGACGCGGACGCAGTATCTGTTTTATCCACTGGATGAGCCGCGGCGGCAGCCGATGCCGGGTGGCGGATTGTTCTCCACGGGGCATGATGTGGCGCGGTTTTGCCAGATGATCTTGAACGGGGGCGAACTGGACGGGAAACGGTATCTCTCGGAGAAAGCTGTCGCGGAGATGTCCAAGCGGCAGACGCCAGCGAACTTGAAGGAGAGTTACGGGCTGGGCTGGGCGGTGCAGGGGAACGGGGAGTTCGGCCATGGCGGGGCGCTGGCCACGAACATGACGATCCATAAGGATAAGGGGCTGGCGACGATCTATCTGGTGCAGCACTCGGGTTACGCGGGGCCGGATGGAGGGAAGATCTTGCCGGCGTTCCGGAAGGCGGCGCTGGAGAAGTTTGGCAAGTAAGTGGCGCGAGCGGGAGAAAGACGGCGGTTCTTTGGAATTGCCCACGGACGTTCCAGCGGGTTTGCTAGTGGCAACAAACCCGGGGTTGAGGTAACGCATGCTATTACGCCAGGTCGCCACTGATTACTCAAAGCATCCACTGTTGCCCGGGGCCGTGCTCGTCTGCATCTCGGGTGACGGCCAGACGCGGCGTTTGAGCCAGTTCACGGCGGACGATCTGGCGGATTATAACAAGCTCACCGTCAAGGAGATCGTCGCCCACCTGCGTCAGTCCGGGGTGCTGGGGGAAGAGCAAGGGAATGACCTGCTGCAGCTCGATGCGGATTACCGCCAGTGGCACAAGTATGTGCAGGAGCATATCCCGGAGGTTTGTCGTATCACCGAATGCCATCAAGAATCCGTGCTGCGACTGCAGCGCGCCCTGTTCAGTGCCAAGCTGCTCGCGGAGTTCCTGGAGATACTGACGCCGCCGCAAGTCTCCTTTGAGAAGACGGCACAAGGCACCACGGATCTGCTGGCGAGTCTGAATGAATCCTTTCGCAAGATCGTAGGCGGCATCTGGTCGGTGATGGTGGCGGAGGATGACCGTTCGCTGGTGGCGGATGCCTCGGCACAGTTCTGGGTGGCGTGCCTGTACAGCAATGGACCGCAGAAGATGGCGGGCGGGTTCATCGGGCTGTTCCAGCGCCCGAACCGGGAGCGGTTCGAGTCCTTGACAGGCCGGATCACCGGCACCGGACCTTTGCGAGTCAAAGACGAGGTGTCGGACTTCATGCATCAGGCGCCTGATCGTTTGCAGCAGTTGCGCGAAGCAGTGAAAGAGACGGTGAAAGCCGGGCTGGACCAGCCGTTCCGGGAGATCGCCCGGGTCATCACCAAGCTGGAGCTGCCGCCGCTCGTCATCCTGTTCTACGATTCCCTGCTGCGTGAGGTTTGTGATGCGTTGGCGGGGATCGATGGAGATTTCTCGGCTAAGGAAAACCGTTTCGTGCAGTACCTGCTGGAGCAGACCTCGGCCATCTGCCACGAGGTGCAACGGCAGGCGGCGGAGTCGGCACAGGTGGTGGGCCATGACCGGCTGGATGAGATCTTTAAAGAGTTGGATGACCTAGTGGGACTGGAGGCGGTGAAGCAGAAGGTGCGCGAGGTGGCGAACTTCGCCAGGCTCCAGCAGATGCGGATATCCCAAGGCATGCCGGCCATCCCGGCGACGTATCACACGGTCTATACGGGCAACCCGGGAACGGGCAAGACGACGATGGCGAGGTTGATGGGGCGGATCTTCCGTGTGTTGGGGGTCTTGAAGAAAGGGCACGTGGTGGAGTGTGATCGCTCGGCATTGGTGGCGGAGTATGTCGGCCAGACAGCACCGCGCACGAATGCGATGGTGGACTCGGCATTGGATGGCATCCTCTTTATTGATGAGGCGTATACGCTGGCGAAGGAGGGCGAGGATTTCGGGCGCGAGGCGATCGATACGTTGCTGAAGCGCATGGAGGATAATCGCGACCGGTTGATCGTCATCGTGGCGGGTTATCCGGAGAACATGAGGACATTCATCGACTCGAATCCGGGGCTGAGTTCTCGGTTCACCCGTTACATCGAGTTCCCTGATTACACGGTGCCAGAGCTGTGTCGCATCTTTGCTAGCATCTGCCGGAAGAACGCGCTGCATCTTACGCCGGGCTTGCGCGAGAAGTTGGTGCATCACTTCACCTATCTGCGCGAACGGGCGGATGAGCAGTTCGGCAATGCGCGGCTGGTGCGGAATTGTTTTGAGGCAGCGATCAACGCGCAGGCGATGCGGCTGGCGGCGAGTGGGGATTTCAGTCCGTCGGCCTTGAGCAACCTGGCGGAGGAAGACCTGAACTCGCCCGCGCAGGAGCAGTTGCAGGCGTATCGGGCGGCGGGGAGATACTACGAGGTGAAGTGCCCGGGCTGCGGCACGGTGTATACGTGGTCGCCGGATTTGAAGTTGAAGGAGGGCGTCTGCACGAATTGCGGGAAGCAGTATAGCTGTGAGTTTGGGGTGTTAGTGAAGTAGCAGTTTCTTGCTATCATTTCAGGAGGTTTGGGGTATGCTACCCTCACTAAATTTTTGGCGATGCGAGTAAGAATCAAAATTTGCGGGATCACGTCGGTGGGGGATGCCCAGGCGGCGGCTGAGGCCGGGGCGGATGCCATCGGGCTGATGCTTTGGGGGCCGAGCAAGCGCTTCGTGACCAATACGAAAGCAGCGGAGATCGTGCGGTCCTTGCCGCCGTTCGTGAGCAAGGTGGGGGTGTTCGTGGATGCCACGGCGGAAGAGGTGTTCCGTGCGGTGAAAGAGATCGGGCTGGATACGGTGCAACTGCATGGGGAGGAGACGCCGGAGTTTTGCCGCCAGTTCGCCCCGCTCAAGGTGATGAAGGCGTTTCGGGTGAAGAACGCCGCCTCGCTGGCGACCCTGACGGATTACAACACGGACGCGTGGTTGCTGGATAGCTACGTGGCGGGTGAGAAGGGTGGCACGGGTGCGGTCTTCAACTGGGACTTGGCGGTGCAGGCGAAGGATTCGGGCAAGCCGATCGTGCTGGCGGGCGGGTTGACGCCGGAGAATATCGCGGAGGCGGTGCATGAGGTGTGGCCGTATGCGGTGGATGTCTCGAGCGGGGTGGAGTCGGCGCCGGGGAAGAAGGATGCGGAGATGATCCGGCGGTTTGTGGAAGCGATTCGGGGGATTGAAGGGTAGGTAAGCAAGTTCTGCCTCATCACTTCGGCGGTTACGGATGCATTGGTTGCGGGCTTGCCAAGCAAGGAGTTTCGGGGAAACTTGCCAGACGAATTGATTCTATGAGTACTGTGGCTACGCCGACTTTACCCGATGCGCAGGGACACTTTGGTCCCTACGGCGGGCGCTATGTGCCGGAGACGTTGATGCATCCATTGCAGGAGCTGGAGGCGGAGTATTTCCGCGCGCAAGTTGATCCCGCGTTTCAACAGGAGCTGAGTTACTACCTGCGCGAGTTCGTCGGACGGCCTACGCCGTTGTATTATGCGGAGCGGCTGACGAAGGAGTTGGGCGGGGCGAAGATCTATCTGAAGCGCGAGGATCTGTTGCACACGGGGGCGCACAAGATCAACAATGCGATGGGGCAGGTGTTGCTGGCCAAGCGCATGGGCAAGACACGCATCATCGCAGAGACGGGTGCCGGGCAGCATGGTGTGGCCACGGCGACAGTGGCGGCAATGTTCGGTCTTAAATGCCGCATCTACATGGGGGAGGTGGACTGCAATCGTCAGGCACTGAACGTGTATCGCATGCGGATGCTGGGTGCGGAAGTGGTGTCCGTGACGGCGGGCCAGAAGACGTTGAAGGAGGCGGTGAGCGAGGCGATGCGTGACTGGGTGACGAACGTTCGCAACACGCATTACATCCTCGGCACGGCTTACGGGGCGCACCCGTATCCGGTGATGGTGCGGAATTTTCATCGCATCATTGGTGACGAGGCACGGCGGCAAATCCTCGAGAAAGAAGAGCGATTGCCGGATCTGTTGCTGGCGTGTGTGGGTGGGGGCTCGAATGCCATCGGTCTTTTCTATCCTTTCCTCAACGATGCTTCCGTGAAGATGGTGGGTGTGGAGGCGGGTGGTGAAGGTATCACACCAGAGAAGCATGCAGCGCGTTTTCAGGGCGGTTCGCTCGGGGTGTTGCAAGGCACGCGCTCCTACATCTTGCAGGATGAGAACGGGCAGATCCAATTGACGCACAGTGTCTCGGCCGGTCTGGACTACGCGGCGGTGGGGCCGGAGCATGCCTGGCTGCATGATGAGAAGCGCGTGACGTACACTTACGCGACGGACGACGAGACGTTGCAGGCGTTCCAAAAACTGGCGCGGCTGGAGGGGATTATTCCGGCGCTGGAGTCTTCGCATGCGGTGGCAGAGGTTATCAAGTGCGCGCCCAAGATGGACAAGGATGCCTTGATCATCGTGAACCTGTCGGGTCGCGGGGACAAGGACGTGGCGCAGGCGGCGCAGTTCTTGAAGATGTGAGGTGATGCATCCTCAGTTCAACCGCCAGATGGCCATATTCAAGGCCATGGCGAAAGAAACCCAGCACAGGTAAGGCACGAGCAGCCAGGCGGCACGAGTGTTGAGGCGGTTAAAGAACAGGATGGTGGCGAGGATACTCAGCCACAAGGCGATGATCTCAAGGAGTGCGAGGCCGGGATTCTTGAGGGCGAAGAAGCAGGCGGACCAAAGGACGTTCAGGGTCATCTGCACAGCCCAAGCAGTGAGGGCCGACTTGCGGGCTGGTGTCCGGACCTGCCAAATGAGCCAGGCGGAAACGGCGATCATGAGGTAGAGGACCGTCCAGACGGGACCGAAAAGCGAGCCGGGCGGAGTCCATTGAGGTTTGTGCAAGGACTGGTACCAGTCGGTTACTCCCATGGAAGTGAACCAACCGCCAAGACCGGCACTGGCGAAAACCAGCAAAAGAAAACCGGCGAGCGAAGGAACTTTTGACATTGCAACCAAGGTAGTTCATTTCCCGTTGAGTGCCAAAACCCGAAGCTTAGGATTTTGCTGAGGGCAGCTTGACTTGCGGAGGATTCGCAGACTTAATCTTCGCGAAATTCAGCCCTAAATCATTTATGCGCAACACCCGGATCCTCGTCTCAGCCTTGGCGACCTTCTGCGTCGCCGCCCTGACCGCCACCACGATTCTCGACGTCCAAGCGGCGGACAAGCCCAAGTTCTCCATGGAAGAGATCATGAAGACGGGCATGAAGGGGGACACTTCCATCTTGAAGAAAGTTGTGGATGGCCTGGCCACGGATGCGGAGAAGAAGCAATTGGTGGAATACTGCAAGGCCCTGACTCAGCATGAACCGGCCAAGGGTGATGCCGAGAGCTGGAAAAAGAAGACGGCGGCGTTGCTGGCGGCGGCTGAGAAGGTAGCTGGTGGTGACAAAGCGGCCATCGCCGTGCTGAAGGAAACGTCCAATTGCAAGGCGTGCCATAGCGTGCACAAGGGTGACAAGAAGTAGGCAGCCACATTTTCAAGAAAGCGCCCTGGCTTGAAAAGGCTCGGGCGCTTTTTTTTGGGGCTTGAGGGCCTAATTGCTTGTCAAGATGGCGTGCTGCTGCGTAAGCAAGCGGCAGGTGAGGATGACCACCGGAACCATAGTGATGCGGTTGATGCGGGCCAGCGAAGCGGTGATGCCGCCGGGGCTCTTGCGGCTACTATTGCTGCCGTTGGTCATCCCATTGGCGCTGCGCGATCTGCGGCAGCGGGTGAAGCTGGAGGCGGGCTGGCGACATTTGAGAGTTTCGCCACCGGACCAGGGCGCATGGTTTAAGGAGTTGGTGCGCTTTCATCTGGTCCGCTTCATCACGTTTTGGCCGGACCGGCTGGCAATGCCACGCTGGCAGCAGAGGATCGAATTCCACGGACTGGCCTCCATCAAAGCCAGCCTGGCAGCAGGTAAACCGGTGGTGCTGGTGTGTCTGCATCATGGACCAATCCATTTGCTGCGTTATCTGTTGCGGGCAGGTGGAGTGCCGTGCGCGATGGTGGTGTTGGAATCGCGGGCGGAGCGGTTGGCGGTGCGGGAGTGGAAGGACAGCCTAAGTCCGCCGGCAGGAACGCCCAACGTTTTTTGTCGGGATGAGTTGAAGTCGATGCGACGATTCATGGAGCAGGGCGGATGTCTGCTGGTGGCGGCGGATTATGGGCGGGGAAAGATGAGTGAAGCTGCGTTCGGCCCGGCAAAGATAAAAGTGGCATCGGGGGCGTTCCGGCTGGCGGAGTCGGTGGAGGCGATGGTTTATTCCGTGTTGGTGCAGGAAACCACGCCTTGGCACTTTGTGGTGGAAGCGGGGGCGGGGGGGATGCCGGGGACGGGTGAGCTGGAGTCGTCGGAGAAGGTTTTAGCGGTCCTAGCTGCAAAGATTCTTGCCACACCCGTGATGATGCATTCACAACTGGCAGACAGTTTGAGCGAGCGAACGGGAACGTGATGAACGATAAAGTCGTACAATGGTTGAAGGAATGTCCGTTGGTGGTCACCGGCACAGGAGCAGTGTCTGCGGCGGGTGGCGGCGTGTCGGCGCTCTGGGCAGCGGTGGAGCAGGGGCGTTCACTGGCCAAGCCGCTAGAATTTGAAGAAGGGAGTTTCGCGGGGTGCATGGTTCCGGAAAAGACCATCGGACCGGGGAAAAGTTCCTTGCTCCGCAAAGCTGACCGGTCGGCACAACTGGCTGTGGCAGCGGCAGAAGAAGCTTGGGCACAGGCAGGATTGCAGCCGGGTGGTATTTCACCAGAACGGATCGCGGTGTTCGCGGGGACTTCCCGCGGACCTGTAGGAAAGATGCTTGAGTCGGCGGCCCGGATGGAGATCGATCGCGTGCTGCCGAGTTCGGCGGCGAGCAGCACTATCGCGAGCTTGAGCGGCACCTTGGCGGTGACGCTGGGGGCGTGTGGTCCGGCGCTGACAGTTTCGGCGGCCTGTGCCTCGGCAGCAGCGGCCATCGCACTGGGAGCGGAGCAATTGCTGCTAGGGCATGCAGATGTGGTGCTGGCAGGTGGAGCAGAGGCGCCGTTGCATCCACTGGTGCTGGCGCAGTTAAGCTCGGCTGGCGTGTTGGGTGAAGCGGAGACGGTGGATATGATTTGCCGGCCGTTTGACCGGAATCGCAATGGCACCGTGCTGGGCGAGGGGGCGGCGTTCTTGGTGATCGAGACGGAAGCAAGTGCGCGGAAAAGAGGTGCAACCGTCCTGGCGAGACTGAGCGGTTGGGCCTTCGGAGCGGAGAGTGGCGAGCGGACGGGCATCAGCGAAGATGCGGCATCGCTGGTGAGAACGATGCAGATGTCACTGGCCTCGGCCGGGCTGAGACCGGCAGAGGTCGGTTATGTAAATGCCCATGGCACGGGCACAGAATTGAACGACCGGCAAGAGACGGTGGCGTGCCAAAGAGTTTTTGGCGACCGGATGCCGCCATGTTCTTCCATCAAACCGGTCACGGGACATTGCATGGGAGCGGCGGCGGCGCTGGAGGCGGTAGTGTGCATCGAGGCGTTGCGCCGGGGAATGTTGCCGCCCACGCCGAACTGGCAGACGCCTGATCCATGCTGTGCGATGGACATCATCGCCGGGAAGGCACGGCTGGTGCCGGTAAAGCATGTGCTGTCCAACTCCTCGGGCTTCTGGGGGAATAATGCGACGCTGGTTTTCTCGAAGGCGTAGGCAGACGATCAAGCGACGGGAGCTTGGCGAGTCTTGCGGAAGGAGACTAAGAGCAGGCCACCCACGATCAGCAGGGCGGTCATGCTGATAAACAAACCACGACGGAACGCCTGGTCCACATAGGTCAGACTGACTTCATGATTGCCAGCAGGAACCTTCAAAGCGGTGAAGGAGTGATTCGCCCGGCGAAGCGGTGTGATGATGCCGCTGACCTTGGCGGTCCAGGGGTGATAATAAGTCTGGGCTAAAACGACGATTGACGGCTTGCTGGCATTGACCTTGAAACGGATGCTTTGTTCTCGCCAGTCGATGGCTTCGACGGTGGCCTGTCCAGGGACAACGTCATGCAGATCCCCGGCCTCGGAAGGGTAGAAATAGGCTTCCTGCGCCGGGTTGAATCTTCTGTCATGAAGCACAGTGAACACGCCGTTCTCTTCGAGAATTACGGGTTTTTGACCGGCTGTGATGAGTGGCATCGGCACCCATTTTTTTTGCCATTCGATGGGTTTGCCGGGTATCTGAGTGTAGGCTAGGCCAGCGAACTCGATGAGGGAGCGCACATCCTCATCCGAGGGGGCATGAAACCAATCCAGTATCTCCCGGAAGTATTTAAGATCCATCGGATAAAAGCCGTGCAATTCGGACATGTGGTCGAGGAGATTCAGGTTGTCCGTGCAAGCCAGCCGACAGTAAGCGACCTGCTCCTCAGGGATGATGAAGGCAGTGGTGGCGAGCTCGTTTTGGATCTGTGCATTCGGCAGAAATCTGGGGGCACCCGGACCGGTCTGGATCTCGATGCCGAGTTGAGGCGGAGCCAGATTAGGCTGATATACCCAAGATCTGACGGTCGGGCTGGGGCGTTGAGTGAAGATGATTTGATCAGCCCAGATCAGGGCCAGCAAAGCGATGGAGAGTTTCAGGACCTGGCCGGGAATCTGGGAACGGCACAGACTGACGAGCATAAATGCGGCTGCGGCGAAGATCAGCACGCGGGTGAAGCCATTGACAAGTGTGGTTTCCCATTCCACGAACGGGATCTGGAGGTAGAGATCGAGACGCGCGGCAAGAAAGGCAAGGAATACGAGGACGAACGTCAGAATGGATAATTTTCTGACCAGTGTGTTTTCCCCATCGGATGGGGAATAGTTCATAGCCGCACGCACTCCAGCCCCGGCCAGCAGCGGCAAGAGGATGATGCTCATGGCGATGTATTTGATGGGGTAACGTATGTAACCTAGCTGTGGCAGCAGGGCTTTCAGCTGGTCATAGATGATGCCTTCGCCACCTTGGGCGAGGGAGAGGGACAGCATGATGAGCAGCCAACAACCCAAGACTAATCTTTGACGGCTCTGCCACCAAGCCAGCATCGCAAACATGGTGATGATGCAACCCGGGTAATAGGTGTTTATCCATGCCTGGCCAAACTGGTTGTAAATCCCGTGCGGTCCCGGATATGAGCCGAACTTGGGGATCAAAAGGTTCAGCCAACCCCAGGCAGGCATCGACCAGTCGCTGGATGCCCAGGACTGATCGCGTTGCGAAAGGGCAAGCAAATCGAAGAATGGGAGGAGCTGGATCGCGGCGAGTGCAGTCACCAAGGCCACGATGAGGGAGAGCCGGAGCGGAGCTTTCCAGTGCCAGCCATTCTGCCAGCAATCGAAAAGCATAAAGCCGCCGGCCAAAACCCATGTCTGCAAAGTGATCTCAGCGCCACCGGTGAGGAATTGCATGGCCCCGGCCAGCGCCGCCAGTGGCAATGCCCGCCCGCCGCTCCGGCAGGCCAGCAAGCTGCCCCACAGAATCCACGGCAGCCAGCTCCAGGCGGCGATGTTGTGGGGATACATCAGACAGTTCAGCGTGAAAGCATTGAAGATGTAGGCCAAGCCCGTGAAAGAAGCGGCAAAGGAATGGTTGAGCAAATGACGGGCGAAGAAATACATGCCCATGCCACCGAGGAACAGGTGCAGCAAGCAGAAGAGATTCAAGGACCAGGGCAAGGGCAGCAGCAGGTAGATGAGTGAGCCCGGGTAAAGGGACATGGTGTTCCATTGCGCCAGGAACGGTTGGCCCAGATTATGGTAGCCATTCCAGAAAGGGAGTTCACCGCGCCAAAAACATTCCTTGTGATAGGAAGCCAGGGGGACGGTGTAGAAGGAGTAATCCCGAAAAAAGAAGGATTTCCCCAGCAGCACATCTGGAAAAGCCGCGAGGAGAAAGGCGAAGAGCAGGAAGGCAAAGCGTTTGGGAGTGAACCAGTCGTTCAAGACAGCGGAAGCTGGAGCTGGCGTGACGGTGGTCATTTCAACGAAGTCTGCGCAAAAGGTGTTGCTGCTGACCAGTAATTTTTAGAGATCAGGCGGGCATGAAGCTGCCAGGGAAAACATTTTTTGGAACATGTGCTTTAAATCCACAGCTAATCAACTAGGATGAAGTGGTTGATGAGCTCAGGGATATGACCACCGAAGAATTTCGCAAGCATCTCAAGCAACTGCCGCAGCAGCATCCATTTTATCAGAAGGCGCACCCGTTCTGGCAGGCGTGCTTTCGCGGACGTCTGCCGGTGGAGGCGTTGCGAGCGTGGTCGCTGGATACGCATCCGTTCGTCCGCGATTTTCCCCGTTCGTACATGATGGTGGCGGCGAAGACGGATTCAACGGAAGCGCTGACGTACCTGGGCGAAACGATCTACGAGGAGACGGGCTGTGGCGAAGTGGCGGAGTCGCATGCGAACCTGTTCGCGACTTTCACTCAGGGACTGGGCATGTCGAAGGACGATTTGGTGCCGGAGCCGCCCTCGAAGGGCGGCCACGCAGCCTGGCAGTATGTCTGCCGGATGGCGCGTGAGGGCACTTTCATGGAAGGACTGGCGTGCGTGGGACTGGGGGTGGAGCGGCCGCTGCCGGAATTTTACGCGATGCTCGCGAAGACCTTTCACAAGCGCTACGGCGTGCCCACGGGACCATTGCGTTATTTTTCACTGCACACCTCAGCGGATGTGAAGCACAGCATGACGGCGCTGAAAATCATTTTGCAGGAGGCCAAAACGCCGGAGCAGCAGGAGCGCGTCACCCAAGTGATCACAGGCCTGTGGGACATCCAGTTGCAGCATCTGGACGAATTGCTCGAACGCTATGGCAAGCGCGTCTGAGCTGTTGCGAGAAGCAGCGGGTCAATTGTCCAGCCGGTAGAAGGCATGATTGCCGATGATGGCCACGGGAGTCTGGTTCACCGCCCAATAGGGGACCTCTTTCTTGTGCGTGAAATGGGTGGCACCATGGGTGATGTTCCGCATCTTGTGCGGTTCATTGTAGGTGGTGCGGGCGATGCGCAGGGCCTGGGGGAACAGCGGGTGCTTTTCGAATTCGCGCACAATCTGCTCATGCGTCTTGCCGTTCAGGCTGGAGAAAGCGCCGGGCTTCACCACGGAGAGCGGGGAGATGCCTTTCTGGTCGGCACGGCGACGGATGACCTCGGCCACCGCGACCATGCCGTTCTCGCCTTCCCCCCGCGCTTCAGCGAGAAGAACGGCAGCAACGACTTTCTGTCCGTACGTGGCGGCGCTGGCGGGCAAAGTGAAACCTGCCCACAAAAGGCCCGTCAGTATCAGGATGTGTTTCATAAATCAGACCACTACCGGTGGCGTACCTGGGGCGGCATGTCCCCTGGCGGGAACGCGGAGTAAGCAGTCAATAAACTGCCGCCTGTTGGTGCCGTCCGCCGGGCGTTAAAGTTTCGTCTGAGCCGAGGGCGAGCTGGAAACGGCGTTTCCAGGGGGCCGAACGGCGGGCGATTCTGATTCGTCGCAGCGGTCTTATACCGAGACACAACCCGTCTTAAAACGGGGCGCGCACCATAGTGAGCGCAAATACCCCGTCAACGGCTTTTTTAAGGGAAACTTTAAGTTTTATGGGCTGTTTACCTTGTAACCTGCTGATTTGCCGTAAGTTTGGGTGAAAATGGAAAAATTTTGTAATCGCCGCAAAAAATGACCGAAATGGGCATCATGCGTTGATTTCTGCCCGTTCAACGGTAACCTAGGCCCAGTAACACAAGCCCACAGCCACCGATGAGCAACCAGCCTCAGCAACCGGTCTGTCGCCCCTCTTCCGGGCGGTCATTTGCCCCTCTTGGCCCCTGTTTATTGGCTCTTTTGGTCCTGCTGTCCGGAGCTTGGGCCAGTTCAGCCGCCGAACTGGAGGATGCCCGGAAGCTCTTGCTGGAGGGCAAGTATGCCGAATGCGAAAAGATGACGAAGCAGGCCATCGACGATAACGAATACGACGAGGAATGGCGGTTGCTGCAAGGGCGGGCCCTGCTGGCCCAGGGGAAGTATCCCGAAGCACTGGAAGGCATCACCAAGGCAGTCCCGCGTTATTATTCCAGTGTGCGTCTGCGTCTGCTCTCGTGGGAAATCCATCGCGCGAACGGCCAGGTGGATCGCGCGAAGTCCATGCTCTCGGAGATCAATTACCTCGCAGGCTCGCGCACCTATGCGTATCGCGATGCCGCCAGCATGATCACGCTGGGCCGTGCCGCGCTGATGCTGAGTGCCGATCCCAAGCGCGTGCTCGAAGTCTTTTACGATCCGGTGAAGAAACAAGATTCGACGAATCGTGAGGTGTATCTGGCCACGGGCGATCTCGCGCTGGAGAAGCATGATTTCGAGATGGCCTCGAAAGAATTTCAAGCGGGATTGAAGCATCATCCGAAAGATGCGGAATTGCTCTTCGGCCTTGCGCGTGCCTTCGCGCCGAGCGACCGCCAGACGATGATCAAGCTGGTGAACGACGCGCTGAAGGTGAACAAGAATCATGTGGAGGCGCGGTTGCTGCTCATCGATCACTTCATCGATGCGGAACAATACGAAGCGGCGAAGATCACGGTCGAGGAAGTGCTGAAGATCAATCCGCGCCTTCCGGAAGTGTGGGCGTATCAATCCGTGCTGGCCCACCTGAAGAACGATGCGGCGGAGGAGAAGCGGTGCCGGGACGAGGCGTTGAAGCTGTGGAAGAACAATCCCAAGGTGGACCATCTCATCGGTCTGAAGCTCTCGCAGAAGTATCGTTTCGCAGAAGGTTCGGAGTTTCAGCGCCAGGCATTGAAATTCGATCCGGAATATCTGCCGGCGAAGATGCAGCTCGCACAGGATTACCTGCGCATCGGCAAGACGGATGAGGGCTGGATACTGGCGGACGAAGTGCATCGTGCGGATGAGTATGATGTCACGGCCTTCAACCTGACGACGTTGAAGGGTGTGCTGGATGGTTATGCGACGCTGACGAACCAGTATTTCATCGTGCGCATGCCGGCGAAGGAAGGACCGATTTTCGGCGATCGCGTGCTGGAACTGCTGGAGCGGGCACGGACGAATCTGTGCACGAAGTATGGGCTGGAGCTGAAACAGCCGGTGGTGGTGGAGATCTTTGGCAGCCAGAAGGATTTCGGAGTGCGGACGTTCGGTATGCCGGATAATCCGGGCTTCCTCGGCGTGTGCTTCGGCAAGGTCATCACGGCGAACAGTCCTTCCGCACAGGTGAGCCGCTCGGCGAACTGGGAGGCGGTGTTGTGGCATGAGTTCTGTCACGTGGTCACGCTGGAGCTGACGCGGAACCGCATGCCACGCTGGCTGAGCGAGGGCATCTCGGTTCATGAAGAGCGGCAGGCGAACCCGGTCTGGGGCCAGCACATGAATGCGCGGTATCGCGAGATGGTGCTGGGCGAGGACCTGACGCCGGTGAGCGAACTCAGCTCGGCATTCTTGAATGCGAAGAGCGGGTTGCATGTGCAGTTCGCCTATTACCAGTCCTCGCTGGTGGTGGATTACCTGGTGGGCAAGTACGGCATCGAGGCGTTGCGGAAGATCTTGAAAGACCTGCATGAAGGAGTGGGCATCAACGAGGCCATCGCGAAGAACACGCAACCGATGGACAAGATCGAGAAGGAATTCGCCGCGTATGCGAAGAAGCTGGCTGAAGGGTTGGCCCCTGATCTCTCTTTCAAGAAGCCGGATGCGAAACCGGCTGTGCCAGGGGCGAATCTGATCGAGCAGTTGATGGGGGATCCGCGGAATTATTATGTGCTGATGCAGAAGAGCCGCGAGCTGATGCAGCAGAAGAAGTGGACGGAAGCGAAGGAGCCGTTGAAGAAATTGACGGAAGCGTATCCGCGCCAGATCGGGCCGGAGAGCGCGTTCTATCTGCTGGCAGCCGTACATCGGAACCTGAAAGAGACGGCGGAGGAGCGGGCGACGCTGGAGAAGCTGGCGGCGATCGATGGCGAGGCGGTGGATGCGTATCTGCGGCTCATGGAGATCGGGGTGGAACAGCAGGACTGGAAGCTGGTGCAGGTGAATGCGGACCGATTCCTGGCGGTGAATCCCTTGCTGGCCCAGCCGTATTGGTTTGCCGGAAAATCGAATGAATCAACGGGCAACCCGGATAAAGCGGCGGATGCCTACAAGCGTCTGTTGCAACTGGACCCGGCTGATCCAGCAGAGGTGCACTTCCGGCTGGCGAAGCTGCTTACGGAGAAGAACCCGGTGCAGGCGAAGGAGCATGTGCTTAGGTCGTTGGAGGAGGCACCACGTTTTCGCGATGCGCATAGTTTGTTGCTTAAGTTGCAGGGGACGAATGGGGTGAGCGGGGAGAAGAAAGCGGCGGTGGTTCCCGCCCCGTGAGCATGCAGGGGTGTTAATTTTCCTTGGCTGCTGCGTTGGCTTCTCTGAGTCTGGCTAGGGCGGTATCGCGGCGTTTCTTCAGGGCAACGTCTTTTTTGGGGTCGTTCTCGACGAGCCAGTTCAAGTGAAACACGGCGGCGAACCAGGACTGGGATTGTTCGCAGACTTCGGCTTCTTCGTTGTGCCACGCCACGATCTCCTCTTTTTTGACGGAGAATTGCAGGGGATATTTCTCACGTAAGCTGTCCCAGTATTCGGCGAGTTTTGGCGCAGAGACGGCGACAAGGCTGCCGGTGTTATCCAGGCGGCGGCCGGAGAGGAGCTGGGCGAGCAGTGCGATATCCTCTATGGGGCGCGCATCAGGTGTGAAATCCCAGAGGCGGGTGGTGCCATCCGCACTGGCGGTAAAGAGGATGCGGCCATCCTGGGTGAAAGAGGCGTGGTCCACGCGATCGCGGTGCAGCAGTGGCGGAGTCACGGGCGCGCCGGTGAAGGTATCCCAGATGCGGGCGGTGTTATCCCAACTGGCGGTCACGACGCGGGTGCTGTCCGGGCTGAAGGTGGCGGCGACGACCCAGCCATTGTGCTGGAGGAAAGGGGTGACGGGTTCGCCCGTGGTCGCGTTCCAGATGCGGGCGGTATTGTCCGCACTGGCGGTGACGACGAAGCGGCCATCCGGGCTGAAGGAGGCGAGGACGACGCGGTCGCTATGCTCGAGCGGCGGGGTTATGGCTTTGCCGGTAGTGGCATCCCAGACGCGGGCGGTGCTGTCCCAACTGGCGGTCACGAGCTTGGAACTGTCGGTACTGAACTGTGCGTAGGCGATGCGGCTCTTGTGCTCGATGGATTTGGAATTGTCGTTGAAAGCCCGCAACGGGCCGCGCTCGCCGGGAGGGGCCGGATTTTCCATGGGGCCTTTGCTCGTAAATGGAGGAGCGTTCGTGCCTTCGCGCTTCTTGCCTTTGAAGATGCCAGCGCCACCGGGCGGCTGGGTCGGTTCAATGGTAGGGATGGTGCGCAACTGGCCTTTGCGGTCCATATCCGCGGTGAAAAGCACTTTGCTGTCAGGGCTGAAAGCGGCGAAGCTGACGGAAAAAGGCAGGCGCATGTTGCGCTTTTCCGTGCCGCTCTTGATTTCCCAGGAGCGCACGGATTGATCGCTGCTGATGGCGTTGATCGCATTATCGTTGTTAACAAATCGTGCGGCCAGGATCTCGGCACTGGAGTTGAACACCTGAGAGGCAGGCTCGCCGGTGGTGACATCCCAGACGCGCAAGGTGTTATCCGTCACGGCGAGCATCAGGCGGTTGTCCTTGGAGAAGATCGTCTGGCGCAATTCTCCTTTGATGGCCAATTCGCGGGAATTCTGCTGAGCCGCGGGAGTGTCCCACACGCGGATCGTGCGATCCTTGCTGGCGACCATCACGCTTCGGCCATCGGGGTTGAACAGGGCGTGCAGGATCTCAGCATTGTGGGCGAGCGGCGGGGTGATGGGCTTGCCGGTGATGGAATCCCAGACGCGCGCGGATTTTTCCGCCACGGTCAGCACCCGGCGGCCATCGGGTGAAAAACGAACGCGAGCCACGCGGGTGTTGTGAGCGAGCGGTGGAGTGACGGGTTCGCCGGTATTGGCATCCCAGACGCGGCCGGTGTTGTCCTTGTTCGCAGTGGCGACGCGGGTGCCGTCCGGGCTGAATTCGACGTAGGTCACAATATCGTTGTGCTGCATGGGCGGCGTGATGGGTTCGCCGGTCAGGACATTCCAGACGCGGGCGGTGCGGTCCTCGCTGGCGGTGACGAGACGCAGGCCATCCGGGCTAAAGGAGACGTGACGGACGATGCTGCCGTGCCGTAATGGCTTGCCGATAGCCTGGCCGGTCCTAGCATTCCACACAGTGGCGGAGCGATCACGGGAGGCGATGGCGAGTTTGGTGCCATCGGCGCTGAAAGTGATGGATTCAACGTCATCGGAAATGCGGATGGATTTGGTGATGGGTTCGCCGTCGGCTGTGCTCCAGACGCGAGCCGTGCCGTTTTGGTTCTGGCCGCCGGCGATGGCGACGAATTTACCATCGGCACTGAACGTGGCGACGTTCACCGGGAAATCGTGCGCGAGCTTGATGGGCTGGGATTTGTCCTTGCGCCAGTTCCAGAGGAGCGCGGTGCGATTGTCATTGAGCAGAAGCAGCTGCTGGCCATCCGGGCTGACGGCGGCGGAGCGGATGGTCTCGGGCAAGGGCACCGGTTTGCCGATGGCCTCGCCGGTGGTGACGTCCCAGAGACGGGCGCGCTTGCTGGTGAAGGTGACGAGGAAACGGCCATTCACACTGGCGGCAGAGGCGATGATGGGCTGGTCTTCCGTCCAGAACTGGATGAGGCGCGGAGCCTGCCGCAAGGCGGAGGCGATACGGGTGCGCTGGATCTCCTCATTCTGCTTGTTGCCTTCATCGAGGCGCAAGGCATCGACAAAAGCGAGCAGGGAGGCGGAGGCATCCCCTTCGTCGAGATAGCGAAGGCCGTCGCCGATGTTCAGGCGGACAAGGCGTTGGCGGCTTTGTTCGGAGAGGGCTTCCGCCTTCATCCGCTCAGTGTTAGCGAGCTTTTCCTGGTCGAGGGCGAAGTCGCGCTCTTTCTGCAGGCGTTGCTCATTGACGAGGATGACGCCAAGGAGGGTGCAGAGACCGGCGAAAGTGGTGACGGCCAGCAACGCGACGGCAGGGCGGCGGGCGGCCCATTTGCGGACGCGATAGAAGTAACCGCTGGGACGGGCCTGGATGGGTTCCTTGCGCAGCCAGCGTTCGAGATCCTCGGCGACGGCTTCAGCGGAGCCGTAGCGGCGCTGGGGATCCTTCTCCATGCACTTGAGGCAGATGGTCTCCAGGTCGCGATCAGCGCGGCGATTGATGCTGGAGGGGCGTTGCGGCTCGTGCTCGATGACGAGGCGCAAGGTCTCGAGCGGAGAATCGGCGCGGAAAGGAGGATTACCCGTGAGCAACTGATAGAGCACGGCACCGAGGCCGTAGACGTCCACGGCGGTAGTGAGCTTGAAGCCTTTGCCCTCGGCCTGCTCGGGGGACATGTAATTCGGCGTGCCGATGATCTCGCCGGTGACGGTAAGGTTCTCACCGGCATCGACGCGCTTGGCCAGACCGAAGTCCGTGATATGCGGCTCGCCTTGATTATCGAGGAGGATGTTGTCGGGCTTCAGGTCGCGATGAAGGATGCCATGCTGGTGGGCGAAGTGGACAGCGCGCGCGACCTTGGCCATCAAAATGGCGGAGGCGTGAGGATCGACCACGAAGCGTTTCATCTGGTCATCGAGGCTGCCGCCTTCGACGTAGCGCATGCTGAAGAACAACTGGTCGTCGTGCTCGCCGACCTCGTAAATGGGAACGATGTTCGGGTGGTCGAGATTGGCGACGGCTTCGGCCTCGGCACGAAAACGTTTCATCTGATCCTCACCGGCGAGGCGGCCGGCGAGGATGGTCTTCAGCGCGACGGTGCGGTTCAGTTTGACCTGGCGGGCCTTGTAGATGGCACCCATGCCGCCCTGGGCGATGCCTTCGAGGAGTTCGTAATCACCGAAGCGACGGACCTGGTTGCTCTTCACGCCGGCCTCGGCGACGAGCTGGCGCATCTTGCCGAGATCGAGCTGGACGGTGGGATGGGGAGTGCGGGGCGGAATGTCCGAAGACGCGCCGCCGGCCGGAGTCGGAGTGGACCCGGGTGCATTTGGCTCGTCGCGTTCGCCCATGGTTGTACCTGTTCGCACTGTAGAGAGTGTGTTCTGCTATGTCAGTAAAAAGGGACGCCCATCCAAATGTGCGTATTCGCCTTTCCTGCAAGGTAAGACGCTGGAAACGGGAGAAAGTTGCGCGGGAGGAAATAAAAGATTTTTTGATGAACGAAAAGGGGTGGGGGACGTCTAACCTGAGTCGAGCAGTCTGCTGTTTTGGAAACTTCTCTCTTTTTCTCACTCCTCACCCTCGGTCCCTCTCCTCGTTGAGAGGAGAGGGATGAGCGATGGACGCTTTTGTGCGTTACTTGGGGGCTGCTGAGATTCGGATAGGCAGATGCTTCGGCGGCGGCCCGCAGAGGACTGCGGGCCCTACCTGCGGTTGGCGCTTAGCGCGGTAGGGGTTCCGTGGTATTGGCTAAGGACCAGACCATGATGGCCAGGGCGGCGGTGCAGTCGTTGAGGTCTTTGGGGGAGACTTTGTCCACGGTGTCGGCGGCGGTGTGGTGGTAGTTGAAGTAAGGTTTGCGATCGACCTCGAGGTGCATGGCGGGGACCCCGCCGACGAGGAGTTGGAGGACATCGGTACCGCGACAGCCGAATTCCATCTGGGTGGCCCCGACGGGTTCCAGCAAAGGGGCGATGCTTTTCAGCACGGACATGGCTTTCTCACTGCCGGTGAGGCCGAAGCCGGTGGGTTGGTAGATGCCGCTGTCGCTCTCGATGGCGGCGACGTGTTTGGCGAGGGTGTTGGTATGCTGCGCGACATAGGATTTGGCACCGCGCACACCATTTTCTTCATTTGTCCAGAGGACTACGCGGATGGTGCGGCGGGGTTTGAGACCGGACTTCAGGATGAGGCGGGCGGCTTCCCACGCGGCGATGCAACCGCCACCGTCATCTTGCGCACCCTGGCCGATGTCCCACGAATCGATATGGCCGCTGACGAGGACGATCTCATCAGGTTTTTCGCTGCCGGGAATCTCGGCGACGACGTTGCGAGAGAGGCCGTCGGGGAGGGTGGTGGCTTCCATCTTCAAGCGGAGGACGGGGGATTCGCCTCGGTCTTGCAGGCGCTGGAGCAGTTCGGCGTCTTCGATGGTGATGGCGGCGTGGGGAATCTTGGGCACGGCATCGTCATAGCCCATGTTGCCGGTGTGCGGTGTTTGCAGGGAGACGGGAGTGATAGAGCGGACGAGGCTGGCGATGGCATCGGCGCGTCCGGCTTCGATAGCGCCACGGGTGCGGACGGCGACGGTCTTGTGGTAGTCCTCGTACGGGACGTTGAAGACGACGATGCGGCCAGCAGCCTCGGCTTTGCGGCGGGAGAGTTCATCAAAGCTTCTCACGACGAAGATTTTCCCGGTCAGACCATCCTTGGGCGTGGCGATGCTGCCGCCGAGGCCGAGCATGGGGAGAGATTGGCGGCGCGGGCTGAGCATCTCCAAGGATTCCTGACCACGGACCCAACGCGGGATGGCGACGGGTTCGCCCCGAACATTGGAGAGGCCGTCGCGCTTCATCTCGGTGAGAATCCAGTCGATGGCGTGCTCGAGATTGGTGGAGCCGCTGAAGCGGGGGCCGAAGGTATCGCACATGTACGACAGGCGGGCATAAGCGTTCGTGGAAGAGGTGGCCGCGGTGAGGAGGGTTTTGGCGGCGGCGGCCTGGTCGGCGGCACGGGTGGTAAAGGGGAGCGCAAAGGTGATGACGGCGAGGAGGACTAGGCGCGCGTAGGACATGGGGGGATTGAAAGGGAATGTGGAACAGGGGGCAAGCAGAAGGAAGCCGGTTGCACCGGCGGGCCCATGGGGGAGGAGCATCGAACATCGAGAGACAGTTATTTGGATTTATGTTTCTATCCGATGGCTGGGAGAGTGTAGTGGGATGCTTTCAAGGTTCTTGGTGTTTTGCCGGGATGGAATATTACCTTCGGAGAAGTACCCATGGACGCGGTATAGGTGGTAAGAGGAGAGCGAGAAAGGAATCAACGGGGATGACTGGTAGGTGGCTCGCGGAATAATTCGAAGAAGGTGGTAAAAGAGAATAATCACGAATGATGAAGGCGGGGTTTTGCGGATTTCCTTCTGTAACAAGCTTTAGGGCAACAGCTTATGTTGTTAGATAGGCAAAAAGGACTAGGACAGCGGATGTCCTAGTGACCTAGCTATGATGGGGGCATGAAAGATAGAAACTTGGCAGACGGACAGGGGAAAGGAAGCGGGTGTCGATTGGGTGCAACCTTTTCGCTGCGGCCGGTGTCTTATGGGGCATCTATGATGCCGAGCAATTTTGGTGAAGGCATAGGGCTGGCGGGGAACGGGGATAGATTGCTAAGGTCAGCGCGTTTCCAAGCATCAGATGGTGGATAACCAAAGAATCATGTCGAAGCCAGGTCCAGAGCAGGTGGCGCAAGTGCAGATGCTGTTCGTGCAGCATTCACCGGCGTTGCGCGGCTTCATCCTGTCGTTGATGCCGGATTTTGGGCGGGTGGATGATGTGTTGCAGGAGACGTTTTTGACGGTGACGAAGAAGGCGGGGGATTTCGAGCCGGGCAGCAATTTCATGGGCTGGGTGTGTGCGATCGCGCGGTTCAAGGTGCTGGAAGCGACGCGGCAGAATCCGCACGCGCCGACCGCGCTTTCGGAAGAGGTGCTGGAATCACTGTGCGCGTGCCAGCCGGAACCGGAAGAGGGTGAGGAACGGTTGAAACATCTTTCAGAATGCCTGGAGCAACTGGCGCCACAAGCGCGGCGCGCGGTCGAGTTGCGTTACCAGCAGGCGCATAAGCCGGCGGAGATCGCCCTGATCATGGGGTGGTCGGCGGAGGCGGTGTATGTGGCCTTGTCCCGCGCCCGGGTGGTATTGCGGGAATGTGTGAGCCGGAAGGTGGCGAAAGCAGGGTGATGCTATGGACAAGCAACGTCTGGAAAAACTTTTAGACCGGTTCGTGGACGGGGCGCTGACGCCCGAGGAAAAATCCGAGCTGGAGCTGATGCTGTTGTCCTCGCCGCAGGCGCGGGAGGTGTTTTGGGGGCATGCGCGGTTCAATGCGCTCGTGCGGCGGTTCGGGGAAGAGGAATGGGGACGGAAGCTGGCGGGTGCAGGCATGACGGCTCCCGTGAAGCGGGTGGAGACAGTGAAGGAATCACCGGGCGGCTGGTTCACCTTGTGGAACTGGTGGCAACGGTCTTTGGCCGGAGCGGTGGCTGTGGCAGTAGCAGCTTTGGGATTGTGGTGGAGCGGGGTGTTCGTGCCCAAGATGACCACGGCGGAACTGACCGGGGAGTCAGATTATTTTGAAGAACCGGTGGCGACCGGGGTGGCGGTCTTGGCGCGGGCCATCGATGTGGTCTGGGAAACGAGCGATACGGCCTCGACGGTGGGTGCACCTTTGGAGCCTGGCAAGCTGAAGCTGAAGCAAGGGTTTGCCGAACTGGAATTTTACTCCGGAGCGCGCGTGGTGGTGGAAGGCCCGGCGGAGATCGAACTGGTTTCCGTGGCCGAACTGATCTGCCGGGAAGGGCGTATCAGTGCCCATGTGCCGGCGCAAGCGCGGGGTTTCACGGTGCAGACACCGCAACTCAAGGTGGTGGATATCGGCACGGCCTTCGGCGTGGAGGTGGCGGAGCAGCGGAGCGAAGTGCATGTCTTCGAGGGGCATGTGCAAGTCACAGTGGCGGGGCAGACGGAGCCGAAGGATTTGTTCAAGGGCGAGGCGCTCGCTTACGGAGTGAAGGGTGTCATGGAGGCGTTGCCGGTGAACCCGATGGCGTTCGCGACACCGGGCGAGCTGGATTCCAAGGAAGCCATCGTGTTGACGCGCCGGTTCGGGGAATGGCGCCAGGCGAGCCGCCGCTGGGAAAGCCTGCCGGGCTTGCTGGTATACTATGATTTTCAACCGCCTTCGGAGCAGGAGCGGGTGTTGCGCAATGTGAGCCAAGGAGCTCCGCATGAATCGGACGGTGCGGTGATCGGGGCACGCTGGACGGAAGGGCGCTGGCCGATGAAGCGCGCGCTGGAATTCAAGGCGCTCGGCGATCGCGTGCGGACCCGCATACCGGGCGAATTCCAATCACTTACGCTGCACGCATGGATCCGGGTGGACGGGTTGAAGCGCTCGTACAATTCGCTGATGATGAGCGATGGTTTCGACAACGGAAAGGTCCATTGGCAGATCCATCAGGATGGCAAGGTGATCTTGTGCATCCGGGGAACGGACGAGCAGACCTATCGCAGTCCGGTCGTTTTCAACCAGGAACGTTTCGGGCAGTGGACGCAGATTGCATCCGTCTTCGACGGGGACAAGAAACAGGTGCGGTTCTATGTGGATGGCGTGCAGGTGAGCGAGTTGCCGGCCGGGGTGAAGTTCACCTTGAAGATCGGGGATATGGAGATCGCGAACTGGAACACGGTGAATTATGGCACGGGTGCGAATTTCCGCAACTGGAACGGGCGCATGGACGAGTTCGCGATGTTCAACCGGGTGCTCTCGGCGGAAGAAGTGCAGCAGCTTTATTTGGCGGGCAGCAAACAGACGGTGGTGGTGGCCAAGAAGAAATAGACGGGCAAGGAAGGGAGGGGTTATGGCGGTTGGGGAGGATGAAGGAGGATTCGCAGGCGCATTATGGCTTGTCGTCGGCAGCCGGTTCAGAGATGAAAGGGGGCGCTAAACCAATATGCACATGATGCTACGCCGATGCTTTGCCGTTGCCGGGATTTGCAGTCTTTTCCTGGGGCAGACCATTTCTGTCCAAGCCCAGACAAATACCAATGAACCCGTTCGCGGGCCGTTCTTTTCCGGGACCGTGCGCGGCCCGAAATCCAATGATGCCATCGCTATGCGTGGCATCGTGGTGTCGTTGGGCGAGAAGCGGGAGGCACACATCTGTTACGACATGGATCTGATGCGCGTGTCGCTGGCCTGGACTGGTGAGTTTTTGGAGTTTGGCAACACGTTGACGCAGATCGCCTGGCCGCCGCCGCCACAGGTGAAGGGGGCGCCGGTCTTTGCCACCAAGAATGTGCCGGGTTGGGCGGATGAGAAGGGAGCCTTTACTGATCCACGCGCGAACCAGCAGGGACCGCTTCCAAAAGAACGGGCGCATTACAAGGGGCTCTACGTGAACGGTCGCAATGTGGTGCTGAAGTATTCCGTGGGCAAAGCGGAGGTGTTGGAGCTGCCCGGATTTGAACGGGTGGACGGTTATGATGTTTTTACCCGCACGGTGCAGTTCTCCCGGACGGTACGGAATCAATCAATCAACCTGCTGGCCGTGCCCAATGCCAAAGTGGAGCGCAAGGGCACGTCCCTGATCGTCACGGACGAGGCGGCGAAGCGGAAACATCTGCTCATCGTGGACGGGGCGGTAGGCATCGAGTGGCAGCACGTGGACGGGCAGGTGACGGCGAAGCTGGGCAAGGTGACGGGCGGACGCCCGGTGCGCATAGCGATCGCGACGATGAGACTGGAAGAGGGCAAAACCGAAACTGTCTGGCCGAAGCTGGCAGCGACACGGTTTGATATGTCGAAGTTGATCAAAGGTGGTGCGCCGATTTGGACAGAGACCGTGGTGACTAAAGGCGTGCGGGGTGAGGACAAGGAAGCGTATGTGGTGGACACCATCACCGAGCCCGCGAGCAATCCATATAACGTCAAAAACTTCTTCGGCGGGTTCGATTTCTTCACGGATGGCCGGGCGGCCATCGGCACGTTCCATGGGGATGTGTGGCTGGTGACGGGCGTGGATGATTCACTGGGGAACCTGACGTGGAAGCGTTACGCCACTGGTTTGTTTCAACCACTCGGGCTCAAGATCGTGAAGGACCAGGTCTATGTGCTGGGCCGTGACCAGATCACCCGTTTGCATGATCTGAACAAGGACGGGGAGGCGGACTTTTACGAGAACTTCAACAACGACACGGTGGTGATGGCGAATTACCACGAGTATTGCCTGGATCTGCACACTGATTCGAAGGGGAATTTCTATTATGCGAAGGGCGCGCCGTGGGAGCCGGAAGTGATGTCACCGCATCAAGGGTGCATGATCCGGGTGTCCAAGGATGGTTCCAAACTGGAAGTGATCGCGACGGGTCTGCGTGCGCCCAACGGCATGACGGTGGGACCGCGTGATGAGATCACGGTGAGTGATAATCAAGGACACTGGATGCCCTCCAGCAAACTGAACTGGGTGACCACGAACGGATTCTACGGCATGGTGCCCGCGGCGCAGAAGGAGCTGAAGTTCACGCGCGATGGCACGAACTTCATGGCGAACCCGAGCATCTATCAGGTGCGGACAAACCTGGGATTCAAAGCGTGGGACAAGGTGGCGCCGATGCCGGAGGGTTATGACAAGCCGGTGGTTTGGTTGCCGATGAACATGGATAATTCCAGCGGTGGCCAAGTCTGGGTGACGAGTGACAAGTGGGGACCGCTCAAGGATCGCTTGCTCTTCATGAGCTATGGCAAGTGCACGCTTTTTGAAGTGATGTTCAACGATATGGGCACGGCCAAGCAGGGGGCGATGGTGCAACTGCCGCTGAAGTTCAACAGCGGCATCATGCGCGGGCGTTTCAATCCCAAGGATGGCCAGCTCTACCTGTGCGGCCTGAAAGGCTGGCAGAGCAGCGCGACGCGTGACGGTGGTTTCTATCGCGTACGTTACACAGGCAAGGCGGCGCAGTTGCCGGTGGCGTTCAAAGCCACGACGGAAGGGCTGGCGGTGACGTTTAGTCAGCCTTTGGATGCGAAGTCGGCGAACGATGCGGAGAATTACGGAGCGGAGCGGTGGAATTACCGTTGGTCCGGGGGATATGGTTCGCCTGAGGTATCGGTCAGCAATCCGCAGCAGAACAAGCACGACAAGCTGGAAATCACGGGCGCGAAGCTGCAAGCGGATGGCAAAACGGTGGTGCTGGCCATCAAGGACATGAAACCGGCGGACCAGATCAAGCTGAAGTTCAATCTGGATGGAGCCGATGGTTCCACGGTGACGCACGAAATCTATGCGACGGCGGGTAAACTTGAGGGGAACTAGTGGAATGATTTTGCGTGCGTGAAATCGTAAACCGGAGTAAACAATCGCTTACCCAAATCTGTAAAAAGAACGAAACTTATGTTGAAGAAATCACATTTCCTGTTTGCCAGCTTGGTGGCGGTGGCGGCTTATGCGGCTGAGCCTGGCAAGCTGGGCTACCAGAATACGCCCATCATCCCCGGCACCCAATGGCACGTGCATGATGGCGAGCGCCCGCAGCCGCGTATCGTGACACCCGGCGCTACGTTCAGTCACCTGGCACCAGCGCCGGCAGATGCCAAAGTGCTGTTCGATGGCAAGGATCTATCGCAATGGCAGGTGGGCAATGGCGGCGAAGCCAAGTGGAAGGTGGAGAACGGTTACATGGAGGTGGCACCGAAGTCAGGCAGCATCCAGACGAAGGAGAAGTTCGCGGACTTCCAGTTGCACATCGAGTTCGCCACGCCGGTTAAGGTGGAAGGTAACGGTCAGGGGCGGGGCAACAGTGGTATCTTGTTTAACGGCGTGTATGAGGTCCAGGTGCTCGACTCTTACAATAATCCGACGTATCCCGACGGCCAGGCAGGCGGCCTTTACGGCCAGTCACCGCCGCTGGTGAATGCCAGCAAGCCGCCGGGCGAATGGCAGAGCTACGACATCATCTTCGAATCTCCGCGCTGGGACAAGGACGGCAAAATCGAGAAGAAGGCGGCGGTGACGGTGATCCACAATGGAGTGGTGCTGCATCATCGCAAGGAATATCAGGGCACGACGCCGCATCAACGGAACGGCAATTACGACAAGCCGCATGCGCCGGAGATGTTCATCCAGTTGCAGGATCACAATAACCCGATGCGCTTCCGGAATATCTGGATACGTTCCATCGGCGAGTACGACAAGCCGTAGGGTTTAGGCTATTTGAAATGAGAAGGACGGTCCGTAATGGGCCGTCCTTTTTGTCTTGAGGGGACCGAGAACCATTGCGATGGGTATCGTGAAATATTTGCGGGTAATAGGATCGGACGTAATCTAGCATCCGCGGCGAGACGATGGTCAGGATTATCTTATGACGAATACGCAATCGGGGCATCCAGATGCGCTTGGGCCAATCACTTCGGGAATTCCGAAACGTGTGCGTGGCAAGCGTGGGACGAAGCATGATGTAATGGCGAAACCCGGTGTGGTGGAGACCGCGGCAGCACCGAAGGCGGAGTTCAGTTTCAATTTGAAGCCGAACGAGATCGCGAAGCATCTGAACCGCTTCGTGATCGGACAGACGGAGGCGAAGAAGGTGTTGAGCGTGGCGTTGTGCGATCATTTTCAGCATGTGCGGATGACGCTGGAGGGGAATGTCGCGCCGTTTTATCAGAAGCAGAACGTGCTGTTGCTGGGACCAACGGGTGTGGGCAAGACGCATTTGATTCGCTCGGCGGCGGAGTTGATCGGCGTGCCGTTTGTGAAGGCGGATGCGACGAAGTTTTCCGAGACGGGTTATGTGGGCGGTGATGTGGATGATCTCGTGCGCGACCTGCTGCGCCGGGCAGGTGGTGAGGTGAAGAAGGCCGAGCATGGCATCATTTATCTGGACGAAGTGGACAAGCTGGCGACGCGGGGCGAGAGCGGGGGACGCGATGTGTCAGGTCGGGGTGTGCAGACGAATCTGCTCAAGCTGATGGAGGATGGTGATGTCCCGGTGGTGTCGCCGAATGACATGACGGGACAGCTCCAGAACGCAATGCAGGCGATGCGCGGTGGCGGCACATCGCAAGCCGACACGATCAATACGCGGCATATTTTATTCATCGTGAGCGGCGCATTCTCTGGGATGGATCAAATCATCCGGCATCGGTTGATACAGACGGAGATGTCGGGGAAGGTGGCGCGGATGAGTGTGGATGATCTCTACACGCAGGCGGCCACGTCTGATTTGGTCCAGTATGGGCTGGAACCGGAATTCATCGGGCGTCTGCCAGTGCGCGTGGCGTGTCATGGGCTGGATAGTGATGATCTTTTCGATGTTTTGCGGAAGAGCGAGAGCAGCCTGATCCATCAGTATGAGCGGGCCTTTGCGGCTTATGGAATTGAAGTAGAGTTCAAGGATGACGGATTACGTCGCCTGGCCCTCAAGGCGTCAGAGGAGAATACGGGGGCACGTGGCCTGATGACGGTTTGCGAGCGCGTGTTCCGGGATCTGAAGTTCAAGCTGCCGACGAGCAAGGTGAAGCGGTTCGCGGTGACGGCCAAGTTGGTGGATGATCCGGTAGGGGAGTTGAAGCGGTTGCTAGCGCATAAGTGATTCGTTGAAAATGAAAAGGCTGAAACGCATGCGTTTCAGCCCTTCTTATTGGTGAATTCGAAGCTTACGCACGCATCTCTTCGGGATTGATGCCATTGGCCACGCACCATTTGCGATAGGCGAAGGGGGAGATCTCGCTGGGCTTGATCTCGCTGCGGCCGCCCCAGAAGACGTTCGTGTAGAGGACCGGAATGCCGATGCTTTCCAGATGCGCATCGATGGCGGCCTTGTGGGCGAGGACGAGTTTCTTGTCCGTGCCGTGGGCCACGCCCATGACGTTCACGTTCTTGAATTCGGGACCGCCTTCGCGCCAGTAGGCGTGAGTCATGATGTGATGGCGGCCGACTTCGCTGCCGGCATCGAGTTCACGACCGGGTGGGACGGCCCAGTGGAAGAGGGCGTTGTAGCGCGTGACCTGTTCGCCGGTGCCAAGGGTCTTAACGTGCTCGAGGAACGTGGAGAAGCGGCCGATAACCTTTCGTTGGTTCAGGTCTTCGGCGACCCGATAGAATTCATCCAAGGGCACGCCCGCTTCTTCGGCGCGAGCATCCCAGAGATTAGGGACGAGTTCAGCGGGTTCAAATTCCCGCTTGAGGGCTTCGAGGATGCGCCATTCGAGATCGCTCAGGGTGACGATGGCGACTTCCGTGGCTTCGGCACGCACATCGGCCTTGCTGCCGGGTTCCATGCCGCGACGGCGCACATGGCCGACGCCGAGGGCGAAGAGGCGCTTGGCGGGCATGACGCGGAAATGCTGGCCGCCGATCTTCTTGAGCAGCCACTCGCAGTGTTTATGGATGGAATAGCCTTGCGGCACTTTCAGGGTGGTCCAGAGCCGATACGAGGAACCAGTGGTGACGGTATCCGTGGAGCGGGTCACGACGTGGCCGGAGAAGGGGTCTTGCTGGAAAAGGTAATCAAAGGCGGCGTCCAACTTTTCATTCGGCACTTCCCAGGCGACGAGGGCGCCTTCCGCGAGGTTCGTGGCGAGCAAGGTCTGGCGCACACGACGGATGGTGCCGGCCTCGAGCATGGCGCGGATGCGCTCGATGACGAGGGGCAGTTCCACGCCGGAAAGACGTGCGATCTCGCCCAGCGGATCGCGCTGGAAACCCTGAATCTGATCTTCCGACACTGCGAGAATCTTCGCGTTGATCGGGTCAGCCACATTTACGGGAACACTGGCAACGGTCATAATACAAAAGTTATGACGCTAGCTTGGCCCATGAGATTCATCCGGCAAGCCAAATGCTAAGGAAAAGGCACCCTTTTTTAACCACAGCCCCGACAGAGCCGGGGTGAAATGGACTCAGATAAACAAAGATGGGGAAGGGGAATGAACGGAAGCTCCAAATCCAAAGCCCAAAATTCAATAGAAGCTCCAATGTCCAATTCTAATTTGAGTGGCCATAAGACCATTAAAGTCTTTAAGTTTGAGATTTTGTTGGAGCTTTGGAGTTGGAGCTTCGACGCGCCAACTGCGAGATTCTACTTGGCATTTTTTGCTGTGGGGCGTAACACCCTTGCAGCTCTTTGAAAACGCCGGTCTGCGTAAGGCCGGCATTTAAGTGATCAAATGTCAGGGAACCCCGTGAGAATCGGGGACGGTTGCGCCACTGTAACAGGCTACAAACTCCCATAGGCCACTGTGCTGCGTAAGCAGTGCGGGAAGGCGGGAGTGAGGTTTGAAGCCTGAAGTCAGGATATCGATTTGATCGCTCTCGTCCGCTCCGCACGTGTGTGTGGGGCACTTCTCCGTCAAAGAGAAGGATGGGGCCAGCCAGTTCCGCTTGGGCGGAGCTGGATCTGTGGGATGCCTTCATTCTCCATTTTGCGGAGGTGGAGGCTTTTGTTTTTCGGGTTTTCCCGCCGATCAACGGTCACCACTTCCCACTGGTCTCGCCATAGTCAACAACCGCCGCGCGATCAACGCGGCTATGGAAAGATCAGTGAACATGCGTCAGTTAGCCTTGCCGATAGCCATCGGCCTCACGGCGACCTCAGCGGTCGCCCAAACCACCACCTCTGCCAATACGGAAACGAACCGTCTGCCTGAAGTGGTCATCACCGCCACCCGCACCGCAGAAAGTTCAGCGGCGACGGCCAGTTCCGTCACCGTCATCACGCGTCAGCAGATTGAGGCGCGTCAGATCCATTCGCTGGGTGATGCCCTGCAGGGTGTCCCGGGCATGTCCGTAGTGACTACCGGCACGCCGGGGCAGCAAACTTCCGTGTTCACTCGCGGCACGGAGAGCAATCACACCTTGCTCATCGTGGATGGGCGTCGCGTCACTTCGCCCATTAACGGCGGTAACTTCTACGAGAACTTCACGTTGGATAATGTGGAACGCATTGAAGTGGTGCGCACGCCATCCTCTGTGCTTTACGGCGCGGATGCGATCGGCGGTGTGATCAACGTCATCACGCGCAACGGCAAGGGACTTACGAAGCCGGAGCATGCGGTGTCCTTTGAGGCCGGGTCGTTTAATACGACGAAGTTCACGGCGGACAGCCGGGGCATGATCGGCAAGGTCAATTACTCGGTGGGGTTGTCACAGCAGAACAAAGACTTCCCGCGCGACAATAACAAGTATCAGCAAATGGCCGTCCGTGGTTCGTTGGGCTATGAACCGGCGGAAGACTGGTATTTCGACCTGAAAGGCAGTTACTTCGTCAGTGATGGTGGGGCACCGGGTTCAACGGCATTCCCTGACCCTATCGCTACGTTGGAGCGCAATGTGGCGAGTATTTCACCGGGCATCACTTGGAAGGCTTCGGACACATTTGAATCCAAGGCGTTCTATTCCTATGAGCATCAGAACCAGCGTTACCGCGACCAGTTCGGCACAGATAACAAGCTGAAGCTGGATTCCAACCAGATCGAGTGGCAGAACGACTGGAAGCCGGTGGAGAAGTGGACGCTCACGGGCGGCTTCAACGTGCAAGACCTCACGATCTCACAACGCAATGCGGCGAACATCGAGAACATCCATGCGAACCAGACGGGCGTGGGTGTTTTCGTGCAAAGCCAGTGGAATCCGCTGGAACGGCTGAAGCTGATCAATTCCGGGCGCTATGACCATTATAGTGATTATGATGGGTCGTGGTCATGGAAGCAGGGGGCATCCTATCTGGTGCCGGCAATCGAGACGCTGATTTTTGCCAACGTCTCGGCGTCTTACAGTCCGCCGTCACCACAGGATCTTTACTTCCCTTTGTTCAGCAATCCGAACCTTGTTCCGGAGGAATCACGAGGATGGGAAACAGGGCTGGAGAAATCATTCTGGAAAGATCGCATCACGGTTTCGGCGACGTATTTCCATAACAAGATCGATAATCTGATCCAGGCACCCGCGCCGTTCTTCATCCCGTTCAACGTCTCGCAAGCGGAGACGGAAGGTGTGGAAACGGGCATCTCGTTCCAGCCGTGCCCAGAGTTCGCCACGAGCGTGAATTACACGTATCTGACGGCAAAAGATACGGGCAATAACGTGCGTCTCGTGCGGCGTCCACGGCACTTGATCGGCTGGGACATGACGGTGAAGCCGCTCAAACAACTGACCCTGAACACCGGTTTGCAATGGGTGATGCAGCGGGAAGATGTGGCGTTCCCTTCCCAAGTGAATGCGGAAGATTATCTGACCGTGCGGGCGGTGGCGACCTGGCATGTGACCGAGAGCTTTGAGCTTTGGGTGCGTGGCGAAAACATCAATGATGATCAGTACGCCGTGGTGACCAACTTCCCGGCCTTGCGTGCGGCTGCTTACGGCGGTGTGCGCCTGAAGTTCTGATTTGGTCCTGAGGTAAGTTGATGCCTGAATCGATATTAATCGCCTGGAGCGGTGGAAAGGACAGTGCGCTTGCACTGCAGGCCATCCGCCGCTCCAGTGCGTTTCAGGTGGCGGCACTAGTCACCACATTTCATCATGGGCGCGAACGGAATGCGATGCATGGGATTCATCGCGAGATCATCCAAGCGCAGGCGAAGCTATTGGACTTGCCGCTGGCGGAGATATGGTTGAACGAAGGTGCGAGCAATGTGGAGTATGAACAGGGTTGGGCGGAGGCGTTGAAGCCTTTCCAAGCGCAGGGCATCAAGCGGGTGGTGTATGGAGATCTGTTTCTCGCGGATATCAAAGCGTATCGGGACCAGTTCATGACGCGACTGGGCATGGAGGCGATCTATCCCTTGTGGAATCGGGATACGAAGAAGCTGGCGTTGGAATTTATCGAGCAAGGATTTCGCGCGAAGCTGGTATGCGTGGACCCGAAGCAGATCGATGAGAATTTTGCGGGCAGGGAGTTTGATGCGGAATTGCTATGGGATTTGCCGGAGACGGCGGATCCTTGCGGAGAGAATGGAGAGTTTCACACGCTGGTTTATGCGAGTCCGGATTTTGCGGATGGTCCGCTGGTGGTGACGGAAAGAGAGCGTTACAAGCGGAATGGTTTTGCGTACGTTGACTATCAGCTCGCTGCGGCGGGCGTATGCTGATGAGTCAAAACGCGGTCGTATTATGGACGGGTGGAAAAGATTCGGCGCTGGCGCTGTATCTGGCGGTGAAGCGTGGGATCGTGGTGAAGGAGTTGGTCACGTTTGCGCCGCCGGAGGCGGAGTTTCTGGCGCATCCGCTACCTGTGATGTCATTACAGGCGGTGGCTTTAGGCTTCAAGCATCGCATCCTGAATATCGAGGCGCCTTACGATGAGGGTTACCGTAAGCAGATGGAGGTCTTGAAGGGTGAAGGCATTGATACGCTGATCACGGGGGATATCGATCAGGTGGCAGGCCAGCCCAATTTCATCCGCACCTGTGCTGAACCATTGGGACTGCAGGTCTTGACGCCGCTGTGGAAAAAAGGGCGTTGGGATCTGATGGGGGCGATTCTTGCGGCAGGATTTCAGGTCATCTTTTCATGCGTGAAACCCGTGGGCCTGACGCCCGAATGGGTGGGGCGGCGCATTGACCGCAAGGCGTTGGAGGAACTGGCGCAATTGCATAAGGATACGGGCTTGGATGTGTGCGGCGAGCAGGGGGAATATCACACGTTGGTCTTGGATGGGCCGGGGTTTAACCGTCGGCTGGAACTTAGCGAAACGCAGGTGATCAATCGTGGTGATCTGGCTTATCTGCAGATCGGGAATGCGCGGTTGCTGTTGCCCAGCCAAGCACCGACGGAGGCGGAATTGAATTTTGCCTTGCCTCGTGAGATGGCGCGGCCGACGAAGACCAAGCGGTGCAGCCAGTGCGGCAAACCGTTCTTTTGCGGACCAGGGCAGGGCGGGGGCGAGTGCTGGTGCCAGGGTTTGCCTGCGGTGGGGCCGATTGCTGGTCCTGAGGTGGACTGCATGTGCCCGCAATGTTTGCAGGCAAAAATAAATGGCTGAAGCAGCTTTTCAGCTTCTCCAGCCATTGTCGGAAAAAATCGGCTTAGAGGGTGATCGTTCCTTCGAAGGCGAAGTCCGCCGGTCCGTTTAAGGACACATCAGCGAAGGCACCATTCGCTTCCTTGAAGCCTACTTCAAGTAAGTCGCCACCTTGCACCTGCACCTTAACGGGGGAGGTGAAGCCGTGGATCTTCGCTGAGATCATCGCGGCTGCGCTCACGCCAGTGCCGCAAGCGAGGGTCTCGCCTTCCACACCGCGTTCGTAGGTACGCACGCGGATGAAGTTCGGTCCCTTCAACTGCACAAAATTCACATTCGTCCCGCGCGGCTTGAAGTGATCGTGATAGCGCACTTCGGAACCCACTTGGGCGACCATGGCCTGATCGGCATCCGGCACGAAGAGGATGGCGTGAGGCACGCCGGTGTTCAGCGAGTGGATGGCGGAGGCGCCGGTCTTCAAGGGCACCTGTTCACCCAAGCGCAAATCCTTGGGTGTCGTCAGGTTCACGGTCACGCGTTCGCCATGGAAGGTCGCGGTGATGACGCCGGCCACCGTCTCAAAGGACGTGCGATCTTTCACCCCGGTCAGCTTCTGGATGTAACGCGCGAAGCACCGGGCACCGTTGCCGCACATCTCGGCGTCGCTGCCGTCGCTGTTGTAGAATTGCCAGGCCCAGTCCGCCTTGCCCGAGGTGCAGGGCACCAGCAGCATGATGCCATCCGCGCCGATGCCCCGCTGGCGATGGCACAATTGTACCACCTGCTCGCGCGTGAGCTTGATATTCCCCGCCCGGTTGTCCAGGAGGATGAAATCATTCCCGGCCCCGTTCATCTTGGTAAAGTTCAACGTCATCAGTGCGGGGACACTACTCAATGTCCCGGGAAAAACAAGTCGTGGTGATACGGGTTTTGCCGGGTTGGTTCCCGGTTCTTCAATTGAAGCTTTGCCCCAGCCTGCGGCCATCCCTTCTAGAGTGCGGCGAATCGGGGTTGGCGCAGGTTACCCGTGCGTTTTGTCCTGAATCTGTTTCCTTACCTGTTTGTAATCAATAGGTTGCCATCTTTTCATTCAACTCATTAGCCGCCCTGACGCTGGCTAAAAAGGGCCATTAATACTTTACAGTCAGGTTACAGCCTACCAAATTACTCCGCGTGTCGAATCAGTTGTTTGATACCAGTCGTACCCCGGAGAAATCGTTGCGGCAGCCCGCTCTCGAGCTGCCGGGCGCTCCCTTTTCCCCAGATGGTGCCATCCACCGGTCCCAGCAATATCTCCTGCGCGAGCAGAAGCCCGAGGGTTACTGGATTGGGGAATTGATGGTCGATTCCACCCTGGTCTCGGACATGGTGGCTTTCCACCACTGGGACAAGAGCGTGGACCCGGCCTGGCAACGTCGTGCCGTCAATCACATCCTGTCCATGCAATTGCCGGACGGCGGCTGGAACATCTACTACGGCGGCCCGGCCGAGGTGAACGCCACCATCAAGGCGTACCTGGCTCTGAAGCTCGCCGGCTTGCCCGCGACCGACCCGCGCATGCTCCGCGCCCGTGAGATGGCCAAGAACTTGGGCGGTGTTCCGCGCATGAACACCTTCTCCAAGCTCTACCTCGCGCTCATCGGCCTGTTCCCCTGGAAGTATCTGCCGACGATCCCTTGTGAAGTTCTCCTCATCGGCAAATGGTTCCATGTGAACTTCTGGGACATGAGCAACTGGTCCCGTGCCATGCTCGTGCCGCTGGCCATCATCAATCATTTCAAGCCCACGCGTAAGCTGCCCATCTCGCTGGATGAACTCTACGTCGAAGGATTTCACGAGCGTGATCTCGCTTTGCCGCGAGACCCAGAGTGGTTCACCTGGCGAAATTTCTTCATGTCGTTGGACGGTCTGCACAAGTTCGCCGAGCTCTTTGCGCAAGCGGGCATCCATCCCTTCCGTCGCCGCGCGCTCAAGCGTTGTGAGGAATGGATGGTCGAACGTTTTGAAGGCTCGGACGGGCTCGCCGCCATTTTTCCGGCGATGTTGAATGCGGTGATCGCATTGAAAGCCCTTGGTTATCCGGAGGACCATCCCGAACTTATCCGGGCGACTCGTGAGCTGAAAAAGCTGGAGCATCACACGGCTGACAGCATGCGCATCGAGCCGTGCTTCTCGCCGGTGTGGGATAGTGCCATCGTGGCCATTGCCTTGCGTGAGTCCGGCATTCCGGCCGAGCATCCGCAGATGAAGAAGGCCGCCGACTGGATCATGGACAAGGAGATCCGTTTCCGCGGTGACTGGTATCATAAAAACCCGGTGAACGTGGAACCGAGCGGCTGGGTCTTCGAGTACGCGAACAAGTGGAATCCGGACGTGGACGATACCGCCATGGTGCTCCTCGCACTGCGTCTCATCCCCACGGACAATCCGAAACGCCGCGATGAAAGCTTCAAGCGCGGCATGGATTGGATGATGGCCTTCCAATGCAAGGACGGTGGCTGGGCCGCCTTCGACAAGGACTGCACGAAGGGCATCCTTGAGAAAGTTCCTTTCGCCGATCACAACGCCATGCTCGATCCCGAGTGCGCCGACATCACGGCGCGCATCCTGGAACTGCTCGGCTACGAGAATTACTCCGTCGATCACCCACAGATCCAGCGCGGCATCCAGTTCGTGAAAGACGAGCAGGAAGACGACGGCTCCTGGTACGGTCGCTGGGGTGTGAACTACATCTACGGCACCTGGCAGGTCTTGCGCGGCATGCGCGCGCTGAAGGTGAACATGAACCAGCCCTGGCTCATGCGCGGTCGCGACTGGCTGGAGAGCGTCCAGCATGAAGATGGCGGCTGGGGCGAACGTTGCAACACTTACGACGACCCCGTTTACAAAGGACAGGGGCCCAGCACGGCCTCGCAGACTGCCTGGGCGGTCATGGGCTTGCTCGCCTTTGACGATCCTTTCCGTCCCAGCGTGCAGCGCGGCATAGAGTACCTTGTCCGTACCCAAAACCAGGACGGTTCGTGGTCTGAAGATGAAGTCACCGGCACTGGTTTCCCAAAAGTGTTCTACCTCAAGTACGACATGTATCGAAACTCCTGGCCGCTGCTGGCGCTGGCGACCTACAAGCAACTGCTTGCCAAGGCCAAGCCCGCCGCCGCTGTCCTGAACAGCACAGTCGCCGCCACCAACGGCAAAGCACACCTCAATGGCCACACCGGGACGCAGTTGAACGGAAGCCATTAAGCTTGCCGCATTCGTGCGCTGATCGTTTAAAGGCGAGATTTTAGCGGATGGATACCAACCAAAGCAAAAGCAGGGTTCTTATCTGTTTTGCCGTCAAGGAAGAAGCCGCGCCTTTCCGTGCGCTGGCGGCCAATCGGCCGGACATACGGATTCTTGTCACGGGCATGGGGGCGCAGAACACCAAAAGGGCTTTTACCGAGGCCTTGGCTGAGGGTAAACCGTGCTTGGTCCTCACTTGCGGCTATGCCGGTGGCTTGAATCCTGCGCTTGCGCCCGAATCCCTCGTTCTCAGTGCGGATGCCGATTTCCCGCTCACGCAGAAGCTCCTGCAGACGGGCGCACGCCCTGGCACTTATCACTGTGCCACGACCGTCGCTATCACTGCTCAGGAGAAAGCCGTCCTTTACGCCCAGACGAAGTGCGATGCGGTGGAGATGGAGTCGGGCATCATCCGCCAGATGTGTGCGGAGCAGGGGATAGCGAGTGCCACCTTCCGCGTCATCTCGGATGCAGCGAATGAGGATTTGCCGCTGAACTTCAACAAGTTGATGACGCCGGAGATGACGATGGATTTTGGCAAGCTGGCGTGGGCGTTGATGAAATCGCCGGGGAAAATTCCGGAGTTGATGCGGTTCGGCAACCGGGTGAAATCTTCCGCGAAAAAGCTGGGAGAGGCACTGGCGAAGGCGGTCTGAGTTGTAGCGCAGACTGGCAACCTGCGCTACATCATCTTTGCGTCCCTTGCTCGACGCCGGTTCCTGCCCCGGCCGCCTTCTCCTTCTGTTTCTCGCTGTAGCTCACCAAGCCTGCGCCGATCAAGATCAAGATCACGCCGAGCCAGCGCACGGATGTCACTTTCTCACCCAAGAACCAAACGGCGGCGAAGGTGGTGAAGACGAAGCTCAGGGCGGTCAACGGCCACACGAAACTCACATCGCCACGCGACATCAACAGCAGCAGGCAGCCGAAGAACAGCGCCTCAAACAGCACACCGAGCAAGATGTGTTTGTTGGTGATCCCTGATTTCACCACCCGGACGATCTCAGTCAGGCTGAAACCGTTGATCGCACCCATCTCCGTGATGCCTTTTTTCAGGCACACTACGCCGACGGATTCAAAGAAAAGCCCGACCAGCAAAATCAACAGCAGTTTCCACATGCTAAAGGTCCTGATAACGGATGAGGTCGATGCCTTGCTGGGCCACCAGCTCGCGGACGCGCGGGCTTACCAATGCCTCATACTCGTGTTTAAACTCATCCAGTGAAGGATGGCAGTAAAGCTCTGAATCTCCGGCGGGCAGCCGGGGCAACAGCTTCGCCACGTAATCCTCATGCACCCGGCCATTTTGCAGAAGCCCAAAGACGTGCTGGGTGTGCCGGATGTCCTGCCGCCGCAATCCCGGCCGGGCTTGCGCCGCGAGCAGATTGAAGATGACCGCGTGGCTGATGCGGTACAGCCATTCACCGCCTGCGATGCCGGCATTGAGCCAGAAGCGGTCGCGCGTCACCCGCATCCGCCGGATGCCCAGATCCATCGCGTGGTGCCGCAGGATGCTGAACACCGTGGGGTGCAGGTGCATGTTCAGGTGCCCGTTCACATGGTCCAGCTTGAGCTTGGTGATCTGAAATTTTTGGAATTGAGCCCGGATCTCGTGCCGTAATTGTGCGCGGAGGCCCGGGTTGGCGAAGTAGCGAAAACCGGCAGCGACGGGGTTGTTGCTAAACTGGTACCGATTATCGATCAGGCCGGGGATCTCGGTGGGCTTCAGGGAAGAACGGCCACATACGAGCGAGAGGTGCAGGCCCACGCCCAGTTTGGGGTTCGCGTGGGCGAGTTCCACGGCTTCGTTGAAGGCGCTGCCGTTCACCATGAGGCTGGCCGTGGTGAGAATGCCTTCCTGATGGGCACGGATCACCGCGGCATTGATGCTTGCAGAACGGCCAAAATCATCAGCGTTGACGATCAGTCTTTTCCTCGGCTTAACGTGCTCCATACCCCGGCACCGTTCCTCCCATGGTCATGCCCAGCCACGTACGAAAGATGAGTGACGCTTTTTGCAGTTTGCTCAGCCGTGTTTTTTCCGGCCCAAAGACATTGAACTCCGCGGCCTCCAGCTTGACGAGCAGGCGCCAATAAACGGTGCCCATCAGCTCCGCTGTCATCATGTTGCGCTTGTCCTCCGGCGGCAGCGTCCGGGCCGCTAGCGCGTAGAATTCACGTGCCTTGGCCCCGATGGATTCGGCCAGCGCACGAAACTTCGGCGTGTATTTGAAGTCCAGAATCTCCTGCTCAGTCACTCCGTATCTGCGCAGTTCTGCCAGCGGGAGGTAGATGCGGCCGCGTTCGGCGTCATTCCGCACATCGCGCAAGATGTTGGTGTATTGCAGCGCTTTCCCGAGATGCACCGCGTAATCTTTGCACGCCGGGTTCTGATAGCCGAAGATCTGGATGCTCAGCAAACCCACGACCGAGGCGACGTGATAGCAGTAGTTCTCCATATCCGCCATCGTCTCATAGCGGAAGGTGTCCAAGTCCATCTCGCAGCCGCGGATCAACGCGTCGAAGTGCTCATAATGAAGCTGGTATTTCCCGATGAAGGGCTGCAATTCCTGGTTCACCACGAACTGCGGTTTGTCGCCGGTGCAGGCTTTGCGGATGTCGGCGCGCCATTCGGCCAGTTGTTTGCGCCGAGTTTCGGTCGGAGTGGATTCCTCGTCCGCCACGTCATCCACCTCGCGGCAAAAGGCATATAGGGCGGACATGGCCAGTTTCTTTTCCGGTGGCAGTAGGATGAATGCCAGGGCCAGGTTGGACTGGCTCCGCCGGGTGATGCCTTCACTGACGGCGGCGCTCACGAGGAAGCCCCCTTTCGGGAAGGGCGGACCGGTGGCAACCCGCCGGACTCCGCCAATGTCTGGCCGCGTTTGCGGCCTGACCGGGATGGCGCAACTGGCTGTTCGTTTGTTTTTTTGAGCGGGCGCATCGGTTGGTGCCGGTTCTGTTTGCGCCGGTAATACACGTAAAAGGCGGTCATCAGCAAGACCATCACGCCGAAGCCCACGGCCGGCACCATCAGGGCGGTCCGATCAAGCGTGGATCCTCCCCTGGACATTTTCTGTCCTTCGATCTTGCTCTCTAGTTTGTCGGCCATCTTGAATCAGCGGCCGGGGGAACCGCTGCCATCCGCATCATTTCCGTCGGCGCCTTCGTCGCCTGTCTGGTCCAAGCTGATATTGAGCCGTTGCATCCGGTAGCGCAAGGCGTGACGGCTCATCTTCAACTGTTCCGCCGAACGGGAAAGACTGTAGCGGTTCTGTTCGATGGTGGTAAGGATGAGTTTTTTCTCGTAATCGGCCAGCGCGTCGTCCAACGACTGGGCGACGGGCAGGCGCGGGCTTTCACCCTTTTGGAGGCGGTTCTCGAGGTGAAAGTCCGGCAGGCTCTTCACTTGGATCTCCTGGGTTCCTTCGAGGATGACGGCACGCTCGATCACATTCCGCAGCTCACGCACGTTGCCCGGCCAGTGATGGGAGAGCAGGTGGTTCTCCGCATTCTTGGAGAGGCTGCTCACGTGCTTGCCCATGATCTGGTTGAAGTGCTTCAGGAAGTGTTCGGCCAGCAAAATGATGTCGCGACCGCGCTCGCGCAGCGGGGTGGGGCGGAACTGCACCACGTTGAGGCGGTGATACAGATCTTCACGGAACTGGCCGTCCTCGATGGCCTTGATGACATCCCGGTTGGTCGCGGCGATCAGGCGTACATCCACCTTGTGCTCATCATTCCCGCCCACGCGGGTGAAGGTGCCGTCCTCCAGGAAACGCAGAAGTTTCGCCTGCAGGGGCCGGCTCATGTCGCCGATCTCATCGAGGAAAATGGTGCCACCATGAGCTTCCTCCACCCGGCCGATCTTCTGTTTGAGCGCTCCAGTGAAGGCGCCTTTCTCATGCCCGAACAATTCGCTCTCCAGCAGCATCTCGGGGATGGCTGCGCAGTTGATGCGGACGTAATTCTTGCGGGAGCGCTGGCTGAGGCTGTGCATCGCCCCGGCGATCAGTTCCTTGCCGGTGCCGCTTTCACCGAGGATGAGGACGGTGGCATTGGTCGGGGCGACCGTTTTGATGAGCTGGCGCAGCTCTTTCATGCGCGGCGATTCGCCGATGATGTCCTCCAGCCGGTAGGTCTCCGAGCTGCGTGAGCGGAGGGTCTCATTCTCCCTGAGCAGTTCGTGCCGTTCACCGCAACGCTCCACGATGTGCAACAGTTCCTCGGGCGCAAAGGGCTTGGCCAGGTAATCCATGGCCCCGGCTTTGATGGCTTCCACGGCCAGTTTGGTGGTGGTGTAGGCCGTGATCATCACGATGGGGAGCAGGGGCCAGCGGGCCTTGACCTTGCCCAGAAATTCATAGCCGCTCATCCCGCCCAGCCGGGCGTCCGTGATGATCATGAGGAACTCACCGCCGTCGAGCCGTCGCAAGCCTTCCTCGGCGGAATCCACACAGGTGACCGCATAATCCTCCCCCTCGAGGATGGTTTGCAGGGAGACCCGCATGTTCTTCTCGTCGTCAACGACGAGTATGGGTGGCAAGGCACGGCTCATTGGTTGATACGCATCATGGTTCTGGCCGGGAGATATAAGGTGAACTTGGCTCCTTGTCCAATCTCCGATTCCACACTTAAATTGCCGCCATAGATCTCCACGTTCTGCTTGGCGATGGCCAGGCCCAGGCCCGAGCCCTTCTCCTTGGTGGTGAAATAGGCTTCAAAAATCTTCACAATCTTTTCCGGCGGGATGCCCGGACCGCTGTCCTCAAGCGTTATGACCACGGTATAGTCTTTGGCATTGCGGGCCGTGATCTTGATCCGGCCCGCGCCATTCATCGCCTCGCGTGCGTTGGTCAGCAGGTTCACGAACACTTCGGACAGATGCCGTTGCTGCATCTGGAGGGGCAGCAAGTCGTGGTCGAAATCCCGGATCACCTTGATCTTCTCATGGGTGCCTTTGGGGAAGACCGCGTCGATGGCCCGGTTCAACTCCTCGATCACGTCCAGTTTCTCGACCTTGCCCTCGGCGAGTTGGGCGTAGCCCATCAGTTCGGTGATGATGCGGTCGGCCCTTTCCACCTCATCCCGGATGATCTGGACCTGCTGCAACGAAGCCTTCTTGCCCTCCGCCGTCAGGGTTTTCTGGAGGGAGAAGGAGACGTTGGTGATGATGGCCAGCGGATTCTTGATCTGGTGGGCGATCTCGGCCGCCAGCCGGCCTGCCGATTGCAACTGCTCCTGTCGCAGCAGATGCTCGCGCAGATCTTCCTCCACCCGTCGTTGGCGGTCGAAGAGGATCTGCACACCATAACAGCAGGCAATCAGCAGCATCATCAGAAAAATCCGGATCATGTACGGCTGGTAGGTGTAGCCGCCGACAAGGTGGCCGCTGCGCAGCTGGGTGTCCTCCAGTTCGAACTGGCGTTCGATCTCGAAATCGATGGAAGTCTTGTCCACAAACGCCGCGCCCGCGTAGCAGACGATCAGCAAAAGGTTCAAGCCGATCTGCAAAGGCGCATCCGGCACGCTTACGGCATTGCGGATGATCAGGGCCAGGAAGACCCAGTAGGCATAGGTGTTCAAGCCGCCGGTCAGCATGGTGCACATGGCCAGGATGAGGGCATCCATCAGGTTCGTGCTGAAGACCACCCACTGCACCACCCGCACGCTGTATTGCTTGTGCTTGATGAGCACATAGGCGGCGGCGCAGTTGACGGCCAGGTAGCCGATCATCACCAGTTTGATGGTCTCAATGGGAAAACCGCCTTCCCCCAGATTGCGGACACCCTCGAACTCGCCGGAAAGAAAGAGAAAGTAGAAGACCATCGCGAAGAGGATGGACTTGACCGGCAAGGCCACGTTCTCCTCCATGAACCCGATGCGACGCGACTGCTCCTGGGGATCAACCGGCGGGCTGATCAACACACTGGCCAGTTCTTTGAGCGTCTTGAATCTCATGCCGTTTCGGCGGCCGGGGCTACGGCAATCCCACCATCGCCAAGGCCCGGGTGCAGATCTGTTCCACGGGATAGAGCCGGCCGATGCCTTCGTAGCCGCAGGACAACATGCCTTCATCCGGGCCGATGAACTGCACACCGCGTTCTTTCAGGGTCTTCACATTCGCCTGGGTGGCCGGGTGCAGCCACATCTTGCCGTTCATGGCGGGGGCAATGAGGATGTCGGCCTTGGGATTGAGGGCGAGGGCGATGCAGCTCAGGGCATCATCGGCGAGGCCGTGGGCCATCTTGGCGAGGATGTTCGCAGTGGCGGGGGCGATGAGGAGGAGATTCGCTTCATCGGCCAGACGGATGTGGCTGGGTTTCCAGCCTTCCACTTCATCGTACAAATCGGTCACCACGGGGCGGCGCGTAAGGGTCTTGAAGGGCAGGGGGGTGACGAATCGTTGCGCATCGGCGGTCATGGTGACGTTCACCTCCGCGCCCGCCTTGGTGAGCAGACTGGCGAGGTCCACGGCCTTGTGCGCGGCGATGGAGCCGGTGACGCCCAATACGATGTTCTTCGGTTTGCTCATGATGCTGCTTTCAATTCGGCCGGCAAAGCCAGCCGTTTGGTGCGGCGTCGCTCTGCGGAAATTATCGCCTCCAACGCCGCCACATCTTTTTCCCGGGTCTCACTGAGGAGAAGGTAATCGAACTTCGGGGCTTGTGCCAGTTCACGCGTGGCTTCCTGCAAACGGCGGGCGAGCACTTCCGGGGTTTCGGTGCCACGCCCGTTCAAGCGGATTTCCAACTCTGTGCGGGAAGGAGGGGTCAGGAAGACCGTTACCAATGCCTGCGCGATTTCAGGGTCCGTCTTCGCGAGTTGGCGCACAGTGGCCGCGCCTTGCACATCGATGGTCAGCAACACATCCTGGCCGGCACGAAGTTTGTTGAGCACTTCGCTTTTCAAAGTGCCATAGCGGTTCTTATAGACATCGGCATATTCCAAGAATTCACCGGCGGTCACGCGTTGATTAAATTCCTCCATGCTGAAGAAATAATAGTGCACGCCATGTGCTTCACCGGGGCGAGGGTCGCGTGTCGTGCAGGTCACAGCGCGAACGATGTCCTTGCGCTTGGCGAGGAGATTATCGCCCAGCGTGGTCTTGCCCGCGCCCGAGGGGGCGGAGAGGAGGATCAATAATGCCGGTGATGCGTTCTGGCCCATAGTACACTTACTACTCGATATTTTGCACCTGTTCGCGGAAGCGTTCCAGCTCCGCTTTGATAATCACCACATCGCGCGCGATCTCGGCATCGTTCGCCTTGGAGCCGATGGTGTTCACCTCGCGGTTCATCTCTTGCGAGAGGAAATCGAGTGTGCGGCCGATGGGTTCCTTGGATTTCAGGCATTCCTCGAACTGGCCGAAGTGGCTCTGCAAGCGGGTGAGTTCCTCGGAGATGTCCGAGCGGTCAGCAAAATAAACGACCTCTTTGATGAGGCGCTCATCTTCCACTTGCGGCAGGTCCAAACCGGCATTTTTGATGCGCTGTTGCAATTGCTCGCGGTAACGCACCTGCACTTCGGGGGCGCGTTTGGCGATGCGTTGCACGGCCAGTTTGATCTCCTTCATCCGGTTGACGAGGTCTTTTTCCAGCGATTTGCCTTCGCGTTCGCGCATCTTCAGCATCTCGGCGAGGGCCTGTTGCAGGGCCTTGTGCAGATCGGGCCAGTAATCCTCGGCGTCGGCATCATCCTCACCGGCCTGCATCACGCCGGGAGCGCGCATGAGCATGTCCAGCGTCACTTCGTTGCTGGCCAGTTTGAGGTCTTTGGCGAGGCGTTTGAACTCTTTGACATAGGCTTTGGCCAGTTCTTCGTTCAGACGTAACTGGTTGGCGGCCTTGTCCTTAGCGGCATGAAGGGCCACTCTGACCACCACCCGGCCACGGGAGATGCTGCGATTCACTTCGTCGCGCACTTGGGCCTCGAGCGGCTCCAGATTGCGTGGCAGGGTCACGGCAATATCCGTTTGCTTGCGGTTCACCGAACTGGCTTCCACGGAGAATTTGTATCCATTTTGAGCGCATTCCCCGCGCCCGTAGCCCGTCATAGATTTCATTGTGGGAAAGAGTATGGAGGAGGGGCGGAGGAAAGTCGAAATGAAAGGCAAAACGGGTGGCGGGTTGGGTTGGTCAGCTCAGGGAGTGTGAATTCTACGCTGAGATACTGAAATTGGCCGAGTAGAGGCATTAGGGGAATCACGATAGGGCTGGCCATCAAGAACTTATGCTCTGAATTTGGTGCAGTAGTGCAATTTATGCAAAGCAATCAGACTTGCTGATTTTGACGTTCAAAGCCCACCATTCAAATGCCTTGTTGTTGCAATTTCAAACACCAGTTGAAGTTCACGCGAGGGTTGAATCTGACTGGGGGGGGGCAATCGAACTTGTTCGATTGTTTTCCCCGCCTCAGCCGGTTTTTCCTCGACTGCGCAGAACTGTGGACACGGCCGCCTTCACGCTGGCTGAAGTAGTGGTTTCATTGGCCATCGCCTCCACGGTCATTGTCGGCATTGTGACCGGCTATATCAATTGTGTTTATCGGGCAGAGTGGCTGGCCTGTTCGGTGGCGGCCCAATCGCTGGCGAGCCAGCGATTGGAACAGGTGCGCGCGGCGCGCTGGGACACTTTGGCGAATCCGCCTTTGGATGAGGTGACCACGAACCAGTTCCCCGTCACGGTTCAACCGTTGGACCTGCCCCGTTCTGGCAACAAAGTCATCAACGCAACGAACCGAACTTTCATCACGGTCATTTCCACCACTCCGCCGATGCGTTTGATCCGGGTGGAGTGTACCTGGCGGTTTCCCGGACGCAGGCTCTACACCAACGTGCTAACCACTTACCGCTGCCCGACTCAATGAAGCTTTACTCCAGTCAGGGTCACGCAATGAGTCCGCCGGTGGCGAGGCTGGCCGGTGGCTTTACGCTGACTGAGCTGATGGTTTCCATGACCATTTTCTCGCTGGTCATCGCCGGGATGATCGCCGGCCACATCTTCGGATTGAAAGTCTTCCAGCTTACCCGGTCAAACTTGGGCGCGGCGGATTCCGGACAGATGTTGAACACTTTGCTGGGAGCGGATGTGCGAGCGGCCCAGAGCGTAAAAATCGGCCGGGGGGACCAGCGGTCATTCCAGGAACTTTCAACGCAGGGGATCCAGCAGGGCAATGCGATCCAGTTGTATGCCTCGGGTGATACCAACGATTTCATCCGTTATTACGTCAGTGAAACGGACAAGAAGCTGGTGGCCATCTCCGCGGATGGATCGCGCAACCGGATCGTGTCCGAGGGGTTGCTGGGCCAGGATGTGTTCCTCGCGGAGGATGCCGCCGGGCGGACGTTGACCAACCGCCAGAACAGTTTCGTGCTGGCCGTCAACCTCCAGTACAGCAAGGTCCCGGGTTCGGATGCACCGGTGGGCAAAGGCCAGTATTACGACACGTTTAGCTGGCAGATGAAGTTCGCGCTGCGGGCGCGGCAGTAAGATGAAACTGCACCTACCATCACGGTCGTTGCCCACGGTCGAGCGGGGCTATGCCCTGATCATGGTGATGCTGTTGACGGCGGCGAGCTTGACGGTGTTGAGCGCGGCCTTGAGCTGGACGGCGAATCTGGCCCAGCAATCAAACCGGGCGATCCAGTTCAGCAACGGATCAGCGGCGGCGGAGGCGGCGGTGGAACGCGTGGCCGGCAAAATGGCTGCCGATTTTTTCAAGGGCGGAGAAGACGAGGTGTACGACCAGGTCTCCAGCTATCGCCGGCTGGTGCCCACGGCCACGGAGAGCAAGGTCTGGGCTGACTACCAGTTCCTGAACTTGTCCGATACCAAGAGCCGCATCTCGGTGAGCCAGGCCGCTTCGTGGAACTACCGACCGGTGCCGGGAAAGTACGAGGGCCTCAACGGCTATAGCATGACTTATGAGATCGGCGCGCAGGCGCGCGAGTTGAAGGTGGAAGCCAGCCGGGTGGTTGCGATCCGCCAGGAGGTATCGATGGTGTCCATCCCGCTGTGCAGCTATCAGGTGTTTTATTTTCTGGACCTGGAGATCTGTCCCTCGGCGGCCATGACGTTCAACGGCCCTGTGCATGCGAATGGAAACATTTATGTCGAGCCCCAGGCGGAAGTGATCTTTCAGAAGAATGTCACGGCCACCGGGCAGATATTGCTGCAGCAACATCCGTTGGATCCGGTGAGCCGGAAACCGGGGAAAGTCACTTATAAGGCGCAAGCCGATGGGGGTGTCAATACGCTCTCCTTGCCGCTGGGGACGAACAATACATTGAATGTTTTGCGGACGATCGTCGAGATGCCGCCGGCGGGTGAGTCCGCAACTTCTGCCATCGGCAGCCAGCGGTTATACAACCAGGCGCAACTCGTGATCCTGGTCTACAGCGACCGGGTGGTGGCCACGAGCGGCTTGTACAATAAGTTCCAGACCAAGGTCACATACCTGGAAAGCTATGACATCCTGGACCGGAGCAAGACCATGTTCGACAAGCGGCAAAACCGTGATGTCCTGCTCGCAGAGATCGATGTCGCGAAACTGGTGGCGAACTTCTCCAATCTCGCGTGGACGCTGGGGCGTTCGCCGCGGATCATCTATCTGGCCGACCTGCGGACTGCCGATTCGCGGCAGTTCCCCGCCGTAAGGCTGGTCAATGGCCAGACGATCCCGGAGGGGGGGGTGACCATCGTGACGCCGAATCCTCTGTACGTGCAGGGGAATTATAATGTGCTCAGCGGGTATGAAGGATCGACCAATACGAACTACTCCCGCCGGGCCGCCCTGATAGCGGATGCCATCACCATCCTGTCACCCGACTGGGATGACAATGATGATGGCAAGAGCATCAAACACCGGACGGCCAAGGATGTGACCATCAATGCGGCCGTGCTGGCCGGAATCGTCCCGACGCGGAAAGGCTACTACAGCGGCGGCGTGGAGAATTTTTTCCGTCACCTGGAGGACTGGAGCGAAGCTACGTTCACTTTTAACGGTTCGATCACCGCGCTCTTTGACAGCCGGGTGGCGACCGCGCCATGGGGGGCCACGGCAGATATTTATGAGCCGCCGAAGCGGCGTGCCTGGACCTATGATCCTAATTTGCAGGACGAAGACCGGCTGCCGTATGGCATGCCGGCCTTGCGGAGCTGCATCCGCGGGCAACTGGATGTGAAACTTTCAGACGGGACGAACAAGAAACTATGAACGGGGGCAACTTCAACCGGATGGTCCGCAGGTGCAGCGGGATGCTGCCGGGGCTGCTTGTGCTGGTGACGGTTGTGCAACTGGCCAGGGCGGCCGAGGATTTTGTGGTGGTGAATGAGCCGGTGGAGATCCCGGAGCGGGGCAGAGTCACGGGGTACTGCATCATCGCCAACGGGCAGCGACTGAGCTTCATCCCGCCGTTCGACTGGCGCATGGAAAGCAACCGGGGCGAACGAAGTGTCACTTTTACCCGGCGGGCCATGGATACGGCCATCCGCATCCGGATGCTGCCGCCGGAAGGGGAAGGCGGGGGCAAGGAGTCCGATGAGGAGCGGTGGCGACAACTGGTGAAGGCGCGCTATCCAGACGCTGAGATCATCCGGCAGTTCGTCTGTCATACGGGCAGTCATTCCGGCATCGCGTTTGATCTGCGCCAGGATTTTGGCGGGAATCTCCAGTTGCAGAGCCGGGTGGCGTTCGTGGCTTATCCCAAAGGAGTGCTGGAGATTGGCCAGACTGGATTAGCGGGGACGGCGGAACCTTCGTATGAGGAGTTTGGAACGTTGCTTACCTCCTTGCGTATCAATGTGCAAACAGCGGGCAAATGACAAGATGGCAGAACAGGTTAAATTGATGTCCGGGCGGCAAACTTTTATCTTGCGGGGTAACGCCGGGATGCCAGGAGGTGGGGGGTGAAGAATCTCCTTACCGCCCTCAAGTCGAAGCGTCCGCAGCGGGCGGTCGTCATCGATTTTGGTGCCGGCTCCACGAAGGCTGTTTATCTGGAGCGACGGACGGAGGGGCTGGCGTTGTTGAACAGTTTGATCCTGCCCGCGCTGACCCCGGAGGTCCGTGACTCCCTGCCTTTGCTGGGCGATCTGCTGCGGGACATCCATCACCGGTTGGGAGCCAAGACCCGGCAGGTCTATGTCGCCCTCAGCCCGGTGGAGGGCATTTTCCGCAATGTGGAACTGCCGCAGGTGCCGGTGGCGGACTTGCGGCATTTGCTGAAGAACAACGCGCGGCAGTATCTGCACCAGGAGCTGAACGGGCATGAAGTCGATTGCACGATCATCTCCCGTGCCCCGGCCACTTCGCTCACCAGTTTTTCCAGCGGCAGTTCAGCGGGTGACGGCACTTCGGCTGGCGGGCGGCCGCAGATCCGGCAAAACGTCCTGATCGGGGCGGCGAGCCGGACGCTGGTGGATCAGTTCGAGAATGCCGCCATCGCGGCGGGACTGGTGATGGCCGAGGTGACGTTCACCCAGAGCGGACTGATCAATTGTGCCCGGCAGACTTCCCAGCAGTTGCTGGCGGACAATGCGGTGGCCTTGATCGACATCGGCTTGCGGTCCACCTGCATCACGATCTTTCTCAATGGCCACGCCTCTTTGACCCGGGTCATCCCGATCGGCGGGCAGCATTTGACGGCGGGGCTGGCCAAGGAATTCAGCATCTCGGGGGAGATGGCGGAAGAGCTTAAGCTGACGATGTCCGACAAGGATTTCGGGAAGCTCGAAAAGCTGTCCCAGCCGCTGCTGGATGAGCTGCGGGCTTCGATCGATTTTTTTGAGCAGTTGCATGAGCGGGTCGTCAGCCATGCGCTGATCACGGGCGGAGCCGCGCGCGGGGAGGCCACGATCCGGCTGTTGCAGCAAGGGCTGGTGGTGCCGCGCTGCCAGATGTGGGATCTGGCGGAGGGCATCGTGCTGGAGCTGCCGGAGGCCACGGAGGCGGGTTTTGCCAAGGATGCCTCCCGGCTGGGCTGTGCGCTGGCGCTGGCGAAGTCTGTTTTGCTGGGGGAGGAGCCGCGGATCAACCTTTTGGCGGAACGGCAGGAGGAGGAGGAAATGCGGCGGCGCGACCCGGTCAAGCGCAGCCTGCAGGTGGGAGCGGCGCTGGTGGGCCTCATGCTGTTGTGGGGGTTGCTGGTGCTATGGCAGATCCATTTGGCGAAGCAGGAGCTGGCCCAGGTGGAGACCGAGCTGGTGAAGGTGAGGCAGCAAGCCGCCGCGGTCACGGCGATGGCCCAAAAAGCGGTGGCCATCGACCGGCAACGTTTGCGGCTGAACCGGCAGGCAGCGGAACGGTTTCTCTGGACCGGCCCGCTGAATGCCATGCAGTTCGCGGTGGTGGACGGGGTGGAGGTGGTGCGGTTGCAACTGGACCAGACACTGACGGCCATGCCCGCCGTGAAACCGGTCACCAATGCATTGGAACGGGTGACGCCGGGCAAGCCGGCCAGTGTGGTCCACAAGGTTTCGCTGTTGATCTCGGCACGGGATTCCGGGGAGCCGCCGGCGGCGGAGAAGTTCATCGAGGCGCTGGCCACCCAGCCTTATTTCAAGGAGCGTTTGCGGGCGGAGGATCCGGTGCTGCTGCGCGAGCGGCTGCCGCAACAACTGGACCCGCTGGACGCCACGAACAAGTTCATCCCTTTCAGCATCGAATGCGTCTTCAAGGAATGGAGGACTTTCGATGAATAGTGTTTCCAAAGCCAAACGGCTGCAGGCGCTGGCGATTTTGGCGGCGACCATCGTCATCATGACGCTGCTGTACACGCATTTCGTCCGGGCGGGCCAGATACGGCTGTATGAGGTGGAGCAGCAGCAGGCGGCCGGGCGGACGGAGCAGGAGGCGGCGCGCAAGCGGATCAAGATGGCGCCGGTCTTCGAGCAGGATCTGCTGCTGGCGCAGGAGCGGCTGGGAGAATTTGAGATCACGATGGCGTCCGGGGATGTTTACCTCTGGATGATCCGGGCGTTGGACCGGATCTCGGACCGGCACCGGGTGCATTTCAACCAGATCGAGCCGCCGCAGTTTGAGCCGAGCGAATATGTGCCGCGCACCCCTTATGAGGCGGCGCGGTTCACGGTGAGCGGCAGCGCGACGTATGCCGATTTCGGCCATTTCCTGGCGGATCTGGAGAACACGTATCCGTTCCTGCGTTTCCGCAAGCTGGAGCTGGAGCCGATGGCGTTCGGACGGCCGAATCCGGAGGAGGCCGATCAGTTGCGCTTTCAGGCGGACTTCACGGTGCTGGTAAAACGGCGGGAGAAGTAGCTGGTTGCATCAGCGGGCCAGTAATGAGTTGCAAGTTTTCAGTGGTCAGTTTTCAGCCGGTGGGCAGGTGATAAGAGAAACGTCCTACATCGGACATCGAGTGTGGTGGGATTAACCGCATAGAGCGCAGAGGGCACAGAGAAAATCTTGCAGGGCATGACTTGCTAAGCCTTTGTTCGCCCCATGCTTCGTCTCACTACTCACCCGGTTCCGCTTGAGGCGGAACCGACCTCTCCTCATTGAGCTCCGACAGAGTCGCGAGTTCAGGAGAGGTCACATTTCACACCGCTATCGCGTTTTCGACGGGAATAGTTCAGGTCAGGCTTTAGCGGGTGCGTAAGAGATGGCGGTCGGCGAAGGTGAGGTATTGTTCCCAATCGTAGCGGGTGATGTCGTGTTGGCCGGTGCGGAGGTGGTAGCGGACTGTGTCGCCGATGGGGTGATCGGGTTTGGGCCACTCGGTTGTGCCGAGGGCGCGGCGGCCGAAGAGTTGGTAAACGGGTTCGGCGTGGGCGGCACTGAGGAATTCGCCTTTGGGATCGGCGAGGGCGTCTTCGGTGGCACTGGCGACGTAGAGGGGACGAGGAGCAATGAGGGCGAGGAGGGTGTGTTGATCGAAGGGAAGGTCATTCGGGCGGTCGATGTAGTCGCGGAATTTATCGCAGTAGCGCCAGGAGGCGTGGGCGATGGAGTAGGCGATGTTCTCACCGAAGTTGCGCCGGGCCAAGGATGCGCCGCCTTCACCGCTGTTGTTCGAGATGACGAGGGCGAAGCGTTCGTCTTGGGCGCCGGCCCAGAGGGTGGCTTTGCCGTGGCGGGAATGGCCGAAGACGGCGACGCGGCGGGCGTCCACGAAGGGATTCGTTTCCAGGTAATCGAGGGCGCGGCTGAGGCCCCAGGCCCAGGCGCCGAGGGCGCCCCATTCGTCGGGCTGGCGTTCGGTGCGGTTGGAGAACTTGAGGGCGTAACCGCGGATGCCGTCGCGCCAGCCTTCGAGATGGTCGGGTTCGACATCGCCATAGTAAAAGGTAGCGACGGCGTAGCCGCGTTGCAGGGCGAGTTCGAGGGGCCAGCGGGAGGCATGGACGCCACGGGTGGCTGCGGTGGCGCGATTGTTCACGATGCCCATGTCGGCAGAGGGGCGCATCCAGCGGTCGGAGAGGGGGATGGTGGGATCTTTTTCGAGGCTGGCGTTGCCGAAGTAATTCAGGCCGAGAAAAACGGGTGCGGGTTTTTTCGCGGCGTTGTTATTCGGCACGTAGAGCATGAGGTGGATCGACGGGGCGGCGGGGTCATCGAAGAAGCGGAGGGTCACCAAGGTGCGGGTGGCGAGGCCGCCTACGGCGTCTTTGCGAGTGGCGGTGGTTTCGGCGCGGAGTTTGACGGGCAGCTTGGGCGTGTGGCCATACATGAGGTCGCGGAAGTCTTTTAGGATTTCGTCGCGACGGAGGGTGCGCCATTCATTGGTGGTGGTGATGCGGTGGCCGTCACGGGCGAGCAAGGGGTCGGGCAGGGTGTAGGGGGCGACTTTGGCTTCGTCGTAGTTGCGGCCGTGGGAGGGGGATTCGGCGGCGTGGAGGGGGAGGA
>CAZPUL010000004.1:65746-189162 GCA_964589735.1 uncultured Verrucomicrobiota bacterium | reverse complement strand
TCCTCTCCGGCGAGGAACCGTTGAAGTCCGGCCCCCGAAACTGCGGCCAGTTCGCAGCCGAAGCGTGACCCACCAAAGAAAATGCAGCCAGTACTGGACCGGCTGCTTTCGTAAGTCTGAAGAAGGAATTTAGCATGTATGGTGCCGTGACCGCATTTGAGCCGCAGTGTTTATTTCGCAACATACAGCTTGCACTCAAGAAAGCGAAGCCCTTTGCGCAAGGATCAAGTTGGGCAGTCCGGCAGCAAACTCGGCTTCCCTTAGATCGGGGTGCGGCCAAAGGCGGGCGGGCTCATCTTATGCACCGAATATACCACAATCGCCGGAATCGTGCACTTTTTGACGGCTCGTTTCAAAAACGCCCGGCGGCTGCTCAGATTCTCGACACTCAGCGACTTCTGGTGCGGCGCGTCCCCGCTGCCCTTTGTCTGGTCTGGCTTCATAGTAAACTTAAAGATAGATTGCTTGGTAAATTTGTGTTTATGGGATCAAGAGCAGTCCACGCGGCTGCTCAAAGAAGCCGTCCTGCGTGATGATCGTCCGGGCTCCCGTGGTCTTGTTCACCTTGAAGAGCAGCCGCTCATTGGCCCCCGCATTCACTTTGCCGTCCGAGACGTACAGATCACCCGCTGCATCCAGCGCCACATGCGTCGGCAGCAGGAAAGGTGTGCCCTGGCCCGCATTGGCCGCGTCCGAGAGCACCGTCTGCACGCCTGTGCCTGGGTCAACTCGGATGATTTTCTTGGCTTTCGCGTCCACTACCAAAATGTTGCCATCGCTCTCCACGGCCATGCCCACCGGATAGTCGAAATCACCTGCCTCCGAGATCAACGTCTGCACGCCCGTCGCCGGGTCCACCTTGATCAGCTTGGAGGTGATGCTGGCACCATCACCGACGCTGGTCACGTAGATGTCGCCTCCGTTCGGTGAGTTCGTTGGGGCGAGCGCCAGTCCCTGCAGGAAGTAGAACTTGTCACCCTGCGTCAGCGTCGTCTGCGCGCCGGTCACCGGGTCCACCCGGAAGATCGCGCCCGCCTGCGAGAACGCATCCAGATCCGCCACCAGGATCTTGCCGGCGTTCGGCGCCTTCGTCTCCACCTTCACCCCGAACGGCACCACGAAACTGCCGCCCGTGGAGACCGAGGTCACCGCAAAAGTCAGCCGGTTGATGCGGAACAGACCGCCGCCCCGCGAGGTCTCGTAATCGACCACCAGGAAATTTCCGTCAGCCTCGCGCGCCACTTCATACGGGTCTTTGATGGACGTGATGACCACGGCCGGAGCCGAACTGGCCACCCGTGAAATCAGGATGGTGCCCGTGCTGTAGTAAGGACCGCGGTCGGCTACGATCACATCACCCACCGTCATGTAAATGGTCCACAGGTCGAACAGGCTGCTCAGACCGTCCGTGAAACCGCTGGCCGCCACCGTCAACTGGTTGCCTGTCCCCGCGATGCCCGTCCCGTCAATCTTCAGATCCGTGAAAGTAGCGGTGCCATTCCCGGCACCCGTGCCGATGTCCAAGGTCGTCGTACCAACCAACGTCCCCGCGAGCCCGCTGCCTGCAGAGAGGGAGACCGTCACAGTCACGCTGGCTCCCAGACCGCCGACTGTCGGATTGCCATACGCATCTTGCGTCTGCACCACCGGTTGCTGCAGGAACACCGCCCCCACTTCCGCCTTGTCCGGCTGAGTGCTGAAACCCAGGCGACTGGCCGCCAACCCACTGATGGTGAGGGACACCCCGCTGCCCCCGGTCGTCGCGGTCGAGTAAGTCCCGTCTGTCGCGTGCAAAGTCGCCGTCTCTGCCTTGTAAGCCACCAGCAACCCGCCCAAGTCACTCACGCCGTTGGTGAAGCTGATCGTCGTCGCCGTTCCCAGATTGACAACGGCTCCCGTCTTGTCCGTCACCGTCGGCACACTGCCGGAACCGGACGTGCCCAAGCCGCTGAAAGTCAGGCTCAAGTCGCCGGTGAAATTGGTGATGGTGTTGCCATACTGATCCACCCGCTTGATGGTCAATTGATCGCTGCTACCGGCGGCCACCGTGCCCGAGGCCGCAGTGATGCGATACCCGGAAACCGCTCCGGGCACCTCAGTCAATGTGCCCAAGCTCGTCGTGCCGTTCACCACGCTCGTCAGCACCGCCGTGGAGGTCGCATCCATCGTGATGTTCCCCGTAGTCAGAGGCGTGCCTGCGGTCGGCCGCACCCGGATGTTCTGCCACGTCAGCGTGTTGGTCGTGAAACTCTCCGCCGTCACCGTGAAGGTGATCTGGCTGGCGCTCACCGACGTCACTGCGAGCGAAGTACCCGTAGTGGTATCATTGATGTTGTCCGCTGCCGTCGCACTGCCGCTGACCAACACTGTCGGAGCGACGCCGCCCGTATCGAACACAAAACCCGCCGGGGCCTTCAGGATGATCGTCCCCGTACCCACATCGCCCGGCACACCTTCCTGATAGGTCGGCCCCGTCAACGTTACGTACGTTCCTGTTCCAAAATTATCCGCCGAAATCGCCCCACCACCGGTCGCCGCTGTCAGCGTCGGGAACACCGTCACGGTAATAGTACTCGTGCTCGTCAGCATGTTGCCTGCAGTGTCCGTCACCGTCGCCGTCACCGTGTATTCACCGTCGAACCCGCCGTTGCCCGTTCCCGGATCCAAGGCGTCACCCGGCGGTATCGTGAGCGTCCAGTTGCTCCCCGTCAGCACCAGATTCCCATCCCCGGCCGTATAGGTCACCCCGTTGATCGTCACCGTCAGCGTCTCGCCCGCCCCGACCGTCGCCGTGCCCGTGATCACCGGTGTCGTGTCCTCCGTGCTCTGGCTGTTCGCCGTCACCGGACCCGCAGGAGCGATGGTATCCACGGTTATGGCCTGCGTCGCGGAGGTGCCGCTGGTGACCGTGAATCCATATGTGTCATTGGTTAGCGCTGTCCCATAGGCATAAGTCCAGTTGCCGTCGCCATCCGCAGTCACAGTGGTGGTGAAAACGACGGCCCCGGAGCTGTTCGTCAAAGTGAGCGTCACCGAAGCGCCCGAACCGCCACCCGCAGCACCGGAGAAAGTCAGCGTCGTGTCCTTCGTTATGAAGTCTGAGATGAGGGCCGTATCCGTGCCGATGCCATCGATCGTGGTGGTGCCAGATTTATCGTGCAGCACCGTGGCGGTATCGCTGAACGAGCTGCCCGAAGTGTCCGTGTAAGTGACCGTGACCGTGATGACGCCATTGTCCAGGCTGCTCAGGTTGAACGGGGCCAGACTCCAGGCATTTGCCGAGACCGTCGTGGTGTCGCTGATCGTGGTCGTGCCGTCCGTTATGGTCACGCTCACCGTGCTGCCATTCGGCACAAAGGCCGAGGTGCCTTGAATCGTCACTGAATTGTCTTCGCTCGCATTCAGGTTGCCGTCACCGATCGGTTCGGTGATGGTGAGCACCGGCGCATTCGTATCCACCGTCAGCGTCTTGGTGCTGCTGGCGGCATTGCCAGCAGAGTCAGTACCGGTCGCTTCAATACCCACCTCACCGGTCGCCAAGGTGGTCGTGGCTTCCACCGACCAGGTGCCGCCCGACTGGACCGTCGCGGTATAAGTATGTGTCGGACCATCATCGAACAGTCCGTTGTTGTCCGCATCAATCTTCACGGTGATGGTCCGTCCAGCCTCCAAGTCGGTGGTGCCGCTGATCAACGGTGTCGTGTCACTGGTAGTCGCATTGGTCGTGATGGTGATTCCGGCCGTCGTATCGATGACGATGGTCTCTGTCGTTGTGGTGACATTGCCCGCGCCGTCCGTCACCGTGACCGTCAGTTCATAAGTGCCATCCGGCAAGGTGCTGCCAGTACGGTCCACCGACCAGGCTCCACCGCCGGAAGAGGTGACAGATGTGGAGAAAATAGTCACGTTGCTGGAATCTTTCAGCGTGACCGTCACCGAACTGCTCGCATCGGCCGTCCCGCTGAACAGTAATGTGTTATCGGACGTGATGAAGTCCGTGCCGCTGGTGCCGCTATCACCGCTGATGGTCGCCGTCGGAGCCGCCGGCGCAACCGTATCGATCGTGAAGGTCTGCGTACCGGTAGAAGTGTTGCCGCCAATCGTGACCGAGGCCTCGAGCGTATAAGCCCCCCCGGCCAGCGTCGTTCCCGTATAGTCAAAGACCCAGTCGCCGTTCGCATCCGTCGTCGCGGTGCCGATCGGCACCGAATTCAAGGTGATGCTCACCGTGCTGTTCGGTTCCGCGCGACCGGCAAAGTTCAACTCCTGCTCATTCGTGACGAAATCCGTGGCACTGGCGCCATTATCCGGCGAGATGGCCGTGATGGAGGTGGACTTCAGTGAAGTGACATTCCCGGCGCCGTCGGTGCCACTGACCGTGACCGTGCTGTCAGCCGGAATGCCGCTCGGCGGGAATGTCCCCGTCGCAGGCGTGGCCGACCCGGTATCCACGCTCCAGATTCCGCCGGTTTGCACCGTCGTCGTGTAGGTGACATCCGGATTGCCGTCATTATCCACATCGATTGATACGGTGATGACCGAGCCTACGGGCAAAGTGGTCGTGCCGGATATGACCGGGGTCGAATCGCCCGCCGAAGGCCCGGAACCGATGGAGATGCTCGCCGCCGAAGTATCATGACTCACCGTGGCGGAATCCGTAGCCGTTTGGCTGTTCGCCGTGACCGAAACGCTTACGGTCAGGGTGCCATCCACCAGCGAGGAAAGATCCAGACTCGTCGTCCAGTTCCCGCTGCCATCCACCGTGGCCGTACCGATGACATGGGCGGTGCCGCCATCCGTATCGGAAACAGTAATGCTGACGCTCGTCCCATTCGGCACGCTTGTCGTCGAACCTGCGATAGTCACCGCATTATCCTCGCTGGCGGACAGGTTAGAATCACCCACCGTGGCGATGGTGATGGTCGGCGCTGAACCCGCACCGACGGTGCCCAGTTGCAACGTGGCCACGATGGCGTCCGTATAAGTGACACTGGATGCGACGGTTGTGGCCATGATGATCAAGGGTCCATTGGGCGTCGTGCTGGAAAAATTCAACGCAAAAGAACTCCACGCACCGCCCGTATAGCTGATGTTTGTCGAGAGCAATTGCGTCCCCAAGGCGTTCGTCACCGTGAGCGTCACGGTCCCGGAAGCGATGGACGAAGTGCCCGTGATCGTCACCGCTGCCGCCTCGCTGCTGTCGATGATGTTGTCCGTGGCCACGGTATTGATGACCACCGCACCGGCGGTCGGCACGAAACTGGCCCCCACGTCAAAAACCTTGGATCGGGCTGCCGCCGGCCTGTTGCCCGCGCTGTCCGTCGCGTTCACATCTGGAGTCGCCGTCACGGTGATGGTACTCCCTGTCAGCGCGAAGTTGGGCGTCACGGACCAGTCACCATTTGCCAGGACCGTCGCGTTCGTGGAGCCATTGCCGCCATACTGCACGGTGATGATGCTCCCCACTGCCAGATCGCTCGTCCCGGATACAGTCTCACCAGCACTGCCAGAATTCTTGTCCAGCGTAGAAGGCGTCGTGAACCGGATCACCGGCACAAATCCGTCATGGGTATAAGAGGTATCAATATCCGAAGCGCCCGTGACCGCCGCCGTGAAAGTGAGGTAACCATTACGCAATGCGCTGAGGTTCAGCCCCGCCACCGTCCACGTACCATCACCGGCCACCGTGCTTGAGAGTGAGGGGTCGGTGGTGGAGACATCCCCGTCAGAAACGGTCACCGTGACGGTCAATCCCACCGCGCTCGTGCTGGTGCCCTTCACCGTGATGGCATCATCCTCGCGCTGGTTGATGACGAAATCCAAGTTCGTGGTACCGGTGGAATCCGGGGTGGACGTGGGGTAGATCTGCGTGATGGTGAGCGTCGGGATGCTCACCGTCAAAGTCTGCGTCGCCGTCGCCGTGACTCCACCGGAGGTCGCCGTGACGGTGATGCCCATCGAACCAACAATGCCGGCCAAGGGATAACTGCCGCTGAGCGCCACCGCCGTATCCGTATCGAGCGACCAGTCGCCGGAACCATCCGTGAGCACGGAGTAATAGATGGCATCGGCAAAGTTGCCGTCATTGTTCGGATCGATCCGCACCGAGATATAGCCGCTGATGATGGTGGAATCACCCTCGATGAGCGGAGTCGCGTCCGGCTGGCTGGCCGAGGAAGTAATGGTCACTCCCGGTCCGGTCACGACCGAGAGACTGTTCGTCGTGACGTTGCTATAAGGCGTGCCATCGCGCGTGACCGTAGTGGTGATGCTGTAAGGCGAACCACCCGTCGTCAACGCATCCACCAAGGGGATGGTCAGCGTCCAGGTGTTGCCCGACACCACCAAATTGCCATCGCCCTGCGTGTAAGTCACCCCGTTCACCACCACTGAAAGCGTGTCGGTTCCGCCATTTATCCCGCCCCAAGTTCCGGTGACAGTCGGTGTCGTATCGTTGGTTGTGAGCGAATTCACCTTCGGCTGGGTGATGCCTGATTCGGTGTAGGAGTTGCCCGCCGCATCATAACCAGTGGCAGTAAGGTGCGCGTAGGACGGCAGACCGGAAGAAGGCATCGAACCGCTGGTCGGGGCAACCACCGAAGTGTCCACACTCCAGTTGCCGCTGCTGTCCACCACAGCCTGATAGGTGATCGCATCCGTAAGTACGCCATCGCCATTTGGATCGATGGTGACCGTGATGACCGAGCCTGCCGGGATATCCGTGCTGGTGCCACTGATGACCGGCTTGCCCGAGGTGGCCACCGGATTCACAAAGATGTCCGGTGCGATCGTGTCATGAGTCGCCGTGGCGGTGTCTCCGGAAGAATTGGCGACCAGCGTATTGCTCAGGTCGCCCGTGACCAGATCCGCTGTGAAAGTGAGGGTGCCTTCATCCAAGGTGGAGAGATCGCTCGTAACCGACCAAGTTTTATAGCTAGTATTTGTACCCCCGGTGGCCTGGACCCAGACCACGATATCCGCCGTCGAGATATTGGCGTCGCTGATGGTCAAGCGCACCCAACTGTTCACGGGTTTGGCCGTCCCGCTCACTACGAAAGCATTATCTTCGGTCGCATTGATCAGCCCGTTCGCATCCACCGGATCATCGATGGTCGCCGCATCGGAGGCGCTGACGGGATTGGCCGCGGACATCGGGGCGGTGAAGGTGCCCAGGTCGGCGAAAGTCGCATTCTTGTCATAGCTCGCGCCCACACCGTTCAAGTCACCATTGATCGGACCACTCTGGGTCTGGGTAAAAGCGACGTACCGGGACAAAGTGTCTTTGGTATATCCACTGATACCCGTCGCTCCACGCGGACCGTAAGCACCATTGCGATCCACCGGCGAAGGGATGGCCAGCACCGTGGCCAGATCATCCATCGGGATGCGCCAGGAGACGAAGATATCCGTCTTGCCATCATTGCCCAAGTCATTATCCCCGTTCCAGTGCGGATCGGTGGTGGCACTCACTGCCGCTGACTGATAGAGCGCCGTGGTAAAGGAGTAGATACCATTGTTCGGCAACCAGCCAACGGGCAAAGGCGAGGTCGTCGTGGTGCTCGGAGAGGTATTCGCCCCGGTGCCGGGATCCATCAAGCGGACCACCTGGCTGCTGCTACGGCCGTCCACTGTCAGGAACATATCGATGCGACCGTCCAAATTCGCATCGATGCCAACCACTGCGACGCCACTGAAGGTAGCCGGACTGCTGGAGGTGGGATTGTCCACGCGCAACCGGAAGTATAAGCCATCATCGGCCGTGGTCACCGTGCCATTATCATTGAACCCCACATACAGCGAACCATGCGTGGTATCGGCCACGATGTCCGTGTCAGCAGCACCGGCCTGGCTGTCACCTTGCGGATCTTGGGCGGTACCGTACATGACGGCAGTCCAGCCGGTCTTGCCCGCCAGATCCGGAGCGACGGCGTGCGCCGCATAAACGACCGTCAGGAGTCCCATGATCAGGCCCAAAAAACGACGGGGGTTCTGACCGCCAGGACGGCTCATACTTCCAATACGTGATTTCTTCAGGCGGTTCATTGGGCGAAAGTGCTCGGAGGTTCCCTTGATCATTTTTCCCTCACACGGTAGAAACGCTGGGGATGATTGCCTGCGTCCGGATCATCAAACTGCAGGCGACCGCTGACCAACTGCAGCGGCAGGTCCAAAATTTGCCAGGCCACCAGATCGGCTGAGGCCTCCACCTGATAGCGCAAAACATTCGGAGCGCTGACGGCATCACCATGCTGATCGCCGAAGACCAGACGCATCACGCCACCCGCAAGCATTTTCGGGGCGACGAGTTGCTGCAAGCCGCGCACGATCAAAACCGCGTTCGCGCTGCAAGCACTGCCCGCACTGTTGCTGACCCGCACAGTGTAAACCCCGGCATGATCCCGGCCGGCCTCAGTGATGACCAGGCTGGCGGCAGTCTGCCCCGGCAGGTCGCTGCCGTTGAACTGCCATTGATACGTCAACCCCGCTCCCGACGCGGCCACCGTGAAAACAACTTGGGCACCGGCCAAAACCGTCCGGCTCAACGGTTGCGTCGTGATCAACGGGCCGGTGCCACTCAAGGCCAAAGAATGAAAACCGCCTGCCGCAATCGCCCGATAGGTGTTGCCCGACAAATTCCGTTGCCCGTTGGCATTGCTGCCCCAGCTGACGATGGTGCCATCACTCTTGAGGGCGAGACTGTGCTGCCCGCCAGCCGAGACTGCCACCACCCCCGTCAGTGTTCCCGGCACATTGCACTGGCCGCTGGTATTCCCCCCCCAAGCCACCACGGTGCCGTCCGTGCGCAGCGCCAAAGTATGATTTTCACCGGCACTGATGGCCACTACACCGCTCAAACCCGTCGGAACCACCGTTTGATCAAGATCGTTCAACCCCCACGCCACCACGGTGCCATCACTCTTCAACGCGACGCTGTGATCGCGCCCCGCTCCGATGGCGATGACATCCGTCAAGGTTGCCGGAGCCACCGTGCGACCATTGCCGGAGTAACCCCAGCCCACCACCGTGCCATCACGCTTTACCGCCAAGCTGTGATATCCCCCGGCCGCAATCGCCAGCACATCACTCAAACCAGCGGGAATCTCCAGGATCCCATTACCGTTGTAGCCCCAGCCTGCCACTGTGCCATCACTCTTCAACGCGAGCGTGTGATAAGTTCCAGAAGAGAGGGCGACGACCCCCGTCAAAGACCCTGGAACCGTTGCCCGTGAATCCGAGTTATTGCCCCACGCAATCAAAGAACCATCCGCCTTGATTACCACGGAAAAATCACGGCCTGCCTCCAAGGCCACGGCATCGGCGGCGGCGATGGGGACGGTCAATTGTCCATACTGATTTAACCCCCTCGTGATGACCCCTGCAAAACCAGGCAAAGAGAGGATGCAGCCCGTCAGAATCAATAGATTCTTCACCCAAGTTATCCCTCTGTAACCCTTCATATTTCTAGGTTTTCGCAGTTTTGACAAACGACAGTAGCTTCACTTATCAAAAGTGAGATGCCTAGGGAAAAAGTGCTACATTTCTTGGCATAATTATATTTATAACTAATTGATAATGAACATAATACAATAAACCCAATCAGCTCTATAGTAGAGTCTTTAGGACCTATTTATTACGTATCATCCCGCATTTTTCACCTCTTAAGCAGGTGGTCTTTTTGCCAAGCTTGCAAAGCGCATTACACGAAGTTAACTCATTGAAAGCAAAAAATGGTTAGCCTTGAATTGGATTCACTAAAAGAGTTAACCCGTTTTTCCAGCGAGGATTCGAATCGACAGATGGCATCAGGGACACGCTTATTTAGAAGTAAAGATTCTGTACAGAAATGGAAACAGTCTGGCCAAGTAATATCGGAAATCACCCCAAGCAGGCCAAACTACCACTGCATCGCCCAGGCAGTGATCGCCTGTCAGATGGTCTTAGTAGGCCTTCACATAATCCTGCAGCCGGGGCAGCATTTCAGCACCGGCAGGGTGTCATCGGCCCGTTTGATCTTTAGCCGGTCGCGGGTTTCCTTGCCGACGGCGGGTGAGGCGGAGGGTATCCCGGTCGCTGAACGGAGATCTGAACATCGTAGTGGTCGTGCCGTTCACAGAGGCCGCGAATGCCTTTCTTGCGCCCGTCGAAGCCCTTCTGCTAGTCTTCGCCGCGATGTGGCTTAACGCTGCTCAACTGCGAGTTCATTTGGATGCAAAGTGATACAGGGGATTGCGCCCGATCACACTAGCACAAATACTAGCACAGAGGGTCGTTTTTGGCAGTCATTCTTCGTAAGTGCTTGCAAATCAGAAGTGGCCAGTGTGGCGAAATGGCAGACGCACGGGACTTAAAATCCCGGGACCTTAAAAAGTCGTGCGGGTTCGAGTCCCGCCACTGGCACCAATATTTACAGGCTTTTCTTAGGCACACTTGACAGGTCGGGACAAAAACGGGGCATTCATGGAATGAAAGCCCGTACCTCACCCAAGAAGAGGAAACCCTTCGAAGTCGTTAAAGCCGGCAGTATTTCCGTCCCCAGCTATCGGCACACCAACATCATTCCACAACGCGATGCTGCAGGTCAGATCGTTTATGTTGGCCTTGGTCCAGATGGCAAGGCGAAGGCTTTGGTGAGATACAAAAGCGTCATCTACACCGTTTCCTACTAAGAAGGTAACAAACGAATACGCCTCAAGTTCTCCGACCTCGATATAGCCCGCCGTGAAGCGAACCTCATTGTCGTGCGCCTGGCCAATGGCGACTCCGACGCCTTGAAACTTCGCGGCCACGACCGCTCGGACTACGTCCGCGCCATGGAAAAACTTCGGATTGTGAAGCCAGACGCCAACCTCAACGTGGCCGTAAACGATTACGTGGAGGCACTTCGCCGCCTCCCGCAAAATGTCACCCTTTCCGAGGTCTTCAGCTCCTACTTGAAACGCCATCCTGCCGGCCTCCCTACCAAAACCGTCCGTGAAGTCGTCGATGAACTTGCTATAGCCTATGCAAAACCGCGAAGCTCTCATTCCCGCCCTTTTTCTTTCTCCTCCAGCCGCTTCATTTCAGTCTGGTGGGCTTGATACCTAAAATCTCCTGCCAGAGGATTCCATTCCTGTTCGTCCAGTTTCCCATCCTTGTTCCGATCGTACTGCTTCAGCACAGCTTTTCCCTTGGCTCGAGAAAAACTTGCCGCTCATTTGCTGGCCTGGGCAAGCTTTTCAATCTCGATGATGTCCTGTTTATAACCTTGGCTCAGTTGCATCGCAGCGTGTTCATCCGGCTCTAATTTGCCGTTACGGTTTCCATTCATGTCACTGACCTGCCGCCAGTAGCTCAGCCTTTTCGTTAAATACTCCAGACGTTCTTTCTGCGCGGCCAGTTCCTCTTTGATATGGTTCTCCGCCTTGGATTCGATGGCTGATTTTTTCAGCCACCACATCCGGCCAGACTCCCGATGGAGCAGTGCCAGATGATCACCGGTGGCAAAAAGGACCGGCGGAGAATGACTGCTTTCCGATGGGACCGTGTCCTTCAAGTGATAACGAAGCTGCGCCATCAGCGGTTGTTGCACGCCTTTTTTGAAAAAGACCAGCCGGTGCTCTTCACGCATCGTGGCGGCCGGCTTGCCCGGCGCTGCAGATGGATAATACCAGCACCACAAGGAATCTGACTCTACAGCCAATGCACGGTGATGATGGAAATATGGATCCTGCGCTTTCAGTTCGGAAGGAAAGATCCAGCGGCTGGTATCAGCTACATGGCTTTGTGCTGCCAATAATGGGATGATCTCCGTTTGATCGGGCAACAACGCATGGATCGATGGGGCAAAACCGAACTGGCTGGACCGGGAAAACAGCATTCCATCACCACATATCTCCGTGCGCCAGAGCCCAGACTCAGGCACCACTCCGACTGTGCGCCAGCGGTTCCGATCCAGCAGATAGTCCACAACCTTACCACCCACGATGATCCGCAGTCCGTTATCTCCGCTCGCCATCATCAAAGCGCGGTTCAACTGCAACGTCTCATCCAATGGTGTGAACGCCGGACGGCGCCGGTTGCTCGCCAGCACCCGGACACTGCCATCTGGCAGCAATTCCGAGATGCTTTCCGGAGCGGACACGAACAGGCGGCCATGCACACTGTGCAACCGGCTTCGCGATGGAAGTTTCCAGGCGGTCTTGCTCCATTCGCCCTTGGTCACACCCAGCTCCCACACCGTGTCATCATCCAGGTACAGCAGCTTGCCTTCCTCCACCACGAATCCCTGGTCACCATTGAAATAGTAAGAATAACTTGGCTGCTTTGACCGAAATCCCTCAGGCATGCTGTAGACGCGCTTGCTTCTGTCGCGCAGATTGCAGGCGATCAATTCTCCTTTCGAGGACATGCGCCCGGCGCTGTAAGTGGTGTTCCATACCTCCGCCCAGAAATGATCTCCGACCACCATGCAACCCGCAACGAACACGGATTGTGCAAAACCCAATTCATCCTGGGATGGCAGCAGCTTGACCGATTCCTCAAGCTTCAAAACTGGCGGTGCTTGTGGGGGGCGTGGTTGGGGTGCTGGCGGCAGTTTCAGATCTATCTCCACTTCCTCTTCCGGAGTCGAGTTTTGCTGCGAAGGCCTTGATGGCGTTACCGGTGGCGGCAGCGCTTTGGCCAATACCTTTGGAGATGGGGGTACCGTCTCGCCAATCTTCCTGAACACATCTCCGACGCGTCCACGTATGAACCCCGCAAATGTGTTCCCGGCAGGGACTGCGGCTTCGTAGCGCAAAAGCGCAGGCAGCACCAGCTTCGCCGCCGTCTCGTTCCATCCCAACCTCATGGCTTCGTGAATGGCACCCTGGTCAATCGCTTGCCCGGCCTCAGCCGCCCGGTCCATCCGTGCCACCAGTTCCTTGATCTGGACGATGTTTCTCTGCTCCCGCACCTGCACCAGCACCGGCACCAGCACCGGCACCAGTTTCGCATTCAATGCCGGCTTCAACTCACCATCATACTTTCTCCGCAGCGGGGTGTTGTAGCCGATCTGGCGGGAGAGCATGTCCACCAGCGATGGTAAATTCTCCATGTAGCTCGTCACCTCAGCTCCGAAGTCATGCTGGTTCTCACCTAGAAAATCCAACAACTGGCGGAATTTGGCCTCATAATTCTCCGGCGAACTGCGCTTCAACGTCATCAGATGCACCGTCAAACCATCGATCAATGTACCTTTGCCTTCCCACCGCCCAAGGAACTCTTCCTCCAGACGCATCATGTTTTCCTCCGAATGATCCTGCCAGGAAAGCATCGGCAGGATATATGGCATTCTGCCCAAGGAAGACAGCGACACCGCCAGATACTGGCCCCGACGCAATGCGTCATCGTAACGCTTCAAACCGGCTGGCACATCCTCTTCCCACAACATGCCGTAGCGCAGCTCCAGCCAGTCAAAAGAGATGCCATTATCCAATCTCGTGGGCACCGAATGTTTGGCAAGGTAACCTGCCAGCTCACGGCTCGCCTCCCGCAATGCCTCCGGCCGGACGATCTTGCCGCGCACATGGACCATCCGCTGATGTATCCTGCTCAGTTGCGTGGAGGTGCGGAGCAAGACCGCTTCCCCCAGTTTCACCCAATTTTCCGGCGGTGCATTGGTTCCCATCCTTGCCGAGTGTTCCAGATAATATCTTGCTGCCAGCACCGCCTTGTCCACCTGGGCTGACACCGGCATGGGCGGACGCGGCATCTTCTTTATGGGTTGGTCTTCATAGATCACCGGGTCGGCTGGCAGTTCCTGCAGATACGCGGAGATGCGCATCTCGGCCAGAGACATGGATCGGAATCCCAAGGCCCAAGCGGTCTCGGCGGCACGTTGCGATTCTACCAGCGCATTATGCGCCATCTGCCAGCGTGACTCGTCGAAATACCGCACCGCCTCCGCCAGAGGATCCCAGCCTTTCAATTTGGCGTTGGCGTCCAGTGCTTTCACGATCTCCACTGCCGCCGCTTCCACCAATATCAGCGGTTCTTCCCGGGGTGCAGCCAGCACGATCTCTTTCGGACCTCTATCAGGTCTGTTCAGGCGCAAGTGCAAGGTCATCTGCCCCGCCTGGACGCCCTCACGGTCTATCGTTCCATCCAGTACCAGGCTGCCGTTCCAGAACGTTTCATCGGTCCGTTGATACAGTTTTTCATCAGCCAGTTTCTCCAGCCGTTTGCGCTCCAGCACGAACAGCTCCGGTTGCTGCACCAGACGGCGCAGCAAGAGCTCGGTGAACATCTGTTCAAACTTCACCCCTTCGGGCGTGGCGATCGCCGAATTGAAATTCAAAAGCGAAAGAGGCACGGCGGACGCCTTGGAAATGCTCAGCTTCGGCAAAAGCGCAGCTTGCCGCACGACCAGCAATCCCGCCCAGACTTCCGCATTCTTCACCGGCCAGGTCTCCTCCCCTTGCGCCACGATGACTCCCGGTTTCGCCGCCACCAACTGGATGCCGAGCCGGTTGCTTTCACCTTCCGGCAGCAGGTCCAGAAAAACCACGCCATCAGCACCGAGCAACTGGCCTAATTGAACTTTCGCCTTTTTCTGACCGGCAGACAACGACTGCTCGCGCAGCACCCGTTCGATCTGATCGCGCTCCAGCAAGGTCACACCGGGCTGACGGCTCCAGAAAACACCCAAGAGATCGGCGACCTCCTGCACGCGACGGTCAGTGGCAACGATCGCCAGCCTGACCGTTTGATCGGCATTCGTGACCACACTGGATGCTTCTACCACCGCGTTGGTGGCGCCGGATGGAAAACTGGAGGCGATGAACTCCTTCAACCATGCCGCTGACTCGGACTGACCGGCCGCTGCCGCTACACGATGCCAGTGCAAAGCCTCCGTGAATCCCGTGCCGCTGGTGACCGCGCGCTCAAAAAGCCGCGCGGCTTGATACTGTGCATCACGATGCCCCAGGCTGGCTGCCTTAAGAAACCACCGTTGCGCCTCGGCAAAATCCGTCACCGTTCCGAAACCGTTCAGATACATCATGCCCGCCTGATAAATGGCATCCAGATGGTCCTGCGATGCGGCCATCAACACCCACTTCAAGGCCGTCTTGTCCCGCACCGAGAATTCAGCCGCAGGATTCATACGGTTCGAACCTGGTTGGCGGATGATTTTATTGGCGGCCTCAAAACGGCTCAGGTGACAGAGCATGACGCCCAGCCGGTATTGGGCCGCGGCATCTCCCCGCTTGGCCCGCCCCTCCAAAGCACCGGCCGATTCCGGCCACGAAAGGACCGCATCATAATATAACCGCTCGGAGTGTTCCCATTCGCTTTTGATCACAACCGGACGGAAAGCATTGGCCCGCCGCTGCCCTTCCGCTTGCTCTGCAGTGGAAAATATGGAGCGCTCATCCTTCAGATATCTGGTCGCAGCCGGATCTCCAGCTGCAACGGCAAGCGACAGCCATTTGAACGCCTCCGTATTGTCCTTCGTTGTTCCCCGGCCCGTCAGCAACCGGTTGCAGAGCAGATATTGTGCATCGGCGATCCCTTGATTCGCCGCCTTCAAGCAATACACCGCCGCCACCTCATCATCGCGAGACCAGCCGGTCATTTGATGGCAGGCCGGTCCATACTCTTCATCCGCCACCGCTTTCACCCGGTTTGGATAATCAGTGCCCCGCTCGATATAAGCGAGCCGCAGCCGGGCCACGACATTGGATCGCTGTGCCGCCAGCCGATACCACTTGCCCGCTTCCTCGACATTTGTCGGACGTCCGATCCCCCGCTCAGACATCACTCCCATCTTCAATTGCGCCTCCGCCACGCCATTGGTCGCCGCCGAATAAAACCAGTGAAATGCTTCGTGATGACTGGTCTGCCCCCGTTCACCGAACCAGTTGATCCACGCCAGATAATACTGGGCCTTGGCATTACCCGAACGCGCTGCCGCCTCAGCATCCGCCACCGATTTGCCCTCCCAAGCGATCTGGGCCGGATGCCGCCACACTTGAGCCGCCTGCTTGTCTTGCGCCTGACTGCTGCCAGTCGCGATCAGGAGCAACCACCCGAGCATTGACCACCAGGCGCTCTGTCCTTTCATATTTGTCATCCACTGTTTTTCCATGGCGCCTTCTTTCAACGGATGAACTCTTGGTAACTGGTCATCCATCCGATCCAGACTTTCACGCACCGCCTTTGGGTTTCATCCAGCTTGCCATCCAATTCTGCCGCTTCTTTTCTGGCTGCCTGATTTCCTGTTTGGGCGGCGTAATGCAGCCAGAAAGATGCTTCTACTTGATCCAACGGCATATCCTTGCCATCGAGATACCGGCGGCCAAGCGTGTAAAAATAACCCCCGTCATTCTGTTTCAACGCCCGGGTCAACGCCTGATAAGTCGGTGTGAAATCTTTTTCCCGCTGGCTCACCATACGGGTTTCTTTGCCATCAGGACCCGCAGTCAGGATGCGGGAAAAGCCCGTTATCTGGGCCAGTATGCTTTCCGAGGAAGCGACACCGTTCATCTGCAAAGCCGCTTCATAGCGATAGGCCTTTATGGGATCTGCCTTCACGCGCGAACCGTCCCGATGCAACTCCGCCAGGCGGCTTAGGGCCGTGGTGTTTCCTCCGATCGCAAATCTGCCCAGGACTTCCACCTCGTTCTTTCCCTTCGCAGCCTCGTCCATTTCCCTAAGCTGCAAAAACTCCCGGGCAGCAAGATTGCCCGCATCTCTGGCCAGTTCAAAGTAAGGTTTCGCCTCCTCCTTTTCACGCCAAGGTATCTTCTCCTCCCAGATCAATTTCCCCAAAAGCTGGGCCGACTGCATATGGCCCGCATTCATCGCCTTCTCCAGATAGTCGTGGGCTTTGACATAATCCGGAATGAAATCCTTGGGCTCGTTCGCGAGGCTTTCCCCCGAGAAGAACCGTCCCAAGTTATACCACCCTTGCGGATGATTCCGCCGGGCGCCCTTCTCCGTCCATTCCACAGCCAAGGGCACATTCCGCTCCACCCCGAAGCCGTGAAAATACATCCAGCCCACCGCCAACTCCGATGCCGGCTGCTCTTTCTCCGCCGCCAGCCGGTGCCACTTCATCGCCTGGACATAATCGATGCTGCCCCGGGTTTCCATATAGAGATTGCCCAACGCTGTCAGAGCTTCCGCATGTCCCCGTTCTGCCGCTTGCTTGAACATCTGGAGGGCGCTTCCGACATTCACATCGTCACCACCCGAAGGATTGAGATAAAAATAGCCCAACTGCAGTTGCGCTTCCGTGTCCCCTGCCATTGCCGCCTTCTCGATCTTCTGCCGAAACTCCTCTTTTTTACGAAAACCATTGGGATGACGCGCCACGATGCTGGCTGCCTGGCGCACCGAACGCCACATGCCGCGCTCGCCCGCCTCACGAAAATATTCCAGCGCCTTGGCCTCATCCTTCACCACACCGTTGCTGCCATTAAAATAAATCACCCCCAGGTTGTTCAACGAATTGGGAAAACCGGCGGCGGCAGCGCGCTGATACCAGCGCATACCTTCCTCCCGGTTCGCCTTTCCCCCCAAACCTTCCGTGTGATAGTAACCGAGATAATGCTGCGCCGTAAGATCCCCTTTCTCCGCCGCCAGCACCGCCTCATCCAAGCTTAACGGTTGCCAGCGTTTAAGTATCTCCACCAGCGGGACTGGCTTCGGCTGCGCAGCTGTCTCGGCGCAGAAGCCGCCGGACACCTGCTGGCATATCAGCCACAAAGCAAAAGCGAACCGCTGGCAGCTCCGGGCATTAAATCGTGCGTTCTTCATTTCTCCTCCGCGTATCTCCATGCTTTCAATTCCACCGGGTTCCCCCCGACAAGCCGAATTCGTCATCGACTGGCGCAATCCCATCTCATCCAGTGTGGCATCGTGATTGCGGTCGTGAAATTACTGCTACTACGTGCCGTTATGCCGACCGTCGCGATCGCTGCTGCCGAGTTTTGGGTTGCTTGGATCGTGACACATGTCACTTCCCCAACTTTGGCAGCACGCGTTCGGCCAGTTGCGCCGCCGCATTCTGCAGCGCCGTCTTGGCGGCGGTGCGTTCAGCAATGTCCACTCCTACGCTGGTCTGGCGGTCGGTCCAGAGAATCTTGCCCGTGGCCTTCTCCACTGCCTTGATCTCCACCCGGGCTTTGCATGAGTAAAGATTGCCTTTGCGCAGTCCGAACTCGCTGAAGGCCTCGCCGGTCAGTTCAACCTCCACCTTGGCGGTGCTCTGGGCATCCGCCAGGGTGAAGCCGGTCTCACGCAGCAGCAGGCCGAATTCTGTCTCCGCCGCCGGATCGATGATCTGGCCGCCGTAATGTTGCTCGGCGATCTTCACGTGCATGACGGGGAGTTGCTTGCCTTTCAGCGCCTCTTTCAGCTTGGCCACCCGTTCCTCATGCGTCGGCACTTTGGCGATGAGGGTCTCGCCTTTTTGATCCACGATGGTGCCGATTTTTTTGGCCATCTCCTGGGACATCGTATCGAGGGCATTGGCCGAGGCGCCCTTGACCACCTCACCATACACACGACTGGTCTCGGAGCTGATGACCTTGGCGACCATCATGAGTTCGTTCCCCACGCTGAAGATGCGGCCGGTGACGATCACCTTGGCGCCAGTCAACTGCCCCACCTTCGCCGCCGTGGCCGCCGACACATTGCCGGAAAGGCCGAGTTCCTGTTCGCCCAAAAGCTTTTGCAGGTCGGTACGTTCCACGGTGATGACCAGCGGGTCGGCCGAGAGGTAGGCATTGATAAGAGTGGCTGCCTTGCCGCCCAGCTCCTTGGCGGAATCTTCTTTCGTCTCAAAATCAAAGACGGCCACCGAGAGCGGTTCGCCCGCGTGCGCGAACACGGCGGTAAACAGCAGTGCGGCGGTGAAAAGTAATCGGATTGTTTTCATGGGAAGCGGTTTAGCTTAAAGGTTCATGGGACGGCCAAGCAATAACAGTCTGTTCTCTTCTGACGCGAGCGCGAGTTCCACCAGCCAGACCAACCGGAGCTGGTTCAAAGGGTTCTGCGACAGCTCGGCCACTTTCATGCCGGTACTGACGACCAAGGTGCCTTCACCATGGGTGAAAACACATACCGTCGGCCCGAAGGGCAGGGAAAGATTGTCCGGCTCGACGAGCCAGACAATCCTTCTCCCCTGATCCTTGGCGTACTGGGCCGCGAGACGGCCAAAATCTTCCGGCTCAGCCTTGGTGCGGGCAGTAAACGCCACGAGCAACAGGGAGCCTTCAAAGGTTTTCAGATCTGACAGGGCGCTCAGTTCACGGACCTGGCATCCTTGCTGGCGCAGGAGTGCGGCCAAGCTGGCGGTTTCACCCAACAGGCCGATCGGTTGTTTGGACGAAACTTCCCGCAGCGAATGAAACAGCTCAACCGGGCAACCGACCACTTCAGTGCCACCCAACAGCTTGCCCGCCTCTGTGTTCCAAGTGATGCGGAAGCGGGTTGGACTGGTAACTTTAGGGAGGCTGATGTCCACAGAGGTACGCAAGGTCTGCCCGGCGGGGATTTCCACCTGCTGCTTCTGCTCCCAGCCGGGCACGGGTGCCGCGATGCTGGAAGCCAGCTGCATCAGGCGCAACCGGACGGGTTGCGTGGCCGCCTGCTCCCCGTCATTACGGATGTCCTGACGAATCGCGGAAGGCTGGCCGGCAAACACCACCTGCGGCTGGCCAGCCGGTTCCCAGACCAAGGCCGCCGAAGCGGCGAACTGGCCGAGCAACAAGCTGAGGATGGCGGCAGTGAATCTCACAATTGAGCGTGCAAGAAATGGGCATTAATACGGAAACCATCGACGATTTCTCCAGGATTCTGGCTGGTCCAGAGCTGATTATCCGTCAGCACAATGACCCGGTCATCCGTTCCAGTGAGCACTTCGAAGGAGTGGCCGTCCACCTCCAGCTTCTGTCCGCTGAAAGTGATGACTGTGCGGCAGCGGCCGTCCTGGCAGATCTCGACGAGCAAGGGATTGGCGGCCAGGCGCTCAGGCTGATCGGCAAGGACGAGCTCCAGCTCGTCCCCCCGCACTACCACCCCGCGCAGACGGTCCGGGAACAGGATGGCCACTTCCTTGAAAAGCTTGGCGTAGTCCGGTGTGCTCGCGGCGGCCACCGGCGGATGGGTCGGCGGCTCAGGAAAACGGCCCAGGAGAAAACCGATAACCAGACAGGCGGTCGCAAAACCCAAGGCCCAGAGGGGGAAACGCGGCTTGGGTATGACCGCATCTGTCTGCTGGTGACCGGGGCGGGACAGACGACGGACTACTTCCTGCGGGAACTCCGCCTTTTCTTCAGGCGAGCGTTCGGGTGGCTGCACCGAACGCAGTAGTTTGTCCAATTCTGGATCTTTCATACACCTTCCTCCGTGGTGAGATTTTGCAACCACTGTTTCAATTTACGGCGAGCCATGAAGATGCGCCATGAGACAGTCGCCTCCGAGCAGCCCAGCACCCGGGCGGCCTCGGCATGGTTTAATTCTTCATAAACCGTCAGCACGATGGCCGCCCGCTGTTCCGCCGGCAGTCTGAGCAAGGCTTTCTGTATGGCATCGCTCTGGACGTTCTGGCCCGCGGCAGAAGCATGAGAGCGGGAGGCGGCTTCGCGCTCACTTTCCGTGGCCCATTTCTCATGCAACTGGGTGCGGCGGCCCATGGCTTTGCGCCAGTTCAGGCACTTGTTGACGGCGATGCGGTAGAGCCAGGTGGAGAATTTGCTCCGGTCCTCGAACTGGTCGAGATTGTGATACGCCTGGATAAACGTCTCCTGTGTCAGGTCCTGGGCATCGGCCTGGGAACCGGTCATCCGCCATGTCAGTGCATCAATCATCTGCTGATACCGCGTGACCAGCGACGCGAAAGCTTCCGTGTCCCCCGCCCGGGACAGCCTGACCCATTCTACTTCTTCGCCCTCTAAAGCCATTGGTTCGCTGATCGTTTTGCAGATTAAGACAACCGCTCCGGACAAATCCTTGGTACGAACTGAAAAATTTTAAAAAACTTCACAAAGTATTCAGAGCAGATATCCGGGTGCCAGTGCCACCAGGCCAATATCGGGCAAAGTTCCGCGACGGCAAAGAATCAAAACTCGAGCTTTGTCAGATTAATTAGCCTGAGAAATCAGGGCCTGACCGCAATAAATCTCGCCTTGAGCAACGGCAGAGCTTCCGTACGCCAATACTCCGTACAAAGCTTGGAGAAAAACGCAAAACATCAATCCTAATAAATATGTACACGTTAAAAAGAAACTTTAAGAAACCGGATGAAACTAGGAGAAATCGCAGAATCACTAATCCTTAGCCCGGCGTATCTGCCATTTCGCCACTCGCGCAACCGTTTGACATCAGGGCACGCACCCGATGCGCCATTTGCCTCAAAATTTTCCCTCCCCTGACCGATTGTATTAGGTGCCACATTGCCAACACAACACCCCCTCCCCCTCTTGCCGGACGGGACAAGACGGGACAAACGAACTGCCTTTTGGTGCGGGAATAGGCATGACCACCGAATTTGCCATCCAACGACCAACCTCAATAAGAGCGAGTATCCATGCGGGTTTGCCTCACATCCCCGCGCCTCCCCGAACAATCAGCACCCCCCAGACGCGAGATTTCGAGTCCCGCCACTGGCACCAATCACCTTTGACTCACAAGCTCCTCAAAGCCGCTTGGAATTGAACGGTACCAACGGCACGGCACCTCTAGTATGGTTCTTGAACTGAAGCCTTAGCTGGTCGATGACGGACTTGAACTGCGGGTCGTTGGCGAGATTGGTGAATTCTTGCGGATCATTGCTATGGTCGTAGAGCTCGGCACCGGCGCGGCCTTCATCCCATTCGGAATAGCGCCAACGATCGGTGCGAATGCTGCGGCCCATCGCGGGTTTACCCTCGCCGGGGCGGAGTATCTGCGTGAAGGCGGTGCCTTTCCACGCATGTTGCGGATTATCCAGCAGTGGACGCAGGCTGCGACCAGCGGCAGTCTTCGGCAAGGGGAGTCCGCTAAGCTCTGCCACGGTGGGATACATGTCGATGAATTCGACAATTTGCTGGCTGGGCTGGCCGTTACCCTCCGCACGCGGGGCGTGAATGATGAGCGGCGCGCGAGCAGACTCCTCGAATAGGCAACGTTTTTGCCAGATGCCATTGTGCTCGCCCAGATGATAGCCGTGATCGCTCCAGAGGACGATGATGGTGTTGTCCATCAGTTTCAATCGTTCCAAGGCATCCAGCACACGGCCGACCTGCGCATCCACGAAGGACACTGAAGCGTAGTAAGCCTGCAAAGCCTCGCGGCAGGTCTGCTCAGGCAGACCGTAGTTCGGGAGGAGGCAGTTGTGGGCGAAGGCAGCGGGCGGGATGTCGGCACGATCATCTGCGGGCGCCTTGGGCAGTTGAATCTGCGATATCGGATACATCTCGAAATATTTCTTGGGCGCGACGAAGGGGGTGTGCGGGCGGAAGAAACCGACCCCGAGAAAGAACGGTTTATCACGTCGTTGCTCCAACAGGCGGATGGCTTCGGTGGCGATCAGGCCATCCGTTTGTTCCTCGTCCGTGCCTTCAGCTCTCAGCCAACCGAGGGCGGCGCTGATGGGTTTCTCGGGCGTGGGGTTGATGATCTTCGCTTCGTCTGCGACATCGCGGCCTTTGGGATTCACGACCAAATCCCATGATGGTTTGTCATCGAGCCCATCGGTGCCGATGCCTTTCGGCACATCGTAGTGGTAAAGCTTGCCGACGCGGGCGGTGAACCAGCCGTGCTGTTTGAACAACTGGGGCAAGGTGACGACCTCGGGCATTTGTTCACGAAAATGGCGGTCCAGATCGTAAACGCCCAAGGCGTCCGGACGCAGGCCGGTGAGGACAGAAGCGCGGCTGGGATTGCAGAGCGGGATCTGGCAATACGCGCGGTCAAAGCGCACGCCCCGTTTGGCGAGGCGATCGATGTTCGGTGATTTCACCAATGGATGCCCGTAACAGCCGAGGGAATTGGCCAAGTCATCGATGGCAATGAAGAGGACGTTGGGCCGGGCAACGGCAGCGGAAAGTGAGGCGCTCGCGAGCGGCAACAGAGCAACCGCCACCAGCCACAAAGACCAACGCTTCAGGAAATGCATCCGGCTCATGGTATAGGCCTGAGTATGAACTGATTAACGTCGCGGTGTCCACCTCTACAAGCCTGCCATGACCTCTCAAGCCGAAAATATTCCTTCCCCTGCCCTGCACTTTATGGCTTTATGCCCGCCCTCTGATTCTAGGAGTGGCAATTGATGCTGCCTGATGCCAGAGTGTTGACCGTTACTGTTTACAAACAACCGAACTGAATTGACCTGTCTATGACTGCAAAGCCTTCTCCCCTGAATCCCCGTGCCGTGGCCTCTTCCATCCCGAAACCTGCTGAGGACACATTGCCCGTCGTCCTGCTCCGGCCCGGTGAAGCGGATCGCCTGCTCGCGGGTCATCCTTGGGTTTACCACGCTTCCATTCTGCGCCTGACGAAGCCGGCTGAACCCGGTGAAGTGGTGCAGGTGAAGGACCATCGCCAGCGGTTTCTCGGTGTGGGCTTTTATAATCCCAAGTCCAAGATCAACGTCCGCTTGCTCTCGCATGATCGCGAGGACATCAACCTCGCTTTCTTCGAGCGACGCATCCGTGCGGCTCTGGCCATCCGTCAGAAGCACATGCCGAAGGCGACGTCCTTCCGCGTGGTGAATGCGGAGAGCGATTTCCTCAGCGGCCTGATCGTGGACAAGTATGAGGATGTCCTCGTGCTCCAGACTTCCTCGCTCGGCATGGACATGCGCAAGTCCGAGATCATCGCCGCGCTGCAACGCATCTTCTCGCCGCGCGCCATCGTGGAGCGCAACGAACTGGCCTCGCGCAAGTTCGAGGGGCTCGCGGATGCGAATGGCGTCATCGCCGGGCATGTGGAGGGCGACATCGATGTGAAGTTGAACGGGCTGTCCTTCAAGACGAACCCGCTCGGTGGTCACAAGACCGGCCTCTATCTCGATCAGCAGGCGAATTACCAGCGCGTCGCGGAGATGTGCAAGGGCGCGCAGGTGCTCGATTGCTTCAGCTTCCTCGGCGGCTTCGCGATCCATGCGGCGAAGGAAGGTGCGGCGCATGTTCACGCTCTCGATCAGAGCGCAGATGCGATCAAGGCCGCCACGGCGAATGCGAAGGCGAACGGCGTCGCGGACAAGTGCGTGTTCGAAGAGGCGAATGTGTTCGACTGGCTCAAGGCGCAATCCCACGTCGGGCCGAACGAGAAGCTCTTGCCGAAGTATGACGTGATCATCCTCGATCCGCCGTCCTTCACCCGCAGCCGGTCCACGGTGGATGACGCTTTGCGCGGTTACAAAGAGATCCATCTGCGCTCGCTCAAGCTCTTGAAGCCCGGTGGCACGTTGGCCACGTTCTGCTGCTCGCACCATGTGGATTCCAACCTGTTCATGGATGTCATCCTGTCGGCGGCATTCGATGCGCACAAGGTGTTGCGCCGCGTGGGGACGTTCAGCCAATCGCCGGATCATCCGGTGATCCCGTCGATTCCCGAGACGGAGTATCTGAAGGGTTTTGCGTTTGAGCTGGCCAGATGATTTAAACCACAGAATACGCAGAATACACCGACCTTGAAGAGCCGACGTGATGTTTCACGTCGGTTTCTTTTTGTCCCCACATAGGCCACTGGTGCAACCAGCTTATGCAGCCGATGCGATTGGCCCAATCAGGTCCCGCTGCCACTTCATCATCTCACCGGCCGTCTTCTCTGGATCACGCGCGAGGGCTTCCAGTGTCGCGCGACTCGCGATGAGCGTGGGGTCCAGTTCCAGTTCGGCGGCGATCTTATCGCGCTTCTCTTGGAACTGCGCAGCGAGCTGTTTCTGCTCTTCCGTGGCGTAGACGAATTTATGGCGCGGCTTGTCCGGCCACTCGTTCTGCGGCACGGCCAGACCGCGTTGCACTGCAGTGCGGATGCCGTCCCGCCGACGCGGATGCAGCTTGGGCGAGAGAAACCCTTCCCACGGCTCGTCATTGATCGCTGCGAACGCCACCTCGTTCATCGTATCGTGGCTCAGGATGAAATACGGCGGGCGATTCGCCGCCGTCGCTTCCTTCTCGCGCCAGTAATACAGCTCCCGGATGATCGCCAGTCCGCGACGCGGCTGCTTGTTCGAGCCCTTCACCCGCCACACCGTGTCCGGGTCCGAATCGAACGGCTGCGAATAATCCACGATCATCCGCGCGCACCATTCCTCCAGCCACGCCAGCCGACCCTTGGCCGTCAGCACGTCCACGAAATGTTGCCGGAGCTGGAAGAGATACTTCGTGTCATTCCGCGCGTACTCCTCCATGCGCGGCGTCAGCGGGCGCTGGCCCCAATCCGCCTTCTGCGGCCCCTTATCCAGCTCCACCCCGATGATCGTCCGCACCAGGTCCCCCAGCCCGAACTGCCGCATGCCCGAGAGCCGCGCCGCTAACATCGTATCAAAGAGCCGCGCCGGAGTGAACTGGTAGCAATGGCACAACATCTTCAGATCGTAATCCGACCCGTGTAGAAGCAACTCCTTATCCGCCAAGACCTTCCAGAGCGGGTCCAGGTCCAGCTTGCACAGGGGATCCACCAGGTCATCCGTGCCCGGCAGGCTGATCTGGATGAGACAAACCTTGGCCGGATAGGCGTGGAGACTGTCCGCCTCCGTATCCAGCGCGATGACCGCGTGGGGGCGGATGGCCTCGATCAACCGATTCAGATGTTCCGGGTTGTTAATCAATGACTTAGCTAAGACGAACGAACTGGTTAAACCTTCAAACGAACGAGTTCCGCGTTGCTGCTTTCGTGAATAACCGTCCCACGCCCCCTACGCCACCTAATTTTTAAGCGAATTTCACCGCCACCGAACCGGAATGGCCCCAAGTAGGCCCGCCGGTGCAACCGGTGACGCGAATTCCCTTTAACCAACCCCTCCATCAACTATCCACCATCCACTATCAACTTTTCTCCCGTTCCCCAAAGTCGCCTTCCCGTCCGATCCATTCCTTGCCCCCTCATACAGTTGCATCCTGTTCTGCGGCACTCTAGCAACCAGTCAGCACCCCCTGGACCGAAACCCTCGCCGGCAACCCCAAACACCTTGGCCATTTTTCAGACCAAGGGGAGACGCTCTGAAAAGATGGCTTGAAGACGAATGCTTATACGGAGGCCGAACTTCGGCCCAGCAGACGGCCTTAAGACATCTTTTCAGATCGTCTCGAAACGTATGTCAAAGAACAAAATGAAACCACCCGACCCCTGTGAAGTGTCGTTGCCTCCTCCCTACGATTGGGAGTCCAGCTTGAGTATCCGGTCCTGACCAGGCTGGTTCCGCAACAGCTCATGGATTCCCCGACCAGGCGTAAAATCCTACCCTGACCGACGTCCAGTTCGCCCTCCAGCTTACGGGCCCTGACCCAAACACCCGACCCACTCACATATCCTACAAGACCGGTAGGGCGAGGCTCCCGACGAGCCCTGACCTTTTTCGTCAAGACACACCCGAAGGTTCTCACCCGCCCCCGTCTTCTGATGCCCTGTCCCGGCTCAAACCAATCGAACCAGAACAGGTCCCGACCTTTCAGCCGGGGTTCCATAAGGATTGCCAAAACGATTCCAATGAACCATTCAGCGGGGATTTCGGGATTTGTCCTGTCCTCAATTCAAAACTTAAAACTGAGAACTTAGAATTTCGGCCCTAAGCCCTTCCTTTACCAGCAGCGAGCTGCCAGCACCGTTGAGACTACCACCAAAAACCGCCACCGCAATAATTTTTTCACATCCTGAAAAGCAAAACTCCTAATCCATTCCCGCTCAAAAACTTGCACCTGAAAACATTTTTGCACCAACATGGGCCAAAACATAAAAGCTCGAAAACCTTCCTGAAAAGAAGCAAAGGGCTCGCTGGAACCGCCCTTGTTCTTATGTCGCTAATCTCCTCTACGAGAACTGATTACACCGGAGGATACATGTAGAATTCCTTCCTAAGAGCTTGTCTAAGCTACCTAGTTAGCTACATTCCACGGCATCGATTCGCCATTGGAAGCAAAGTAGAAGCACCAAATGAAAAGATTCTCCGAAAATTTTTCCGTCGATAGTGCGTTGCTTCAAGAATTGGGCGAGCGCTTGGTAACGACACCCCATGTAGCCCTCGCAGAGTTGGTGAAAAATTCCTACGACGCAGATGCCACAGAAGTCCACATAACCATTCGTGAAAGTCAAAACGGAGGGCCAGAAATTGTCGTAAAAGACAATGGGCATGGCATGACGTTCAAGCAAATCCGCGAGTTCTGGATGCGTATCGGAAACACACATAAAGGACAAGAGGAGCATTCCGCACGATTTGGGCGACCTCTCACAGGCAGTAAGGGAATCGGTAGGTTTTGTGTGCGCCGGCTCGGATCACATGTTAGATTGGAATCGTCTGCAAAAATTGGGGGGAAAATCGAATTTAACACACTTGAGATAGATTGGACCAAATTCACTCCCGGCGATGATGTTGCTGAAGTACCCGTGGAAGGCACTTCCGTCATAAAGACAGGCGAAGAGACTGGGTTGACTCTGATCATGTCCGGCCATCGCTACGTCGAATGGCATTCATTAGAGGATAAACGCAGTTATGCTTACCTTCTCAGACAGTTAGCAACACTTTCTGCCAATAGAGGCGCAAAGCGGCGTGGGTATGAGGCTGACCCTGGTTTTCAGGTTTTTTTGGCAGCCCCCACTTTGGATCAAGACGCCAAAGAAGGAGATGATGAAGATGGCGATTACGAACAAAGCGGCGACCCAAACTTAGTAGTCGATATTCGCGAGAAACTAATGGATGCAAGTTGGGCGCTTTTAACCGCACGTGTTGGCAAAGATGGAAAACTCACGTGCACCTTGGATGCTACGGCTCCAGTTGGGAAAAGGACTTTTACCAGTGAGCATAGATACTCAACCCTTCGCGATGTTTCCTTAAAACTCGCGATTTTCGTAGAAGAATCAGGTTGGAATCGTAATGAAAAGTTAGTCCCGCTTGGAAAACTCAACGCTATCTTAAACGATTGGGGAGGTGTTCAGTTGCGCCACCGTGAGATGAGAATATTTCCATATGGAAATCCCGGCGATGATTGGCTCGACATAGAAAAAGATCGCGCTCGACGGCTCGGGAAACCACCTCAAGAGGATTTGATTAATTTTGCGAATACTCTTAAGGCACGCACTCCTCTAGACGCAGGGCGTGTGCTTTTGAATATGCTCTCCCACAAAGCCTATTTGGGAGCAATTGAAGTTGGAGAAAACCAAGAGGGCTTAGTGGCCAAAGCGGATCGCGAGGGATTTGTAGAAAACTCCACATTCAGAGAACTTCGCGAGTTTGCACGCTTCGCAATTGATTGGGCTATGATTTGGCGCGATTTTGCCGTCAAAGAACGTGCTAGGGAACATGCCGAAAAATACCGGAAAGAGCTGGAACAAGGAAGAGGTGGAAAGCCTATCGCACCGGCTGAGCAATCAGAGGTTGCTTTAAAGATTCTACGCCGCGGCGTTGCACAATTGCGCGCCGCTCAAGAGCGGATGGACCCTTCCGCAATCAGCAAAGAAGAAGTCAAAAATCTGGCATCCGCAGCATCCCTCTTGGAATCTGAAATCAAGACCAACCGAGCAGATTTATTACGCTTCCAATTGGTCGCGTCCGCAGCCACGTTAAGTCTACTTTATCATCACGAAGTAAAGTATTTGGCCCAAACACTGACAACCCTCGCAGCTGACTTGCACGAGGCAGTGCAAAGTTTAAAGGGGGCGATAAAAGCCCGCTGCCAAGAAGTTTTGGTCTCTGTCACTGCCGCGAAAGAGAGCTTAGATGCTTTGGGAGACCTTACCCAAGACATGGGAATTTTAGACCGTAAAGCAAAGGCAGGAAAGTTAGATTTAGCGAGACAGACTGAGCGCGCTATTGCCCGCTTTCAACGCGTCGCCAAAGCATATCGGATAGATATCACGCCAAGAATTGATGAAGGCTTACTCGTAGGTCCTATGCTAAAGGGTGAACTAGCTGCAATCCTGCTCAATATCATTTCAAACGCTATTAAAGCAGTCATCGCAGGCGGAGCTAAAAAGGGGCTAATTGAATTGCACGCCTATCAATCGCGTCACAAAATTTGCCTTGATATTAAAGACAACGGAATCGGGTTGAACCTAGAGGACCGGAAATCTGTATTTACGCCGTTAGTCTCTGATCCATCCTCACAACTTTATGATGCATTGGAGGAACGACTGGCTTCGGAAGACCGCCAGCTACTTGGGCAAGGGTCAGGCCTAGGGCTATCAATTGTTCAAGGCATCTTAGAAAATCGGAAAGGCACAGTTCACTTCGTCGATCCGGCCGAGGGTTGGTCAACCTGCTTGCACCTTGAGCTCCCAACATCTGCATGAGAACACTTTATTGGATTGATGACACACACGACGACGGCAAGCCTCCAAAAGCGCCAGCAAAAATACGCTTAGAAACTGGATTAAGGGTTAAACTTCATGTTGCAGCAGTAAGCAGCCGTCAAGAATTTGACGAATTGTTCCCCAAATTTCAGGAAAAAGAAACTTGTGGAGTAATAATGGATTACGAACTGTCCAAGGTTGGGGAACACAGTCGTATGGCATATGGCAACACTTGGGCAGCCGAAATTCGCGCATTTAATCCATCAATCCCCGTAATTGGAATTAGCCATGAACGCGAAGATGCCATTCCAAAACTACGTATCGAGAGCTTTCTAGCCTTTTATCCTCGCGATCGCCTAATGGGCATCAACCCTCCATTGGAAGAGTTATCTTCCCTTTTAACCGGATATCATAGGGTCTGTCAGTTGCAGGAGAATTCGACCAATAAATCTGGAGTTGATAAGATATCAGATTTAATCTCACCTCCTGTCTCAACCGCAGAGCTTCTTAAAGCGGCTATTCCTCCGACACTGAGAGGAGATTGGGATATTGAAACCCCTCATGTTGTAAGCCGCTGGCTATGGCATGAGTTTCAGGGTTTACCGGGCTTTCTATTTGATGAATTGAGCATGGCTACTTATCTAGGGCTCAACCACAAGGGCTTTCAAAAAATCCAGTCAAAATTTGAATCAGCTCGATACAAAGGGGCATTCTCCACTAACGCAAGACCTAGGTGGTGGGTTAGCATGATTCGTGGTGTTTTTGAAGAAATCACAGGCATTCGTGTAGCAGGTGCAATTGCGGAAGCGCGGGGAGAATTGCTCAAAAACCTCAGAATAAAACCGGCTGAAAGAAACGGCATGTTATCGCGTGCGCATGGGCACAGCACATCATCAACGATACCTAATTGTGTAGCCTATAGAGATGACCAACGGGAAGAAAACGACCGCGTTCAGGCTCTTTTTGAAGATACATTTGTAGATGAAAGAGATGCGAACCCAGCATTTGGTTTTGAGCCGAGGAGAATATATGGTCCGACTAAAAAAGGATGAGCACAACGCCTAAAATTGCTAGCTACTTTTCCGAAACTCGAGAGTATGAAAAAGTTCTCGAGAACGAATTCGCATTTTTCAACGGCTTGGTCAGCGCAAAGAACAATATCCCCTACAACCCCAGTCTTCAGAAGACCTTTAAAGATTTAACCGGCTTCTTGCAGGATCGCTGGAAACCGCTAGATATATTAGTAGAATTTTCGGTTGTTGATCCCCGCTCTAAAGAACCTCACCGCATGCTGCTTGGCACTCGCTTGAAGCCGCCAGAAGCTGCTTCCCATGCCCAGGTCACTCACTTTCTATGCTTGGCTGACAGCGAATCTTTTCTGACTAAAGTACACGCGGATTTTGATTTTCACCCAACAGCCGATGAAAAGAAACCCTCACCTCATGTTCAAATGGGCGGCAGGGTATTTGATTTAATGAGGAAGAACCATTGGAGCAAAGAACCAAAAATCTTGTGGGACGAGAATTTAGACAAACCTAGACTTCCCTCCTTGCCAATTTGCACAGCTTTATTGTGGCATTGGGCATTCTTAGAATACCAAACCAGCGAGCAGATTTCAGGATTCCTTAACACATGGCATTGGAAACAGTTAGTTAAAAACGCCGAACTGGCGGTTTTGAAGCCATTTTTTGAAGACGGCGTTCGCTTGATGAACAACCATTCCAATAACGGTCTTCTAAACGCACTCTACGTTCCACTAAGCAAGTAGCGACTATTCCGTCTCTGACGAACTTGAAAAAGTAATGTGCGGACACTTTCCAGCGGCAACGTGCGAGCCAGGTTAGGACAGTGAGCCGTTACGATATTATCAATTTTCGGAACCAAGCTATCCCACCCTCTTTCCAGAGCTTCCTCACAAAACGTATTCCACTGTCGAGACAAGGCACTGACAAGCGCCTCATTATAGGGAAATATCAATCGTTTTACTTCTGAAGGTTCTAATTTCAGAACTCCCGAACCATACTGCCTACCTTCGAACTCTGCGGAGAGTTGGCTATAGCTTGAATGCAAGCAAAGACAGATTGCGCGTTTCCTTTTTCTAGCGAGATTTTTTTTAAAAAAAACTCTATGAATAGTGTTGGTGCAATAATAGCCTGCCTCGTTAAGGATCATTCGTGGGCCATAGTTACCCATATACTGAAGAAATGCATCCGGCACAACTCCCACAATCGGCGTCTGCCAGTGCGGTCTTTTTTCCATCGTTTGATTATCTTCAATATCTTTCTCGGGATATGTTTCCAGATGTTCGGCTAAACGGCGGTCTTTGCTTTTTGGATCGGGACACAGTAGCCAAGCCCCTTGTAAATCATCACTATTTTCCTTCTCTGCAAAAACAAAGCCTTCTCCAAGCTGGGAGAATTTCCCGATGATTGGTTGAAAATGACGCTTCCTCAGCTTTGTTGAAAGACGATTTTCTTCGCTAAGAACAAAAAACTTGTTATTGCCAGTAACCACCCCGATTTTCACCTCTGCGAAGTCTTCAAATTTTTTAAAATCGACAGATGCGCCCAAAACTTCCGCTGCAGTTGATGCGGTATGAGAAATGAGATGTGGAACTGCATGTCCATTGAGTTGAGGCAGATTTGGTGAATTAGGTTGAGCTAGTCTTGGCAGGGCGATTATACAATCGGCAGCGGTTGCATACTCAACCATTTCAATTTCCCGAGCCGCTTTGCCACCGGCACCCGCAAGCAACAGAATGACCACTCTTTCCTTAGCTCCGTCAGCCAAAAAGCAACGCTCTCTCAGGCTGACGGCGACACATTTTTCAAAATGCTGTTTGGCCCAATTTAGCACCTGCTTTCCGTAGCCAGAATGCAGGATGATTTCAGGAAGGATTAGTCCCATACGCCCGCCGAGTGCGAGCATTTTGAATGCATGGATTGGAAAATAAGCCCACAAGCTCGCTTTTGCATCCAAAAGGTCTGGCGATGGGAGAGATTTCTTGGCGATATTACGATCGCTTGCACTCATTGCATGCAAGCGGACATAAGGCGGATTTCCTAAGATCGCGTTAAATCGTGTGCTTCCAAAAGTAGCCAACTCTGTTTCCAAGAAATTACGTAACACGAGTTTTGGGTTACAGGGCGCAACTTGCCTCGCTGTTTCATCAATTGCACGCTGATCGATGTCACAAGCACATATCTGCTTGGATGGGCGGTTAACTCCCAGTTCATTGAATCGAGCGATGATACTCTTGACGACAACTCCACTTCCGCAACTGGGCTCCAGCACTCGGTCGGTGGGACTCCTTACACCCCAATCAGCCAGTGCTTGAGCTAGTGGCCTTGGGGTATCAAAACGGCCTAAGGAACGCCTTTCGGCTTGTGTGATAGTGACTGTTTCCATCGTAGAAATCAGCCAGACAGTAGAGGCTACTATATTGATAATCAACGCTTAAGCAAGGGAGATTGTTCTTTTTGAAGGGCAGAATGCACCCTTCTAAGATGGCTGAAACACCCTTGCGGGAGTGGCCCCCGTCCATTACTCTACCTGTCTCTTTATTGATAGAGTTGCATTATGACGTTGACTGAAAAGCTGCTCGCCCGCGCCGCCGGTAAAGCCTCCGTGCAGGCGGGTGACAATATCTGGGTGAAGGCCGATGTCCTCATGACGCACGATGTGTGCGGCCCGGGGACCATCGGCGTGTTCAAACGCGAATTCGGCAAGGATGCCAAGGTCTGGGACCGCGAACGCGTGGTCATCATCCCGGATCATTACATCTTCACCTCGGACTCGAAGTCCAACCGTAACGTGGACATCTTGCGCGAGTTCTCCAAGGCGCAGGGTCTCCCCTACTTCTACGACGTGATCGATGATCCGGATGGCGAATGGAAGTTCGACGCCTCCAAGGGCAATCTGAAGCGCCAGTACGGCAGCCAGTATGCGGGCGTTTGCCACGCGGCGCTGCCGGCCAAGGGTCATACGCGTCCGGGCGAGGTGCTGTTCGGCACGGATTCGCACACGTGCATGGCAGGTGCCTTCAATGAGTTCGCGACGGGCATCGGCAACACGGACGCCGGGTTCGTGATGGGCACGGGCCGTCTGTTGATCAAGGTGCCGGAGACGATGCATTTCCGCCTGGAAGGCAAGCTCCAGCCGGGTGTGATGGCGAAGGATATCATCCTGCATGTCATCGGCGAGATCGGTTTCGACGGCGCCACCTACCGCGCGATGCAGTTCGATGGACCGGGCGTGGACACGCTCTCGATGGATGACCGCATGACGATCGCGAACATGGCGATCGAGGCCGGCGGCAAGAACGCGATCTTCCCGTTCGATTCGCGCACGGCGGAATACGTGGATGCGCGCACGAGCTTGAACGGCACGAAGCAGCGTTACGACCCCGTGGAGGCGGACAAAGACCAAAAATTCGTTTACGAACTGACGGTGGATTTGAGCAAGCTGGAGCCGACGGTTGCCTGCCATCCTGACCCGGGCCAGCGCAAGAAGGCGAAGGACATGGATATGAAGCTGGACCGCGCGTATGTGGGGTCCTGCACGGGCGGCAAGACGAGCGATTTCGTGGAGTTCGCCCGCGTCCTGCGCGGTCACAAGGTGAGCATCGATACTTTCGGTGTGCCCGCCACGCCGGACATCGTGCATGAGCTGCAGAACACGCGTTGGGGCGGCAAGACGATCTGGAACATCCTGCTGGAAGCGGGTGTGCGCATGACGGAGAACGCCGGTTGCGCCGCGTGCCTGGGCGGTCCGGTGGATACGTTCGGCCGCATCAACCAGGCGGGCCTGAAGTGCATCAGCGCCACGAACCGCAACTTCCCCGGTCGCATGGGCGACAAGGAATCGCAGGTGTTCCTGGCCAGCCCCGCGACGGTCGCCGCGAGCGCCATCGCCGGCCGGATCACCGATCCGCGCGAGTATATCACGAACTGAGTGTAAGAAACAGAGTTCGCGAAATCCCGCGCTGGTAACGGCGCGGGATTTTTGTTACCTTAAATGGTAGGGCGGCGTTGCCGCGCCGCTGTTGCATTCCTCCACTCAACGCTCAACTAACATACAATCACCACCACGATGCCCACCCACAACCTCGTTGATATCGTCCCGCATCTCCAGGTGGCCATCGGCCCGGTCATCCTCATCTCCGGCGTCGGCCTGCTCCTGCTCACCATGACGAACCGCCTCGGCCGCGCCATCGACCGCGCCCGCATCCTCGCACGCGAATCGGACACGACACCCTCCGCCAAGCAGGCCGCGCTCCACGAGCAAGTCACCATCATCTACCGCCGCGCCAAGCTCCTGCGCCTCGCCATCGGACTCGCCGCCGGCTCCGCTCTCCTCGCCGGTTTGCTCATCATCGGCCTGTTCATCGGAGCCTTGCTGGAAGCCAACATCGTCATCGTGATTGAACTCCTCTTCGCCGGCAGCCTCGTCTCCCTCATCAGCTCGCTCGTCGCCTTCATGCTCGACATCAACCTCTCCCTCCGCGCCCTCCGCCTGGACCTGAAGAGCCACAAGCTCCTCGAATAGTGGAGCGCGGCCTTTAGGCCGCTTCAACTCCCACAACTCAACCGCATTCCCCAACTACAGCGGCCCGTCCTAAAACACTCTCCCCCATCTGCGCATCTCTGCGTCCATTTCACCCCGGCTTTAGTCGGGGCTGCGGTTAACCCCTTCCGTGTATTCCGCGTATTCCGCGGTTAACTCAAAATCTCCTTCACCACATGCCCATGCACATCCGTTAACCGGAAATCCCTCCCGCCAAAACGATACGTCAGCCGCTCATGATCCATCCCGAGCAGATGCAGCACCGTCGCGTAAAAATCATACAACTCCAGCCGGTTCTCCACCGCGTAATACCCCAGATCATCCGTCGCCCCATACACCGTCCCGCCCTTGATCCCACCACCCGCCATCCACAAGCTGAACCCGAACGGATTATGATCCCGCCCATCGCTCCCCTGTGAAAACGGCGTCCGCCCGAACTCGCCCGAGAAAATCACCAACGTCTCATCCAGTAATCCCCGCGCCTTCAAGTCCCGCACCAGCGCCGCGATCGGCTGATCCACCTGCCGCGCCATGTTCCCATGACCCACTTGCAATTCCCCGTGCTGATCCCACGGATTCGCCGATTGCCCCGCCCCGATCTGCTGCGGCAAACAACTCAACTCCACAAACCTCACCCCACGCTCGATCAATCGCCGTGCCACCAGCGCCTGCTTCCCATACGCCGCCGTCGGCGCGTGCTTTGACTCCAGCCCATACATCCGCTTCGTCGCCTCCGTCTCCCCGCTCAGATCGCACAACTCCGGCACCGCCGTCTGCATCCGATACGCCGTCTCATAATTCTGGATCGCCGCCTCCACCGCCGTCTCCTGCGATGCCCGCGCGAACTGCTCATCCATCCCCTTGATGAAACTCAACCGCTGCCGTTGTAACTGATCGCTCTCCTTCGGCTTGATGTTCGCCAGCGCCGGCGTTTCATCCACGCGGATGAAACTCGCCTGATGCTGCGCCGGCAGATAACCGTTGCTGTAAATCCCCACACCTCCATGCGGCGCACCCGATCCCCCGCTCTGCAACACCACGAACCCCGGCAGATTCTGATTCTCGCTCCCCAGCCCGTACGCGATCCACGCCCCCGCACTCGGATGCCCCATGAACGGAAACCCGGTGTGAAAATAATAATTCCCCTGCGCGTGTTCGTTCACCTTGCTCGTCATCGAGCGGATCACCGCCATCTCATCCGCCAGCTCCGCGATGTTCGGGAACAGGTCCGTCATCATGATGCCGCTCTGCCCGCGCGCCTTCGCCGTCCACGGGCTCTGCATGATGTTCCCGTTATTGTTGAACATCGTCGGCTTCACCGGCACCGGCATCGGCTGTCCATGCCGCTTGATCAGCTCCGGCTTCGGATCAAACGAATCCACGTGCGACACCCCGCCGCTCATGTAACACAAGATGACATTCTTCGCCTTCGGCCGGTAATGCGGCGCGATCACCGAGCCCGACGCAAACGCCTTGTCCGTCAGCAACGAACTCAGCGCCAGCGAACCAAACCCCAGCGAGCAACGCCGCAACATATCCCGCCGCGAAAGCTTGTTGTGTAAAAACGGATTCATAATGCCTCACCGGATATAGATGAATTCCTTCAGGTTGAACAATGACTGCGCGAAGTCCTGCCACACCGCCTCGCTCTTCAATCGTTCCGCCACCGCCACATTCTTCTCCGCGCCTAACTGCGTCAGATACTCCTGACACTGCTTCAGCTCTTCCGCTGAAGGCGTCCGCGCAAACGCTAGATCGAACATCCGCCGCACTCGCGCTTCCTCCGTCTCATCGCGCGCAATCAAGGCCTTAGCCCAATCCCGCGCCAACCCGATCACAAACGGATCGTTCAACAGCGTCAGCGACTGCGCCGGAACATTCGTCGCATCACGCCGTCCCAAGGTTGTGAACGGCTTCGGCGCATCGAATACTTCCAGGAACGGATTCAGATTCGTCCGCCGCACTGCCAGGTAAATGCTCCGTCGCGGATTCACATTATTGAACACCGGCGGACCGAATTGCTTCGCCTCCAGCTTGCCCGCCACCGCCAGCAACGCATCGCGTATGTTCTCCGCCTCGATCCGCCTCACTCGTGCGTGCGAAAGCAAATCATTCGCCGCATCAACCTGCTGCGCTGCTTCAGACGACTCACTACCCTGCTGCCACGTCTGCGAAAGCATCAACGTGCGGATCAATTTCTTCTCCGACCAACCACCCTTCACCAATTGCGTCGCCAGATGATCCAGCAATTCCGGATGCGTCGGCTCCGCGCCCAAGCGCCCGAAATTATCCACCGTCGCCACGATCCCGCGCCCGAACAGATGCTGCCAGATACGATTCGCCATCACCCGCGCCGTCAGCGGATTCTTCGCATCCGCGATCGACTCCACCAACTCCAACCGCCCCGTCGGACGACTCACTGCCTTATCCCCTTTGAAACCAAACTCCGCCTTACCCAACACTTGCAGAAAACCACGCGGCACCAAATCTCCCGGCTTCAGATGATCCCCACGCGGCATCAGCGGCGCATCCTCACCCGCCGTCTCCAGCACCCCTGGCGCCCGTCGTGCCACCGGCACCTCGGCTTCGAGTTTACGATAAGCTGCAACCAAAGAAGCTCCACCGCTTCCGATCCCCTCCACATCATTCGGCAACAATCCCCGCCGCACAAAATAATCCAGCAACGCCCGCTGCGGCTCCGTCATCGTGTTGTTCTGCCACGCCTTGATCGCGGCTGTTAAAGCCATCTGGTAGGCCTTCACCAGCTCATCCGCACTCTTCGGCGCACTTGCTTTGTCCAATCCCAAAGCGGGCATCACTTCATCCTTCGGCAACGTATTGGAATTATGAAACACCACCTGCTCCACACCGAACCATGACCGTCCATTCACCGGCGTATCTTTCGTCGCGAGCTGCCGCGTCAGGTCATCAAATGTCCCGAACTCCAGGTAAGCCCACGACCCCTTGCGATACGCCGTATCCATCCGCACCCAGCCCGGCTCATCCTTCGTAAGAATCGCTTTCGGATAGATTGGGTTCATCGGCAGCGGATAATTATCCACGATCACCCGCACCATCGCGCCACCACCACCGAGAGTCTTCACGCTGATGCTGTCCGTCTCGATCTTGAACCGTGGCGACGTGAACAACGCCCCATGTTTCTTGGTCAGCAGATGTGAATAAATTCCCGCTGGATAAATCCCATCCACCACCTCCACGCCCTCCGCTTCCAAGGCAAACTCTCCCGCCTTCACTGCCTTGGCGGGCAAATTCTGTCCCTCGCGAAACCACTGTGCATCGTCACCCTTTGCCAGATTCCATTTCGTGACGTAACCACTCGCATTCCCCTGCTGCCGCGCCACCAGTTCAGCTTGCTGCTTCTGCGCCCAAGCCGTCCATTTGTCCGCCAGCTCCGCATCCCTCAATCCATTGAACTTCACCCACGCATACAGCGGATTAAACTCATTCCGCGTCGCCTCGTCGAAAGCCGCTCTCTGTCCCGCCTTGCTCGCCGCGATCGATTCCTGTTGTCGTTTCATCTCCGCCAATTGCTTCACGGCCTGCTGATACTTCGTCTTCTCCTGCGGCGTCATCGCCGCCAGCAAATCCTCTTGGCTCACCCCGCCCGGCCCCGCTGAGAATGAAGCTCCCACTTCCTCCGCCGATAACGCACGATTGTATAAACGCCCCTCCTCAATCTCACCCGCAAGGAACGCCATTCCCCCGCCCGTATGCCGCCGCCCCAGCAACACATGCGCTTGCTCTGCCGCAAACGTCGCCAGCTCTTCTTGCTTGGTCGCGAGCGAATACGCCGTGCCGTAGGGTTTCCCATTCCGATAAAACGCGATGTTCCCATCTGCTGCATAAGTCACCGCCAGATGGATCACCTCATTTGGATTCGCTGTCTCCTGCGGTCCGCCGAGTGTTTGCGAACGTTTGAAATTATTGCTGCCCGGCACCCACTGCTTGCTCTCCTTCTCCGCGAACACCACTGCATCAAACACCTTGCCGCCGATGCTCTCCATCGTGATCACTCCTCCGGCACGCTGTTGCAGATTGCTCAGATACACCCACGCCTCGAGCGTCTTCTCCTTCAGATCCTGCTTGAGCGGCACCGATTCCATGAACGCATCCGTGCCGTTCAAGACAAGCCGCCCATTCTTGATCACCGCCCCGCCGCGCAGTTCTCCATTCAGGTTGCCTTTGGAATCTTTGGCATCGCCGTCAAAACTCCATTGCGCCAGCGGTTGTGCTAATTTTGCCACCGCTGGATTCTTCCCGCGTGCCTCCCAAACACGAGCACTGGCCACCTGCTCATGCCACCTCACGACCGTTGACAAATGCCCCATCTCTGGAGGCACTTCCATAAGCCCACCATTATTATCCTTCAACTTCGCGGGCAATTCTTCATTCACTGATTTCAACCACGCTTCAGCCAACGCCGATTTGATCTGCGGCTTCAACCCCGCCAACTCCGCCTTGTTTTTGTTAAGCACCTCCGGCGCATCCACCATCACCTGCGCTGGACGCGAACTCGCCAGCACCCCATACATCGCGTAGAAATCCTTCTGGCTCACCGGATCGAACTTGTGATCGTGGCATCGCGCACAAGACACCGTCAGCCCCTGGAACGCCTTCGTCACCACATCGATCTGGTTTTCCACCGTCTTCACCTGCTCATCCAGCGTATCGATTGGCTGAAACCCATGTTCATTGAAGCGCAGGCTCGCGATGCCCATCCGCGATTCATTCAAACCCTCTGCCGCATTGATGCGCGGCTTCGCCAGCAGATCGCCCGCGATGTGTTCCTTGATCAACTGATCCACCGGCACATCCGCATTCAGTGCGCGGATGAGATAATCCCGATACCGCCAGGCGTCGCGGATATCCGGATCGTTTTCGCTCCCGTGCGTCTCCGCATAGCGCACCAGATCCATCCAGTGCCGCGCCCATTGCTCACCAAAGGACGGCGACGCCAGCAAACGATCCACCACCTTCTCAAATGCCTTCGGCGAAGTATCCGCGAGGAACGCGTTCACTTCCTCCGGCGTGGGTGGCAATCCCGTCAACACAAACGTCGCGCGCCGTATCAACGTCCGCTTGTCCGCCTGCTTAGCGGGCGTCAGCTTCTTCTCCTCCAGCTTCGCGAGAATAAATTTATCCACCGGCTCACTCGACCACTTCGTATTCTTCACCTTCGGCACCGCTGGCTCCTTCACCGGTTGGAAACTCCACCACTGCCGCCGCACCGCCAGCACATCTTCCCACGAAGCCGCTGCTGCACTTTCCGCTGCAGGCACCTTGTCACGCGGGTCCACTGCCCCCTGGTTCACCCACGTGATGAAATCCTGGATCACCGCCTCACGCAGCTTCGCGCCCTTCTTCGGCATCTTCAGCCCGGAGTGAGTGTGTTGGATGGCTTGGATCAGCAAACTCTTCGCCGCATCCCCCGGCACGATGGCAAGACCGCTCTCACCGCCCTTTTCCCACCCGCCACGATAATCCAACCGCAGACCGCCCTTCTCCTTCTTCCCGCTATGGCATTCGTAACATTCCGCCACCAATACCGGCCGGATCTTCTTCTCGAAAAATTCCGTATCCGCCGCGCTCAGCGCCGCATCCGCCCCACTGGGCAACACCACCCCGATGGCTGCCAGGGCAACCGTCACCATCGGCAATAGCGCGTGTTTTCTCATTCCAAAAAATTTCTCGCCGCTTCGTTCGCCGCCGCGATCATCACCGCCCCGAACTCCGCGAACCGGCTGGCCGGGATGCGCGAGGACGGCCCCGCGATCGTGATCGCCGCGATGACATGCCCGTGATGATTCAGCAACGGAGCCGCCACACAATGGATGCCGTCAAAGTGCTCACCGTGATCCACCGCATAACCGTGTGCCCGGATGCGCTCCAGTTCCGCGCGCAATTCCTTGCGGCTCGTGATCGTCTTGCCGGTGTGTTTCTCCAATCTAACCTGCGCCAGCAAAGGCGCCAGCTCATCTTCCGGCAAAAAAGCCAGCATCGCCTTGCCCGGCGCCGCGCAATGGACGGGCGCGCGTGACCCCAAGTCCACGATGTATTTGAAGGGATGCACCGATGGCAGTTGATCGATCACCACGCACTGGTCCTCCGCCAGGCAGCACAGTTGCGTCGTCTCCCCCGTCACTGCCAGCACCTGCCGCATCGATTCCACCGCGCATTCCACCAGGCTGCGCGAAGCCGCCTGCGGTTGCCCCAACAATAGCAGCTTGCGCGTGACGAAGAACTTCTTCGATCCCTCCTCCCGCCGCAGATAGCCCAACTCCTCCAGCGCCGTCGCGATGCGAAATGCCGAAGCCGCCGACACCTCCAGTGCGGTCGTGATCTCCAGCAACGTCGCCCCGTGCGATTGCCGCCCCAAAAACTCCAGCATCGCCAGCCCGCGCTCCAATGCCGGCACGCCCAGATTCTTCTCCTCCACCCGCTCAACAGGAGCGACGGCACGACGTGCCGCTGGCAGCTTTAATTTCATAGGTGAAATCGATTTCATATATGAAATTCTCGTTTCACCCCTCTGTCAAGCCACTGTTCCCCTGTATAAATCATAATTCATGACTTCCCTTTCCTTCGCCCGCCTTTCGTCCCTCCTCACTCGCCCTTGGGGAAGAAACCTCCGGCCAGTACCCTCACCGATTGGTGATTCGACTGGCCGGAGGGCGGGCCTCATCCTCCTCTGGCGTCCGCAAAATCCTGCTATTTCGTGATCGTCCTCGTTCTCGTCGTCGTCCTCGAACTTCCCCTTTCCCCCCGTTACGCCTCACGCACTACGGATTACTCAAAGGCAACACCTTCTGCTCCACCCGCCGCGTCGGCACCGTTTCCCCCGGCACCGCATGCTCCACCGCCCGGCGCATCTGGCCGAACCACCAGTTCGCCTGCGAGATCCGCCGATACCGCCGACTCACCGGCCGGCACCCTGCTGTTTCCATCTTCAATTCGCTCTGTTCCGTCAGTTTCATAGTGATCCTTTTTTTGATCTTTCTGCCTCCACTATGAAGAGGGACCTAGGACATCCGCTGTCCTAGGTCCCCTTTTCTTGAAAATATTTTAAAACCCCTTAACCACCTTGAAATCAGAAGGATACAACGCAAAACACCAACAAAACATGAACTCCTTGGAAAAATAATCTGCGAAAACCATCAAAACTTGCACCAGCAGTTTCAACCCGAAACCCCAAACCAGAAACAAGAAACCATTTCCCCCTTTCCTTCCCACTTTCGCGCCTTTAGCGGGCAAAATTCCCCCCCCTGTAAATCTTGTTAATCCTGTCAAAAAAAGAAGCACGCCCGGCTCACTCAAGCCGGGCGTGCTCTGCAACCAAACCAACTCACTCACTAAAAAACAATCGGTCAATCTTTCGCGAAGATCGTCCACATCCCCGTTTGCAGCGCCAGATTCGCATTCGTGCTGCCCAACGTCATCGCCGGGTCCAGATGTTCCGCATGACCGTCCACGAACACGTAGTTGTAACTCCCGTTGTGATGCGACTTCGGGTCATTGTACGTGTACGTGCCCAGATCATTGTAGCTGAAGTCCCGCACGTTGTTCGTCGTGCCCACCTCATGATGCTGCGTCGCGTTGTCGATCTTCGGGTAGCTGTAATGCCCCGCGATGTTGCCGATGTTGATCCGCTCCGAGGCCAGCAGAGTGTTGTCCGGTGCCAACACATGACCCGTCATCACGAACGCCTGCCGCTGCGGCGGGATGGTGTCATTCGTGTTGAAGGTGGCGGACACTGGCCCGGCACTGTTATGCCCCCAGTAAAGTCCCACGCCCGTCTTGTCTGCGGGCGACACACGCCAGTTGTTGTGCATCCCCTTCCCTGCCGTGCTCATGTTGTGCGAGGCCATGGCATACGTGCGCCGCGTGCCGCTGGTCACCCAGGAGGCGAGCGGCGCCTTGTCGGAGGGACAGCGGAACAGGCGCGCGACATTGGCCGCCGGTGTCTGGTTGGCCCGCTTCTCCGCGTCGGTCAAAGCCCCGCCCACATAATCGCTGATCAGGTCGTCGAACGTGAATTCGCCGCCCGTGTTCAGCCCGCGCATGGCGGTATAGGTGAGCTTTTCCTTGTTATCGCTCACGTACATGGCCTCGCCCACGCCGATCTGCTTGAGATTGCTCAGGCACTTCGTCGTGTTCGCCTTCATGCGCGCCTTGGCCAGCGCGGGCAGCAGCATGCCGGCCAGGATCGCGATGATCGCGATCACCACCAGCAGCTCGATCAGCGTGAAGGCCCGCAGCCGTGACCAAGGACCCGCACTGGAATTGGATGGAACTACGCCTCCATCTCCCCTTGTGGTAAGCCGGACATCGGCAGGGGTGAAGGATTCAGGATGAGGCGTGCCCCACGTCGTGATCGGCACCGTCCAGGAACTCTTCTTTCCAAAACAGATTTTCATACAATCACCTTTGTTAATTGCTTGCGAGGGTCACTTGCAGCCGGTTGTCCCAGACATATTTCATGCCCGGAGGCGGGGCCGGCAGCGTGGTGAGAAATTTTTCGTCCACCAGGATCTTCAGATCCTTGATGCTGTTGGCGGGCACCATGCGGTCCGCCACGTAGGATTGCAGCGCGGCAGTGAGGGCGTTCAGATCCGCTTCTCCACGCTCGTTCGTCACGGCGGTCAGGCCAAACTCCTGGCTGCCCGCACGGGTGTTCGCTGCCGGAGCAGCGCTGGGTTCGGCACCGGCATAGTCCGGCGGTGGGAGAGCCAGAGTACTGTTCGATGACGGCTTCAGCAGCGTATCGATGGTGACTTCGAGGCTCACGGGGACCGGTGGAGGTGTCAGTTCAGAGACAGCATCCGGCTCGCTGCTGCATCCGATGGTCAGGCTTATCAGTAGAACGCCCGGCACAACTTTATAGGACGTTTTCATACAATATAGGGTGGAACTATTGTCCCGCCGGGTGAATTAGCACCCGCCATGCCACCAACCCAAATCCAGTCCGTTAAGCCCTATTAATGGCCTTTTCTTGCTCCACCCTGCTAAAAAACGCCCACCCTGCCTCAATCACCTGCGCGATTCGCCGCACCTTGTTGTTCTACAGTGCAGGTCAATGCCCCCGCTGCCACAACCCTGAACAATACCCATTTCCTTTCTGCAGAGATTGGCCCGCCGGTTTACCCCGTGCTTTTAAATGTCGGGGTGCAACCGGCTTGAACTTTGAGCTTTGAACTTTGAACTTCGCTCTTACGCTTTTCCCATGTCCTCTCGCTTGACCAACAAATGGGTCCTCATCACCGGCGCCTCCAGCGGCTTCGGTGCCGCCACCGCTCGTGCCTTCGCCGCGGCAGGCAGCAACGTCCTCCTCGGCGCCCGCCGTGTTGACCGCTTGGAGCAAGTCGCCGCCGAATGCCGTCAAGCCGGCGCACCCAACGCCCTCGTCCACCCGCTCGACGTCATCAGCACCGAAAGTGTGAACACCTTCGTCGCCTGGGCCAAAACACACACACCGCACATCGACATCCTCATCAACAACGCCGGCGGCGCGAAAGGCGCGGACACCGTCGCCGACGGCAAGGACGCTGATTGGGAATTCATGATGGAAACCAATGTCCTCGGCCTCCTCCGCATGACCCGCGCCGTGCTGCCCCTCATGCCCCATCACGCGGGCAGTTACATTTTGAACATCGGCTCCATCGCTGGACGCGTCGCCTATGAAGGCGGTTCCGCTTACTGCGGCGCGAAAGCTGCCGAGCTCTCCATCACCCGCTCCTTGCGGCTGGAGCTGAACGGCACCGGCATCCGCGTCGGCAGTATCGATCCCGGCATCGCCGAGACCGAGTTCGCCCTCGTCCGTTTCAGCGGTGACACCGCCAAGGCCAAGAAAGTCTATGAAGGCACCGAACCCCTCGTCGCCGAGGACATCGCCGAGACCCTTGTCTGGTGCGCCAGCCGCCCTCCGCATGTCTGTATCGATGAGGTACTTATAAAATGCACCGACCAGGCGGCCATCCACAAGATCTACCGCCGCCCCAGTCCGACCAAGTAGGCGAAGCCGCCGAAACTTTCCGCCCAGACCAGTGTTTATCCCCTTGAAACACTGCGTTCTGCCAACAAAACCAGCCGTTTGACGGCATGGTTGCATGAGCCGGTGGTTTCAAAAAGAAATCGATCGAAAGCATCGTTATGAAGCATATCGTCATCACCACCGCGCTGGCCCTTGTGCTGGTCGGCTCCCTCACCACCTCCGTTCAGGCCCAGGAAGAGAAGAAAAAGAAGGAACGTCCGCCTATGACGGAAGAACAGAAGGCGCTCATGAAGCAGATGACCGAGAAGTATGACGCTGACAAGGACGGCAAGCTCAGCCCCGATGAACGCGGCAAGATGAGCCAGGAAGACAAGGACAAGCTGGCCAAGGCCGGCCTCGGCCGTGGTCCTGGCGGCAAAGGCAAGGGCGACGAAAAGAAGAAGGAATAACGTCTCCTGACTCACATTTCACCCGCTGGCGCGCAAGCCCAGCGGGTATTTTATTTCAACCAACGCAGAGCGGCTCCTCTGGAAACTGAACACTGAAAACTTGAAACTCACTCCTGAATCCGTGTGATCCGTGTTTCATCTGTGGCTGGCTTTTCCTCATTGGCCCGCGCCGGTGCCACCGGCTATTTCCTCTTCATCCGTTTCCCCAATGTCTCGCTCAGCACTTTCTTCTTCTCTTCCTTGATCGCCCGCGTCACCGCCTGACGTTGCTCCGGAGTGTAATCCGGATTCGCCATCGCCTTGGCCAGTTCCGCCTCGGTGGTCTGGTTGATCTGCGCGACCAGCCGGGTGTCTTCCGCGTTTAGCTCCAACTTCTCCGCTATCTTCAATGCATCCCGATACGCCGGATCCTGAATCTTCTGGAAATCCGCCCACCGCTCCGCCCCGATCACCCCGTTCATATTCCCCAACAGCGCCAGATCCTTCTCCAGCGAGAACTTCTGCCCGTTGGCCGCCGCCTGCTCCTCAGCCGCTTTCAGCTTCTGATACAGCGCCCGAAATTCCTGCTCGTTTGGCTCGAACCAAGACAGCTCGTTCCGCATCTTGTTCGCCAGCCCGGAAGTCCGCAGCTCATACTCCAGCAACTCGCTCCCGTTTAGCAATCCCGCCAGTTCCGTCTCATGCTGTTTGCGCAACGCCGCCGCCTTCTGGTTCATCTCCTCCTTGCTGAGATTCGCCGCCTTGCCTTCCTCGGCCAGCTTGCGGAACTCATCCTTATACTTGCTGTCCACGTCCTTCACCAGTGCCTGCTTCTCCTCGCTCAAAAAAGCCAGCCGCGCGTCGCGCCCCACCCGTTCCTGATCCCACGAATACTTCGCCAGCTCCGACTTCAGATCGATGTTCAGCAACGACCGGATCAAATCATCCCGCTCCTTCTCCAGCGTCCGCCGATCCTCCGATTTACGATCCTCCTTTTTGTCCTTCTTGCCCTCTGGCTCCCAATACTTCCACTGCTGCTCCACCGGATGCAGCGCCTTCCACTTAGCCGCATACAGTTTGTTCACATCCGCGATGATCAGGTCCCGGATCGTCTCCTCCGGGCAGCCCGCCGCCCGCAAGTTCGCGATGTATTTGATGTAATCCTCCGATTCAATCGTCCGCCAGTCCAGCTTGGCATACTGCGTGACCACCTCCGTCTCCCCCGGCACCACCACTGTCTCCGTACGCGTCTTGACGATGGTCTTGGGCGCTGGGGCTTCCACCTTTACCGGCGCAGGTGCCGCCGGGCGGTTCAACACCACCACCGCCAACGCCGCATTCACCACCAACGAACCCAGCAAAATGCCCGTTTTACTCATAACACGATCACCAAAACAAAGATTACCCCTCCATAGACGTCGGAAGCCCCCTTTACGTTACGCAAAAAAGCGCCAGCTAACCTGCTGGCGCTTAAATGTTAACGGTCGGATTCCCTGAACAGGGCTCCGTCCTTCCTCATTTATTGAAACCAGCCTTCTCCAAATCATCCGCCAGCGCCTTCTCCTGCACCGGTGTCAGCGACCGTAGCGGCAATCGCACCGGCCCGCAATCCAGCCCCAGCAACTTCATGATCGCCTTGCCCGCTGGCAATCCGCCATGCCGGATCATCACGCCGATGATGTCATTCGCCTTCGCCTGTTCCGCTTCCGCCTTCACCAGATCGCCCTGCCGATAGGCCTCCAGCAACCGGTTAAAGATCGGCGCGATGTAATTGTACGTGCTCCCCACCGCTCCCTTCGCGCCCATCACCAAGCTGCCCAGCAACATCTCATCCCGCCCGAACAGCACATCGAAACGGCCGTTCTCGACTCGCACCGCGTTCGCATAATCCATCAGGCTCTCATGCGTGAACTTGATGCCTGCCAGGTTCGGGATGCGATCCTTCGCCGCTTGCAAGAAATCCGGCACCGGCAGGCTCACCCCCGTCATCACCGGGATGTGATAATAATAGAACGGCAGGTTGGGCGCCGCCGCTGCTACCATCGCGCAGGTATCCACCAGATCCCGGATGTTCCCCGGTTTAAAAAAACTCGGCGACGTCAACGAGGTCGCCGCAGCGCCGATCTCCTGCGCGTGTTCCGCCAGCGCGCACGAATCCGCCAGGCAGTTGTGCCCCGTATGCACGATCACCTTCACCGATGAAGCTGCCGATCTCGCCCACTTCTCCGCCACCAGCTTCCGCTCATCCACACTCAGCGACGGCCCTTCGCCCGTAGTGCCGCAAACAAACGCGCCACTCACTCCGTTCTCCGCCAGGTGCGCCGCATACTTCGGGATCAATTCCAGATGCAACGACCCATCTTCCAGAAACGGCGTAAAAGGCGCCGCCACCAACCCGCGCAATCTCTCAAACTTCATAGTGTTACTTTCTGATAAAAATTCTCACGCCGCCTTCACCGTATGCCGTGTCAACCCGTCCAGCGGCTTTGCTGGTGCCGGGATGACCAGGCTCGCCACCCACCCCACCACAAAGCACGTCACCAGCCCCACCGCCGCATACCAGTAAAACGGAAGCTTCGTATGCTGCTGCACCAGATAGAGCACCACCGCACTCGTCACCGCCCCCGTCAATGCCCCCGGGCCGTTCGCCCGCTTGGTGAAAATGCCCAGTGCGAACAAGCCCGCCAACCCGCTGCCCGCCAGCCCGATCAATCCGTTGTAGGCATCCCAGAGCGACTTGGTATCCGACTGCGACAGAAACAATGCCGCCACCGTGGCGAATACGCCGAAAGCCGCCGTCAGGATTCGCGCCAAACGCAGCTCACCTGCTTCATCCGATTTCCCGCCGAAACGTTTGTAGAAATCCGTCATAATCGCCGTCACCACACTGTTCAGGCTGCCTGATACCGTCGATTGCGCCGCCGCAAACACACCGGCGATCACGAGACCCGCCACGCCCATCGGCAGGTTCTGCATGATGAACGCCGGGAAGATGGCGTCCGTCGTTTGCGCCGGGTCCAGCTTCTCCGGATGTGATTTGAAATAGACGAACAAAGCGGTACCGATCGCGAAGAAGATCGCCGTGGAGGGGATCGCCAGGATCGCATTCGTCCAGATGGATTTCGCCGCCATTTTCTCATCCGATGTGGTCATATACCGCTGCACCACCGCCTGGTCGCTGGTGTACGGCACCAGATTGATGAACGTGTAACCGACGATGATGGCCCAGAACGTGTCCGTGGTCGTGCGCGGATCGAGGCCGAAATTGAACATGTGAAACTTATTGTCGTTCGTGGCCGTTGCCCAAAAACCGCTGAACCCGCCATCGCCGCCAAAGACGATCAGCAGCAGGCTGACTATGGCCGCGCCCAGCAGCACCACCGTCTGCGCCACATCCGTCCACACCACCGCCTCCATGCCGCCCATCACCGTGTAGGCCACACAGAGCACGCCCATCAGGATGATGCACGTCTGCACGTTCAGATCGCTCACCGTCGCCAACGCCAGCGAGGGCAGCAGCAGCACGATCGCCTGCCGTCCCACCTGGAACAGGATGAACGCCACGCTGCCATACATCCGCGCGGCCAGATTGAACCGCCGCTCCAGATATTCGTAAGCCGAAGTGATGTTCAACTGCCGGAAGAACGGCAGGTAGAACGCGACGATGACCGGGACCAGCAGCAGGATGGGGAAATTTGCCCACGCGAAAACCCAGTCCGAGGAATACGCCTTGGCCGGGATGGCCATGAAGGTGAGCGAACTCAGCATCGTGGCGTAAATGCTCAACCCCGCCGCCCACCATGGAATGCGACCGCTCGCCTTGAAGTAATCTTCCGTATTCTTGTTCTTCCGCGTGCAGAACCACCCGATGCCCAGCATCGCCCCCAGATACCCGACCAGCGTCGCATAGTTCACCGCTCCAAACGAAGCCTTCCGCTGGATCACCTGACCGCTCCACACTTCTGGTGATCTGATGCCCGGCTGCTTCTCCCCGCTGATCACGATGAACCGTCCATTCCATTCCACCACCGGCACCGTGACCTTCGAGAACGGCACTTCACCCCGCGTCGTCCACGTATCCGTGATGGTGTGATACGCCAGGACATCGCGCGGAAACCCCTTATGTTCCGTAGGCGGCGTGCTCACCTGCGCCCCATCATCCCCGCCCATCACCAACAGATGCGATTGCCCCAAGGCTGGTGCCGGTGAAGGCGCCGCCACCGACACGCGCGGCAGATCTGCGATGCGTTTCCACCCCTTGCCCGGTGCATAACGATACGCATCGCGCAACCACTCCCGGGCCGGTTTGCCTTCCGCATCCGCCTTCAATCCCGCGCCGCTGAACACAAAAAACGAACCGTCCTGCACACCCGCCGTCGCCAGCATCCGTCCTGAGCCCGGTATGGGCTCCAACTCCTTCCACCCTGCTTCAATCTTCGTCAAATCCAGCGCCCACAACGTATTCAACGCCTGCGTCGCTGTCGGCGTTTCGATACCACCCGCCACGTAAATCACATTCTTCAGCAAGGCCCCCGACATGTTCGCACACGGCTTCGGAAGTGATGGCAAGCTAGTCGTCTTCAGTGCCCCATTCACCCATTCCAGCCGGAACACCTCTGCATGATGCCCGCCCGCATCACTCCCACCGATGCAGATGATCCCCTCTTTCGTCGAGATGGTGACGCCATACCCCAACGGTCGCGGCAGCTTGCCGATGGTCTTCCATTCCCCGTCCGGTTTCTCCAGCGCGAACACCGTGTCATACCAGATCTTCGTGCCACCTTCCCACGGTCGCTTGTCCGGAAAATTCGCCCCACCCGCTACGATCAACGCGCCATTATGCACCCCCGCAAACATCGAGGCGAAACCCTCCTTGTCCGGCAGATTCGGCAGCTTGCTCCACGCCAGCACATCGTTCGTTCCTTCTGCATGAAGTGATGAAGAACCACCCAAGCCAGTCGTCATAAGTAAAATCAGCAGGATGAACTTTCGCGCAAGAGATGGCGCTTTCTGAAACACCAAGAATACCGAAAAGATTTGCGCGCGCATTCTTCTCCCTCTCCCCTCAACGGGGAGAGGGCCGGGGTGAGGGGTGAGCACACCTAAAGCACCCAATATTTTCGATACCCTATTAATCACCATGATTTCTCTATTCCTTCAAAGCCTCCCAAAGCACCAGCAACGCATCGCCTCGTGTCAGTTGCGAAAAGGAGGGAGCAGCCTTCACGCGACTGCCGATCGGCAACATGCCGACGAATCGCCCATGCGTGACTTGTCCCCCTCGCAGCTCTTCATCTTTCGCCAATGCGCTCGCAAGCGTATCCGCTTTCAATGTGCCCTCTTTAATGCGTTTCACGCCGCTGGCCCAACGGAACGCCACCTCCTGCGTCAACGGCTGATTCAATCTCGCATCATACGTTGCAAAAAATCCCTTGGTCCCAAAATACTGCACCGCCGGAATCCATGCCTCCTTGCCGCTCACATCCACGTCATTGAAGAAACTCAACATCACCCGCTTCTCCGCCAGCGTTCGCAACAGTTTGTCAGCATCAATCGCCGCAGGAGTCTGCTTGTTCCTCACCGCCTGCACCGCTGCATAGGCCGCCGACTCACAGATGTTCATCCAGGTCGGCTCCAAACGGATCGTCCCCCATGCCACATGCGTTGATGACAGACAAACCGGCACCAGCAGATTATCCACACCTTTCGGCAACAGCGCCCGATACGGCACCTGGCCAGGGAACGTCTCGTAGTGCAGCATCATCTTACCCTCATCCAGGCTGCCCTTCACACGATTCGTCGTGCAGGCATGCGTGTCCATATACCATTCCGTCACGCCGATACTGTCTTCATGCACCGGCGCACGACTATAGCCCTTCGCCAGCATCGCATCATGCTGTGTGAAGACATAACGCCCCACGATGCGCCGCGCCTCCCGCACATAAAATTCATACGGCCGATACCCATTGTCTTTGAATTCATCCTTCGCCAATCCCAGTTGGCCGAAAAACTTCCGCCGCTCGGGTGTCACCGACTCGTCGTTCTGCAGGAAATAGAGCAGCGCCATCGTCGCCTCCCAATGCGCGTCCATCACCTTCTTGCGCACGGCCGCATCCCCCTCCACATAATCCGTCTGCGGCCCGATGAGTTGCGGACGATTCCAACCGATCTTCTTATTCGGCAATGGCTGCACCAGGGAGCCGAACTCCAGCTTTTTCAGCGCCTCTGCATCATAATTCTTCGGCTTCGTCACCGGCAACCGGTTCGCCGGATCAGAGGAAAGGATCGTGCGATAATTGAACGCCTGCACTTCGCCATCTGCTTCGCCCGTGCTCTCTGGCGCAATCGTCTGAAACCCGGTGAACTTGCGCAGATTCAAACCATCATGCATTTCCGCGAGCTTCGCTGATTCAGGAGTAGGTGCCGTTTTGGAGGTCACCATGAACACTTTGCCCGCATGCGGTTCGTTGTATTCCCCGCGCGCTTCCCTTCCCACGCGATAAGGCACCTTCGCCAGCGCCGCCAAATCTCCTTCATATGAGCAATCCGCAAACACCTTGGCCGTGACCGTTTTCGTCGCTGCGCCTCGGGTTGCTTTAAAAACGACCGATTGGATGATCGCCCCTTCACGCTTCACCTCGACCGGACTGAACCCCCTCCACACCGTCGACATCCTTTCCTTCGCCACCAGTTCATTGAAAATCTGCTCTGCCACCTTGGGCTCGAATTTACCGTTCGCATGTCCGCTCTTGGCCGGCAGCGCCTGCTTATACTGCTCCGACTTCTCCCCGTAAGTCGTGCGATAATGCTCAAAGATCGCCTGTCTCACCTCGTCATAGATCGGCGCGCGTTTGCCTTCATACAGTGTGTCCCACACGCCCAGTCCGCTGCTCAGTATGCCGCCCAGGTGCTCATTGCGATTCACCAGCAGCACCTTCAAGCCTTCACGAGCTCCCCGCACCGCCATCGCGATTCCACCCGGCGTTCCCTCCACGACCACCAAATCGAACGTCTCCTCAGCCGCCTCCAGCTTAGTGCTTTGCCCCAACAATCCGACCAACAACAGCAAAACCCACACCTTCCGCCAGTTCGCGGAAGTCATCCATGTCGCCGATGGAGAACAAATGCTCTTCATGTGCCAAGGCAAAAGCCCAAGTGAATGCTTCCCACCCTATTAACACAAACCCGCCCAAACGAGAATCAAAGACTGGTTAAAACATATGACCAGCCCGCGGAGCGCCGAGCTCCAGCTCGGCAGCTAAGGAGCGCGGCATTCATGCCGCTTCAACTGCCACCGGCAATTAAAACAGACGAATAATCTGGGTGCATCAAATCGGGATCAAGTATCTCTCTAAAATAAAAAACTGGCCAGAGTCACCTCCGGCCAGTTTTCCCAAATCATTCTAAACCGCCGCTTACTCCAGCGACTTGATCTTGATATTCCTATACCACACCGGCGCTTGCGCCTTGCCGTGCAGCCCTTGGAAACCGATCGGTCCCTTGCGCGCAAAGTCCTTCAAGGCCACCGGGAACTTGTTCGGCGTACCGTCCGGGTTCTTTTTCACCTCCGGCCACTTGTCGAGATCGGCATCGATGATCGTCTCGCCGTTCAGCACCACCGTCACCTTGCTGCCCTTGCATGTGATCGTATAGCGATTCCACTCGCCCACCGGCTTCGCCGCGCTCTTGGACGGCGGCATCGCATCATAGAGCGCCCCCACCATGCCATATTTGGAACCATCCGCTCCCGCGTGCACTTGGATTTCCAAAGCCGCCAGCACGTTCTTCGTATCACCAGAGCGCAGGAACACGCCGCTGTTCGCCTCCTCCGCCACCTTAAATTCTAAGTCGAGGATGAAGTCGCCGTAGGAATCCTTCGTCCACAACGTGTCATGATGCTTCGCCACCAGCACCCCCTTCTCCACCACCCAGTGTTCGCCGCCAACGGCATTGGAGAGGTCAGATTTCAGCAAGTCCTGCCATTTGGAAGTGTCGGGATGTCCCTTGGCATCAGCAGCTTGCAATGATGATGTGAAGGCGAGTGCCAACCCCAACAAAGCCGGGGCGAAAGCGTTCTTAAAGAGAGTGCGAATCATGGATGGAGACTCGCATTTCCCGCCCCGACCTCAAGCGGAAAATGGCTTAAGGCTTCGCCGTCGCCCCCATCTCGGCGACGTATAACTGCGTCCACTTCCCGCTGTTCACGTTGAAATAAATGCGTTGGTTGTCCGCACTGAAAATAGGATGCGGATGCGAGCGCCGCCAGGAAGCCGCCCCCTTCGATCCGTTTGCCTGATGGATGACCACATGATTCGTCCCCCGCGCATCCATCACCACGATGCCCCATTCATTCGCCGGTCCCTTGAGCTTGTCCATGGTGACATCCGTCACGATGAGTTTTGAGTCTGGGCTTGAGGAAGGATGCCCGGAGCCCCAACTAGGCAAACCCGGAATCGTCCGGCTCTTGCCGGTATCACTATCTATCATCATATTCCTCACCTCGACGATCGTGCGTGAATCAGGCGACCACGCCGGATGCCCCCAAGTATCGCTCACAAAGAGAAACTTCTTCTCCGCCAAATCATAGCAGATCATCCCCTCCCGCTGGCTCGCCCCGCTGCTGCGCGGATTCCCATTCCCCGGTGCCGCCATCTTGAAGAACACCCGCTTCAGATCCGGGCTCAATTCCGGAAAGAAGATAGAAACCGTCTTGTCACCAAACTTCTTCTTGATCCAATCGCCGTATTTTTCTTTAACGGCCTCAATCTTCAACACCTCCTTCGCCTCTCCCGTGTTCACATCCACCAGTTCCAGATTGCGATACCCGTTGATATCCCAGTGCAAACCATAAACCGGCACCACCTCCGCATCCGGCTGGCTCCAACTCGAAAGCCGATTCTTCGCGATGACCTTCTCCACGCCCGTCTCGATATCCACCACCGCCACGATCCATTCACCATTCCGCTCATCGTGAAATGCCACCTTCTTCCCCTTCGCCACCCATTGCTGGCACGCCGCCCGATGCGCATCCTCCGTGTTCACATTCCGCACCAGCACCTTCTCCTCACCACTCTTGCGATTGCGGATGCAGATATCCCCCTTCTGACCATTTGCCGCCGTGGACGTGTAATACAAAACCCATTTCCCATCCGGACTCTCCGGGCAAGTGTTGAAATACGAGTGGATGACGTGCCGGTTCGTCTCCCCCGAAGCCGGAGAGATTTTAACCCCCGTCTTCCACCCGCTCAAAGGATCCTCCGCTGCGTGGCCGTTCAACAAGCCAGCACACATTGCGAATAAAAACAGGAATCGTTTCATGGATATGTCTAATCACTACGCCCTGACCAGCAACCCGGCAAGTAAACTCCTATCCTCTTCCCTCTTTGGACATCACCGGCCCCTGGTGCAACCAGTTCCTTCGTCATTAGGATTTCGTCATTGGTCATTTTTGAATTATCCGTGTGATCTGTGTTCCATCTGTGGCTAAACCCTCTTCACTTTAGACACAATCACTTCCTTCGACTTCCTTGCAATCGAATACAACACCCCATCCTTGTCCCACGCGAACGCCTGTCCCTCCGCACTGATCGCCACCGTCCCCGTCCACTCCATCACCGAACCACTCTTCGGAAATTCGAGCACATAAAGCTCCTTCGCATCATGCCCCGTGATGAACAGCTTCCCCTCCGGCCCGAACCCGCCACCGGAGCTACTGTAATCCCCGAACTTCTTGATTAACGCCTCCGGCAATAACCACTTCGCCAGTTCCTTCCACGCGTTATCGAACTGCACGACCCGCGTCTCCTCCGGTCCGCGCCCCGTCTCACCGCCATTCTTCCGGTAATGTACAAAACACGCGATCCACCCATCGCCCTTCCGGTCCAACCACGTCAGCGACCCGATGTAGCGCCCGAAATCACGCCGCCCGATATGCTTCATCGTCGCCACATCCCACATCTCCACCGAACTCACCATGGGCGTGCGTGGAAAATTAGAATGCGCACAATAAAGTTTCCCCTCATGCACGAAGCCCGCATTGAGATGGATGAACGGCTCATCCTTCGCCACACTCCAACCCGCCACCTTTTCACCCGTATCCTTCCGATACTTACCGATCGCCTTGTTCGTGATCGCGTAGAAAAACTCCCTATCCACCGCCACTCCCTGATTCGCCTCCACCGCCGGAAACCGCCTCAACTCCTCATGCTTCCACTTTGTCTTCGCTTTCTCAGCAGACCATCCAGAAACCGAAGCCATACAAAACACACCTGCGATTTCGAGCAGCATCTTCCTGCGCGAAATCGGAGTGTCGAGCTCCAGCTCGGCGCAAATATTTTCAGCCTTTGAATTTCTAAAATCCACAGCTGCTCTCCTGATTCACTATCCCAATTACCACCCGTGTGATCCGAGTTCCATTTCACCCCGGCTTTAGCCGGGGCTGTGGCTAAATCCTTTTCCTAAATACAATCACTTCATCTGGCTCACCGCCTTATGCGCCGTCTCTTGCAGAAACTTCGCATACGCCGCATCCAATTCCTTCGGCACGTATTTGTTCCCCACGACGCTCTCACCATAGAGCACCTCATACCACACACACGCGCCGAGATATTCGCCCGCCAGATTCGCATGATGCCCGTCCATGCCGAGCGTCGTCTTGTCTCCCTTCTTGGTCCAGCGCCAGCCCACGTGCAATGAATGCGTCTGGTCCGGCAACTCGGGCGTCGTCGCCTTCTTGGCATCAAACTTCGTGTCCTCTTTGAAACCCCACTTCGCATCCGTATCTGCGATGTAAAAGGCATCGCCCACCGGAAGCCGTTTCGCGCCCAGCTCCGCCGTGATCGTCTGGTAAGCCTTGGAAAGCCCCTCATACATCTCCGCCTGCGTCTTCGGTTCGCCCTCCTTCGGTTTGGCCACCTTGAACCGCGGATCATCCACGCGATACGCCCACGTCTGATGCACCATCAACTGCGCCTGCGGTGCGTGCTGCTTGATGTAATCCTTCAACTGCCCCGCGAACGGCCGATACGTGCCCAGATCATGGCTCTTGATGCTCGCCTGCTGGATTGTCACGTAATCCCACTTCTCCGCCAGCAGATGCTGCTTCAGGCTCTTCTTCCCGGAGTAATACCCATTCGTCTTCGCCGGATCAGACTCGAAATCCTGGAACTTCTTCGCATGCAACTCCATCGAAGCCCCACCCACCACGATCGGCTGATGGAGCAGCTTATGCCCGCCCGCCTCCACCAGATTCGTCAGATACCGCGTGGCATTGCGGGAAAAACTATTCCCCACCGTGAGCAACTTGACCGTCTTCATCTCCGCCGCAGGCAACGAAGGAACTGCCGTGACAGCCATCAACAACGCGCCAAACAAAGCGATCAAACGAATCTTCATAAGGATTATCTGGGTACAACAATAAGACACGCCACTCATCGCGCCAGCAATAAATTGAACATTACCGAGACGCCGCTGAGTTGCGCCCAAATGTTGGACGCATTCCTATCTTCTCCCTATTCGTTTGACCCCATTCGGTTGAAACCATTCCCCTCTCGATGTTCGATGTTTCCCCACTAACTACTCCAATCTCCCAAACATGATCCTCTCCTTCCGGCTCGCATCCGCATCCCCCTGCGTCACCGTCAGGTAAATCGCGTCCTCATACTCGTGAAATGCCGGATACTGAAAGGACTTCTCTGTCTCAAACCGATACTTCCGCTCCCATTGCTTCCCATCGCGCGAGACATCGATATTGAACACGCTCCGGCTCACGCCGTTGATCGTCGTCGCCTCCTGCCAGCCGAGATAATAAACACCCTTGAACTTGTCCAAGGTCGGCTTGGAGCTGCTGCCATTCGGTACGAAATCACGATGCGCATTCGCCGACCACTTCACGCCATCCGGACTCGTCGCAAACGTGTAATTCCTGTTCCCGCCCTCCTGACGGCAGATCGCCAGCCATGTCCCATCCGGCAGCTTATGCACCGCGGATTCCGTGAGCTTCAGCTCCGCGGGTTCGTTGAAATGTCCCATCACCTCAAACGTATCCAGCTCTTTGTTCACCGTGGCCAAGGCATTCTGCCCGCCCGGATAATTGTTCAGCGTCACATACGTCTTGCCGTCGATCACCTTGAATGAATCGAAGATATATAGCCCGAAATCCACCGGCGCGCGCGTAAAACCCTTCGCCTTCGCATCCTCATGCAGATACTGCGGCTGCATATCGAACGTGCCCGCCGACGTCTTGATCTTCACCTTATGGATGGTGTTAGCAAAGAGGCCACGCTTCAGGTCGTAATCGATGAACCACATCTGCGACTGCCGCTTCTTGGGCTCCTCGCTCGCAAAATAGCAGCGTAAGGTCTGCTCATCCTTCTGGATGATGCGCGGCACGAAACACGCGCCCACCGGCAGTTTCTCATTCGCGTAAACTGCCTCGCCATGCGCAAACGTCATGACCCGCTCCAGCTTCATCGTCTTGAGGTTCACGATCGAGAGCGTCACATACACATACGGCCAGTCGGCGTCCTCCCCAGGCTTAACATCATTCGCCTCCGCCACGATGTAGGCCTTGCCGTCTGCGATGACGAACTCCGCATCATGCGCCCCTTTGACCTTGGGGGCGGTGACATTGATCAATCCTTGCATGACCCGGTCACCCGCCTCTTTCGCATTCCAGTCAGCCGACAGAATCTTGGCGGAATTTTGAGCCGTTACCGAACCGCAATACAGAAGTGTGATTACGGCAATCAAAGTTGTTTTTAAGAAGAAACGCATATTTTCAACCGAATTGGGTCAACCGAATAAGAGGATTGGGGTTGGTGACTGTCACAAACTGGACTGATGCATGGCATAGGTTTATCCATTGCATGGCTTTCAGTGACGTCATCCTTAACAAACTGCTGATATGCCGGTGATACTGTTCCGAACCATTGGTTAATGCGGTTACTATGAATCCGATACCTTCCGCATGGCTTTGGAACAGATGCGAGCCAAGAACTATCCCATCGCGCGAGACGGGAACACGCAGCACAGAACGTTCAGCGCCGCCACACATATGCACAAGCACTTCTTCGTAAAGCCGTGTATCCAGAAACGCCCCCAAGTCATGGAGGACATCTACAGTTTTCTTTTTCAAACCATCACACTGTGGAGACATCGCCTTCCATGCGGAGTAATCATATGAAATCTTACGCCGTCCTTCCAAGGTCAACGGGACATACTTTAGTTTTCCTTGCACGCGAGGCGTGCGGAAATTGACCAGCTTGGCATGAGACACATTGCAAAACATCGCATAGTTCAGAGCCTGGTTGTCGTGGTCCCCTGTCAATGCAGCCGCTGTTTTAAGTTCATAAATCGCGTTATCCACCACCAAATCAAGTTTATAGGTCTTTTTGAAATCTCCGATGACGATCGTCACTGGCACCTGTGAATAGACATCTTGCAATCCCGCAGCCTTGATGCGGGTGACCATATCATTCTCATAGACACTCTCATCGCATAACCGCCCCAAATGATTTTGCGATCCATAGGCGCTACGCATCACGACACGGTCGCGCTCATCAAACTCAGCCTTTGAAATGTTCCTTATAGGAATCTGACAGGAAACAGGCATATCACACAAAGGGCCATCTTCATCTCTTATTCGTTTGACCCCATTCGGTTGAAAAACTTACCATCACGTGTCGCTCGGCTTGCGCAGTGTAATATGGGGCGATTCATCACAAGTAAGTAAGTCATTTGCCTTCCGGTTCCGGGGTGAGTTTCAGTGCGAGCTTCCGGAAATCGCGCACGCGATGAAACGTCGCGTAATCCGCATCATGCTGGTTCGGTGCATTCACGCTCGAGCGCGCGATGATCGCGAGATCGTCCCCATCCACCACGGGGCGCGCATACATGAACGACTGTGATATCTTCGCCGCTTGCGCGATGCAGCCGGCAGGCATCCAGTTCAAGCCGTCCACGCCGTAGAACAACATGAGAAAGCGTCGATCGTTTCCGCCCATCGCACTGGAATAGCTGAAATTGCCGCGCTTCTCGCCTTCCGCCCACCAATCAAACGCGCCTTGGCTGTCGACCACGAGATTCGCCGTGGCCCAGAAAATCTGCGAGACCTCATCCCAGAGGACGCAGAACTTCAACTGTCCGCCCGCCATGGGATGGAACTGCTTGAACTTGAGATCGAGTTTCTTCTGGTCGTCATGCAGATCCAGCACCGCACAGAGGCTGGCCGTGGACTGGCGCTTGGGTTTCACTGTCATCAATACCCGCAGCTTGCCCCGCACATTCAGCACGTTCGGTTCCAAGTATTGGCTGGAGATTTTGAGATCGGGATTCGTTAATGCCTCCGGTACCCCGGGAAAGGGCACCGGTTCCGAAAGACGCCATGACTTCGGGTCCATCAGGTCGCCGGATAAATCCCCCGCCAACGCCCGTGGACCGCGCTTGGAGCCGAGGCTGAGGTCATCCACCGCCCAATAGAGATGATTGTCCCGCACCGCCATGCCGGTGTGACAGTTCCAGAAATGACCTTTGAACAAGGTGACCGGCTCCGACCACGTCTTGCCCGCGTCCTTGCTCCGCAACAACAGGAGATCGTCATTGCGAACCTTCGTGCCGCCTTTGTTGACGAAAAGATACAAGCCCCCCTCATGCACCCACGGCACGGCGGAGTAGTAAGGGAGTTTCGCGAGCGCCTGCCAGCTCTTGCCGCCATCTTTGCTGTGCAGGATATGCGTCACACTGCGTGTCGCACGCCGTTCGGCGCTCCATTCATTGCGAGGAACGATCGGCACCACCGCCACCAGCGTCCCATCGGCCAGCCGCACCAGTCCCGGCCCCTCGACGTAATACTCCGGATCAGGATTGTGAAAGACCTCGGTGTATTTCTGCGCCAACGGCTCAGAGGCGATCAGCTTGGAAGGATGGAACGCGGCCGCGCCGATCATTGCGGACACAGCACCGATAAACTGGCGACGATTTCCGAGCATAGAGCAACGACTGGTTGGTGATGCGGCAAGAGATTACTTCACCGGCGGCAGCTTGGCCCCGTAATACACCGCGCGATGCCGGTTATCATCGAAAGCGAAGTGCAGATACTGCTTGTCCTTGCTAACAAAACCATCGGGGTAATTCATCCGCCCTTTCGGCCCATCGACCGATTCCGCCTGCAGCACGCGCTTATACGGCCACGTCTTCATGCCATCGAAGCTGATCCACAGCGCCATCGGGCTGCGATGCTTCGGGTTTGGATTGTGCAGGATGGCGACGTTATCTCCACCCAGCGAATACAGCGTGGCTTTGGAACCGGGATTGGGAATGTCCGTCTTCGTCGCGAATTCCGGCCACGTCTTGCCACCGTCTTTCGACTCCGCGTAGAAGAGCACGCCGCCGAGACGATCCGCGCGGATGATCATCGCGATGCGGCCATCGGCCAGTTCCACGATATTGTTCTCGGCCCAGCCGTGATAACGGTCATCCGTGGTGATGCGGATGTTCCCGTGCTCCGTCCAGGTCTTGCCGCCGTCCTTGCTCATGAGCACGCCATTGCGCGGATTGCTCACGTAATGGAACAAGGTCTTGTGCCACGGCTTCTCTTCTGGTGCTGGGGGTGGAGTGCCAGCGGGTGGACCTTCGTAATGCTGGTAAGGCAGGAGAATGCGGCCATCTTTCGTGACGATGTGATTGCGGATGAAGGTGAAATTCGCCAGGCGTCCCGGCATGGGTTGCGGCTTGCCCCAAGTCTTGCCGGAATCCTCGCTGTGCATCATCCACGATTTCCAATCCTTGCCCCACGTCTGCGAATGCGTGGAGAAGAACAGCGTGGCGCGCCCCTTGTAGATCATCAGCTCCGTCGGCCCTTGCCCGATCGTTTTGCCCTCGCGCGGGAAACCCACATCGAACTGTTTCAGTGGCGACCACGTCTTGCCCTGATCCGTGCTACGCGTGACCCCCGTGTAATTCTCCGGCGAGGGTTCAAAGTCCCCACCTGCCAGCATGAAGAGCACCCACGAACCATCTGGCATCTCGCGCAAGGTCGTATCGCACACCATCTTGTTCGGCGTTTTTCCGTCGTATGGAATGTTCGTGCGATCCTGCTTGGCATCTTCGAGCGCCTGCTTCTCCCAATCCGCCGCAAGCAGCGGAACTGGTGCACAGGCAACACACAACACGGAGAGGGCTACTTTTTGGATAAACCGTTTCATAGATCGTAAATTGTAAGTAACGGAATGCACTTCTCGGCAGCTCATTCCTTGACCACCGAATCATTGTCATTTTTGGAAATGAGGTCGAGCCTGCGTTTCAGATCGGCGAGGATTTCCGGTTTCTGCGTGGCCAAGTTCTTTGATTCCCCGATGTCATCAGCCAGATTGAAAAGTTCCTCCTTCGCCTCCTTCTTGCCCTCGGCCTTGGTGATGGCCAGTTTCCAATCCCCATGCCGCAGCGCAGCGGAGCGAAAGCGTGTGCCTGCCGAATAGATCGTGCGCGGCTCGGTCTTCGTACTTGGGGCAGCGAGCCGAGACCAGATGTCCAATCCATCGAGCTTGTCCGGCAACGCTTTGACTCCGGCCAGGCGAAAGAGTGTGGGCAACCAATCCACTGCGTGCAGGGGCTGGTGCAGCTCGGCGGGTTTCAGCTTGCCCGGCCAGTTGGCAACGCCGGGGGTGCGGATGCCGCCCTCATAGACCGTGGTTTTATGGTCCCTCAATGGCAGGTTGTTATTGCCCACCCTCAGCGAACCATAATCGCCCGGATACGCTCCGCCTTGGTTGGCGCTAGGCGGATGGGCGCCGTTGTCGCTCAGGAAAACCACCAGCGTGTTCTCGCGCAGCTGCTTGCGGTCGAGCGCGGCCAGCACCTGGCCGATGGCGTCATCCATGTGCGTGGAGCAGGCGGCGCGCAATCGTTTGCCTGGGTCCGTGTGATGCTTGTTTAACTGCTGCCATTTCTCCTCCTCCACGATGGGCACGTGGATGGCGGTAAATGGAACGTAGAGAAAGAACGGTTTCTGACCGCGTTGCTCGATCCACTGCACCGCCTCGCGCGCGATCAGGTCAGTGACATGGCCTTCCTCTTCCACCAGCTTGCCATTGCGATGCCACGTGACGCTGAACTCACCTTCCTTGTAGCGGTGGTTCAACGGGCCGACGCCACCGGCGAGCGAGCCGTAACTGAAATCGAAACCGAACTTCTGCGGACCCCATTCGGTCTTGGAGCCCAGATGCCACTTGCCGATGAGCGCGGTGTCATAGCCTGCTGATTTCAAACCGCTGGCAATCGTAACGGTATCAAACGGAAGTGCGCGGGGGCTCTGAGCTGCGGTCACACCAAAGCGACTGGCGTAGCGGCCGCTCAACAGCGCTGCCCGTGTGGGACTGCACATGGGATGTACGTAATGCGCTTCCAGCTTCACCCCTTCGCGGGCGAGCCGGTCGAGGTTCGGCAGATGATCGGTGGAGCCGTGCCATGGCACATCGGCCCAGCCCAGGTCATCCGCCAGGAAGATCGCGATATTGGGCCGGGGAGCTTCGGCTGCGGTCAATATGGCGAGCGAGGCGAAGAGTGCTACGGCAAGCTGCAGGCAACGGGGTGTCATGGCGTTTCCTCCTAGCGCTTGGGGACGGTTTTGGGCGTGTGCTCAGGGCGCGAAGAATCGTAGGCCGGGTTCTTCGTCGGCATCTGCGCACCGACTTCTTTGCGCCACGCATGCAGGCGTTCGCGCAGATGGTTCACTTTGTCGGGCATCGCTTTGGCCAGATTGTTCTTCTCTCCGAGATCTTCCTTCAGGTTGTAAAGTTCGACCCGCATGTCGTCGAAAAATTCGATCAATTTAAAGTCACCTTCCCGGATCGCGCCGTAAGGCGTCGTGCCGCCGAGCTGGTAATGCTGGTAGTGCGGGTAGTGCCAGAACAGTGCGTCGCGTTTGAGCTGGCCATTGCCGCGCAAAAGCGGGACGAGACTCAGACCATCAGGTGTCGCTACGCTCTTGACGCCGCATATTTCCAAGAGGGTCGGATAGTAATCCATGCTGATGACAGGCGTTTCATTCACGCTGCCGGGCTTTGTCACGCCGGGCCAGTGGATGATGAAGGGCACGCGCGTGCCACCTTCGTAGCAGGAGCCTTTGCCTACGCGCAGGGGGTGATTGGAGGTGGTGGGCACGCGACCGCCATTATCCGAGGTGAAGATGACGATGGTGTTGTCTGCGAGTTTGAGTTCGTTGAGCTTCTGGCGGATCTGGCCGACGGTCGCATCCACGCTCTCGACCATGGCGGCATAGACTGCGTTGCTATGCGTGAGTCCGTTGCGCTTCATCGCCCGATACTTCTCCACAACATCCGGCCTTCCTTGGATGGGAGTATGCACACCGAAGTGCGGCAAATAGAGGAAGAACGGTTTGGACTTGTTCTGTTCGATGAACTTCACCGCCTCTGTCCCGATGCGATCCGTGAGGTAATCCCCAGCGCTGCCCTCGGTGAGATTCGTGATATTCCAAGGCGCATAATACGTCGGCGGTGCTGGCTTATCCGTCCCCGCGATATTTAGATCGAAGCCCTGCTTCTCGGGATAATACTCTTCGCCGCCCAAGTGCCATTTGCCGATGCTCGCCGTCGTATAGCCGGCAGCCTTGAAAACCTTGCCCAGATTCGCTTCTGCATGTGGCAGGTACTTCGTCCACTCCGGCACCAGCAGTTTGGGATTTTCGGGCGGCAGTCCGGGAATCCAGTCTGTGATGTGCGTGCGTGCAGGATATTTGCCGGTCAGGATGGCGGCGCGGGTAGGCGAGCAGACCGTGCAAGCCGAGTAATGCTGCGTGAACTTCATCCCGTCCTTGGCGAGCTTGTCGATGTTGGGCGTCTGGTAAAGATCGCTGCCGAAACATTTCAAGTCCGTCCAGCCGAGATCGTCCGCGAGGATGAGGACGACGTTGGGCTTGGGGGCCGCTTGGGCGGAACAGACCAAGAGAAAAGCGATGCTGAAGGAATAAAACCAGGACCAAACGACGGAACCGGTCACGGCAGGTGCATGTGCTCGGGTGCTGGGCATGGGGGCATAGTGAACCAATTGCCCGGTATTTGTCAGCACTGCATCCTCATTTCTTTTTCACCGGCTTGCGGTAGGTCCACTCGATCACTTGCTGGTCGGCCAGCAAACGTTCGCGTAGTTTGGCCTGGTCCACCTTCTGCACCGGCACCCTGGCATCCAAGGCCAGGCAGGCCGCTGTGGCGGCAGACTGGCTGGTGATCATGAAGACCGGCTCCATACGGATGCTGCTGAACGCGGTGTGGCTGGCCGATAGCGCGAAGGTGACGAAGAGGTTTTCGCACTCTGATGCCTTGGGAACAATCGCGCCGTAATCGATCCGATAGGGCTCAAACCCGCCACGTCCTAACGCCGTTTTGCCTTCCCGGATGACTACGCCGTCCTTCACGATGCGGCGAATCTCATGCGTGTCCGTGCCGTAGGAACCGAGTCCCACGGAGTGGGCGGCTATCTTGCGTCCAAACGTGTGATGCTCCGTGATGACCAGATCGGAAATCATACGCCGTGCCTCGCGCACATAGATCTGGTGGGGCCAGCCGCCAGTATCGAGAAATTCATCCTTCGGCAAACCGAACCGCTTCACATCATTGCGCACTTTCTCCGGCACACGCGGGTCGGTGGCGAGGAAGTGAAGCAGTCCACGATGATAGTTCTCATGCTCCTTGGCGATCTGTTCACGCCGCGCATAACTCGCATCCGGCCATTCCCAATTCATGCCGGGCAGATTTCCGCCGAAGGTTGCGGTATTGAAATCGAATTTGCCGTTCGGCAGCGGATCGTATTTCGAGAACCAACGCAGGTCCATGTCATCACCCAGCTTCACGCAACCTTCGATGAAACGGGCGACGAGTTCATAGCGCTTCGGGTCATAGCCGGGTGGCGCGGTGATGGGGATGCGATTCGCATTCGTCGTGAGGCACAGCCGGTAGCAATACGCCTGCACACCGGGAGCAGGGTCGCCTTGCTTGCCAGGATCACCCGCTTGCACGAGGGGCAGCAGACCACTGGCAGGGTTGCCGGGAATGACGTAAGGATCCAGTGGCAGATCGCGATCCCACACGCCTTGACCGCCCGGCACGCGGCCATTCGCGCCCGGTTTCCCGTGATTCGTGCGCGGCTGATATTTTTCCGTGTATTGGATGCCATTATACGTCTCCCCATACTTCGCATTGCCCTCGCGCATCACGGTGTAGGAAACACCCGCCTTTGCCATCAAATCACCCTCATAGGTCGTATCAATGAACATCTGCGCGCGGAACGTGCGACCATCTTCCGTGGTGAATTCCGTAATGCGGGTGCCTTGCTTGTTCACCTTGGCGAGACGGGCTTTGAAATAGACGGTCACACCGGCTTCTTTTGCCATGTCGGTGAATACCTTCTCCGCGACGTGGGGTTCGATGGAATAAGCGCCACCTGTCGCCGGTCCACCACCCGCTTTGCTCTCAAACGGCTTGTCCCACGCCAGCGTCTGACCGTAGCTGGCGACGAGTCGCGTGAAGTATTCGCGGGTGATGCCACCGACGGAACGCGGATCACCAATATCGACCGCACCCAAGCCTCCTGACGTCATGCCACCCAGATGATTGCCTGGCTCGATGAGGATCGTTTTCTTGCCCATGCGTGCCGCTTGCACGGCGGCAGAGACGCCCCCGGAAGTGCCGCCATAGATGCAGACATCGGCGGTGATGGTTTCGGCGGCATGAACAGCGAAGGATGAAGCAATCAACCAAGCGACGCAGACAATCCACGCAGCACGTCGCGAAAACAGATGGAACAGGTGCATAGTGGAGAGTGTATCGAAAGGTAATGACTGGCAAGTTGGGGTGACTGGTTAGTTGATCTGACCACTAATAATATGCTCCCAATTCTTCACAGCGTCGCTCCGCGACGCACCATGTTTATGCAGATTACCGTGGGTTTCACCCACGGCTACCATCGGGTCGTGCCTACGGCACTGCATGTGACGTCTGTGAAATATTTCATGTCACTTAGTGATTGGGCGTTGCTGCGACTCAGAGAGTCGCGCTCCAGAAACAAAAATCCGGCAGGCCTAAGCCTGCCGGATGCAATTGACTGCTGTCTGAAGGTGGAACTCTTACTGTTTCATCCGCACCAGGACGCGCAGGCGTTTCTGGCTGTAGGAACCGGCATTGGCTACGAACGTCCAGTCCTTCGTCTCGCCCGTGCTGTTGCCGATGCCGATATTGGCACCACCGCCGGCTTTCCAGTTGTTGATGGCGAACAGCGTCTGCTTGGCCTTGAAGTTATGGATCTGCATGGAGCCGTAGCCATCCGCCGGATCGGAGAACTGATCGCCGGCATCATACACAGAGTCGGATGCGCCCGGAGTCTTCGCCGTGTTCGGTGGACCGTAGTTGTGGGGCCAGAACTCAATGTTGCAATCGCCCGCAAATGTTCCGTTCGGGATATCCTTTACGTTGGAGATGACATTCGCATTCTTCACCAAGGTCTGGAATTTCGCGCCGGAAGCCAGCGTCGGAATGCCCACTTTCTTGATATCCGTGGTGAAGGCGTCCATGGAGACGTAGGAATACGTGACGCCTTGCGGCCCGCGCAATTCGAGGAAGTAAGCGACGCGGTCAAACTCGCCCTTCAGCGAGGCGGTGTTGTCCACATCATACTTGAAGTTTGTGCCGAGCTTCGCGAGGTCCAGGTCATAGACCAGCTTGTAGCCGCTGGCTTCCGGAACTTTCAGCGCGAGGTAATCCATTTTCGGCACTTCACCGGCACGGAACGTTTCGGTGGGCAAGCCCGCGCCATTCACCAGATTCGGCTCGGCGTCCTTGTGCCAGGCGAAACGCATCGCCACGGGGTTCTTCACATTCGGTGCGGAGAGGATGACGGAATCACCATCAATGACGGTGTTCGCCTTGGTGAAATCCGTTTCCGGTCCGATGATCTCGAACCAGGTGAGCGGCTTCTGATCCCGGGACTTCAAGCCGCCTGCGATGTTCTCAAACGTCACACGCAGCTTGTCGCCTTCCGGCTTGAGGGATTTGAACTTCGGGCCATTCGCCACCACATCGCTCTTGCCGTAGGTGTTCTTCAAGGCGAGCAGCGCGAGGCGCAAGCCCACGTCCTGTTTGTTCTTGGGATGGATGTCGTTCAGGTTGGCGATGTCGGTCGTCACGACCATGCCGGTGTTCGGGATGGCTTGCGCGGCGCTTTGGGCTTCCCAGAACGTGGCGAGCACATTCGGATCCTCGGCGCCATACTTGTAAGGGGCGATCTGTACATAGAAGAACGGGAACTCACCAATGCCCCAGATCTTGCGCCAGCCCTGGATGAGCGCCTTCATCTTATCGGTGTAGAGCATGCCTTCGCCGTGATTCGACTCGCCCTGATACCAGATGGCGCCGCGGATGGGGAACCCGACGAAGGGATGGATCATGGCGTTGAAGAGCGTGGTGGGTTGTTGCTGCGGAGATGGCAGCGAGGCCAGCGGAGCAAGGTCCACCGGGAACACGGGCGAGGCGGAGACCGGCTTGTTCTCCGCGAGAGCGGCCTTCGCATCCGCGCTCCATTTATCCACGGCAGCGAGGTGCTGTTTGAGCTTCTGCTGATACGCCGGATTATCCGGCAACGTCTTGAGCACCTGGCTGTGAATGGCATTCAGCGCGGGGATGTCGGAGAAGCCGGAAACAGGCGTCCACGGCTCGATGCGGGTGCCGCCCCAGGAGGAATTGATGAGGCCGATGGGCACGCCCAATTCTTTATGCAACTTGCGCGCCATGAAATAACCGGCGGCGGTGAAATTGCCTGCCGTTTGCGGCGAGCAGATTTGCCAGGAGGCTTTGAACTCGTCCTGCGGCAAGCTGGCGGGTTTTAGGGGTACTTTGATGTGGCGGATGGTCGGATAGTTCGCCTCGGCCACTTCCTGCTTGGCGTTGTCGCTGTTGTTGACCGTCCACTCCATGTTTGATTGGCCAGAGCAGAGCCAGACTTCACCCACGAGCACGTCCTTCAATGTGAGCGTGTTCTTCGCTTTCACAGTAAGGGTGAGGGCCTTGCCATCGGCTTTTTGCGGCGGCAGTTCCACGCGCCATTTTCCGGCGGCATCGGCAGTGGTAGAGACGGCGCTCTGGCTGTCCAGTTGCACGGAGACGGCTTCACCGGGTGAGGCCCAGCCCCAGACGGGAAGTTTTTGATCGCGCTGGAGGACCATGCTGTCGCCGAAGATGCTGGCGAGCCGGGCATCGGCATGGGCGGAAAGGCTGGCGGCGAATAGCGCCAGCGAGAAGAGGGGGATACGTAAACGCATGGTATGAGGGTGTGCTTGTGGTTTAAAAAGTTGGAGGCTTAAGCGGGAGAATCATTTCAGGCGCACCAGTACGCGCAGGCGCTTTTGGATGTAAGAGCTGGCATTGCCCTTGAAAGTCCAGTCGCGGGTCTCGCCCGTGCTGTTGCCGATGCCGATATCCGCGCCCATGCCCGATTTCCAGTTATTTATGACAAAGAGGGTTTGTCCGGACAGGTGGTTATGGAACTGCATGGAACCGTAGCCGTCCGGTTTGTCATCGGCGGGCTGGTCGCCGGTATCGTAGATGGTATCGGAAGCGCCGGGGATCTTGGCGCTGTTTGTGGCAACGTAATCATTCGGCCAAAACTCGATGCTACAACCGGCCGGCAGAGAACCGGTGGTGATGCCCCTCACATTGGAGATAACGTTCAGGTTTTTGACAGACGTCTGAAATTTGGCTCCCGAAGCCAAAACAGGTATGCCGATTCGCCGGATGTCAGCAGTGAAGGCGTCCATGGAAACGTAGGAATACATGACACCATTGGCGTCGCGGAGTTCCAAGAAGTAGGCGATGCGATCGAACGGCCCCTGCAGCGAAGCGGAATTGTCCACGTCGTAAGTGAAGTTCGGCCCGAGTTTGGCGAGGTCGAGGTCATACACCAGTTTGTAACCGCTGGCTTCCGGAACCTTGAGCGAGAGATAATCAATCCTGAGCGGTTCACCCGCCCGGAAAGGTTCTGCGGGCAGACCGGCACCGTTGACCAGGTTCGGCTCGGCTTCTTTGTGCCAGGCAAAGCGCATGGCGATGGGTTCCTGGACACCAGGGGCGGAGAGGATGACCGAATCCCCATCGATGATCGCATTGGCTTTCACATAGTCGGTGTCGGCACCGAGGATCTCAAACCAGGTGAGCGGTTTCTGGTCGCGGGAGCGCAGACCGCCAGTGGTGTTTTCAAAGGTCACCCGCAACGTGCCGGTTTCGCTTTTCAAAGATTTGAACTTGGGACCGTTGGCCACGAGGTTGCTCCGGCCGTAGGTGTTCTTCAGTGCCAGCAAGGCGAGCCGCAAGCCGACGGCCTGCTTGTTGCGTGGATGGATGTCATTCACATTGCCGATATCGGTGGTGACCACCATGCCGGTGTTGGGGATGGCCTGGGCTGCGCTTTGGGCCTCCCAGAAAACGGGCAGGACAGTGGGGTTCTCAGCACCATACTTGAAAGGAGCGATCTGGACGTAGAAGAACGGGAAATCTCCGATGCCCCAAAGCTGGCGCCAGCCGTTGATGAGGGCCTTCATCTTTTCCAGGTAAAGCATGCCTTCGCCATGGTTGGCCTCACCCTGATACCAGATGACTCCCCGCAGGGGGAAACCGACGAGCGGGTTGATCATGGCGTTGAACAATGTGGCGGGCATCTGTTGGCTGGTCAGCGGGGCGATATCCGCAGGAAACGCCGGAGCGGCGGCCACCAGACGCTTGGCGGCCAGATCCGCCTTCGCGGTGATGAGCCATTTCTCCGTTTCAGCGAGATACTGGTTGAAACGGTCCTGATAGATGGGGCTCTCGGGCAAGGTGCGCCAGACGCGTTGATGGATGGCATGCAAGGCGGGGCGGCCGGCGAAACCATTGACCGGCGTCCATGGCTCGATGAGCGTCCCGCCCCAGGAAGCATTGATCAAACCGATGGGAACACCCAGTTCTTGATGAAGCTTACGGGCCATGAAGTAGCCAGCCGCCGTGAACCCACCGACGGATTTAGGAGTGCAGACTTGCCAGAACGATTTGAACTCAGCTTGTGGATAGCCCGCCGCTTTTAGCGGAATCTTAAGATGCCGGATGAGCGGGTAGCTTTCGGCATCGGCGATCTCCTGCTTGGGGTTGTCACTGTTGCCCACGAGCCATTCCATGTTTGACTGGCCGGAGCAAAGCCAGACCTCACCGATCAGGATGTCTTTGAGGATGATGGTGTTCCTGGCTTTGACGGTCAGGGAGCGGGGCGGCCCGCCCACCGCTTCGGCGGGCAGCTCCACGCGCCAATTGCCATGGGCATCAGCGGTAGCGGTGACAGCCGCCTTGGCATCCAGCTGCACCGAAACTTCTTCACCAGCCGCCGCCCAACCCCAGACCGGAATCTTTTGATCGCGCTGCAAAACCATGTGATCGCTGAAGACACTCGCGAGCCGGACATCCGCCTGGGCGGAAAGGCCCACGACCAGCAGGGCAAGGGCAAAGAGCGGGATGAAGCGTGAACGCATGACGGCTGGTTTGATGAATCGCTACGATTTCTTGGGTGCGACCGCAGGCTTCAAGCCTTTCAGTTTCGCATATTCTGAAGGCGTGGTGAAAACGGCTTTTTCCTGCACGAGGAAATCGATGAGCTCGACGAACTGGGCGAAGCGTTCATCCGTCCATTGAGCGGGGTGGCCTTGGATGACGAAGTAATCGCGAGTGGGATTCAGGGCGTAACCGGCTTTGAATTTTTGCAGGCTGGGGACAAAGGTCGGGGCCTCGATATTCACAGAACCGACGCGGTCCATGACGATCTTGCCAGCAGGATTTTTGAGGTCGCCGTAAAGCCAGATGGTGGTGTCGGAATCGTCTAAGAGTGCTTTGGCCGTATTCGCATCAATCGCGTTAAACGGTGCGCCGAAGGCGGGGAACGTGAAACCGAGCTTTTGTTTGGCGAGTTCATTACAGCGCAGGAGATTCTTTTTTTGATCCTCGTAGGATGGGCCTTTGAACTCCTGGACCTTCTTGCCTTCCACTTCCCATTCCTTGTGATTGTAGCCGTGGTTCCAGAATTCGATGAGGCCCTTGGCGTGCTGATCCTTGATCCACTGGAAATACTTGGGATCATCCTTCTCCAGTGAATCCGCGATGATGCCGATGGCGGACTTGATCTTACGCTCGGCGGTGAAATCCACGAACTTTTGCCAGCGCGGGTGGACTTTGCCGCCCGCGTTGCGCAGGTCATCCACTTTCAGGATGATGTAGGGCGGTGCTTTGCGGGATGCCTGTGCTGCCGGTTTGTTCGCCGTGGTTTGGGCGGAGGTGGAGGAAAATGAGAAGGCGAGCCCAAGGCAGGCCAGCACCACGCTGAGGATACGGCATTTCATGATTCGTCAATCAAGCGACAGCAATGCCGCCAAGCGAGATAGCGGAGCGGGAGCAGTGACTTGATTGAAGAATGCTAGAGGAAATGGGGAACGGGTCAACGTAAGAGTCCAATGGAACGCGGCTTTCGGCCGCTTCACCATTCATAAGCAAAGCAGGCGAAAAAAGCGCTATGGCGATCGAGAGTCCCATACCAAAATCAACGCTGGTTGGTTGACGGACATTGAAGCGGCTTAAAAGCCGCGCTCCATCCGAATCACTTCCACTCGCCGCCGCGCTGGAACTTCGCTTTGGCCTTGGCACCGAACTCGGCTCCAGCTTTGGCCAGCTTATCGATGATTTCGTCAGTAGAACAGCCGGTGCTGCTTCGCGCGGCGGGGATGAGGGTTTCGCATTCGTTGCTGTCCATGAAGCGGGCGGCTTCTAGCAATCCAGGTTCTTCACCGAAGGGGATGGCGAGGAAGCCGTGTTTGTCGGCGTGGATGAGTTGGCCGGGGTGGACTTTTCGGCCGAAAACTTCGACCTCCACATTCCAGCGGACGGGGGTGGAGTGCGCGTGGCCGACGCAGAGGCGGCGAGCGAGGGCTTTGAAGCCGGCGTTATTCATCTCGTCGAGATCGCGGATGCCGCCATCGGTGATGGTGCCGACGCAGCCGAGGGCTTTGTGGACGTTGCTGTTCACCTCGCCCCAGAACGCCCCGATGACGCGGGGTTTATCGAGGTCTTGCACGACGACGATCTTCGGGCCTTCGACGCTGGCGACGTAGTGGCGGTAGTCAGCCCAGGCGTTGGCGTTTTGTTTGTGGGTGGCGTTGCTGGGTTCGATGACGACGGTAACGGCGTAGCCGACCATGGGGCCCATCTGCGGCATGAAATCGCGGGTTTCTTCGAGATTGAACGCATCGCAGGCGGCGTTGTGTTTCGTGAGCTGTTCCCAGCCGTTGTAGATGGTGGGGGTGTTCCAGCGTTTGAGCTGGAGGAGGTCGGAGTGAGGGAGCGGATGCATACGGTTCATTGTTGGCTTGCGTCTGGTATCGGCAACGCCATGCTGCTGGTCAAGTCCTTTGACCAGTCGTATCGCATGAAAGCATTGTCGTCGTCCTCTGCCGCCCTGCCCTTGCCGGAGCGGGTCTCGCTTGTCACGCAGACGGCGCGCATTTTGCGTGAGGGGCTAGAGACGAACCGCTGGCCGGGGGCGTTGCCGGGGGAACGGTTGCTCTCCGAACAATTGCGTGTGAGCCGGCCGACCTTGCGAGCGGCGCTGGCGCAGTTGGAGAAAGACGGGCTGTTGCAAACGTCCCAAGGCAAGCGGCGGCAAACGGTGTCGGGAAAGGGCAAACGCAAGGCGGGGAAAAACAACGCGCCCAAGTCCATCTGCCTGCTCTCGCCGCATCCGCTGGACGAGGTGCCGCCGATGGTGCTGTTCTGGATCAATGAGCTGCGGGTGCGGTTGTCGGAGCTGGGGCTGGGCATGGAACTGGTGGTGCGGCCCTCGGCGTATCATGCGCGGGCGGAGCGAGCTTGGGAGGAACTGGTGCAGAGTCATCCTTCGGCGGCATGGGTGTTGTTTCTTTCCACCGAGCCGATGCAACGCTGGTTTGCCGCGCACAAGATCCCGGCGCTGGTGGTGGGTTCATGTCCGCCGGATGATCCCCTGCCCTCCGTGGATGTGGATTATCGGGCGGCGTGTCGGCATGCGGCGCAGTGGTTCAGCGGGCACGGGCACAAACGGCTGGCGTTGCTGCTGCCCGCGAGCGGTTGTCCGGGGGATCAGGAGAGTGAGGATGGTTTTCGTGAAGGGGCGGTGAAGGGCGAGGTGAAGATCGTGCGGCATGATGCGAGTGTTGCTGGCGTTTGTGCGAAGGTGGATCGGTTGCTGGCATTGGCGGAAGCGCCTACGGCATTTCTCATCGCGCGCTCGGCGCATGCGCTTACGGTGCTGACGCATCTGCAACGGCGGGGCTTCAAGGTGCCGCAGGATATCGCCTTGATCAGTCGCGACGAGGATCCGTATCTGCAACATGTGGTGCCGATGCTGGCGCGTTATACGAGCCGGCCGCAGCAGTTTGCGCGGAAGGTGGGCGAGGCGCTGGTGCAGGTGCTGGAGCGGGGGGTGAAACCGGGACGGGCGGTGAGGTTGATGCCGGAGTTTTTGCGGGGGGAGACGGCGAGGTGAGTTTTTGGAGCGCGGCTTTTAAGCCGCTTCAACATCCAAAAAACCAAGAGCGCCATTTCGCTCCAAGGCTATCGAGTGCTCTCATGCTTTCTTATCTCTGCTTTGCTTATGAATGGTGAAGCGGCTTAAAAGCCGCGCTCCGCCTGGCGGCGATTCAATCGCGTCAAAGCTATCGTCACTTTTTCTCTATTAGCTGCTCCAGCTTCCGTGAAGCTACTCGCCACGCTTCTCGCTCAGTTGGATGATACGTTTCCACGGCGAAGGAGGTGGCGATGAGTTCTCTTGCGGTGGCGAGGGATGGGATGTGGCCGAGGGTGATGGCTTGGAGGATGAGGTTGCCGAGGGCGGTGGCTTCGACGGGACCAGCTACGACGGTGCGGCCGGTGGCGTTGGCTGCGAATTGGTTCAGCAGTTTGTTCTGACTGCCGCCGCCGACGATGTGCAGCACTTCGGTTTTCAAGCCGGAGACTTCTTCGACCTGACGCAGGGTGCGGTCGTACATGAGGGCGAGGCTTTCCAGGACGCAGCGGGCGATGGCGCCGGGGGAGGTGGGCGCGGGTTGATTGGTTTCGCGGCAGAAGGCGGCGATCTTCGCGGGCATGTCGCCGGGGGCGACGAAGCGCGGGTCGGTGAGATCGATGATCGCGGTGAAAGGCGGGGCATCGGCGGCGAGTTTGGTGAGGGTGCCGTAGTCGATGTCGTTGCCTTCAGCGGCCCATTGGCGGCGGCACTCCTGAATGACCCAGAGGCCGACGATGTTTTTCAGGAGGCGCACGGTGCCGCCGTAGCCGAGTTCATTGGTGAAGTTATGCGTGCGGCAGAGGTCGGTGAGGACGGGCTTGTCGAGCTCCACGCCGAGGAGGGACCAGGTGCCGGAGCTGAGGTAGGCCCAGTTCCGGCCACGTGCGGGGACAGCAGCGACGGCGGCACCGGTATCGTGGGAACAGGTGGCGATGACTTGGAGATTTTTCAGCGACAGTTCTGCGGCGAGGTCGTGCTTGATGGGGCCGAGATTAGTGCCGGAACTGGCGACGTGCGGGAAAATCGCGCGCGGGAGTTTCAGGAGGTTGATGAGGTAATCCGACCAGTTGCGCGTGCGGGGATTGTAGAGCTGGAAGGTGCTGGCCATGGATTCTTCCACGGTGGCGTTGCCGCTGAGGAAATAATTGAAGGCATCGGCCACGCTGAGGAGGAGACGGGCGTGGCGCAGACGCTCGGGGGATTCGGCGGCGAGCTGGTAAAGCGAATTGATGGGCATGAACTGGATGCCGGTTTCAGCGAAGACGTTCTCCCATTTGGTGAGCGAGAAGACGCGCTCAACACCGCGTGCCGTGCGTGGATCGCGATAATGGAAGGTGGGCGGGATGAGTGCGCCCTGGGCATCGAAGAGAACGTAATCGAGGCCCCAGGAATCGGTGCTGATGCTGGCGATGGGGAGCTGGCGCTCGGCCACCAGGCGTAAACCGACCTTCAATTCATTGAACAACTGCGAGATGTCCCAGTGGAGGGATTCGCCGGAGCGTTGGACGGGGTTGGGGAAGCGGTGGATTTCTTCGAGAGCGATACGCCCGTCGTGCAACGCCCCGAGCATGAGGCGGCCGCTTTCGGCGCCGAGATCGCAGGCCAAGTAATGATGTGGCGTCATGTGTCGTGTCGCCTTAAGGAAAATGGGGGAAGCTCAAAGTTCAAAGCTCAAAGTTAAAGGAAAGGACCACCCCGACCTATCGGCGCGGGGTTCATGACGAAGTAACCGGTTGCGCCAGAGACCAGCAATGACGAAGTGCCAATGCTGTAACAGCGACCCGTAGTGAGGCATGCCCCCAGAGTTCCATCATCATAGCGTCGCTACGCGACGCAAACTCTCTTTCTTTTTGCCACCGTGGGTTCCGCTTCGCTTCACCCACGGCTACCCTCACAGCGTGCCTCTGGCACGCACCTGAACGATAACAGCAAATCTGTTGCGCGAGAAAAACAATTTACCCGCCTGCGGACGCCTCGGCCAGATAGCCGCCGTAGCCGCCCAAGCGGTCGCGTTTCATTCCCAGCATGGTCAGGGCGCGGTGCCAGAACAGGCCGAACTGCGAAGGTCTGTCCACGGTCAACGGTGCGAGGGGAGAGTTGTCGCCGATGGCTTTGGCATAGATGTTCACGCCCTCCTCCTGCCAACGGCGCAAGGTGTGGGCAAGATCCGGTTGTGGCTGGCCGACGTGATATTGGATCAGCACCACGAACTTGATGCCGTGTGAGAGCAGATAATTCGACGAAGGAAAATCCGTGGTGAAGCTGACGGAGCGATTATCGAAACGCACGGAGTCAGACAACATCTCAGGTCCGCGACGGTTCGCATCCAGCAGGAAGACGGGGGGTGCATCGGGTCGCAGGTTCATTTTTCCCAGTGCTTCTGCGGAATAGTGCAAGGCGGAGGCGATGGCCGAGGTATCAACCGCTTCACGGTGAACTCCTCCCGGCACGGCATTATATAGCGGGATGGGACGGTAGCCCAAGGTGGCCATGGTGAGACCCAGCGAAATACCATCAGTGCTGGGCAGATCGACTACGAATGCTGTGCCAGCGGGAACTTCGTTCAGCCAGCCCAACTCCCAATACCGTTCGAATTGCGTCGGGACAGTAGGGTTCTCTTCCATCCACGCAAAGAGGACGGGTTTCACCCAGGGCGACCAAAAGCCGTGGGCTGGTGCCCAAGCGTCGTATATCTCTGATCTCTTCATCTTCAATCCCGCAAAAGCAAGGCGACGTCATACGCCGCAAAATCAATCAACGGTTTCTGCGCCATGCGCACATAGGCACCAGCGGCCCGGCCATTCACGGTGTAAACGCCGAGGCACACGTGGCGTTCGCCATCCGGGGTCATCACGGGCACGGATTCGAAGCGGCGTTGCGCTACCCAGTCATTCGGGAAGAAGCGCACATGCCATTTCGTCCGTTGCCATTCGCGAGTCGTTTGTTGCGCGGTGCCGAACACGGCGTCGCCGGTGTTGCAGAAGGCGGCTTTCACGAGCCACCTGTCATCGGTGCGCCAGGGAGCTTCGCGCGGGTCGCGTGTTTCCGGGAGCAATTGACGCCACATCGGCATCCGTGTGCGCAGGTCATCCCACACGAGCGGGAAGCGTTTGCTCTCGGCAATGATGCCGGTGCCGGGATTGGTCACGGGCGTTAAGCCACCACGAAAGAAATGTTCCCACCCGCTGCGGCGCGGCAATTGCGCGAGCCACTCCGCCTGATGAAAACGGAAGATGCCATCCATGCGCTCGGCGCACACTTGGGGTGGCAGGTAAGCGTGGCCATCGCGCCAAGTGATCTGGGATGGTTTCGCCTGATAGGTCTGGCAACCACGGGCGCGCAGGCACTTCGCCACATAGGACACGACCTGATGATCCTCCATGTAACCGGGCGCGGTGAGCATCGCGATACGGGCTTCCGGTCTGGTCGCAGCAATCATCGCGTCGGCCAAGGCATCACCGGGATTTCCGGGGGGACTTGTGCCCGGGAATTGTTCACTGATGAGTGAGGTGAACAGGGAGCTTTCGCAATAGCCGCCGGGCACATCGCTGTTCACCTCGGAGAGGCGCCAGCCTTCCGTAGTGGGATGAAAATCAAAGCGCATCACACGAGCAGCAGCAGGTGTCAGCGCTTGCGATGATTGCAAGACCTTGCGGATGGCGCCGGGTAAGCTGAGACGTTTGAGCAGTTCAGGGCTTTGCAGGATTTCTGTTTCCGCAGCGAGTGTCTCTGACGAAAGGCTTTCGGCCATGCCGGCGAGCGTGTTCCATTCGGATGAGGAGATGTAGAGCGGGAATGGCGCGAGGGTGCTGACATCGCCGACTTGCGGATCCCACTTGCACCCATCGAGCAACATGGTGCGGCGGATGTCGTGAAACACTTCGGCAGAGAGGCGTTCGCCTGCGATCAAGGGCTGGAACGGGCTTTGCCTCGCCGAAGTCTCTGGCGTTGCGATTGCGGCATTCATCGTGCGCCCTCCCACCAGCCGAGATGCCACACCCACCCTGCTGCCATGGCGATATAAACGAGCGCAGGTGCAAAACCGCACTTCAAGATATCGCGCTGGTAGGCGGCAGGCGTGGGATGCAACCGGCGCTCCCAGGGAATCCCAACCAGCATCAAGGCAACGCAAAACCAGCTATCCACGATGAAATCGCCCAGCGTGGCCTCGGGGGATTCCCAATTGCCCGCCACGGCGCGTCCGCAGATGAGTCCGAGGGCGATGAGCATTCCCGCCAGGCGCAGACCCGCTGCGGTATCACGATCTTCGGTGACCGCACGGGAGATGTGGCCGCTCCCTTCAAAGATCATCCACCAGATAAAGAAACCGATGGTGCCGACAATCACGGAGAAGACATTGTTCCAGAGCGAGGGGCCAGTTCCTACATTGGAGCCGCAGTAGATGAACGAGATGCCGATCACCCCGCCCGCCATCGCGAGGCCGGCGGCGCGGTTATTATTCTCCAGCACATCCACACTGAAACTGACGCCCGTGAGAGCCATCGCTTTCTTGGATAGAAAAAGCCAGAGGAAGCCATTGGCGGTGAGCAAGGTGAGATAGACGCCGCTGGCTTTCACTTCGGGATCGGACCAGAGCAACAAGGCGGGCACGATGAGCAAAGCCACACACAAGGGTTTTGCCATCAGGAAAGGAAACCGGGCCGCGAGCGAACGCCCAACGGGAATACTGGTCCAGCACTTGAACTGAAAAGCGAGGCTGAACGCGGTCCCGATCAGGCCGGCTATCAGCAGCAGCATCTCATCGTCATCAATGTCCATTTGGCGAACCGCCCTTTCGTTGGGTGATTAGTGACAGCGAGGCGCTAGGATACAATAAGAATTCTTGGGGAATTTTGGAATGGCGAAGAGTCAAGCGGGCGAACGTTGACTGAGATGGTGAATCAGGCGTTTCACCAGATGAAGCGACAAGACGGCGAGCAGAATGGTCACGAGGAGACAGAAGCCGAGGCGGGCGAGCAATTCCATGTGGGACCAGTGGAAGAGCAATTCCATTCCGCCATAGTCATCAGCGAGCCATTGCGGCTGGATGAGGCGATATGGCCAATACTGGTTGATGATCTCCAGGTCGGTCGTTCCGTTTGAATGCATGATGAAGATGCTCGCGGTCGCCGTTGCCCATCGACCGAACACCGCGAACACTACGAAGAACCAGAAGGCCAGGAGCATGACGAAAAGTCCGGCTGCTGGGTATTGGTGGCGCAAAGTGTGTTGGAGCAGACGGCGCAGCATGTGAGAGGGGAAACACTGAGGGGACGTTTTAGTTTTTAGAACCGGTCATGAATTTTAGTTGGGAATGACCAGGGGCAGATCACGTAATGGATGGGCTGAAACCAGCCTCCAGCGATTGCTTTGGCCCAAAGGGGCAGAAGAATCCAGCCCAGGGTTTACCGCACTAAAACAGTTGTGTCCTGTCGGGACACCTGAACCTCTGGCGACCCTTCAGGCCGCGTTCCTCCGATCTGCTCCTACCCAAGGCAGACCATCGACGGTCTGCCTTGGGCTGGACTCTTTTGGCCCTTTGGGCCAACTCGTTCTACGATCGCCCGGCGTGTCTCCAAGTTCATGACAGGCTCTAGTGATGGCTAATTTTCTTTCACATCATCATCACAGCGTCGCTACGCGACGCACATATACTTGTTCCTGTTACTGTTACCGTGGGTTTCGCGTTGCTTCACCCACGGCTACCTTCATGGCGTGCCGCTGGCACTCATGGTCATGATTGAATGAATCCATAAATTCAGGGGAACATCAGCGCGTTCTGACGGCTGCGGCTAAGGTTGGTGGGAGGGGCGGCGGTCTGACGCTGGGCTGCGCGCCGATGCTTTTGGGAGTCCGGCGGTGAAGGCCAAAGTCAGGGCAAAGCGGCCCCGACAGGGCCGGGGTAAACCGCCAAGGCCCCACGATGAGCAGCAAGCAGGCGGAGAGCGATCGGGTCTGGGAAATCGGTAGAAAACCTCGGCAGATGTACACAAGTGTCGAGGCAGGGAATGAGGGTAGTGTCGGGCGGCGTCCCGGGGCAAATTGGTAGAATACCTCGGCACTTGTTGATAAGTGCCGAGGTGGGGATTTGGGGGGATTGTCGTGGCGTGGGGGTGGGTTTTGGGTTAACTCAAACTCACTGATGGATCGGCGACGTTTTATAGGGCTCCTCGGGTGGGGGCTGGTGGGTGCGCGGCTGGAGACCTCGGCGGCGGAGGTCAAGGCGGTCGCCCGGAAGCGCCATGTGCTGAAGCCAGATGGGGCGTGGCGGTTGACGTCGCCGGACAAGGAGCAGTTCGATGCGTCGGGTCTGCTCTTGATGCCGAATGGGGACTTGCTCACGGTGAATGACAAGCGGCCGGGGCTTTATAAAGTGAAGCTGCCGGCGGAGGGGATGGAGGCGACGTTGGAGCTGGTGCCTAACTGGTTCACGGGGAATCAGTTAGAGCCGTTCAAGGCGGCGAAAACGGGGCATTGGGACTTGGAAGGCATCGCGCGGGATGAGGCGGGGCGGATTTACGTCTGCGAGGAGGGGAATCGCTGGGTGTTGCGGCTGGATCCGAAGACGGAAAAAGTGGAGCGGCTGGAGATCGATTGGGCACCGGTGAAGAAGTATTTCAGCGCGGACCGGAATGCGTCTTGGGAGGGGATCGCGGTGGGGGATGGGCGGATCTATCTGGCGAATGAGCGGGAGCGCGGGCGGATCATCGTGTTGGACCTCAAGACGTTGGAGATTGTGGGTGATTTTGGCGTGGGGGCGGCGCAGTTGCTGGCGCGGGACATGCATTACACGGATCTGAGCTGGTTTGGCGGGCATCTGTATGTGCTGATGCGGGAGGCGCGGGCGGTCCTCCAGGTGGACCCGAAAACGGCGCGGGTGGTGGCGGAGTTCGATATCTCGGCGCTGGAAACGGCCCCGGAGCATGCTTATCACCGGCTGTATCCCACGGGCATCATGGAGGGGCTGGCGGTGGATGCCGAAAATATCTGGGTGGTGACGGATAATAACGGGTATGGGCGGCTGAAGGATGCGGCGGATAAGCGGCCGACGCTGTTCCGGTGCAAGCGGCCAGAGCCGGTTGCACCGGCGGGCCAATAGGCCGGTAGCATCGGCAGGCCAATTGAGGGCTTCGAAGAGCAGTGGTAATGCATAGGTTCGGGGCGATAGTTCAAACTCCAATGGGGAGGGAGGGTTGACGCTCCCCGACTGGGAGCCGGGGTGAAAATTTCGCGAGTGGACGCGAATTATTCTTAGGGGAAATGGGGTTTTAGGGGTGAAATTTTAGTTTAAGCGGCTGATTTTCAAATGGTTAGGGGGATGTGAAATATTTTTTAGAAAAGGGGACCTAGGACAGCGGATGTCCTAGTGACCGGTTCATAGTGGACGCAGAAATGAAGAGACGGTCTGAAAACAAAAAGGTTCATTATGAAACTGACGGAACAGAGCCGGTGGCACCCCGACCTTGCGGCGCGGGGTAAACCGGCAGGCCAACAAAATGCATCGCAGGCTGGGGGCAGTCCAAAGGTTCGGGGCGGTAGTTCAAACTCCAAGGGAAACCATCGTTTATCACCGAGCTTAATCGACCACCGAAGGCTTCATCGGAACTGATAAAAGGCCTTGGCGGAAAAAGCGATAAGGGGCTTTAATAAGCGATTACAAAATGATGGGGAGGCGTCGTAAAAAACGGGTTGCCAGAGGGCTCAATCATGTTAATGCTTCTTGTTGAATAAGCCGTGCCAACCAACCAAGTAAACCAAGCCCGGCTTGTGCCCTAAACCAATAAGACCAAAACCATCGCTATGAAGGACAAGTATCTCGCGGAACACACGCCCAGTATGGCAGACTTCTGTGTCAGCCGCCGGCAGTTTTTGAATCGCTTCGGCATGGGGTTTGGTGCCCTGAGTCTGGCGGGCATGATGGCCGATCTGGGAACGCCTGAGGCGCTGGCCGCGACTTCTGGTCCTCTGGCCGTGAAGCAGCCGCATTTCCCGGCGAAGGCCAAGCAGGTGGTGCACATCTTCGCGCAGGGCGCGCCGTCGCACATCGATACTTGGGATCCGAAGCCCGCGCTGGAGAAGTACGCGGACCAGCCGTTGCCGGGTTCGAACGGTGTGGGTCTCCCCTCGCCTTTCAAGTTCGAGAAGAAGGGCAAGTCGGGCGTGGAGGTGAGCGAAGTGTTCCCGCGGTTGGGCGAGCACATCGACAACATGGCGGTGATCCGCTCCATGTGGACGGACATCCCCTCTCATGAATTTGCGAGCATCCTGATGAACACGGGCTCGGGCCGGCGCACGATGCCGAGCTTGGGTTCCTGGGTGACCTACGGTTTGGGCAGCCTGAACCAGAACATGCCGGGCTTCATCTCCCTGCGTCCCGGTGGCGTTCCTCCCGGTGGCGCGCAGAACTGGCAGTCGGCCTTCATCCCGGGCATCTTCCAGGGCACGAGCATCAACACGCAGTTCACCTCGATCGACAAATTGATCGAGAACATCAAGAGCCAGTTCACCTCGCTCCCGGAACAGCGCCAGCAGCTTGATCTGCTGCACCAGCTCAACGATCTCCACAGCCGCACGATGCAGAAGGATGCGAATCTCGAAGCGCGCTTGCAGGCCTTCGAACTCGCCTACCAGATGCAGATCGAGGCGACGGATGCCTTCGACATCTCGAAGGAGCCGCAGAACATCCGCGACATGTACGGCAACACGGCGCAGGGCCGCCAATTGCTCATCACGCGCCGCCTCATCGAGAAGGGCGTGCGCTTCGTGCAGGCCTGGGCCGGAGGCTGGGACCATCACTCGAATCTGGAACGCGCCTTGCGCGATCGCGCCCGTGAGATCGATCAGCCGCTGGCGGCGTTCATGACGGATCTCAAGCAGCGCGGCCTGATGGACAGCACGCTGGTGATGTGGGGTGGTGAATTCGGCCGCACGGCTTCGCGCCAGTTGCCGAATGCGAACAGCGCGTTCGAGATCCCGGGCCGTGACCACAACAACCGCGCGTTCAGCACGTGGATCGCCGGTGGCGGCGTGAAGGGCGGCACGGTTTATGGCGCGACCGATGAATTCGGCGCCGCCTCGGTGGAGAATAAGGTGCACGTCCACGATCTGCACGCCACGGTGCTGGCGTTGCTGGGCTTCGACCACGAGAAGCTGACCTACCGCTACAACGGCCGCGATTTCCGCCTCACGGATGTGCATGGCCACGTCGTCAAAGATATCATCGCCTAAACAGCGACCAGTATTTAGCCCTACATGAAAAATTGCTGGCAAGGAGTAACGGCGGTCAGGGCGACCGCCGTTGCCATTTTTATCTCCGCGGCTGCCGTCCACGCAGCCGAGCCCACACCCGCCGAGCTGGATTTCTTCGAGAAGAAGATCCGCCCGGTGCTAAATGACAAGTGCTATAGCTGCCACAGCGTAGCCGAAGGCAAGGCCAAGGGCGGACTCGTGGTCGATTCCAAGGAAGCGCTGCTCAAAGGCGGCGATACGGGACCGTCCATTGTGCCGGGTGATCCGGATAAAAGCCTTTTCATCAAGGCCATCCGATACACCGATGCCGACCTGCGGATGCCGCCCTCAAACAAGAAGCTTTCCACCCAGGAGATCGCGGACCTCGAACAATGGGTGAAGATGGGCGCCCCGGACCCGCGCAAGGGCGTGGACGCGGACAAGTGGAAAGAGCAGCTCGCTGCCGCCGAGAAGGATCACTGGGCGTTCAAGCCCGTAGCCAAGGTACCGGTGCCGGAAATCAAGATGAAGGGCTGGGTAGGCACGCCGGTGGACAATTTCATCCTCGAACAACTTGAGTCCAAGGCGATGTTCCCGTCCTTCCAGGCGGACCGCCGCACCCTCATCCGCCGCGCCACTTATGACCTGACAGGCCTGCCACCAACGGCCGCCGAGGTGAAAGCGTTCGTGGAGGACAAATCGCCGGACGCTTATCCGAAATTGATCGACCGTCTGCTGGCCTCCCCCCAATACGGCGAGCGCTGGGGCCGTTACTGGCTGGATGTGGCCCGTTATGCGGACACCAAGGGCGATGTGAACAACAACCGCGAAGATTTCCGCTTCCCGTATGCGTGGACCTATCGCGATTACGTGATCAAAGCCTTCAACGATGATAAACCGTTTGACCAGTTCATCATCGAGCAACTGGCTGGCGACAAGGTGGCACAGGGTGAGGACAAGCAGGCCATGGCCGGCTTGGGCTTCCTGACGCTGGGCAAACGTTTCCAAGGCAACCGCAATGAGATCATCGATGACCAGATCGATGCTGTGTCCAAAGGGTTGCTCGGCCTGACGGTCTCCTGCTCCCGCTGCCATGACCACAAGTTCGACCCCATCCCGACGGCGGATTACTACTCCTGGCACGGCATCTTCAACAGCACGCTGGAGCCGGAGATCGAGCCGTTGCTGGCGAAGCCGGTAGAGTCACCGGAATACCAGGATTTCCAGAAACAATTGGAGAAGTTGCAGGCGGAAGTGCGGACCTACCGCGAATCCAATGAGGTGTTCATCCTGACGAACCTCCGCACGAATGTGGCCAGGTATCTCTATGTGGCCTTTGAGGCGCCCAAGATCACGAACGCGCAGTTGCGGAACGTATTCATTCTGAACCCCACCAATCGCCTGAACGGCGGTGTGCTCGCGGCCTGGCAGCGGACGTTAGGCGCTTTCTCACGTCAGAAGCAGCCGTCCATCTTCACGCCGATCATCGAGTTCTCCAAGCTGCGGCCGGAGGAGTATGCAACCAAAGGCCGGGCGCTCTCGGCACAGTTCGCCCAGAACAATTGGAAGGGCGGCCAGATCAATCCTTACATCGCCCGTCTGTTCGCCGGTTCAGGACCGGTGGATTTCAAGGACGTCAGCGACCGCTATGGCCGGGCTCTGGCGGATGTGGACAAGAAGTGGGAGGCCGAGCTGGAGATGTGGGAAACCCGCAAGAAGCTCAGCAAGAAAGATGACATCCCGGAACCGACCCGGCTGTCCGACAAGTATGCGGAAGAAGTCCGCATGGCGCTCTACGGCCAGAACTCGCCGGCCAATCCGCCCAGCAACCAAATCGACAACATGCTGCCCCAGCAGGTGCTGCAACGGGCCACCGCCATGCGCGGCAACATCGCGCAATTGAAGATGACCCATCCCGGCTCACCGCCCCGGGCGCAAGCACTGGAAGACACGAAGCAACCGCGCGATTCACGCGTCTTCATCCGTGGCAATGCGAGCAGTCTGGGTGACCCGGCTCCGCGCCAGTTCCTGAAGGTGCTCAGCACCGGCGAGCGCACTCCCTTCAAGGATGGCAGCGGCCGTTACGAATTGGCCAAGGCCATCGCCTCGAAGGAAAACCCGTTGACGGCGCGCGTGATGGTGAACCGCATCTGGATGTATCACTTCGGTGAAGCGCTAGTGCCGACCACGAGCGATTTCGGCACCCGTTCCACCCCGCCCTCACATCCGGCCCTGCTGGATTACCTCTCCAGCTACTTCATGGAGAACGGCTGGTCCGTGAAGAAGATGCACAAGCTGATGATGCTCTCCAGCACCTATCAGCAGGCGAGCGCCCACAATCCGCGTTACTCGCAGATGGACCCGGGCAATAAATTGCTCTGGCGCATGAATATCCGCCGGCTCGATTTCGAGTCGTTGCGCGACACCTTGCTGGCCCTCGGCGGCAAGATCGACCTGTCCGTGGGCGGCAACCCGGTGGACATCACGAAGCCGGAGACCACCCGCCGCACCGTGTATGGGTATGTGGACCGCCGCAATCTGCCGGAAGTGTTCAATCACTTCGACTTTGCAAACCCGGATCTGACGACCAGCAAACGCTACTTCACCATCGTACCGCAGCAATCGTTGTTCCTGATGAACAACCCGATGGTCATCCAGCAGGCGCGCAACCTGGTGGAACGCCCGGACTTCAAGGGCCAGGGTGACGAGGAGCAGCGTGTGAAGATGCTGTATGATCTCGTCCTGCAACGCGAACCCTCGCAGGAAGAAGTGAAGATGGGCCTGCGCTTCTTGGAATCGCTGCCGGGCGTGACCGACATGCCCACGGAGCAGACCTGGAAATACGGCATGGGCGAAGTCGATGAAGCGAGCAAGCGCGTGAAGGAATTCCGCTCCTTGAACTTCCTCGGCAACGTCTGGAAGGTCAGCAATGCGCTGCCTGACAAGAATCTGGGCTGGCTGCATCTGACCGCCAAAGGCGGGCACCCGGGCAAGAACACCAAGCAGGCGGCCATCCGCCGCTGGACCGCCCCGCGAGACGCCATCGTATCCATCAATGGCACGCTGGACCACCCGACCAAGACGGGTGACGGCATCCGCGCCCGCGTCATCTCCAGCCGCGCTGGTGAAGTGGGCAACTGGATCGCCTTCAACCAGAAGTCACCCACCAAGGTGAACCGCATCGAAGTGAAGGCTGGTGACACGCTGGACTTCGTGGTGGATGCCCGCGCCAATGACGGCGGCGACGGCTTCAACTGGGCTCCGGTCATCGGTATCGTCCAGGAAACCGGCGAATCCATAGCGGGCCTGAACCGGGAATGGAATGCCGAGAAAGACTTCACCGGCACCAACAAGGCCACCATCAAAGCCCTGAGCGCCTGGGAAAAATACGCGCATGTGCTGCTGCTCAGCAACGAGACGACATTCATCAACTGAGCTGGCTTAATAATAATTCAGCAGGGGCTCCGCAAGGAGCCCCTTTTTTATTGGTGACATCGCGGATGCACAGAATTAACCGCCCAACAGATATCTTGCTTTGGGATGGAGGTTTTTCGCCAGATTGAATGTATTTCGGGGAAGATGGTCCAACGCTCACGGTAATGGCTTGACCGGTTACTCAAGCTCGGAAACTTTGATACTCAACATGAAGCGTCTCCTCGCCTGCTTGCTGCTCGGCCTGAGCCTCACGGTGGCTCACGCCGCCGAACCGGAGAAATCCGTCGTCCAGGTCATGACTTTCAGCCAATCCCCCGACTGGATCGCCCCATGGCGCCAAAGCCAGGTCGGCCGCGGCACCGGCACCGGCTTCGTCATCAAGGGCAAGAAGATCATGACGAACGCCCATGTCATCGGTTGGGGCAAGCAGATCCTCATCAAGCGTTATCAGGACCCACGCCCTTACCGCGCCAAGGTGGCGTTTGTCTCGCATGAATGCGACCTCGCCCTCCTGGAAGTGGAGGACCCGGATTTCTTCAGCGGCATGGAAGCCCTCCAGATCGGCGACTTGCCGGAAGTCCGCTCCACGGTGACCACCATGGGTTATCCGGCTGGTGGCGAGCAGATTTCCTTCACGCGTGGCGTGGTCTCGCGCATCGAGATGCAAGGCTACGTCCACATGGGCAACCGCGCCTTCCTCACCGTGCAGACGGATGCGGCGATCAATCCTGGCAACAGCGGTGGTCCGGTGATCCAGGATGACAAGGTCGTCGGCGTCGCCTTCCAAGGCACGCCCGGCCTGGAGAACACCGGTTTCTTCATCCCGCCCCCCATCATCAACCACTTCTTGAAAGACATCGAAGACGGCAAATACGATGGCTTCCCCCGCGCCGGCATCTCCATCATGCCCATGCAGAACCCCGCCTTCCGCAAATCGCTGGGCCTGCCCGATAATGACGTCGGTGCGCGCATCGACGACATCCTCCCCATCAAATCGACGACCGATGTTTTGAAATCCGACGACGTCCTGCTGGAAGTCGGCGGTTACCGCGTGGGGAGCGATGCTACCATTCTCTACAAGGGCAACCGCGTCTCCCTCTCCGTCGCCTTTCAGGAACCGCAACACGGTGAACCCATCATGGTCAAAGTCTGGCGCGGCGGCAAGGAACTGAACGTGAAGCTGCCCCTCTTCGTGGATAACGAGGACCTGCCCACCGGCAACCAGTATGACGTCCAGCCCCGCTACTACGTCTATGGCGGCATGGTGTTCACCCCCTTGAGCATGGATTACCTGCGTCGCCTCCCGCGCGCCGGCAGCACCGCCGCGATGCTGTATGAACTGAGCTACCGCCGCCGGGAAAAACCGGAGACCGTGCGCGATGAACCGATCGTACTCAGCACCGTCATGGCCCATCCCGTGAATGCGAACCTACAAGTGCGCGGTGCCGTGCTGGTGGACCGGATCAACGGCATCAAGATCAACAAGCTGGAGGACGTCATCCGCGCCTTTGCCGAGGCGAAGAACGACCAGCACATCCTGGAATTCCTGCCCAAGGGTGGCTTCGAATGCATCGAACGCAAAGACGCCGATGCCGCCAATGCCGAGATCATGAAGACTTACAACATCTCCAGCGACCGCCGCCTGTAAGAATCGCACGCCTATGAAAAAACTTTTGCTGCTCTGCCTGACCTTCGTGTGCGTGCTCACCGGCCACAGCCAGGTCGCACACAATCCGTGGGAAGACTCTCTCGTGACCGTGGAGATCACCCGCCAGCGCTATGACTTGGGCCAGCCCTGGACCCGCCAGACCGCCACGGATGTGAAAAATGCCATCGTCATCGACGGCAAACAGATCCTGACCACCGCCGAGTTCTTCAACGATGTGACGCTCATCCGTGTGCAGCGCAATGGCCGTGGCCGCTGGTGGACCGCCCAGCTCAAATGGGCGGATTACCACGCCAACGTAGCCCTGCTCACCGTGGAAGAGGACAAATTCTGGCCCGGCATGAAGCCCGCCAAGTTCGCCAACGACCTGAAAGACCTCAGCATAGTACAGGTACTTCGTTGGAAGAACGGCAACCTGGAAAGCCGCAAGGCCGAGTTCAACGAATTCACGGTCCGCGAAGGTAAAGTCAGTTTCGTGCCCTCCACCAGCGTCATCTTCAGCTCGGACATCGAAGGTCTCGGCTGGGCGGAAGCCGTGGTGAACAACGGCAAGCTCGTTGGCCTCACCACATCTTCGGATGGACGGAAGTTCAACATGACTCCCGCCATGTACTTCAAACGCGTGCTGGATGCGCAAGCCAGGGGCAAATTCACCGGCATGGGTTACTTTGCCTTTACCTGGCAACAGACTATCAATCCCGACATGCACAAATTCCTCGGTTGGAAGACCGAACCGAAAGGCGTGGTCGTCATTGATATTCCTGAACATGAGAAGAAAGCGGATGGCCTGAAAGAACGCGACCTCATCCTGAAAATCGATGGGTTTGATATCGACATCCAAGGAGATTATCTGGACCCGGATTACGGCCACCTGATGCTCGAGACACTAAGCAGCCGCCGGCATTGGGCGGGCGATACCATCAAGCTGGTCGTATGGCGAGAAGGCAAGGAAGTGACCGTGAATTACACCCTGCCCAAGGCGGACTTCGCCACCGATCTCATCCCGAAAGAGGTGTTCGATCGCGAGCCCGAGTACCTCATGGTGGGCGGCCTGCTCTTCCAGCCTTTAGATGGTCCCTACCTTAAACGTTGGGGTGCCGATTGGAAGCAACGGGCTCCCTTCCGCCTCGCCTACTACGACAACCAGTCCAAGAGCGAGGAACGGGCGGGTCTGGTATTGCTCACCGCCGTGCTCCCGGACCCCGTGAACATCGGCTATCAGGATTACCGTTTCATCGTCCTGGACAAAGTGAACGGCAAAGCCATCAGCAACCTCACCGAACTCGCGGCTGCCTTGGAAACCCCCAAAGGTGGTTTTCACGTGCTGGAGTTCATGGAAGGCAGCAACATACAAAAGATGGTCCTGGATGCAGCTCAGGCGAAACAAGCCAGCGCACGCATCCGCAGTAACTATGGCATCAGGGAAGACCGCTTCATATTACCCATGAAAAGCGCTGGACAGTGACCAGCATTGAGACAAAATAAGTCCGGTCTTTGGCAATCGTCGTGCAGACGATTTGCATCTGAGTTTGTTTGACTCGGGTTTCGACAGGGAGGAACAAGACTTGCTCCCAGAAACCCTTACATGGCACTGGGCACTAAAACATGCAGCCGATGCGGACGCAAATTGCGGGCAGGCTCTACTCGTTGCGCTTCATGCAATATCAACCTGTACCGGCGCACACCCCGGATGATTTTAGGTCTGTTTCTGGTACTCCTTTTCGTTCTTTTTTGCGGTGCCATCTACTACCTGGTCGCCCGGCAAAACGGCCGTCTTCTCGCTTGGATTTCCGCCCTTGTGGCTTGCCCTGAATCAAACCTGCTCTCGTGAAACGCCCACCGGCTGGCTGGTCAATATTTCCCCCGGCAATCATTGGCATATCACTGAAATAGTGTTACCAATCTGCCCATGTTGCAGTTTAACGTGCTGGGGTTTCCGGTTGGGATTCAGTGGTTTTTCTGGCTGCTCGCCGTGGTGATGGGGGGCGGTCTGCACGCTGATACACGGGATGATTGGATCGACGTCGCCTTGTGGGTCATTGTCGTTTTCGTATCCATCTTGGTACATGAGCTGGGCCACGCCCTGGCCGCCCGCAAGTTCGGCTATCATTCCACCATCGTTCTGCATGGCTTCGGCGGGGTGACCATCATTCCACACGCTCAATTTACCCGTGGGCAGAGCATCTGGGTCAGCTTGTCGGGACCACTGGCGGGTTTTCTGCTCGCCGGAGTGACTCTCATCCTGTCCAGGCTGGTGCATACGGAGTATGCCGCCGTGAGAACGATGATCAGCATGTCCCTGTTCATCAACATAGTTTGGACCCTGGTAAACCTCCTGCCGATCCTGCCCATGGATGGCGGCCAAATCTTCCGTGAACTGCTTGGGCCGGGCCGGCTGAAAGCCGCTTGCCTCGTAGGCGGCATCCTGGCGGCCATCATTGCCGCCTACGCCATCAAGTGGCAGCAGATCTATCTGGCCTTCCTGTTCGGCTACTTTGCCTGGATAAATTTCTCGAACGGCACCGCCGAGGGCGGCGTGATCAAGGGATGATCGTTCATCAGTACGCCCATGAGCGCCCCCCCCGCCATCATCGATTCTGAAGCCCTGCTGGATGACTTGCTAAGCGAGCCCTCGGCGCCTGTGCTCGAAACTTTCAGACACATTCCTGGCAACCTCCTCCTGCTAGGTGTCGCTGGCAAGATGGGACTGACTTTGGCACTCATGGCCAAGCGGGCTGCCGATCTCACCGGCACACCACGCCGCATCATCGGTGTCTCACGCTTTTCCTCCTCTGGCGCAGTGCAGTGGCTGCATGAACGCGGTATCAAAACCATTTCCGGCGACCTGCTGGATGGCCAGTTCCTCGCCTCCTTGCCCGATGCTCCGAACGTGATTTACCTCACCGGCATGAAGTTCGGCTCCACCGGTCAGGAAGCCCAGACCTGGGCGGTGAACACTTGGCTTCCGGCACAAGTGGCGCAACGCTTCCACTCCAGCCGCATCGTCGCTCTTTCCACCGGTAATATCTATGGCCTAGTCCCTGTGACCAGTCATGGCTCGGTAGAGACTGATGTTCCCTATCCCGTAGGCGAATACGCCATGAGCTGTCTCGGGCGCGAGCGCATGTTCGAACATTTCAGTCGCGTGCATGGCACCAAGACCGCTCTCATCCGCCTGAACTACGCCTGTGAGTTGCGCTACGGCGTGCTGACGGACATCGCTCAGAAAGTCTGGGCTGATCAGCCGGTGGACATCAGCATGGGCTGGTTCAACACCATCTGGCAGGCGGATGCCAATGCCGTCACGCTCGCTGCCTTGGCCGATGTGCAAAGTCCACCCGCCGCCATCAATATCACGGGCGCAGATAAACTTCGCATCCAGGACGTGGCGGAAGAGTTTGGCCGTTTGATGAACAAGCCGGTGACTTTGACCGGCACCGAGCAAACCACGGCGCTATTGAATGATGCTTCAACCGCCTTGAAACGCTACGGCGCTGAGCGTGTATCCATCCCCACGTTGATGAAATGGATCACTCACTGGGTGCAGCAAGGCGGCCCCACGCTGAACAAGCCCACGCACTTTGAATCGCGTGATGGCAAATTCTAAGCCATGAATCCCATCATCCGTTCCAGCCTGCAACGTGGCCTCGTTATCCCCGCCCTGCCCCTCGCGCTGGATGCAAATCGCAAGTGGGATGAGCGGCGGCAACGCGCATTGTTGCGCTATTATTTCACGGCGGGCGCAGGTGGTGTGGCTGTAGGCGTGCACACCACGCAGTTTGCCATCCGCGATCCCAAGGTGGGTTTGTTCGAGCCGTTGCTAAAACTAGCAGCGGAAGAATTCTCACGAGCAGATGCCAAACGTTCCGAACCTTTGGTTCGCATCACCGGTATCTGCGGCCCCTCGGCCCAAGCGGTGACGGAAGCGCAACTCGCCGTGAACGCTGGCTACCATGCGGGCTTGCTCAGCCTGGCCGCCTTGAAGAATGCTACCGATGACGAACTCATCGCCCATTGCCGGGCGGTGGCGGAGGTGATCCCGGTGATCGGCTTCTATCTGCAACCTTCTGTCGGTGGTCGTGCCCTGCCATACTCCTTCTGGCGACGCTTTGCGGAGATCGAGAATGTCGTGGCCATCAAGATGGCGCCGTTCAATCGCTACCAGACGCTGGATGTCGTGCGTGCCGTGATGGAATCAGGCCGCGAAGAAATCGCACTCTATACGGGAAATGATGACAACATCGTCATCGACCTGCTCACACCGTTCCGTTTCCAAGTGGATGGCGAATGGAAGACACGTCGTATCGTCGGTGGTTTGCTCGGGCATTGGGCCGTATGGACGCACAAAGCAGTAGAGCTCTTGGCGCAATGTCAGACGATTGCATTGAAGAACCAGCCTCTTGGTCTGGAGACTCTCACGCTCGCACAGCAAGTAACAGATTCCAACGCCGCGTTCTTTGATGCCGCCAATGGTTATCACGGCTGCATCGCTGGCATTCATGAGGTCCTTCGCCGCCAAGGTCTGTTAGAGGGCATCTGGTGCCTCGATCCGCATGAATCCCTCAGCCCCGGTCAACGCGAGGAGATTGACCGCGTGTATGCCGCGTATCCGGAGCTGAATGATGATGCGTTTGTCCGGGAGAATCTGGCCAAGTGGCTGGCGTAGGCGTTCAGCAAAAATCGCATTACCCCTTCTCCCCTGTTGCATTTCAACTTTCGCCCCATAGAATTCGCCGCATGAAGAAAAAGGGTCCGATCAGTAAGTTCATTAAGCATAATTACCGGCACTTCAACGCCGCTGCGTTGGTGGATGCCGCCGAAGGCTACGAAGCGCACCTGGATGCGGGTGGCAAGATGTTCGTCACACTCGCGGGTGCCATGTCCACCGCCGAGCTCGGCATCTCGCTCGCCGAGATGATCCGCAAGGACAAAGTCCACGCCATCTGCTGCACCGGTGCGAACCTCGAGGAAGATATCTTCAACCTCGTGGCCCATGATTTCTACGAACGCGTGCCGAACTACCGCGACCTCACGCCGAAGGACGAGGTCAAGCTCCTGAAGAAGCACATGAACCGCGTGACGGACACGTGCATCCCGGAGATGGAAGCCATGCGCCGCATCGAGAACGAAGTGCTCGCGGAATGGGTGGCCGCCGACCAGAAGGGCGAACGCTATTTCCCGCACGAGTTCATGTACAAGGTGCTCCGCAGCGGCAAACTCAAGAAATCATACCAAATCGACCCGAAGAACTCCTGGCTCCTGGCCGCTTGCGAGAAGAACCTGCCGATGTTCGTCCCCGGCTGGGAAGACGCCACGCTCGGCAACATGTATGCCGGCCACGTCATCAGTGGTGATGTGAAGCACGTGCACACGGTCCGTACGGGTATCGAGTACATGATGGAACTCGCCGAGTGGTACACGAAGAATTCCAAGAAGATCGGCAAGGGCGGTAGCATCGGCTTCTTCCAGGTCGGCGGTGGTATCGCCGGTGACTTCCCGATCTGCGTGGTCCCGATGCTGCATCAGGACTTGCGCCGCACGGGTGTGCCGCTCTGGGGTTACTTCTGCCAGATCAGCGATTCCACCACGAGCTATGGCTCCTACTCCGGCGCGGTGCCGAACGAGAAGATCACGTGGGGCAAGCTGGGCGTGGACACGCCGAAGTACATCATCGAGTCCGATGCGACCATCGTTGCGCCGCTGATGTTCTCCTACATCTTGGGCCACTAAGCTCTACCCGTTTCAATCAACGCCGAAGGCCAGCCGGTCTTCGGCGTTTTTGTTTCCTGAAACATCTTGAAGTGGAGACTCCTAAGAAAGTTGAAGGTGCCCGGCACGCACTTCTTCAAAGACGCCTTAAACTGCGGTGTTTCAAAGCCTTACACCTCGCGAAAAGCGGCGAGAAAAAGCCTAAATCACTAGTTGACGCTCCGGGGGGTGGTCGTTAAATTGTGCGCCCGTTTGGGTTCCAGAGTAGCTCAATGGTAGAGCACGCGGCTGTTAACCGTGTGGTTGTAGGTTCGAGTCCTACCTCTGGAGCCATTCTTTTTTCTCGGTGATTTTCCCGGCAGAAATGCGCCATCGGCCTACTTCGCAGCCACCGTTTTCTTCTCACTGATGCACCACAGATGACTGTGCGTGCGCAGAAAGAGTTCCCCATCTGAAGCCACCACGGAAGAATTGGATTTTTCTTTCGGGCCGAGTGTGTTGATCGAGAGCAGTTCGAATTTCGGATTCGCGCGGAAGACGATGCCATCGCCGCCTTGTGTCAGGGCGTAGAGCCGATCGCCCGAAAGCATCACGGAGGACCAGTTCTGACCAGATGGGCCGGGCCCCTTGATGCGTTCTTCCCAGACCAGCTTGCCGGTCTTCAAATCAAAGCATTCGGCCACTCCTGGATCATTCAAGATGTAGATGTGGCCCTCATGGATGACGGCCGAGCCGATGCGTTGCTTCGTCTTCGGATGATGCCAGAGGCGCGAGGCAGTGACATCGCCATTGCCGCCAGCCTTTACTGCGGCGCTCATGCCGCCGAAACCACCCATGCCCACCACGATGCCTTCGCTGAAGATCGGTGAGGTATAAACAAGCGGATTCAAGCCCGCACAAGTCCACAGTTCCTTGCCGGTCTTGGGGTCGTAGGCGCAGATGCGCTTGGGCCACGTCATGATGAGTTCATCGCGGCCGTTCACGTTGCGCAAAATGGGATCGCTCCAGGAGCCGATCCAGATATCCACGTTCTTCTTGCCCGGCTCGGGATTCCCCGCGCTGCCACCGGGTTCATTGTGCTGCCACACGGTCTTGCCGGTGCGCTTCTCCATGGCGATGAGAAAAGATTTCTCGCCAGGGCCCACATTCAAATAGCAAAGGTCACCGGCGATGACCGGCGAGGCCGCATTGCCCCAGATGTGCACTTGCTTGCCGAGATCGCGCTTCCACAGCTCCTTGCCGTTCAGGTCGTAGCAATACACCCCGGCCGAACCGAACGACACGATGATGCGTTCGCCATCGGTGACCGGTGAAGCTGAGCAATAGGGATTGGTTGCATGCGTGGTTTCCGGCTCGGCATAGACGACCCCTTGCTGCCAGAGCAGTTTGCCATTCGCCCGATCGAAGCACATGAGCGTGCGGCGCTTTTCCTTGTCCACCGCTTGCGTGAGGAAGACTTTGTTCCCCCAAACGATGGGCGTGGAATTGCCCGGCCCGGGCAGCGGCACCTTCCAGCGTACATTCGTGTTTGCATCCCACTTGAGCGGGAGATTCGTTTCACTGGTGATGCCATCGCCATTCGCTCCGCGCCACGCAGGCCAGTTGGCAGCGTGCAGAGCTGTGCCAGCGAGGAACAGGGCGAGTGATAGGCAAAGCAAGGAGTGTTTCATAAATAACCTCATCAATCCGGATGTGATTCTTGAATCAGGCGTTTGTAAGTCTGGCGGGCGTGTTCGTAATCAGCCAACGCTTGCGACATCTCCGGCGGGGCGATGAAGCGCTGCTTCTGCTGCCAGCAGTTCTCCACGCCATCGAGACACCACTCGGCACTTTTGCGCGAGGGCCGGACAGGCTGATCCCCTACGAGCACAAAAATGGGGTTCGTATGTGAGGACGGAAAGATGCGCAAGGCCACCCAACTGCTCTTATCCACCTTCACGTCGAAGCTGATGTCTTGCAGCGAACCATCCGCCGTGATGTTTTTGCGGGCGACAGCATGGCCGTTCACGATCGCTTCCACCGCCACTTGCCGCGTGTCACCGATGCGGGCTCGTTCAATCTGCCAGAAGGGTTTTTGATCCAGCGGTTTGTTTTTCAGCTCAGGATTCGGTGTTTCGTTCAGGCGGGCGGCCACTTTGGCACTGAGCTTCACGGTGCCTGCTTGCGCCAATTTCAGTTCACTGCCTTTTTCACCCATCACCACATTGTTCGCCTTGAACTCCATGAGATGGCTGTAGCCATCGCTGACGTAATTGCGGCCCACGCGGATGGCTTCACACCAAGCATCGTAATCCAGCCTGCCATCGAGCTTCACATAGGAACGGCCCAAGCCTACGCGCTCGCCATAGATGCAGGGGAAATCCGTCTCACCGCTGATGCGCGTGCGATAGCCGACATTCAGCGTGTGATACCAGATGTTCAGCTCCCATACCGATGGCGTATCCACCATGGAGAGAAAGTCCACCGCCGGGACCAGCTTGCCATCAGGGCCGGGCACCTGATGCGTCACGTTCATAATGTATTCATTCGCTCCAATGCCATCGAAGCGCGGGCGGTTATAGTTCGGTAACTCATTGCCCGCCACTTGCAATCCCCAGCCCGTATGCGCAGGGCCGACGAGGGCGCCCTGTTGCTTGGCCCAACGCAGCGTGTTCAGGCAAAGCGTGGGCCAGTGCGTGGAGGAATTGCCGCCCGGATACATCTGGTCTTTCAGACGCAGCAGACAAAGATGCCCGGAGCGATGCGAGCCAAAGCCGGACACCTCGATATCATAGCGCAACAGATACGGATAGGTGGAGACCTTGTCCACATCGCCGGTGAAGAATTGCTTCTGATAATCAAAGCACGGTCCCCAAGTAAGATTCGCACCCACTTTCAGATCTTCGCCGAGGCAGTGGCGCATCATGTCGGGCGCATGCACGCCTTCCGTGGGATTGGTATAGTGCGCGCAACCGGCGGCATGGATGTGGTGATCGCCCGACCACCAACCGTTGAGTGAAGGATCGATCCAGCGGGTCGCTTTGAAGTCGAGTTTCTCGGTCTTCTCCGTGATTTCAACAGTGCGGGTTTGCGGAATGGATTCCGGACCGCGCGCGAACAGAATGGTGTATTTGCCTGCGGGCAGTTTCAGATTTTCGCCATCCGCACGGTACACCTGCGGGTGAAATGCGAAATCCGGTGCTAGGCGCTTGGCCTGACTGGGATAGACGCGACTGGCCTGATCACGCACTTCAAAGGCGGCGGTGGTCGGCTTGTTATTCTCATCGCGGACGCCCAGCTTGATCTCATACGCCGGAAGCGCCGTGAACAATGTGTCCACTTCATTGCGGAAACCGAGGTCTTGCGTGCCCTGGCCAACATTGAACGAGATCTTCGCCTCGCGCTTGCCCGCATCGCGGCTGAAAAGCTGCACAATCCGATACTCCACTTCCAACCCGGTCAAAGTCGGTGTAAGCGGTTGACGGTCGAACATCTGAAGATCCAACCAACGTGCCTCCTGTGCGGTCTTGGCAAAATCACGGGCCTTGCCTTTGGCGGCACGATCGGAAGGCGTGTTGGCTGATCCTGATTGGAACAAGGATTCGGCATTAGGACTGAGCCCAGCCAGTGCGGCGGTGGTACCCGCCTCATTGTGCACTTTTACCAGAAACTGCCGCCAGCCTTGCTCCACCAGCTCCGGTTTGGCGGGACCAGCAGCCACTTTCACACGCATCTCGGGATTGATGTGCACCACGTAGAGGACGTGTTTGTCGAGCACTTGCTGCAATGTGCGGACCGCCACCACGGCATCGGTTTCGTTCATCGCCGCATCAATGGCGGTACGATCCGCCGCCAGCAAAGGCGAGCCCAGATACTCAGTGGCACTGAGCAAGCGTCGCACTTGGGTGGTGAACGGCTGGCGCTCAATACCCGTGATGATGGGCGGTGGCTCGGCAGTGAAAGCCGAGTTGAAATTGAGCAACAACACCGTCAGACCAAGGCACAGGCGTGACGCGTTCATAGGCAGTCTTCCAGGTTAAAGGGCGATGGCTGGAGCGTAGCACAATCCCGGCGAGTGAACAGGCGAAATTGAAAACCTGTCCTGCGTGAAAGCATGACGGTTAGATCAATCAGCAGACCATCCTGAAAACGAACTACTCCGGCCACTGCTTCAGGCGGTCACGCGCATAATCTTCGATGTGCCGGATGCTCAAGGCCGTCCAGCCCGTCTGATGGCTGGCCCCGAGCCCCTGCCCCGTTTCGGCATGGAAGTATTCGTGGAAGAGCACGAGTTTCTTCCAATGCGGATCGGTGTTGAAGAAGGGATGCCCGTTATGACAAGGCCGCTCGCCCTTTTTGTCCTTTAAGAAAATAGACGCCAGCCGGCGATCGATCTCATCGGCCACCTGTTGCAGATTCAGCCGTTGTCCTGAGCCCACTGGACACTCGACCAGCAGGTCGTTGCCGTAAAAGTGATAGTAGCGCTCCAGCGCCTCCGTGAGCAGGTAGTTCACCGGGAACCAGATCGGCCCGCGCCAGTTGGAGTTGCCACCAAAGAGCCAAGAGTTCGATTCGCCCGGGAGATAGTCCACGCGATACTCATCCCCATTCACCTCCAGGATGAAGGGTGAAGCCTCGTGGAACTTCGACATCGAGCGGATGCCGTAATTGGACAGGAACTCCGTTTCATCCAGCAGGTAGCGCAACACGCGCTCCAACTGGTCACGCGAAGGGATGGCCAGCAACCGGAGTTTCTCTCCGTAATCGCACGAACTGATATGCCGCGCGAGGTCTTTGCGATTCTCCATGAACCAGGTGAACCGCTTGTAGAAACCGGGCAGTTGCCGGATCTTCTCTTCTTCCAACACTTCCACCGCGATCAAGGGCAGCAGACCCACCAGCGAGCGTGTCTTCAGCGGGATGACTGCGGAATCCGTATGGATTCGGTCATAATAAAAACCGTCTTCCTCATCCCACAACCCGCTGCCGCCCAGCGTGTTCATGGAATCGGCAATCTGCACGAAGTGCTCGAAGAACTTCGACGCCATATCGGAGTAGGCGGGACGGATCTTGTCGCCGTCCTTCGCCAGCTCCAGCGCCATCGCCAGCATGGTGGTGCAGTAGAACGCCATCCACGCTGTGCCATCCGCCTGTTGCAACGTGCCGCCGGTGGGCAACGGCCGTGAGCGATCGAACACACCGATGTTATCCAGGCCCAAGAAGCCGCCGGAGAACAAGTTCTTGCCCGTGGCATCCTTGCGGTTCACCCACCAAGTGAAGTTCAGCAACAGCTTCTGAAACGCACTCTCCAGGAAATCCCGATCGCGTTCGCCCTCTTTCGCGGAGATCTTATAGACACGCCAAACCGCCCAGGCATGCACCGGCGGGTTCACATCACCCATCGCGAATTCATAAGCAGGTATCTGCCCGTTCGGGTGCATGTACCACTCGCGCAGGAGCAGCAAGAGTTGCCCTTTCGCGAACTCGGGGTCCACCCGCGCAAAGGGGATCATGTGGAAGGCGAGATCCCAAGCGGCAAACCATGGATACTCCCACTTGTCCGGCATGGAGAGCACGTCACGGCTGTAGAGATGCGCCCAGTCATGGTTACGCCCCAGCAGACGGCTCTCCGGCGGCTTGGCCACATCCGCATCGCCTTTCAGCCAGTCTTCCACCACGTAATGATAGAATTGCTTGGTCCACAAAAGACCGGCGTAAGCCTGCCGCACGACATTGCACTCGCTCTCGTCCAGCTCGGTTACCTTGATGGAATTGTAGAACTCGTCCGCCTCCGCCAGACGCTTCTCGAAAATCTCCGTGAACGCCGGACCAAAGGCCTGCTTCGGCGCTTCCTGCTCCGAGTACAGCCGCAGCCGGATGGTGCGCGAGCCGCCCGCCTCGATCTCAAACTGGCAATGCGGTGCGGCTTTTGTACCACGAAGCTTCGGATTCACCGCATCCTTCTTGCCGCTGATGACGTAGTCGTGAAAACCATCTTTCACGTACTTGGATGCATTAGGCGTATTGAAAAGCTTCGTGAAATTCGTCTCGTTATCCGTGAAGAGGAACGGCGCTTTCTGCCCGTCAGCCGGCGCTTCAAATTCCAGATAATAGCGGTGCAAGGACTCGTGATGCAGCGCGAGCTTGTGCGGCGTCACCTGCTCGATGCGCGGCCGCATAGAACAACCTTCATGCGTGCAACCCCAGATCCAGGTATTGCGGAACCAAAGCGTCGGCAGCACATGGATGGGCGCCTTCTCCGGACCACGATTGTGCACCGTGATCTGGATCAGGATATCGTTCGGTCCGCCCTTCGCATACTCAACGAAGACATCGAAGTAACGGCTCTCAGCAAACGCACCCGTATCCTCAAGCTCGTACTCCGGTGCCTCTTTCCCACGGAGCTGATTTTCCTCCACCAGTTTCGCATAGGGGTATTCCGACTGCGGATACTTGTAGAGCGCCTTGAGGTAAGAATGGGTCGGTGTCGAATCGAGGTAGAAATAGACCTCTTTGACATCCTCACCGTGATTGCCCTGCGGCCCGGTCAGGCCGAACAGACGTTCCTTGAGAATCGGGTCTTTCCCGTTCCACAAAGCAAGCGCGAAGCACAGACGGCCTTCACGATCCGTGATGCCCATGAGACCGTCTTCACCCCAACGATAAGCCCGGCTGCGGGCGTGATCGTGGGGAAAGTAATCCCAGCAGGTGCCATACGGCGAATAATCCTCGCGGACCGTGGCCCACTGGCGCTCGGAGAGGTAGGGGCCCCAGCGTTTCCAGTTGCTAGCCCGCTTGGCATCCTCTTGCAGCCGCTGCCACTCCGCCCCGCTGCGCCGTTGGATGATTTTAGTATCGCCCGACATTCCGCGCGGAGCCTACGCCGGAAAAGCCGGTCTGAAAAGGGACATCGCAACTCTTTTTACGCGAATTACTAATGGATGCGGCATTGCCCTTGAAAAAAACGCGTGAACTACACCTTCCAGTTCACCACGTTGACAGGGTTGCCATCCAGAAACGCCTTCACGTTGTTCACCGCGATCTCCATCAAGCGTGTCCGCGCCGCCTTGGTCGCCCAAGCGATATGCGGGGTGACCAGACAGTTCTTGGCCGTCAGCAGCGGATTGCCGTTCTTGGGCGGTTCGATGCTCAAAACATCCAGCCCGGCTCCGCCGAGCTTCCCCTCATTAAGCGCCTCCGCCAAAGCAGCCTCATCGATCAACGGCCCGCGCCCAGTATTCAGCAGAAATGCGGTGGGTTTCATCCGGGAAAGCCGATCCTTGTTGATCAGGTGCTTCGTGTCCGGTGTCAGCGGGCAGTGCAGACTGATGACATCACTGAGATGAAAGATGGCCTCCAGACTCACGAACTTGACGCCGTTTTCTTCCGTGCCATTACGGCTGCGGGAATAAGCCACCACGTTCATGCCGAAGCTCTGCGCGATCTTGGCCACCATCTGACCGATGCGACCATAGCCGATGACGCCAAAGGTCAGCCCTGATAATTCTATCAAAGGCTTGTCCCAATAGCAGAAATCCACGCTGCTTTGCCAGCGGCCGTCGCGTGTGGTTTGGGCATGATGGCCGACATGGAAGGTCAGTTCCATGAGCAGTGCGAACGTCAACTGCGCCACCGAAGGCGTGCTGTAATCCGGGATATTCGCCACCCGGATGCGACGATCATAGGCGGCCTCGACGTCCACGACATTGTAACCTGTCGCCAGCACGCCGATATACTTGAGCAGCGGCAGTTGCTCGATAGCGTCATGGGTGATCGGCGTCTTGTTGGTGAGCAAGATGGAGGCATTCATCGCCCGCTCCACGACTTGCTCAACCGGCGTGCGGTCATACACCGTCACGTCCCCCAGTTTCTTGAGCGCATCCCAATTCAAATCCCCCGGATTAAGCGTATACCCGTCCAACACGACGATATTCATAGAAAAGTCTGCCCCCTTAGCTCAATTTTACCCGCAAGGCTGCTGAACCCAGCACATCCTTGTTCACTACAAATTTAGGCGTCATTCCTGCCTGCGCATCCAAAACCGCCTGTGCTGCCGCCTGGCAAACGGAACGCCCGGTATCACGCCCAAATGAAGCCTGATGCGGCGTCATCAAAAGCCGGGGCGCTTTTCTCAATGGGTGGTCCGCAGGCAACGGCTCCACACAAAACGCATCCAGCGCTGCGCCGCCGATCTTGCCCAGGTGCAAGGCTTCAGCCAGCGCCGCCTCATCCACCAAAGCTCCCCGCGCGGTGTTGATGAAAAACGCGGAAGGTTTCATGCGCTGCAGTTGCTCGCGGCCAATCATCCCGCGGTTCTCAGGGGTCAAAGCTGCGTGCAGGCAGACATAATCGCTTTGGGCCAATAATTCATTCAGGGAGACAAACTCGGCTGCGGGTGTCACCGGCCCCATGGGCGGAAAAAGATCATGCGCCAAGATGCGCATATTGAAACCGCTCGCCCGCTTCGCCACCGCCCGGCCGATGCGCCCGTAGCCGATTATGCCCAGTGTCTTGCCGTTCACATCTTCACCCCATTGCGGCGCCCATGCACCTTCCCGCATGGTGTGATGGCCCTCACCCACGCCACGTGCAGCAGCGAGCAGGAGGGAGAAAGTATAATCCGCCACGGCTTCATCCAACAGGCCCGGGGTATTGGTGACCAAGATGCCCAGACGGGTGGCGGTCACCAGATCCACCGAATCATACCCGACGCCCCAGCGGGAGATGAGCTTCAGATTCTGCGCGGCCGAAGACTCCAGCGCAGCCGCATCAAACTTATCCACCCCGGCGATGACGGCATCTGCACCGGCGATGTATTTGAGCAAGTCTTCCTTGGGAAACGGCCCGGTCGGTGGCGCCAGCGTCACCGGGCAACCGGCCTCACGCAAGGCCGCCACCGTGGATTCGCCCACGATGTTGATTGCCGGAGCCGTAGAAACAACCGTCCATGACATGACTGCAGTGTAACCGACCGCAAATGCCGGACAAGAAAAGAGAATCCCAAGGTGCGATTTCTACCAATAGCGCAGCACCGGCTTACTTATCCGAATCACCATCCTCTTTCGCTTTGCCGCCTTTCTCCCGCCACTGGCGCAAGGTCATACCGGGCGTCACTTTGCCGTAGCGATGCTTGGCCGCCCCGATGCGCTGGGAAAGATAGATGCCCGAGTGTCCGCTGAAGAGGTAGGCGACAAAGCAAGCCGTCGCCAGATAGACCACGTGATCGGCCCCAAAGAGTTCGATGCCCATGAGCGTGCAGGCCAGCGGCGTATTGGTCGCCCCGGCAAAGACAGCGACAAAGCCCAAGGCGGCGAACAGGTCCGGCGGCACGCCTAACACGCCGGAAAGCGCATTACCCAAGGCCGCACCGATGAAAAAGAGCGGCGTCACCTCGCCTCCTTTGAAACCACAGGCCAAAGTGACGACGGTGAACACAATCTTCCACCACCAGCTCCACGGATGCACTTCGGTGGAATGGAAAAAGGAGACGATGGTGATGGCATTCGGATCAGGTGAAGAGACGCCCAACCCCAAGTAATCATGCGTCCCGAGCAGCAACGTCAGCAGAATGATGACTACTCCACCGACCGCCGGACGTAGCAAGGGCGAGCGGATGTGCTGCTTGAACAGCGCGTGCAAGCGATGGGAAAATTCAGTGAAAAACGCGCTCACCAGACCAAACGCCACGGCGGCCAAGGCCACCTTGGCCAGCAGCACCGGGTCCACCTTGAACGGACCAGCTGTGGCAAATCCTATGTGGTATTGCGTATGCCCGATGCCCCAAGCGTGACAGCTCCAGTCCCCGACGAATGCCGCGATGAGACAGGGCAGCATGGCCTCATACTTAAATTGCCGGATCACCAGCACCTCCATGGCGAAGACCGCGCCGGCCAACGGCGTGCCAAACACCGCCCCGAATCCGGCAGCGATTCCCGCCATCAGCAGGATACGTAATTCAGCATGCCCCAGCTTCAAGTAGCGGGCCCATGTCCCGGCGATGCTGCCACCCATCTGCACAGCGGTGCCTTCCCGCCCGGCGGAACCCCCGAACAGATGCGTGACCAAAGTCCCCAGCAAAATCAACGGAGCCATCCGTGCCGGCACGCCGCCCCCGGGTTCGTGGATCTGCTCCATGATAAGATTGTTCCCGCCCTCCACAGACTTCCCCCAACGGTGATACGCATATCCCACCAACACGCCCGCCAATGGCAGAAGATAAAGCAACCACGGGTGCTCAAACCGGGTTTGCGTCACGACATCGAGACTCCAGAGAAAGAACGCGACCACAGTCCCCACCATGATTCCCAAGGGAATGACCATGGCCATGGTCTTGAAGTTGGGCTTGAATATCTGGTTCGGACTCGATTTGGGCATAATGCTGCTACGTTTTAGGTAGGAGTCATCAGCCCAGCGGAAGCTGTGGCGGTTCCCCGAAGATCGGGCAGGCAGAGTCCATTGCCTGTGCCGCGATTAAGCTTGTCCGTCCTCATTCCGTCAAGCCCCTCATTTTGCCGCCGTTTTCTCCAGTTCCTTGATCCGCGCCTGGGCCTTGGCCAGTTCGCCCTTCAGGTCATAGATTTCCCGCTGCAGGACGCTTTCCGTCTGATACGCCCTCTGCTGCTCGATCCGCACCGCGTTGTCTCCCTTGCGCTTCTGGACAAACACCTGCATCGCCAGCATCACGAGCAGGAAGAACTGCAATATCTGGATGGCGATCCGCACTTTCGGGTCCTGCGGCAAACGCACCGGGCCGGATGATCCGGCGGTTGTTTCGGGTTGGCTCATGGTCTGTAATCTTAAGTCCGGGCAGGAAACTACATCGCTTCAAGTAGTCTTGTCTATGGTTGCCAGCAAGGCCCCCTTCTATGCTATACTTCATAGTCAAAGCCCATAGTTTAACACCGCTGCCATTATGCTAAAAGTTTCCGGCAAAGGCTCCATCACCACGTGTGACGGCATCACGCGACGCGACTTCCTTCAGGTCGGTGCGCTCGGTGCGCTGGGCATGACCATGTCCAAGTATTCCGCGCTTCAGGCCGCGAACAAGGTGACCAAGGGACATGACGAACGTAGCGTCATCATGATCTTCAACCTCGGTGCGCCCAGCCAGTTGGACACCTGGGACATGAAGCCGGATGCCCCGCGTGAGATCCGCGGTCCGTTCAAGCCAATCCGCACGAACAACCCGGACATCCAAGTTTCTGAGATTCTTCCGTTGCATGCTAAGCTGGCGGATAAATTTTCCCTCGTCCGCAGTTGCTATCATACGGCCTCGGCCATCCATGATACCGGACATCAGATGATGCAGACCGGCCGCCTTTTCACCGGTGGCATCATCACGCCGCATGCCGGCTCCGCGCTGGAATACATCATGGGGCGGCGCAATGAACTGCCCGCGAACATCATTTTGCCGGAACCGATGGGTCCCACGGGTGGCAATATGCCGCATGGGCAGGACGCCGGATTCCTCGGCAAGGCGCTCGATCCTTTTGCCCTCATGGCCGACCCGTCCAAGAAAGATTTCAAGGTGCCAGACCTGTTGCCACCCACTGAGATCGGGGAGGCCCGTCTGCAACGCCGCCGCGAGCTGCGCGAAGTGGTGGAAGATGCCGTAAGATCTTTTGAGGCGACGGAGAACGCCAAGCTGATGGATGAGAACTTCTCTTCTGCCTACCGCCTGATGACCAGTGCCAAGGCCCGTGAAGCGTTTGATCTGACCAAGGAGCCGATGAAAGTCCGTGAGCGTTACGGCATGACCCGCTTCGGCCAGTGCTGCCTGCTCTCCCGGCGCCTGGTGGAAGCTGGTGTGCGCTTCGTCACGGTCAACACCTTCATCACCGTCTTCAACGAAATCACCTGGGACATCCACGGTTCCAAACCCTTCACGGCCATCGAAGGCATGCGCGACATCGTCGCCCCCATGTATGACCAAGGCTACAGCGCTTTGATCGAGGACCTGCACCAGCGTGGCATGCTGGATAACACGATGGTATGCAGCCTGGCGGAATTCGGTCGCACACCGAAGATCAATCCCGCTGGCGGCCGCGATCACTGGCCGAATTGCTGGACGGTAAATTTCGCCGGTGGCGGTGTGAAAGGCGGCCGGGTCATCGGCAAGAGCGATGAGATCGGCGCTTACCCTGCGGAACGCCCGGTGAATCCGTCCGAAGTCGTCGCCACGATCTATCACAGCCTCGGCCTGGACCTGACCACGCATCTGCCCGGTCCGCAAGGTCGCCCGTTCCCGCTGGTGGATTTCGGGACCCAGCCGATCAAGGAACTGTTCTAGTCTTTTGCTGAGTCGATGAAACGCTTCACCGCCATCTTTTGTGCCCTCTGGCTGGGGATCTCGTGCCTACACGCCCGTGAGTCCCTGCAAATCCTGCCCGAGAAAATCGTCCTGCACGGCTCGATTTCTCAGCAACGCCTCGTCGTCGAGCGCGTAGAAGACAAGCAATTCATCGGTGAAGTGCGCGAAGGCGTCACCTACACCTCCAGCAATCCGGATGTGGTCCGGATTGAAAAAGGTTTCGTAGTGCCCGTGGCGAATGGTTCCGCGACCGTCAAAGCGACCATCGGCAAGAAATCCCTGAGCACCAAGGTCACCGTGACCGGCATTGACAGGTCCGCTGACTGGACCTTCCGCAATCACGTGCAGCCCGTGCTCGCCAAGTATGGGTGCAGTTCCGGTGCTTGCCACGGGGCCGCCGCTGGTCAAAACGGCTTTAAAGTTTCTCTCCGCGGTTATGATGATGAAGGCGATTTCCTCGCCCTCACCCGCCACACCTTGGGCCGCCGCATCAGTCTCGTGGAACCGGCCAAGAGCCTGCTCATCACCAAGCCCACCGGTGCTGTCCCACATAAGGGTGGCATCAAGTTTGACACGGCATCGCTCGAATACCGCGTGCTTGCCGAATGGATCGCCAATGGCACTCCGGGACCGCAGCAGGAAGACCCGCGCATCGAACGTATCGAGATGGTGCCGAACCATGTCGTGCTCAAGCCCGGTGAACAGCAGCAGATCCTCGTGCGTGCCTATTTCAATGACGGCCGTGTGGAAGACGTCACGCGCTGGACAAAATACACCGACGCCAATTCCGAAGTCACCAACATCGACGAGCACGGCAACATCAAGGTGATGGGCTTCGGCGAAGGCGCGATCACCGCGTGGTATCTGCAACGCATCGCCATCGCCACGGTCACCGTGCCACATACGAACGATGTCCCGAAAGCCGTTTACGCGAAGGCCCCCAAGCGCAATTTCATCGATGAACAGGTCCTCGCCAAACTCCGCAGCCTGAACCTGCCACCCTCTCCGCGCGCTTCCGATGATGAATTCATCCGCCGCGCCTTCCTCGACACCATCGGTGTGCTGCCCACCGCGTCAGAGACCAAAACTTTTCTCGCCGATCACTCGCCCAAGAAACGTGATGCGCTTATCGAAACTCTGCTGAGCCGTCCCGAGTTTGTTGATTACTGGTCTTACAAGTGGTCTGACCTGCTCCTCGTGAAAAGCGAGCGCCTCAAGCCCGCCGCCATGTGGTCATATTATCATTGGGTGCGCGATAATGTGGCGCGCAACCAGCCTTGGGATCAGTTCGTCCGCGAGATCGTCACCGCGCGCGGCAGCACCTTGGAAAATGGCGCGGCAAACTTCTTCATCCTCCACGACGAACCGAAGATCCTCGCCGAGACGACCTCCCAAGCCTTCCTCGGCATGTCCATCAATTGCGCCCAGTGCCACAACCACCCGATGGAGAAGTGGACGAACAATGATTACTACGGCATGGCGAATCTCTTCGCCCGTGTCCGCGCCAAGGCCGCCCCCGGCGATGGCAACCAGATCATCGTGGACGCCAGCCAGGGCGAACTCGTCCAACCGCTCACGGGCAAGCCACGTCCACCGCGTCCGCTGGATGGCCAGACGATCGACTTCAGCGCCGACAACCGCCGCGAGCATCTCGCCAACTGGCTGACCGCGCCGGAGAACCCCTACTTCACCCGCGCCATCGTGAACCGCATCTGGGCGAATTTCTACGGCGTCGGCTTGGTTGAAAGCGTCGATGACCTGCGCGTCACCAATCCCGCCAGCAACGAAGCCCTGCTCTCCGCCACCGCGAAATACCTAGTCGAGCAGAAATATGACCTGAAGGCCTTGATGCGCCTCATCCTGCAATCCGAGACATATCAACGCTCCAGTGAATCCCTGCCCGGCAATGCCGCCGACAAACGCTTCTACTCACGCTACTACCCGCGCCGCTTGATGGCCGAAGTGATGCTCGATGCCTTCTCCCAAGTCACCGGTTCCGCCACGGATTTCAAGAATTACCCGAAAGATTATCGCGCCCTGCAACTGCCGGACTCGAACATCAAATCGTATTTCCTCAGCTCCTTCGGCCGTCCCGACCGCAACGCCACCTGCACCTGCGAACGCACCGACAACCCCAGCGTGAGCCAGGTCCTCCACATCTCCAACGGCGACACCGTGAACCAGAAACTCTCTGCGAAAGGCAATCGCATCGAGAAACTCATCATGGCGAAAACCCCTCCCGAACAGATCGTGGAAGACGCCTACCTCACCGCCCTCTCCCGCCTGCCCACTGAAAAGGAACGCACCCGCATCCTGGAAGTCCTCCAGAAGGTGGATGAGAAAGACCTCCGCCCCGCCATCGAAGACATCTACTGGGCCCTCCTCAGCAGCCGCGAGTTCCTGTTCAATCATTGAACTAGGTTCTGCTAGACTGGCTTTGCTAGAAAAATAGCGAACCTTTCTTCCACTCGTTTCGTAACACCCATGAACCTGCTGCCCGGCAACCCGGCACGGGTGAATGAACAACCTGTTATGAAACGCAACGCTTTGATCTGCGGCCTCACCGCCGCCCTCCTTACCAGTTGGACCGCCACGGCGCAACCGGCTGATGCCGAACGCCCTGCCCGCGAAAAAGCCCGCCCAGAACAAGGCGCCCGCCCGCCCGCCGAACGCGAACGGAAGCCCGATCAACCCCGTGGCGAACGCCCCGATATGCGCCGCGATCAGCCCGCTGAACGCACCGCCCGACCGGATGGCGACCGTAATTTCCGCCCAGCCCCGCGTGAGGGCGAAGCCGGACCGCGGCCCGAAATGCGCCGGGATGCCCCTGGGGGTCCTCGCCCGGAAGGCGACCGCTTCGCCCCTCAAGGCCAGGGCCGCCCGCCGCAACCGCAGATGCGTCGCGAAGGTGATCGCCCGCCCGGTGGCGCTCCGCGTGAAGGCGATCGCGTCGGCCAGCAGCCTCGCGGTCCCCGTGATGGTGAAGGCGCTCCTCGTCCCGAGATGCGCCGGGATGGCTTCGCCCCGCAAGGCGGTCCGCGTGACGGTCAACGCCCCCAAATGACACCTCGCGATGGACAGCGCCCGCCTGCGGAAGGTCGTGACGGCTTCCGCCCTCAAGGCAATGCCCCACGTGAAGGTTTCCGTCCGCCCGGACAAGGCGCTCCCCGTGAGGGACAAGGTTCTGCTCCCCGCCCGCAGATGCGTGATGGCGGCCAGCGTCCACCGGAAGGCGGACGGCAAATTGAAGGCCAGCGCCCGCCCCAACGCCGTCCCGAGGGTGATCGCCCGGTGGAACCGCGTCGCGAAGGTGAAGGCCGTCCACAACGCCCGCCGGTGGAACGCGAGTAATCTTTGCTAGAACCTGTCATGCACACTTTAATCAATAAATCAGCCGCTCATCAGATGGTTGCTTGGCCGGTTGACGCGGGAAAGGTTCTCCCTCTCCCCAAGGGAGAGGGCCGGGGTGAGGGGGAAGGCGATATCCCTCAGCAAATGCCAGGTCCAGTTCATGGCAGCCTCTTAGCTCGCAAACCAGATGACTTAAGCTAGGCTGAACACCAGACATGGGCACCATCCTGAACACGCTGTTCACGCTCTCCGATGAGCAGGCGATGTGGCGCGTGCAGCAGCACGCGGATGAGGATGCCTTTGCCCAGCTCGTCGGCCGCTGGCAATCGCCCATCCGCAATCTCTGCGTGCGCATGACGGGCGATCTGCACAAGGGCGAAGACCTCACGCAAGAGGCGTTCGTCCGGGTCTTTGAAAAACGGTCGCAGTATCAGCCAGATGCGAAATTCTCCACCTGGCTTTGGCGCATCGCGCTGAACCTCTGCTACGACGAGCAACGCCGCATCAAACGTCGCGGTGAGACGGCACTGGAGAATGAAGAAGGTGAAGCGGTTGTTGAACTGGTGGCGGACGCCAGCGGTCCGGCCGATCAAGCAGAAGCAGGTGAACGCGCCGACATGGTCCGACGCGCTTTGGTAAGACTGCCCGAAACGTATCGCACCGTGCTCGTACTGCGGCACTATGAAGGATTGAAATTCCGCGAGATCGCCGACGTGCTCGACATCCCGGAAGGCACCGTGAAATCCCGCATGGTGGAAGCGCTGGGCCAGATGGAACGGCTTTTGAAGAACGACGTGAGTGTGACTTAACAAATTTTGAACAAGCTTATGAAACATCCGACGCAAGAAGAATGGATGGACTACCTCTACCACGAGGCGCCCGCGAATGAACGCGCGAAGCTCGCAGCCCATCTGGCCGCCTGCCCGGAATGCCGCGAACACGTGCAGGGCTGGCAGAAGACGATGACCTCGCTGGACACGTGGCAACCGGCCATCAAGGAAGCGCCCGCTTTCAGTTGGCTGCCCGCCATCCGCTGGGCCGCCGCGGCCGTGATCATGCTAAGCCTCGGTTTCGCGCTCAGCCAGATGACCACGCCGAAGGTGGATGTCCCCGCCATCCAAGCCCAAGTGCGCACCGAGATCGCTGCGGAATTGAAGGCGCAGATGCAGCAGAATCTGGCTGAATTCAACACCGCCCAGGCGAAGCAACGTGTGGAAGACCAGCAGCAACTGGTGCAGACCCTGCGCCAGATGGAGGCGCAACGCCTCGCCGATTTCGCCTCGTTGCGTTACGAGCTCGAGAACCTCGCGATGTCCGCCCAGCACGATGCCACCCCGGAAAACACCCGCATCACCGCTCAGGTAAGCTTGCAAAAATGATTCAAGCGACTGTCATGAACTGTTTTCACGCAATAATGCTTCAGGCGTGTGAAATGTTACCTCTCCTCTCAACGAGGAGAGGTCGGTTCCGCCCTCAGCGGAACCGGGTGAGGAGTGAGCCGAAGCGCAGGGCAGTCGAATTTTTATCGTATGAATCTACGCTGAATAAATTGTTTCTCGGGCAAAGTGCCTGACAGTCTCTAAGGAATGTTTATGAAAAACCGTGTTCTACTTTGCAGCGTGACGGCCGCCGCCATCGGTTGGGGCTGCTGCTTCCAGGCGCTGATGCTCTCCGCCCAGGAAAAGGATCAGGCACCACGTGAATTTCAAGGCGATCGTCCACCCCGCCCCAAAGGTCCACAGGGCCCGGAAGCCCCCCAGGCTCCTCGCGCGCCGCAAGCACCCAGACCCGACCGGCCTCCCGGTGCTCAGGATGGCAATCGCCAGCCGGAAGGTGCTGGCTCTGGTGGATATCAAGGCCGCCCGAGCGCCAGCAGCATGCTCATGCGCATGTCCGGCCGCATCATGATAATTGCCCCCGGAGCCGAAGCCCAGGTCCATCAGGAAGTGGAGGAAGACATGACCACGATGCTGCACCTGCTGGAGCGCACGATCGAAAAAGACCTCGGCGGTTCAGCCGATGACGTGAACAACTACCGCAACATCCCCGCTGTGTTGACCAGTGAAAGCCGGGCGACCTATCTGGATGATTACGGCGTCCTCTTCACCTTGCGCACGCCCCAGGTCTTGAACGGCCCGGCCAGCAACGAACGCCCGCATGCCCAGCCCGGACCGCGCGGAAACCAGTGGGAACGCGCCCGGCAGGAACTCTTCGGTGGCGAAGGTGCCCGCGACTACCGCCCCAACCCCATGCAATACGATGCGGCCAAAGTGTCCGCGCTGAAGGAATCCCTCTTCGGCCTGCTGCGCGATGCGAGCAATCTGCGCCACCTCAAGCCCGATCAAAATGTCGCCATCATTTTGGCAGGATCACCGTCACTCGGCCAGCGGCTCGCCAACAATCCGCAGCCGGAAGAAGGCAACCGGGAAGGTTCTCCGCTGGAACGTTTCCGCACCCAGCTCAGCCGCGCCACCACCTTGGTGCTGCGCGCCAAAAAATCAGACATCGACGCCTTCGCCCAAGGCAAACTCACGGTCGAGCAGTTCAAAGCCAAGGTAAGCGTGGTGAATAACTAAGGATTCGTAAAATCGTTAAAAAGGTTAAAACGTGAAAGGGTTGAATCGGTTTAACGATTCAACCCTTTTAACTTTTTAACGATTTAGCGGCTCAACGCGCCTTCACCGTCTTCAATTCCGCCTTGGGGTTCAGCTCCAACTGGAACTTACGCAGGCGTATCTCGAACGGAATATTCCCCGAGTGCAATTGGAAGGCGATGATGCCCTGCCGCGCACCGGCGGTATCTTCCATGTCCACGCTGGCCTGGCCGTTGACGGCCGTTTTGATGTGGCTGCCGACCGCCACGATCTCGTAAGTATTCCAGTCATCTTTCTTCACATGCTGATCAACGTTCTCCTTCCACAGCAGAGCGCGGCCATGCTCCTCATAAAGCTTGCCCCACCAGCCCACGCCGATGTCGGCCTGATACCCTTTCACTTCACCGTCCGGTAATGCCTCACTGCGGAACTGGATGCCGCTGTTGCCCGCATTCGGAGCCAGCTTCACTTCCACGATGAGACGGAAATCTCCTACTGCCAGCGGAGCCACCAGCCATTCGTTTCTCTTCAAGGCCGGACTGGTGCCGATGAGTTCACCGTTCTCCACCTTCCAATTCCCTTTCGCACCCGACCAGCCATCGAGATTCTTGCCGTTGAAGAACAGGTCGAGATTGTCCTTCGTCGCCAGCATGGGCACTTGGGCGGGACTCTTCAGGTAGGCGATGAGGTCGCGCATGTCGCTTCCGCTCAACTGCTCTACCAGGCCTTCAGGCATCATGGACAGCTCGCTCGCACGGATGGACGCGACATCTTTGCGTGGGAGGGAAAGCGTTTCATTCGCGCTCGCGATCGTGATCACTTGCTCCGTCTGTTGTTTGATGATGCCAGTGATGACCCGGTCATCCTTCATCTCGACCGTCGAAGTCTTGTAATCCAGCGGTATCTCCGCGTTCGGATCGAGGATGTTATGCAGGATGTAATCGAGGTCGGCGCGATTGGAGCCGGTGATGTCCGGACCGATCTTGCCGCCTTCACCGAAGAGCGTGTGGCATTGCTGACAGGTGCGCGCGTAGATGGCCCGGCCATGCATCGGGTCATCACGCCGGCCCATCGGTGTCTGGACCAGCTTCTTGTATTGGGCGATCAGCGCCACCTTCTCCGCCGGTGAAACGCGGATGCTGCCCCACACTTTCTCGACCTGCTTGGCGATGTCCGCCTGATTCAGATCACGCAACTGGCGGACGATATCCGCCGAGAGATCTTTGCGGTCGATCCGGTTTTGTTCCACCGCGGAAAGCATGTCTTTGGCAAACGTCACCCGTGAAGCCAGTGCTATCAGGGCGTCACGTTTCTCCGCCGCAGTAAAGGTTCCGTAACTCTGGATGAGCACCCGCGAAATGGCCGCGTCATTGAATCCGCCCGCCGCTTTGATCGCTGCGCTGCGCAAAGCTGGATCATTGATGAAAGCCGGGAGCAGTTTCTCCAGTTCTGCGTCCTTCGCGGCCACCAACGATTGAAGGGCTGAAATACGAGCCGCGGGCGTGGCCGAGGTGTTCTTCAACTGGTCGCGCAGATCGGCGAGCGCGGTGGAGCTGCCGAAGATGAGGGAGAGATTGCGCGTCAACTCCTGCACCTTGGCGTTCGGGCTCTGCGCAAGTTTCTTGGCGGCCGTCTCCCAGCCTTTGGGCATGCTCACGCGGCTCTGGCCTTTCAAGCCATCGCTGATGCCTTTCAGGATGTCCAGTTGCAGTTGCGCGTCCTCGGCTTGCGCCAGCACTTGCACCAGAGGCGAGAGGGTGTCGCCGCTCGATTGAGCGAAACTGGAGGTGGCCAGGAGGACACTGGCGGTCGCCGCCATCACGTTCTTAAGGAGTCTCATGGAATTGTGTCAGATTACTTTGCGGCCACGGTCTTGTTATCCATCGTCATGCGGCGGGCGATGTACTCGCGCACTTGGGGAATCTTGGATTTGGAGAGCAGACCAACGGCAAGCGCGGGCTGCTCCGCCACGACCGGTTCCGTCGCATACCAATACATCAGCGGCAGGTTGTGGTCCTTGGCATCATCGGCATGAGCCAGGAGGCCTTCGAGGATTTCAACGCGTTGAGCACTCGGGATGCGCTGCAGAGCGGAGGCGAGGTAGAGGCGAACCATGGGAGAAGAATCTTCACGGGCCATGCGGGCAAATTCCTTTAAAACAACGCCCGAAGGGGCCGAAACTTCGCTATGTAGCTGAATCACCCAAGCGCGCACATAATCTTCAGAATCATTCAAAAGCCTCTGTGCAATTTCCTGAGATAGGCCGCCTACATTGTGAAGCGCCCATATCGCATTCAAACGCTGCGCCACCTCACCGCGAGGAAATCGTATTTTAGCATTAGAACTGCGGGTTGGGTTAGCGCCTGCAATATCACGCAAGTCATCGATATCAGCCGCCTGGATACGTTGGTGATTTGGAATGGCAGCATTTGCCTTATCAGCACGCTCTTGAAGTATTCTTCTAGCATGGGTTGCAAACCATTGGTTTTGGTCAAGCTGCATCCGAATAAGTTCATTGTTACTGAGCTTCGCCAGATCCACCTTCGTCACTTTCTGGTCGTTGTAAACCACCTTGAAAATGCGGCCGTTGCTGCGGTCGTGGACTTCGGGTTCACCACGATGACATTGCTGCTTATCGTACCAGTCGATCATGTAAACCGAGCCGTCCTGGTCATACTTGAGATTGATGATCTGCGACCAGCGGTCGTTGAAGTTCGCGAAGTCCGGCGAATGCTTGCCCACATAACCGGAGCCGGTGCGCGTAGGATTGTCCACGTTGATGCGCTGGCCGTGGATGTTGTTCATGAACACCTTGCCATGATACTCGGCGGGCCAACTGCCGCCCAAGTAGCACATCAAGCCCGAGTGCGCGTGACCGCCACCAGCGGAATCCGAGCGGTTGTTGCCACCATGCGGACGGTCACCTACGTAATGCACGTGATCACCGTGCGTCTTGATATCATCAAAGATGTAGGGATGCTGCGGACGCATTGTGCCCTTGCTGAAGTCCTGCTTGAAATAGTCCGGCGCGATGCGGCTCATCTCCGCGATGCTCGCCGGATTATGCGCCCCGGCTTGGCGCTGATAGCGGCCACCCTGGATGATGTGCCAGAAGTGCGGAATGACGCAGGCCTCGATGAAAGCGTGTCCGTACTGGTTGAAGTCCAAACCCCACGGATTACTAGTACCTTCCGCGAAGAGTTCGAACTTATGCTTCGTGGGATGATAGCGCCAGATGCCCGCATTGATGAACTGGCGGGCGCTCTCCGGGTCACTCGGCTTCTTCACATGTGAATGCGTGAAAACACCGTGGCAGCCGTAGAGCCAGCCGTCCGGACCCCACACAAAGGAATTCAACGTCTCGTGCGTGTCTTGATAACCCCAGCCTTCGAGCAAGATCACCGGCTTACCAGCAGGTTTAGGGGCATCGCCCTCTTGTACCGGGATGTGCATCAGGTAAGGAGCCGCGCCGACATAGATGCCGCCGAAACCGTATTCGATGCCGGTGACGAAGTTCAGGTTTTCGATGAACACCGTGCGTTTGTCGAACTTGTGATCACCGTCCGTGTCTTCAAACACAAGGATGCGATCGGTCCCCTGCCCGTCCGGCTTGCGCTTCGGGTAATCATAATTCTCCACCACCCAGAGACGGCCACGATCATCGAGACAGAAAGCGACAGGCTGTTTGACATCCGGCTCACCCGCAAACAGGTGCGCCTTGAAACCCTTGGGCAACGTCATCTCCTTCGCGGCTGCTTCCGGGGAAAGACCGGAGAATTTCACATCATCCAAGGGAGCCGGTGGTGGAGCGGGAGCCGCAGCGGCAATGGCCGCCTGGGCACCTACCCCTTTGCGGGCGGCCGTGTTGGCGGCGCCGAAATCGGGCTTGCTGGCGTAGAACTTGAAATCATCGAAATTGATATGGCCCCAGTGGCCCTGATGCTCATCGGTCAGGCGTATGAAAATCTCTTTGCCTTGATGCGGTTGCAAGTCCACCAGCACCGGCGTCATCGTCTCCGTGGCATTGTTGCTCTTCTGAAACTTGGCCGCTTCAAAACCGGAGGTCGTATAGATGGGCTTGCCCGTGGCGACATCTACCAGGTCCACGCGGGTAGATTCGTAAGGCGCGGCAGCGATGAGAAAAGCCGCCCACGGATGCGTGACCTTGAAGGCAGCGGAGATCAGCGTGCCGGTGCCGGGATCACGGGTCACTTCATACGTACCCACCCAATATTTCCCCGCATGGTTGCTCTTGAAATCATTGCGGCGGGCATTCACCACATCACCCAGCATTGGCTGCTTGTTGAAGGCATTGCCCTTGGCTGTCCAGTCGCTCAGGTCACCTTTTTCAAAATCGAGGTTCAGTGCCTTGCCATCCTTGCCCACGGGCAAGATACCGTTCGGTGCCGGGTTGGGATTGGGTGTGACCTGGGCTTGCGGCTTGGCGGGAGCGGTGACCCCAGAACGGGGCACGACCTTGTCCGGCGTCAGAGGTTGATCCTTCACGTCATGTAATACTTTGGGCTGGGCCTTGTCCCATTCAGCTTTGCTAACTTTCTTGGCCTCATGCATCAGGACGAAGGTGCCCTTCTTATTACCGATGATCACATCCGGCAGCTTGTCCTTGTTCACATCGCCCACGACGACCTGGGTGCCCACGCCCGAGTTGTCATCAATCAGGTAAGGAATCCAATCCACGCTCTTATCGGCCTGACGGGAAAGTTTGAACCAGTAACTGACCGCCGGAGCGTTCGCCTCCGCATCGCCCGTGGCCCCGTGCGCCCAGAAGCGTTTGCCGGTCACGATGTCTTTCAGCCTATCGCCATCCATGTCCACCAGATCCACGGCGTGGAGCTGGGAGAACTTCACACCGTAGCGGTTCTCTTGCGGCTCCTTGTTGATGATGACGTGTTGCTTGAACTTTGGCTCACCCGCCTCGTTTTTATCGGCGAGCTGTTCATACCACACGAGACCGAAGCCGTGGGCAGCGAGGGCGGTGATGACGTCGTTGCGACCGTCACCATTCACATCATAGGCGAACATCTGGGAACCGCCGACATTGAACATGGTCTTATGCTGCTTCCAGACCGGATCACCGGCCAAAGAAGCGGGCTGTTCCCACCAGCCATCTTTTTCGAGGATGTCCTTACGTCCGTCACCGTTCATGTCACCAACACCCAGGCCGTGCGTGAACTTCTGCCAGTTGCCTTTGGGCGTGATGGGATGGAACGTCCACTTGGCCGTGGGATTGTCCCAGTTCGGTGTCACATAGCCGAAGAAGCCGCCAGAGTTGCAGACGATCTCAGGTTTGCCATCGCCATCAATGTCTTCCCAGGTGGGAGATTCATTGTCCACCAAGTCAAAAACCACGTGGCGCTTCCAATGCTTGTCAAAGCCCGCTTTGCCGGGGTTCTCGAACCATGAGGCGTCTTTGCCCGGGAAGCCGTAGATCAGGATATCCGTCCAGCCGTCTTTGTTGAAATCGTAGGTGTAGGCGAAGAAATTGTCCGAGTAAGTGTTCTTGCTGCCGAGCGCGCCTTCGAAGCCGGGGATTTCCGTCTCGGTGCCGTCGGCATTCTTTTTCTTAAACTTCAGCGTGGCCGGATAATATTCGGTCTTCTGTTTGAAATCCGGGCCCGCCCACCAATAGGGGCCGGAGATGATGTCGTTGTGGCCGTCCTTGTTGAGATCGCCAAAAGTCGCACCTTCGCTCCAGAAGTGCTCGCTGAGCTGGGTCTTCTTGAAGGAATGGAGCGTGTAATCGGCCGCCTGCGTGAGCAGCGGTGCTGAGGCGATGCCGAGGCATGCCAAGGAGACGGATAGGGCGGCCTTCATAGAAGTATATGCTTTGGTGGACATGGGAACTGAGAAACCCTATCGGAAAGCGATGCACCCGGACATATTGAAAATACACCTGCTGGGCGGTCTTTTACACCATGTAAAATGCTATCAAAATCGGGGAACCGAGAATCGTTAAAAGGTTAAAAAGGTGAACCGTTTCAACGATTCAACCATTTAACGATTTTAACCAAGGGTGTTTCCGGCTGGACGCACCGCCGGGTTACTGCTCTTTTTACGGCCCATGCAACTGACCTATCGGCGGCTGGACCTGCAACTTACGCATCGCTGGACCATTGCGAGCAGTTACGGACCAGGCGGCAGCGGTGGCACCTCCACTTACGGCACGGTCATCGTGGAGCTGAAGGACGCAAATGGCTTGATCGGCCTGGGCGAGGCGGCTCCTTCCAATCGCTATAAGGAAACACCCGACAGCATCATCGAATTTCTCAAGAAGGTTGATGCTCAACGGCTCACCTTCGCCGATGTGCCGGGCAGCATGGCTTACCTGGAGACAATCGCGCCCGGCAACTTCGGCCCCAAGTGCGCGCTGAATATCGCAATGCTTGATGGCGCGGCGCGGCTGGCCGGCAAAGCGGTTTATGATTTTCTCGGACTGGGTTTCACCGAGAACAAGCACGTCACCTCCTTCAGCATCGGCATCGCCTCACCGGAGGAGATCCGCAAGAAGGTGCTGGAAGCAGCCAATTATCCCGTGCTGAAACTCAAAGTGGGCAGCCTGGAAGACCGCGAGAATATCGCGGCACTCCGCTCAGCAGCTCCAACCAAGACCGTGCGCGTGGATGGCAACGAAGCGTGGAAGACTAAAGAAGATGCGCTACGCAATATCGAATGGCTGGCGCAGGATCCGAACATTGAATTCATCGAACAGCCCATGCCCGCCAACACAGCTCCGGCTGATCTGCGCTGGCTGAAAGAGCGCAGTCCCCTGCCCCTCATGGCGGATGAATCTTACAAGTCTGCGGCGGACATCGAGGTCTGCGCCGAGTGCTATCACTACGTGAATGTGAAGCTGGTGAAGGCCGGCGGCATCTCGCCGTCTTACGAAGCATTGAAAGCGGCGCGCAAGGCGGGCATGAAGACGATGATCGGGTGCATGATCGAGACGAGCATCCAGATCACCGCGGCGGCACATCTCGCGGAACTAACGGATTTCTTGGACATCGATGGTAATCTGCTCATCACGGGTGATCCGTATGCAGGCGCTACCGGAGTGAACGGGAAAGTGTCGTTTGCGAATACGGAGGAGAAAATAGGATTGCGGGTTAAAGCCCGTGGTTAGCCTAACCTTTCCGTATGGCCGCCCTGTTTTCCAACGCACCCGCAATCAATATGGAAATCAGGCAGTAAACCAATCCAAGTCCGAGCGGCACTATCACAAAAATCATCTGCACGATATCCAGTTCCATATCGGGGTTCAGTATCTTGCGATTTAGAAAAAAGACACCGTGAAGCAAGAAAGTAAAACCCATAGCCGAAAGGATACCGCTCCATTTGAACCGACGGATCAAGAGCACAGGCACGAAAAGCTGAAGCCCCAATAACAACAACAGATACATCAGCCAAAGAATATCCATTGGTTCACGGGGTGGGTTATTTTTGCGCCTTCCCTCCGCTATCGATCATCTCCTGCGTCTTCTTGATATGCTCATCAATGACCTTGGGCACCGGTGAAAGCTGGCGGAGCAGCGTGTAGTTCACCAAGGCGTTCGTGTAATTGCCCGCCTTGTATTCCATATCCGCCAGCCGCGCCACGATCTGTTCCAGCATCAGCGTATCGGCATTTTCCTTGGGAGCTTCGACCTTGTACCAGCGCATCTTGGCGAGTTCCCACACATTGCGGGCGCGGTCCACATCCTTGTAATTCTCCAGATAGACCTTGCCGAGTTCGAGCAAGAGTTCCGGGTGATTGGGATTATTGCGCAGACCTTCGCGTAAAAAATCCTCGGCTTCCTTGGGTTTGCCCACGGAGGTCCGCAGCCAGAAGGCGGCAACAGTATAGATATCCACCTGATTGGGGTCCATCTCGGCGGCGAGCTTGAGCCAGGGAAGCATTTCCCGCTCCTGCCCTTTTTCCAGATGGGAATGCTTGGAGATGTAGAAATGGCGGCTGAAGCTGTCGATCCAGTCTTTGGGCTTGCCGAGAATATCCGTCTCGCCTTCACCCGTCATACAGCGGCCGTTTTCATCATGTTTGTGGCCAGAATGGTCATCGGCCGACTCCCCTTCCTTGGGCGCATGGAGTTTCTTGGTGTCGAAGATGGTGGGGTAATAGCCGCTGTGCATGTAGGCATCACCCTTGGCGAAGATCTGGTTGGCGAAGAGTTCGCGGCTGTTGCCCATGAAGCGCGCGATGAGCGTCTGGCCGCGCCCTGATTGCTCCGCCCAGGCCTGTTGCTGGGGGGAAATGCGGGTGATGATGGCAAAGGCCACCACCAGCAAAGCGCATAGGATCAGGCCGGGATTTCTCATGGCATCAGGCGCTCAGGGATTTGCGTTTGAACAGCCACCCGGCTGCCACGAGGAAAATGGCGATGTAAACCGCCGCATACGGTGTGGCCAAGGCCCACCAACCCCATTCGATCAAGGGCTGGTTATGCACAATGAGATCGCGCACATCAAAGATCTCCAGGTGCGGGATGTTATAGTAGATGGTGTAGAGGATGGTGCTCATCGGCTCTGCCATCCCCAGAGCCACTTTGTTCAGGTGCCGGCCCAGCAGCAGAATGCCAAAGGTGACCACAAAGCAGATGGTCGCGTTGGACGAAGGCGCGGCAAACACCAGCGAGCCGCAGATGACCATGGCCGTGACGATGCCGAGCATCATCCAGTGCAGCCAGATGGCCTGGACGTAATTCATGAGCGGCCAGCTGTTTTCACGGACACCACTGAGCACAGAGAAAAACAGGTAAAAGACCAGCAGCCCCATACCACAGGCGAACCAGCAGCCGAGGAACTTGCCAAAAATCACCTCGCCACGGCTGATAGGTTTGGCCAGTAACGGAAAGATGGTGCGGTTCTCGCGTTCCGTAGGAAGCTGGCGGGCGGCGGAAGTTATCGCCATGACCAGCGACGAAATCCAGATCAGGAGGAGGCAGAGTTCCTTCAGGTATCGGACGATCTTGTCGTCGTTGAAGAAGTTCACCGTTCCCATGCCGAGGGTGATGAGGACGGTGAGGATCAGCAGGACGTAGAAATCCTTGCGCCGATACATCTCGCGCACGACGACGCCAGCCATGGCTAATGCGTTGGTCATCATACGGAAGGTCGGTAACCGATAAGCTTGAGAAAAATGTGTTCGAGGTTCATCTGGTACTTGGCCAGGAGATCGGTCACGCGGCCTTCCTCGCGCACCTTGCCTTGGTTGATGATGACCACGCGGTCACAGACGGTCTCGACCTCGCCCATCTCGTGGGAGGAAAAGAACACGGTTTTCCCCTCATTCTTGAGGCGCTGGATGATCTCACGCACTTTCATGCGGCCGATGGGGTCCAGCCCGCTGGTGGGTTCATCGAAAATCAGGAGGTCCGGGTTGTTGATCAAAGCCTGGGCAAGGCCGATGCGTTGCTGCATGCCCTTGGAGAACGTCTTGATCTGGCGTTTGCGGGCGTGATCCAGCTCGACCAGTTTGATGACCCCATCAATGCGCTGCTCCAACTGATCTTTGGGAATGCGGAAGATGCGGCCGTAAAAACGGAGCAGTTCCTCCGGGGTCAGAAAGCGGTAGTAGTAAGTGAGCTCCGGCAGGTAACCGATCCGTTGCCGGGCGATGGGCTGGGAAACATCCGAACCAAAAATGTAAGCCGTGCCGCTCGTCGGCGTGATGAAGCCCAGCAGCACATTCATCGTGGTGGTCTTGCCGGCCCCGTTCGGCCCCAGAAAACCAAAGACCTCGCCGGCATTGACAGAAAGGCTCAGACCATCCACCGCCACTTTCACCTCTTTTTGTCCCGCCACCCGATATTCGACACGCAAATTGTCGATTCTAAGGATTGGTTCAGTTGCTGGCATACAATTCCGAATTCCATCACTGCGACGCCATCAATATGTTGCAAGCATGATTTCCACCCAAGCGCAAAGATGCGCCTGTTCAAGAATTAGAACCAAGGCACCAGGCATTTGTTCAAACTACTGATGCAAAAATTAAAAGGCCGGGAGGGAGGCTCCCGGCCGTGCCGTCAGATTATTTCTGGTCGTCTGCCCGCCTAAGGTGCCAGCGTGTGGCCGGTTTCGGTGCAGGTTGGGATCTGCCCGATCGGCCGCATGTCATAGCTCCCACTGGAGGGACACGTCGGCTTGATCTTGATGTAGAGAAACGGACCAATCAAATCCGCATCCGTAGGCACATCCCCGTCTTTCTTCCCCAGCTCTACGCCCCACATCTGCTTGGCCGCTTCGATCGTGCTCAAATTCTTGATGCACGCGTTCTTCTGCGCAAAAGTCCGGTTCCGGATGATGTTCGGAACCGCAATGGCTGTCAGCAGGCCGATGATCGCGATCACAATCATGATCTCGACCAGCGTGAAACCACTGGCCCGCTGCTTGATTTTCATGTCTTACATATGGTTTAACCTTCTAAGCATCAAAGACTTGCCGCATTACACGGCAAGCCTCAACCTAAAAGGTTTGCCTACGTATTCAGACCACGATGTATCAAGGCAGCGAGTGACCGAGGGTCGCACCGAGGTTGCAAGTCGGGGGGTTGGACACCACGACCGCGATGTTGTAGCTGCCGCCAGCCGGGCAGGTCGGGGCGACGCCGCCCTTGAGATACGTCACCGATCCGGCGGAGTCCACCGTGTCGCTGTCCGTCTTCTTGTTCTCGAGCGCCCATTGCTGGTTCGCGCCGTCGATCTGCTTCAGGTTCGCGATGCACGCGTTCTTCTGGGCCGTCGTCCGCGCTTTCACGAAGTTCGGGATCGCGATCGCAGCCAGGAGGCCGATGATGGCCACCACGATCATGATTTCTACCAGCGTGAAACCGCTCTTGCGGGAGGTTTGGATCTTCATTTGTTTACCTTTTCTCTATGTGCGGCGTGGACCATAGCGAAAGGCTGGTTTATTTATGAGTACGACTCGTGCAGTCCACAGATTGCCTTTCGCAAACCGCAAATAAAGTAATAGCAATCCGCATACCAAAGTCAAGTCCGAGAAAAGAAAAGGCCGGGAGGGAGGCTCCCGGCCGTGCCGTCAGATTATTTCTGGTCGTCTG
>CAZPUL010000004.1:29129-65646 GCA_964589735.1 uncultured Verrucomicrobiota bacterium | reverse complement strand
TTGCGGGAGGTTTGGATCTTCATTTGTTTACCTTTTCTCTATGTGCGGCGTGGACATAGTGAAAGGCGGTTTTATATATAAGTACGACTCTATGCGTCCACGGATTGCCTTCCACTGACCGCAGTTTGAGAATGTAGCAATCAGGGTGCCATGCAAATCAATTTGCAGATTAATCCCCAAACCTCGCTCTTAAGCCGAAAACTGTGTCATTTTGACCACTTCGCGAACCACTAAATCCACCGGCACGCTGGTCAAACACCGCCGGTCCACCGGACATTCCCTCAGAAAACAGGGCTGGCACGGGGCGTTTCCCCTGAGAAATGCCACCTTTTCGTCTCCCGGCAAGCCAGGCCCGGTCAATTCCGGAGAAGTGCTTCCAAAAATCGCAACCACCTTGGTTCCCACTGCTGCGGCTAGGTGCATAGGGCCAGTGTCATTCGTGAGAACCACCCGGCAACCACTGAGAATCACCGCCAGTTCCCGCAAGCTGGTTCGCCCGGCCAGATTGACCACTGCCCCGCCGCCCGCCGCTCCAAGCTGTGCCTTCACCCCATTCACAACCTGCTCTGCCAGAACTACATCCCCCTTACCACCAAAGACCAGCCAATGCCCGCCGACCTGCTGATTGACCTGCCCCGCCACCGTGCTGAAGTTCTCTGCCGACCAGCGCTTCGCCGGACCATACTCCGCCCCCGGATTCAGCCCAAAAACGGGTTTACCATCCTTTGGCAACCCGAATTTCGCCCAAATCGCCTCAAGTTCAGTCAAATTTGTCTCAATTTTGGGAAAAAGCGGCTCCGCACTCGCCCCCAAAGCTGCCACGAGGTGTAGGTAGTGGTGTAGCTGGTGATCCTTGAAGCTCGGTTTCGGGGCCGTATCCGCCTCCCCAGCTACCAAACAATGGATTTCCGCCACCGTCCGTTTCCGCATGGCGACCAATCCCGGGGTCCGTTCTACCACTTGATTCAGCAAAAGAGACCTCGCCCGCCCGCCGTAACCCGTCCGATTCCCCACCCCACCCAGCCACAGCTCCAAGGCGGACCGGGTTGAGTTAGGCAAAACCACCCCCATATCAAACCCCTGCCCGCGCAATTTCTTCGCCACGCCCCAAAGCGAATCATCAGCCCCGAAGGTGATGACCTCATTCAACCAAGATTGCTTCTCCCACAATCCCGCCAATTTCTCCGGCGTGAGCAAGGTGATGTGTGCCTCGGGAAACCGCTCGCGCAAGCGGAACATCGCCGGTGTAGTCATCACCGCATCCCCCAGCCAGTTCACGCCACGGACCAAGATGCGTTTGGGCTCCACACTCATGCCTCCGCCTCCGGGTATTCGACCGGGATGGTCGTCTTGCCCTGGCCGTTCTTCGTTTCCCGGCCACCGCGATACTTGTTCGCCTTCCAACGGTTATGCACCCAGAACCAGTTCGCCGGGTCGCGCCGGATGGCTGCCTCAAACGCCAGATTCATTTCCCGGCTGATCTCTTCCACGGACCGCGGTTCACCCTTGAACACCGTCGGGATCTCATCGCCCACCTCCACCCGCCACTGGGCCAGGCCTATGCGATAACAGATAGCTGTGTGCAGCGGGCAGTTGTATCGCAGCGCGAACACCGCCGGAGCCGCGCTCGTGGAACAATCCCGCCCGAAGAACGGCAGCTTCAATCCGCGATCCCCCGCATGCTGATCCGCCAGCAAACCGAGCAGGAGATTGGAGGAAGCCATTGCCGCCTTCAACGCGGACGCCTCGGTGCGCCGTTCAAAGAACAGGCACTCCGATTTCTTCCGCAGATCCAGCAACAATTTGTTCAGCGCCGGCTGGCGCAAGCCGCGATACGTCGTGGCACAACGATACGGCGGCGCGAACTGGCCGAACCGCGCATACAGCTCGAAATTCCCGAAATGCCCGATGGCCACCACCCGGCTCTGCGAGGTCGCTTCCGCACTGCCTAGATGCAGCCGGTCCGCGCCTACGAACTCGAAGTGCGGCTTCAATTCTGCAAGCGACATGGAAGCGGTCTTGATGCCGCAGGCGTAGTTCTCCCCGATCCGCTTGAAATTCTCATGCGCCAGTTCCTGGATCTGTTCGCGCGTACGCTCGTCACCGAAGCAGTATGTCAGATTCTCCAGCATCACCCGGCGATGCCGCCGGTCAATCCAATACCCCAGCGCACCGCCCGCCCGCCCCAGCCGCGCCACTCCACGCAGCGGCAGCGACTGCAGCAGCTTGATAAACGTCCACGCGATGATGTAGAGCACTTTGTCCATCTGGCCATCAATCAGTTACCGGAAACAAATTTGCCGCACGCAATCCTGAAAATCTTTCGCGCCACTGAGGATCTTGATCTCCACGCGCATGAAGTAGATGGGCAGGTCGCGCCGGTCGATCTTCGGGAAGCGCACCGCATCCTTCTGCGTGGTGATGATCATCTCCGCCTGCCGCTTCTTGCTGCGGTTGATCGCGTTCAAGACCTCCTGCTGCGTGAACCGGTGATGGTCCGCGTAACTCTTCGTGTACACCAGTTCCGCGCCCAGCTTCACCAGGCTCTGCTCGAAACTCTCCGGCTGGGCGATGGCGCTGAATGAAGCCACCCGTTTCCCTTTCAGAAAATCCAGCCCGTGCCGTTCGCCCGTGAACACGTCCTCGAAATACAACGGATGATGCACACACTCGATGATGCCCGCCGTGGGATTGTACTTCGCGATGCGCTTGCGCAGCTCCGCCGTGTTGCCATCGCTCTTCGTCAGGAAGATCACGCTCGCCCGCGCCAGATGCGGCGGCGGCTCGCGCAAGGTGCCCCGCGGCAGCATGTGCTCATTGCCAAACGGCTGCTGACAGTCGATCAGCACGATATCTTTCCGGCGCCCGCGCAGTTTCCAATACTGGAAGCCGTCATCCAGCAACAGGATGTCGCAGCCGAATTTCTGGACTGCATACCGGCCGCTCTTCACACGGTCCTTGTCCACCAGCACCACCACGTCCTTGAGGTTGGAGGCGAGCATGTACGGCTCATCCCCGGCTGTCTCGGAATCCAGCAAAAGCGATTTACCATCGGACACCACGCGCGGCGGCGTCGCGTCTTCGCGAAAAAGGATCTTGTTGATCAAGCGACGACGCAGCGGCGGCGGCTTGGAGCGATAACCGCGGGAGAGGATCGCCACCTTGCGTCCCTGATCCTGCAATTCACGTGCGAACTTCTCCACCACCGGCGTCTTACCTGTGCCCCCTGCAGTGATGTTCCCCACTGCGATCACCTGGATGCCCAGCGTGGTATCCCGCAGGATGCGCACGTCATAGAGGAACTTGCGCGCCTTCACGATCCCTTGAAAGACCTTGGACATCCCGTACAGCAATGTGCGCACCGCCGTGGCCCTTTTCCCCTGGCGGCGGTCAAAAATCACTTCGAGAACGAACTGCTCAGTCTCTTCAGCCCAATTACGGAACGTTTCCGGCATGTGCGAGACGGATTGTGCGGCCTAACCCCCTGCCCGGCAAGGCGAAGTCCAAGGAAACGTCTTATTACCGTAGCAGACGACGTAAGGAGGCTCTGGCCTTTCTCCTTCCGATGCGTATCCGCGCCTCGTCAGAGCGCGCTGACCTCCTGCACTGGGGCGCGGGTTGTCTCAACCCGCAGCAAGGTGAAATGTCATAAGCAGTTTCAGATAAAACGACCACAGACAATTACCATTGGCTTTTCATTGAACCCGCCACCGACCGCTTTCTCATTTGACCCACCAAATCAGGGCCTTCATATTATTCACCAAGCATTTTGGGGGCACTATGAACGACCAACAGATTGAACTCGAACGACAGGTTGCCCAACTCACCATTGAGGTCACTCGTTTGCGGCGTTCCATGGTCATCGGATTTATCGTGATGGGAATCCTCATCGTCGTTGGTTTCCAAGACCGGGATTTGGTGATGGTGGTGGCTGCCATTGGCCTTGTCCTTGGGGGCGTCGCCTATATTGGCGATACGTTCGCGAGCGTGATGAGCCGAAGAGCGCATCGCAAGAGAGGTCACGATGTCGTTTAACTATGCACCAGCACGACCGATCTGGCCCTATATCATGATGGGTTGGATACTGGGGACGGTATGCAGCTCATTGTTTTGGTATCGCTTCTTGACCGCTCCTTTGCCTCCCGGTCAAAGCGACGAGACCAGCCCTTTGTTCAATCTGATGTTGTGGCCCCTGATCATCGGTTCCGTCTGTGTTTGCTCCTTTGTCACCGCCTCGGCTGGTTGGCTGATCGCGTATGTCGTCCGCCGTTTGTTTCCATCACCTTGACAGGCCCTCGACTCAAAGCAGTAATACAAAGAAAAGGTTTTCGGCCTCCATGAAGGTCCCCACGAATAACGCGCCGGACATTCCCCGCGAGGCGTTGGACATCCGCTACAACAGCAGCGGCGCGCTCCCGGACGTGGGCCTGCATGAGCGAGATGGAATCTATTATCAGGAGTCCTCGTATTCGCACTTTGGGTTCTTCGGCGTGATGCTCGCTATCGCCGTCGTATTTCTGCTGGCGCCCTTGGAGACCGAGGCGATGCTTTTCAAACTCAAGTATTGGCTGGCCCTCGGCTGCGTTTGGGCCGGCATTTGCGGACTTATAGCCTATTTCATCCGCAATGCCTGCGGGCAACACATCATCATCGACCCCAAGGCCAAGACCATTTCCATCACCTGCAAGGACCTCAAAGAAACCATCTCATGGGATCAAATTGTCGGCCTCCAAATTTGCCATGAAAGGAATCCAACCGATTCCGACTTCAACGGCTTCCAATTGAACCTCGTGTGGCTCGCGGCGGAAGGAAACGTAAAACGGCATTGCCTTTTAAAACACGCCACCAAAAGTCACGTCATGGATTTCGGCAAAGAGTACGAATCGTTATTCAAGTTCCCCTTGCTGGACCACAGTCAAAGCACGTGAGGAATCAACTCACAGCTTCAACTCCCAATACCCCACATCAATCCACTGCCCGAACTTCCAGCCCACCTCTTCCAGGTGCGCCACCTTCTTGAACCCCAGCTTCTCGTGCAGCGCCACGCTCTTCTCATTCGGCAATGCGATACCGCCGAGCGCGACATGCACATTTAATTTCTTCAACCGCTCAATCAGGTCGCGATACAACGCACTGCCCGCACCCTTGCCATGGCATCCATCCGCAAGATACACCGCCAGCTCCGCCGTGTGACGATAAGCGGCGCGTTCGTGAAACTTCCGCGCATACGCGTAGCCCAGCACCTCTCCACCCTCCTCAAAGACCAGCCAAGGATACGCCGCCGTCACATCCGCGATGCGTTTGCGCATCATCTCGGCGGACACCGCCTCCTCCTCAAACGTGATCGTCGTGCCCATCACGTAATGATTGTAGATGGCACTGATCCTCTCCGCATCCTGTAATGTAGCTTCGCGTATCATATCGGATTGCCCGTGCAAATATAGGCCTGCCCGTGCAACGGGCCATTTCGTCATTGGTCAATCTGCTGTTCTGCACTATCTTTCCCGTGATGAAGACCATCGCCATTCTCGGGGCCTCCAGCGACCGCAAAAAATACGGCAACAAAGCCGTGCGCGCTTTCGTGCTCAAAAGCCACCGCGTTTACCCCGTGAACCCCAAGGAGAGCACCGTGGAGGGTTTGACCGCCTACGCCAGCATCCTCGATGTCCCCGTGCGTCCGCAGATGGTCAGCGTCTATCTGCCCCCGCCCGTCGTCCTGAAAGTCCTGCCCGACATCGCCAAAAAAGGCTGCGACGAACTCTGGCTCAACCCCGGCACCGAATCCGACGAAGTCCTCGCCGAAGCCGAACGCCTCGGCCTCAACGTCGTCCAGGCCTGCAGCATCGTCGCCGTCGGCGTCTCACCCTCGACGCTCTGACATCATTCTCCTAGGAGATGCACCACCACCGTGCGCCTGTGCGGATGCGTCCGCTGCTCCCACAGATAAATCCCCTGCCACGTCCCCAGCGCCAGTGAACCGCCCGTGATCGGGATGCTCAGGTTCACCGCCGTGAGCGCCGTCCGCACATGCGCCGGCATATCGTCCTCGCCCTCGCACGTATGCCGGAAGAGCGGATCGCCATCCGGCACCAACCGCGCAAAGAACCGTTCCAGATCGCGTCGCACCTCCGGGTCCGCATTCTCCTGGATCAGCAGCGAGGCCGAGGTGTGCTGGAGATGGAGCGTAGCGAGCCCGGTTTTAAATCCGGCCTCCGCCACCAGCCGCTCCACCTCCGCCGTGAAGTTCGTGAAGCCGCGTCCCTTCGTCGGGATCGCGATCTCATGGACTGTCTGCCGCAACATACCGGCCTACTTGCCCATGAGCTTCTCCAGCTCCGCATTCACCGGATGCCCGTAACCGCGCGCCTTCTGGTAATGCCAGCGGGCCAGCTCCGTCATCGGCGGTGTCTGCGTCGCATAGACCACCGCGAGATTGTGGTGCGCGTTCGCGTTGCCCGGGGCGATCTGGATCGCCTTCCGCAAGGCCGCTTCCGCCGCGCCGCGCTGCCCCTTCTGGCTCAGCGTGATGCCCAGGAAGTTCTGCGTGTCCGCACTGTTCGGATCGAGCTGCGCCGAGCGGCTCAGCAGCTCCAGCGCGTCATCATACTTGTCCTGGCGGAACTTCAAGATGCCCAGGAGCGACAGGCTGTATGCATCATCCTTCTTCAGGCCGATGGCCTTGTTCAGGTTCTTTTCCGCGTCACGCAATTTGTTCTGCTCCATCTGGATCGCCGCGAGGTTGGACAGCGTGAACACGTTGTTCTCGTTCAGCTTCAACGCCTGCTCATACTTGTCCTCCGCCACATCGTAGCGCTTCTCGTTGAAGGCCCGTTGCGCCTCCGCCACCAGCGGCCGTGCCGCCGCCGGGAGTTCATCCGCACCGCCCGCCGTCGGCTTGTTCTCGATCGACGCCACCAGCGCCGTCGGCGATGTCGGGGCCTTGAAGAGTGCCAGCTCATCCTTCGTGTAAGGCACCTTCTTCGCTTCCAAAACTTCGATGCGGGCGCGCAACATCGCCAGTTGGTCCGCCGCTTTTCCGGAAGCTGTCGGTGCGGCCGCGAACGCACTCGGGTCCGTCAGCAACGCCTCCAGCTTCGCATTCTCCCTGCGCAACTTCGCCGCCTCCTCCGCCTGCGCCTTCGACTGCATCGCCACCCTGCCGGCTTCTTCCGCGGCCGAACGCGCCTGCGCTTCACCCTTTCGCGCCTGCTCCACCGCCTTCTGCTGCTCCGCGAGCCGCTTTTGTGTCTCCGTCAATTCCTTCTTCAAAGCCTCATCCGCATTGGATGACTTCGCCATGTTCGCCGCGCGCTTCTGCTCGGCCTTAAGCTGCTCCTCCAGGGCTTCACTCTGCGCCTTTAGGCTTTTCGCCTCGGCAGCCAGCGTGCGGTTCTCCGTCTCCAGCTTGGCGACGGAACCCATGCTCTTGCTGGCCGCCTTCAACGTCTCGTTCTCCGCCCGCGCGGCCTTCAATTCGCTCTCCAGCTTCGCCACGTCACCCGCCTTCTTCGCGGCGTCCTTCAGCGTGCTGTTCTCGCTCTTGAGCGTGCCCACCTGCGCCTCCAGCGTCCGGTTCGCCGCTTCCAGCTTGGCCAGATCGCCCATCTTCTTGCTCGCCGACTTCAGCGACTCATTCTCCGCCTTCACCGCCGCCAGATTCGATGCCAAATCCTTGTTAGTCGCCTCCAGCTTCAAGGCGTTGCCCGCCGCCTTGTTCGCGTCTGCGACCTGTTTCTTCAACGTGGAAACCTCTTCCTTCAAGCCCGGCAAATCCTTGCTCAACTTCTTCTCCAGGCTGGCATTCTCCTCCGTCAACTTCGCCACCGCCTTCTGTTGCGCCGCCAGTTCCTTGCTCGTGTCCGCCAGTTGCGCGCGGGCCGCTGTGACCTCCTTCGGGTCCACCAGCTTCGCCGCCTTCGCCTGTTCCTGCTGCAAGCTCGTCTTCAACAGATCGCGCTCCTTCTGCGTATCCAAAAGGGCTGCCTGCGCCTTCGCCATCTCCTTCGGATCCACCGCCGCCGGCTGGGCCGCCAGCGCGTCCTTGAGCTGCTTCTGCAGCATGATCTTCTCCGTCTGCAGGCTGATCAATTGGTCATGCAGGCGCGTGATCTCCGTGTCCGTGAAGACCGGTTGCGGCACTGGTGCCGGTACGTTCTCCTTGCCCGGCATCACTTTGGGCGCAGCCACTGCCGGTTTCGGCGTCGGCTTGATGTTCGGATGCTTCGCCGCCAGTGGCGCAATCTTCTGCGTCACGTACTCCAGACGGAACTTGATCACCGTGGTGTTGTAGCCCGGATACGCCGATTGCAGCTTCTGCAAGCCCTCCTGCACCTCGCGATACCGGACCAACGCCGCCGGTTCCTCCCCCTTCGCCAGCAAACTCTCGGCATCCTGCAACATACCGTAATACGTCGCGTATAGCTCATCTTGCGGGTCAGCATGGACCACCAGCGCGATGGCCAGCAAAGCAGCACCAACTGTCGGGAGAAGTCGTTTCATTCCGGCCATGATTATCGGGAAAAAAGCCGCTTGGCAATCCGTTTGCCACAGGAAAAAGCAACCCCTCCCCATCCTTCCCAACCAGCCCGCTCTCGACCCCGCCACTTTCCCCACCTCACCAAACTTTCGGTTTTGCATTTTCATCCCTCCTCCTTCGTCATTTTTGTCCTGCTCCATCATTTCTGCCACCCACTCTAACCAAGTCACTAGGACATCCGCTGTCCTAGGTCCCTTTTTCTTGAAAATATTTTAAAAACACCTAACAACCTAATAATCAATCAGTTAAGCGTTTAATTAGGCCGAAAAATGCCTTTCCCCTCGAAATAATTCGTGCCAATTCGTGAAACTTCACCCCGGCGTTTTGGTCGGGGTTCGTGTCCTTCCCCTCCCCTCCCCTTTCCCCTGTTTAGCGGGCCATCACCAAATTCTTGTAAATCTTGTCCATCCGGTCTAAACCCTCCTCATCAATCTTGGAGCAAAACCACCAACTTACCGTCCAACCTCTCACCCCTATGAATGACCATACTCGTCGCACCGCCCTCAAAACCGTCGCCCTCGCCGCCGGCGCTCTCCTCTCCACCGAAGCCTTCGCCCTTGATGCCAAGCCCCCCAAGATTCGCACTCGTCCCATCCCCGGCAGTTGGACCTTCTCCGGCCGGGCTTGCGCCATCTTCCAGCAAGGCCCCATTTTGCTCCTCGTCAACGAGGACGGCAAACTCGCCACCGGCCGCATCACCGGACCAGACACCTTCCAGATCGTCAGCGGTGAAGGCTGGGGCCACATCACCGGCCAGTTCGTAGACCGCGACAAACGCATCAAATGGTCCGACGGCGCCTACTGGGACCAGGCGTGATTGCTAACTGTCTCCACCCAGCTAAAGAGTCTTCCCGGCCAAACCATCTTGCACGAAATGCCTGTCAGCCAATCATCAGCTTCATCCAGCTATGAGCCTATTCAGCAATCCTCGCGGTGAGCCACTAGGCTCAGGCGGAACGGGCGACCCGATTCCAGTCGCTGTATTTGATTTGTCCAAGCGCTACGATCTTTACTGTTCCATCATCAGTGAGGACCGGCTCTATGAAAACGTACAAATCATCGGCATACGTACATTTGAACAGAAGAAGCATGAGTTCGCGACCGCACTGATCGGCGGCTATCTTGAGATCGAAGCGCACAACGGCACACGGATGATGATTCCCCACCTGCGAATCTATATGATCTGCGAGCACGGCTCGGAACCGGCTTTCAAAACATTGCGCGTCCGCAACCCTGACAATGATTTCTGACCCGTCATGATTGGTGCCCCTCCCCGCCTCCGTTCGACTTGGTCATGATCTCGCCAACCTACATGGTCGTTGTCATCATCCTGGCGACTGCCTGTGGTGCCGCATCCCTTTGGGAATCGGTGGACATCTTTACCGCTCGAAACGCTCCAATCGTCTCTGGCCGTATTATTTCTCGCGAACCGATCCGGCAATACTCGGTGCCGCGAGTCGACTTCACCATCCTGATCGAGGGGACCGAAACAAAAGTCCACGCCCGGGCACAGCGCTACCTGATGGATAAAGTACCGGACACTGTCCGTTTTCATTATGCCGGCGATCCTGCCCGTGACGTCTTCCTCCATGAGCATGAGGAACATCCTTACTGGATAGCCCTTTTCTGCTTAAGTGTAGCCATCATTTTGACGTTCTCTATGAAATCACAGCGGCTTCGGGAACTGCTGGGATGGCCCACCGTGGGAACACCAGCAACGCAACCACAGGGACGCGCAGCGCGCTGAACTCCTTGCCCGATAAGAGTTCACCGGCTTTTATATGCTCATCACGAAAAAATGATCCATTGACCCTTGACGCACCGTTCATCATCCACTGGGGACCTTAAATAATGCCCATCACCCGTGAACAATTTCGCCGCCACCTCCAGCTCGGCACTGAAGCAGTTCGCCACAATATCGAGCTGCTCTGCTGGAACGAGATTCCGGCTCTAGACCGTTATTTCATCATCCTGAACGGTTCTTACGACAAAAACCCGCTCGCCCCGGGTGAATACTTCTTCCCGGACCACAATTGCCCGCAGACGGACCGCCGCATCCCACGCTCTGCGGAAGAAGTGGTCGAGCGGCTCTGGCGCGGTGGAAAAGTGCCCGAGTGGATCGACATCACCCCTTACGAAGTTGACGGAACATGCCTTTACTCTGAACTGCTGTGTTGCGGCCGCTTCACCGACCAGGAAAACATTCTCTACCATCGGGGCGAGGGCTATCCCCCTTTCCACAAGTTCGGCCCCGTACTGCCCAACGGCTACCGTGATCTGAAGCAGGATGGAAAATTCGACCTGCACAGCTATCGTGACCGGTCTGAAACCAAATGATGCAGCCAGTTCCATTCCCGGGTTGAATCTCCGCATCATGACGGCTAGCTTGCCGCCATGACTTCCCCATGGCCAAGGCATGCCCGGGTTCCGGTTCGCGCTGCTGGACGACTGCGCAGTTCCTCCTTTTCAATTGTAAGCGCACTGCTCCTGATCCTGTCCCTCACCGCGCTCATCCCCTTGGCCGCACTGAAGGCGCAGCCAGCCACGCCACCCCCAACCACCATCGACCTTACCCTGCGGCTCGACCTCAGCATCGAAGACCATCGCCCCGCCAAGGTGAAGGCGGAGCTCAAGTCAGAAAATTCGCGCAACATCATCCAAACCCTGCCCGACCTCCTGCCGGGCAGCACCAAACTCACCTTACCCGGCCTCACCGATGGCATGTACTACGTCTATTTCTCCGCGCCCGGTTACGCCCCTCAATGGCAGCGCGTGGTAATAAAGCAAGGTGCGGCCGATAAAGGTGCCTTCAAAGTGACGCTCTACCGCGAGCGCTACGTGATTCTCCGTTATGCTTTCAACGTTGCGGGCGACCGGAAGCTTGCAGGTGGCGACCTCAAAGAAGGCCGGGCCGCCGTGTCTCATTGGAAAGGGTTGCCCCACTTCCAGGGTGATTGGCAGATCTGGCAGAAAACCGAGAACGGCACTGCTCTCTTTGGCGACACTCCTTATCTGGAATTCCATCGCTACAGCAAAGGTTTTGGTTTTGCGAAAGCACCTGCCGGAGTCGAGTTCGAAGATTTGTCAGAAGCTCCCGAAAACAATGCCTACCGCTGTGAGAACATCAAGGCCGTCAAAGGCTTGACCCTCTTCTGCCGCATTGAAGGAAACAGCCCGCAAGAAACGGGCTATGGCAAAGTGATGGTCGAAGACATCACCGAAACACCACCTCCGGGCATCAATATCATCGGCGTTCCTCCTCCTAAGCGCCCGGCCAGTTCAAATCTTCAACTCGACCTCACCACGGAAAACGCCCGGCCCGCCAGCATCAAAATGGAACTCATGACGGAAAGAAGGCACACACTGGTCACCACGTTGACGAACCTCCAGCCCGGCACCACCACCACGCTCTCCTGCGCCAGCTTCACCAATGGGAACTACTACGTTTACCTCTCCGCCCGCGGCTATGCCACCCAATGGCACCCGGTCTCGATCAAGGATGGCACTTGGGATAAAGACAGTCTGAAAGTAAAGCTCTACCGTCAGCGTTATGCGGTTATACGCTACGCGTTCAATACTTGGGGCGAACGGGCGCTGACTGGCAAACGGGTTGAGACCGCCCGGGTGGCCGTAGCTCCTTTGGGAAACTTGCCTTACTTCTATACGGACTGGCTGCTCCGCCAGCACGACGCCTCCGGCACCACTTTCGGTGACACCCTGTTCTTGGATTTTCACCGGCATGAGTCCGATCATGGGTTTGCCAAATCCCCAGCAGGTGTCGCCTTTGACGACTTGATGGTAGCTCCGGAGAAAGGTGTTTACCAGAGCGAGCGCCTCCGGGCCGTCAAGGGTCTGACCCTCTTCTGCCGGGTTCAAGGCAATCACAAAGCACCTTTGGGCTACGGCAAGATCATGATCGAGGACATCACCGAGACGCCGCCCGCTGGTCTGAAAATCATCGAGCAGGCGTCCTTGACCGATCACAGTCCAGAATCTGGCGCCAAAACCAGTGGTGTCGCGGATGTCGATCTTCAACTCGCCCTCTCCATGGAGGATGAACAGCTCACCTTGGTGAAAGTTCAGCTCAAGAAAATGGGTTCCCCCGACGTTATCACTTCCTCCGTCGCTCAGCCGGGCGCCAGCAAACTCTCCTTCCCCAAGTTAAGCGATGGCAGTTATCTCATTTTCTTTTCCGCACCCGGCTATGCCTCCCAATGGCATTGCCTCAATGTGCAACAAGGTATCGCTGACCCGGCCAGCCTCAACGTGGATCTTTTCCGATTGCGCTATGTGGTTCTGCGTTATGCCTTCAATACGGCTGGTAAACGGAGCTTCACCGGCAAGGATGTCGTTGAGGGGCGCATGGCTGTGTCGCACCTGGGCGGCTTGCCCTACTTCGGCGGAGACTGGCGGATCGGCCAGCAGACCCGGGGTGCCAACCGCTACGGCGACATCCCGTTTCTGGACTTCTTCCGTTTCAGTCCCGGCTTTGGCTTCGCGAAAGCACCCGTGGGCGTGACATTTGAGGATCTGAAAGCGGCTCCGGATGACGCCGTCTTTGATTGTGATAATACCGAAGCCGTGAAAGGCTTGATTCTCATGTCCCGCGTGAATGGAAATCGCCAGCAAGGCCTCGGCTACGGCAAAATCATCATCGAAGACATCACCGAAACCCCGCCCCCCGACATCAAAGTCATCGAGGGGCAATACTGACACTTCTAATCTCTATGCCCATGGTCCTCCCCGTCTCCATCCTCGAAACCTGTCTCTCCGTCGAAAACCTCGCCCGCTCCCGCGCCTTCTACCTCGGCCTGCTCGGTTGCCCGATTTTGCAGGAAGATGCCCGTTTCTGCGCGCTGGAAGTGGATGACCGCAGCATCCTCATCCTCTTCGAGCGCGGCGAGAACACGCAGGATACCGTGCTCCCCTTCGGCATCATCCCTTTCCACCGCGCCACTGGCACCCAGCATATCGGGTTCAACATTCCACGAGATTCCCTGACTGCCTGGCAGAAACGACTGCAGCAGTTGCAGATTCCCATCGAACGCACCGTGCAGTGGCCCAAAGGCGGCATCAGCCTCTACTTCCGCGACCCCGACAACCACCTCCTCGAACTGCTGACTCCAGGCGTGTGGAAAGATTTCACCGCATCCGACAAATCGCCTTAGCCCATGGGGCGCGGGTTGTCCCAACCCGCAGCAACGTACCTAAGCAAAGCGGGCATCCAGAAGGCAAAACACCTCTCGTAAAACGATTTCCCCCCTTGGCCCAACTCCCCGTCTCTGTCATCTTTCCCCAACCACATGAAATTCATCGTCCAGTTCTGCGCTGTCCTCACTGTCCTATCTGCTGGCCTGCCCACTGCCTCAGCCGCCGATGCCAAATCACCTGCCCCGACAACCAGCACGAATCTCCCCGCCAGTCCCACGCGCACGAAGGACAACGTCGAGTTCATCATCGGCCCGAACTACGCGAACGCGCCTGAACTGACAGTGAAACCCGGCGTTCCGCAAGGCACCATCCATCAGTTCACGATGGATTCCACCGGGAGCAAGATCTACCCCGGCATCGCCAAGAACCAGCCGCCCCCGGTCCCGTACAAACGCAAGGTCGCCGTCTATGTGCCCAAGCAGTATAAGCCCGGCACCGCCGCACCGTTCATCGTTGCGCAAGACGGCCTCGGCTATCTGGGCACGCTGCCCAAGGTGCTCGATAACCTCATCCACGAAAAACGTGTGCCGGTGATGATCGCCATCATGATCAACTCCGGCGGGGGCGATTCCAAAGGCAGCCAGCGCGGCCTGGAATACGACACCATGTCCGGCCTCTACGCCGAGTTCGTGGAGAAGGAAGTGCTCCCGCGCATCGAGAAGGAATACCATCTCAAGTTCACGAAAGACCCGGAAGGCCGCGCCACCATGGGCGGCAGCTCCGGCGGTTCCGCCGCGCTCTCCATGGCGTGGTATCGCCCGGACCTTTATCGCCGCGTGCTCACCTACTCCGGCACCTACGTGGACCAGCAATCGCCGAAGAGCACCGAGACACCCCGTGGCGCCTGGGAATATCACGCCACGCTCATCCCGAACAGCGAACGCAAACCCCTCCGCATCTGGCTCGAGATCAGCGAAAAGGACAACGGCTGGAACCGCGATGAAGCCTCCCTGCACAACTGGGTGATGGCGAATCAACGCATGGCCGCCGTGCTAAAGGCAAAAGGATACCCGTATCGTTATGTCTTCGCTGAAGCCGCTGGGCATACGGATGGACGGGTGACGCGGCAGACCTTGCCCGGGGCGCTGGAGTGGTTGTGGGAAGGATATAAAGGGAAGTGAGCGGTCTTTTAAAACGCGAATTGCCTAAGCCCTATGTTGCCCGATTAAGTTTCGGGACCGGCGTAATCGGTCTGATCTTGGGCAGCATGATGCTCTGTGATTGCTGGGGCTGGTTCCTCTGTGCCGGCCTCTTCTTTATCTACCCGATAAAGCACGGTACTCGCCTTTTACGGATATTCTCTGTATTCCTCCTCTTGTTCAGCCTCTTTACCGCCGTGGTGCAATTCCGGGCGGAAGTGGATCTCAACGCCACCATCCAAAAGCTCAAACAGAGCCGCTAAGCTTTCGTCGTCTGCGTATTCCGCGTATTCTGCGGTTTCTCCCCCTCACTTCCCATTTGCACCGGACCACGTTCCCGGCTATCACTTACAGCATTCCTCCTATGAAGCTCTTGCGCACATACCTTCACCGGGCGGCCTTGGTCGCGCTCATCACCGTTGCTTTCGTCTTGGGCTCCACCGGCCAGTCTCACGCCGCCTCCAAGAAGCATCCCAATGTCGTCTTCGTCCTCACCGATGACCAGCGCTGGGATACCATCGGCCTGTCCGGCCTGAATCCGCACATCAAGACGCCCAACATCGACCGGCTCGGCCAGGAAGGTGTGTATTTCAAGAACGCCTTCTGCACCACTTCGCTCTGCTCGCCCAGCCGCGCCTCCATCCTTAGCGGGGTTTACGCCCATACGCATGGCGTGAAGGATAATTTCACCGAATATCCTCGGGATATGGTCAGTTTCCCGCGCCGTTTGCAGGATGCCGGTTACCAGACCGCTTACATCGGCAAATGGCACATGGGCGAGGATAATGACGAAAAACGTCCCGGGTTCGATTACTTCGTCACGCACAAAGGGCAGGGGAAGTACTATGACACCGAGTTCAACGTGGACGGCACGCGCAAGGTCATCCCCGGCTACTACACCCATGTCGTCACCGATCTCGCACTCAACTGGATGAAGGACCGCCAGCCCGGTCAGCCCTTCCTGCTCATGCTCGGCCACAAGGCCCCGCACAGCTTCTATTTCCCGGAGCCGAAATACACGAACACCTTCAACGATGTCCGCGTGCCGTATCCCTACACCGCATTCCAGCTCGCTAAGAAACCCACCTGGGTGCAACAGCGTCTCAGTACGTGGCATGGCATCTATGGCCCGCTCTTCGAATGGCGCAAGAACTTCCCGGACACATCACCGGCCGGGGTCACGGCCTTTGAGAACATGACCCGCGCCTACTGGGGCACCATCCTCTCCGTCGATGACAGCGTGGGTCTGCTCTACCAGCAGCTCAAGGAGATGGGCGAACTGGACAACACGATCTTCATCTTCACCGCGGACAACGGCCTGCTCAACGGCGAGCACGGCATGGTGGACAAGCGAACCGCCCATGAGCCCAGCATCCGCGTGCCGCTCGTCGTCCGCTATCCCGGCCTCACGAAGAGCCCGAAAGTCATCGAGCAACAGGTGCTCACACTGGATTTCGCGCCCTCCATCCTCGATCTCTGCGGCGTGGAAGGGATCAACGGCATCCATGGCCGTTCCTGGAAGCCGCTCGTGCAGGGCAAGGTCAAGGACTGGCGCACCTCCTGGTATTACGAATACAACTACGAGAAGCAGTTCCCCTACACGCCCAACGTCCGCGCCATCCGTACAGACAACTGGAAATACATCCGCTACCCGCACGGCGACGGCAGCATAGACAAGCACATGGAGGAACTCTACAACGTGAAGACCGACCCGGATGAGGCGGTCAACCTTATCCACGAGCCGCTCATGAAGCGCAAAGCCGCCGAACTGCGTGCCGAGTTGGACAAGCTCATCCTGGCCGCCGGGGCCAACCCGGACACCATGCCGATGGACGAAGGCATCAAGGGCGAGTTGCCGGATCAGAAGATCCGGTAGGCACTACTCCAAATGATATCATCGCAACCCCTTGAATCGACGAATCATTAACTCGCTGGGGTTGTTCATCTTCGGCCTGGCCTACGGCCTGTTCTTTATAATTTTTGGGTTTTTCATGTCTGGAGCCGGACATGGCACAACCTTCTTTTATCTCTTGGCGACTTCGCCTTGCCATTACCTAAACAACACTTCCTTTAGCGGGTCAGTGCTCTTGTTCTGGCCAGTGTTGTTTGCTTACCTGCCTTGGTGTCACAAACGCTCGGTCTTCATGTTGATCATCATCGCGCTTGTCGGCCACTACGCGGGAATTCTTCACGGCTGTCTTCGCGGAGATACGTACGGCTTGAAGGAGATGGCAGACATTGCTCCGGGTTTGGTTTTAGCCATGACTTCTATCTACATCACTGCACAACTTGCAGTCATTTTCCTGCTAGTCCGGTGGCATAAACGACCAACCTAAGGGTTACCTGCTTGTTCGCGTTAGCGAACTCAAGATTCACGGTCACGTAGTGACCGAAGAACAACTCTCTTTCGTCGCTACGCGACGTGGACCCTTGAAACGAAAACGGCGGCTTAAAAGCCGCCGCTAGGAATCTTACGTGCCTGACGGCACGGGGAAAATAGAGTTGTCCGCCAATTTTCTTTTTGCGCCTTCTGTGCCTTTTTGTGGCCAAAAAAAATCAATCCGCCTCGATCAGCTTCCGCAATTTCCCATTGCTGACCACGATCTCATAACCGTGCTGGTCATCCACCGCCCGTCGCCAGAATTCCCCGCCAGCGCATTCCACGATAAGCCCGCCTGCCGCGATGTCCCAGAGGCGCACACCATACTCCTTGTAGGCATCCATGCGACCGTTCGATACATACGTCATCGAGAGCGCCGCCGCGCCCATGATGCGGATCTTGCGCACCTTGTGCACCAGCTTGTTGAAGACCGGCAGCATCTTCGCCAGTGTGCTCTCGTATTTGGCAAAGCCCATCGCCACGATGCTTTCCTGCAACTTCGTCCGCTTGCTCACGGAGATTTTCTTGCCGTTCAACTGCGCCTGCTGCCCCTTGATGGCTGTCCAGAGATCATCGCAAAACGGATCGTACACCACGCCGATGATGGTTGTGTAGCCATCTGGATAACCACTCTGCTTGCGCTCTTTGGCCGTCTCACCGCGCTTCTGCAACGCGATGGAGACGCAGGCATGTGGCAGGCCGTAGGTGAAGTTCACCGTGCCATCGATCGGGTCCACCACCCAGCGATACTCGGCGCTCGTATCGCCTAGCACGCCTTCTTCACCCAAAATGGCGATGGTAGGAAACGCCTTCTGCAACGTCTTCTCGATCAGTTTCTGGCAGCGCACATCCAGCTCCAGCTTGATATCGTGCTGCGTCGCTTCATTGATGACTTTCTTGGAGCCGAGGTTTTTGCGCATCAAGGCTCCGGCAGCCTGGGCAGCAGTGACGGCCGTTTTCAGGGCCCGGTTCAGTTCGGAAAGCTTCATGGAAATAGTAGGGACGGCAAGATCAGGGGATGACTTCGTCGCGCTTCTTGACGAAGGCTTCTTGCGCAGCACGCTTCTCATCCAGCAGGTCTTTGCTGGCTGCATCGATCATCTCCAGTAGTTCAGCGGCCTCCGTGAGCCGTGGCACGCTCACATAGCTGGCTCCGGCTGCGTAAAGTGCGGCCAGATCGGCGAAATACTCCGCGTGCATGATGATCTTCGCGTGCGGATTGATCTCCCGCAGCATCCGCACCAGTTTTTGGTTTGTAGTGCCTTTCAGGATGCTGTTTGGCAGCGTACAGACAATGATCTCAGCCTCATCCACGCCGGAGTGTAACAGGGTGTCCCGCTGGCTGATGTCGCCATAAATGACGTGTACATTGCGTTTCTTGAGGCCCTCGGTCACCTGCGGGTTGAAATCGATAACGGCCAAATCACGCACGAGGTCCGGCTGTTTGCGGCGGATGTCATCCAGCAAGGAACTGGCCGCCCAGGAGAAACCCAGCAGAAACACCTTCGACTGGCCGCCGTGCATGTTCAGCGTGCTCCCTTCCTCGTTGAGGTCGTCGATGTTGACGTCACTGAGCAGGGTGCTCATCCGGCGGATGATGGATTCCGCATTGGCGATCGCGTAAGTCGAGGCGATGGCCATGATGACGAAGGCGTAGCTCACGATTCCGGCGGTGGCATCCGTGATGTGTCCGTATTGAATGCCTAAGGCCACGATGACCAGGGAGAATTCACTGACTTGGGCGAGGTTGATGGAAGTCAGCAGGCTGGCACGATGGCCGCAATGCATCTTCAGCATGGGGATGAAGACCGTGATGAACCGGCCCACCACGAGAATGGCACAGAAGATCAGCGCCCCCCGGATCATGTCGAAGTTCGGTTCCGGGATGTTCATGCCCAAGGCCACAAAGAACAGTGTCACAAAGAAATCGCGCAAACTGGTGACCTTGGCCGTGACATCAAGGGTGTAAGGGAACGTGGAAAGCGCCACCCCGGCCACCAAGGCACCCATCTCCGCAGAAAGCCCCAAGTTGCTGGCCATCCAGGAAACCCAAAAGCACCAGCCGATGGCGCCGACCAGCACCAGTTCCGGCAAACGGGCGATGCTGCGGAACAAAGGGGGCAGAAAATAGCGGCTGACGACAAAGGCGACGAGGATCAGGAACGCGGCCTTGCAAAGGGAGATCGCGAAAATGCTGAGCTGGGGGTCGTTCAAGTTCGGCTGGATCGCCAGCAGCACGATAGCCACCAGGTCTTGCAAGACGAGGACACCCAAGGTCAATCGTCCGGCAAAGGTGTCCAGCTCCCGCTTGTCATACAGGACTTTGACGATGATGACCGTGCTGCTGAGCACGCTGGCCACGATGAGATAGGCGATGCTCAGCGAGTTATCCAGCGAGGTCCGGAGCAGCCAGAAAAAGACGAAGGAGAACGCAAAACCGCCAAATATCTGCGAGACAGCCGTCAGCGTGATGAGCTTGCCCGCACCCAAAATCTTTTTCAGGTCGATCTCCAGACCAATCATGAAGAGGAGCAAAATGAGTCCGAGGTCTGAAATGGTCTTGATGGATTCCTGCGCACTGACCATCTGCATCACGCGCGGGCCGATGATGACACCCGCCAGCAGATACATAAGTATCAGCGGCTGCCGCAGCAACTGGCCGACGATGCCTAGCAGCCAGGCGGCCACGATGCATATCGCCATGTCGTTCAAGACACTATGATGCTCCACGCGCCGGAGTTTAAGGGGTGAATCGCTTAGCGCAAAAGAAATTTGCAGCCGAAATGCTTAACCCACCCACCCAAGAAAAAGAACCGGCCGGGAAGCTCGTTCTCGGCCAGATCCTGAAATTGGCGGTAATAGCCCTTACTCCGGCGGCAAGTTCTCAAGTGAAGCCAGTATCTGCTTCTCCTTCGCCTGCCAGTCTATGAGCCGTTGCTTGTGCTCTTCCAAAACCTTCGCCGGCACCTTCTCGGCAAAGCTGGGGTTATTCAGCTTGTCTTGTACTTTGGTGATTTCAGCGCGTGCTTTTTCCAATTCCTTGGTCAACCGCTCACGTTCCGCGCTGAAATCGATCAAGCCTTCCGTCGGCAGGAAGAGTTCGCCCAAGGCGTTACCTGAGGACGGCGTGCCTTTCGGCGGCACATAGGCTGAGTTGACTTCGATAGTCTCGGCGTTGAGCAACAGCTTCAGCACTTCGACTTCCGCCGTCGGCAATTCACCCGCTGGCTTCAGCACGAACTTCAGTTTCTTCGCCGGATCGAGCTTCAACTCACGACGCAGATGGCGGCCGATGGACACCAGCTCATACTTGGCCGTGGCCACCTTGTCCGCCGTTTCATCAAGGCCGAAGTAAGTCTTCTCCTCGTCGCTCAACGGCTTGGGCCAAGTGGCGAACATCAACGTCTTGCCGCCGCGATCTTCCGGCAGATCCTTCGAGAAACCCATGCCATGCCAAAGCTCTTCCGTGATGAACGGCAGGAACGGATGGAACAACCGCAGCATATTGCCGAGGATGAAATCGATCACCGCGAGCTTGTTCGCCTTCAGCTTGGCGTCCTCGCCGTAGAAGGCCGCCTTCGAAGCCTCCACATACCAGTCGCAATACTCGCTCCAGAAGAAGCGGTAGAGTGTCGTAGTAGCATCGCTGAAGCGATAGTCCGTGAACGCCTGCGTCACCTCACGAATTGCCTGATCCAAGCGGATGAGAATCCATTTGTCATCCGAGGTGAGCAGATCGGGATTGATCTCTCCCTCGGCAGGAACGTCGGCACTGCCTACCATCTGACGGAAGCGGCACGCGTTCCACAGTTTGTTGCAGAAGTTACGGCCCAGCTCGACGTTCTGTTCATCGAACAAAATATCCTGGCCGAGCGGCGCCGCGCGCATCACGCCGAAGCGCAACGCATCCGCGCCATACTTCGCGATGAGGTCCAGCGGGTCCGGCGAATTGCCGAGCGATTTCGACATCTTGCGACCCTGTTTGTCGCGGATGATGCCGGTGAAATACACGTTCTTGAACGGCAGGTCGCCTTTGTATTCGTAGCCCGCCATGATCATGCGCGCCACCCAGAAGAAGATGATGTCCGGCCCGGTCACGAGGTCCGTGGTCGGGTAGAATTTCTTCAACGTCTCCGTCTCTTCCGGCCAACCCATCGTGGCGAACGGCCACAGCCAGGAGCTGAACCAGGTATCGAGCACGTCGGGGTCTTGCACCCAACCTTCGCCCTCCGGTGCATCCACGCCGCAGTAAACCGCGTCCTCACCGCGATACCACACCGGCACGCGATGTCCCCACCAAAGCTGACGGCTGATGCACCAGTCCTGGATGCCACCGAGCCAATGGTCATACACCTTTGCCCAGCGATCCGGATGGAACTTCATCGCTCCATCCGCCACGCACGCGCGGGATTTCTCCACGCTCGGATACTTCAGGAACCATTGTTCGCTCAGGCGCGGTTCGATCGGTACATCCGCGCGTTCGCTGTAGCCCACATTGTTCGTATAGGGCTCTTCCTTCACCGACAGGCCCAGTTCCACGAGCTTCTCCGCCGCCACCTTGCGCGCCTTGAAACGCTCGAGGCCTTTCAGGTCATTGCCCGCCGCCTCTGTCATGAAGCCCTTCGCATCAATGACCTCGATCGGCTCCATCGTCGCGAGCTTCCACATGAACGGCGAGTTGGACGACGCACTGATCGCCCACGCATGGATGCGGTGAAATATTTCGTAATCCGCCTTGTCGTGTGCTGGCGTTACCTTCAGCACGCCCGTGCCGAATTCAAAATCCACATGCTCATCACCGATGATCGGCAGATGCGCCTGGTTCTCGACGGGCAGGGGGCGGCGCGCGTGCTTGCCCACGAGCCGTGCATAACGCGGGTCCTTCGGATTCACGGCGATGGCTGTATCGCCCGGAATCGTTTCCGGACGTGTCGTCGCGATGGTCAGGAACGTGCCGGGTTCTTCCACCACTTCCACCTTGAAGTAATAGAGGAAACCCTTCTGCTCCTTCATCACCACTTCCTCATCGGAGAGCGCGGTCTGCGAGACGGGACACCAGTTCACCATGCGTTTGCCGCGATAGATGTGGCCCTTCTTGTAAAGGTCCACGAACACGCTCTGCACGCACTTGGAATACTCCTCATCCATCGTGAAGCGTTCGCGCGACCAATCGCACGAAGCCCCCAGCTTTTTCAATTGCTGGATGATGATGCCGCCATACTTGTGCTTCCAGTCCCAGATCTTCGCCACGAGCGCTTCGCGACCGAGATCATCGCGATGCTTGATCACGCCTTCTTTGCGCAGCGTCTTCTCCACCACATTCTGCGTGGCGATGCCTGCGTGATCCGTGCCCGGCAGCCACAGCACTTCCTTGCCATCCATGCGCGCCTTGCGGGCGAGGATGTCCTGGATCGTGTTGTTCAGCACATGGCCCATCGTGAGCACGCCCGTCACATTCGGCGGCGGGATGACAATGGAGTAGGCCGGCCGCTTGTCACTGACGCGCGCCGGATCCGCCGTGAAGCAACCCTGCTTCAGCCAGAACTCATACCACTTCTCTTCCACCAACTGTGGCTCGTAAGCCTTAGAAATCTCGGGCATAATTATCTGCTCAAAAATCACTTGATTCTTTTCGTCCAGTAGCCTTTCCGCTTTTTCCCGTGTGCGAAGGCTACGACCAATATTCTTTCTGCTTCTTCCCGATAGACCACATGGTATGGGAAATCAGGGATGGTCCACTTTCTGGTCTGTCGTTGATTGGGCGTTCCCCACTCGGGATTACGTTGCATCAGCGCTTCAGCAACTTTGACAGCCCCCAGAAACCTATCTCCCAAACCAGCCTCCCTGCCGTCATACCAGCGGGCCGCTTTAATAAGCTCAAGATTTGCTTCTGACAGATGCGCGACGGGTTTCATTCAACGCTTTCCGGGCTAAAGCAAAGGATTCTTCGGAAGACAATAGCGTGGCGCGACCTGCTTCATACTCGTCCAAACGACGATCCAGCTCTTTTTCCCAAGCCTTTTCGCTATGAGTGGCCGGCGGACATTGAACACTGACGATCAAAGCCTGCGCCAAATCCATGCGCTGTTTCGGCGTCAATTTCTTCACCAGTTCATCCCGCGTTTTCTTTACTGTCGCAGTCATATCTCAAACAATGCCAGCTTTCCGCCTCATCCGCAAATCTCATTACTTCTTCATCAGCGCATACTCCATACTGTCCACCAGCGCCTGCACGGATGCCTCGATGATGTTGTCATGCACGCCTACCGTGCCCCATTCGTTCTTGCCGTCCGTGCTGATGATCAGCACGCGCGTCTTCGCGGCGGTACCCGTGGCGCTGTCGATGATGCGCACCTTGTAATCCGTCAGCGCCACCTTCTTCAGCTTCGGGAAGAAGCTCGTCAACGCCGCGCGCAAAGCTCCGTCCAGCGCATTCACCGGACCGTCACCTTCGGCCACCGTATGCGCGGTCTTCTCGCCCACCTTCACCTTCACCGTCGCCTGGCAGATTGAGGCGTCACCATCGCGCCGCATCGAGACATGGTATCCGTCCACCTTGAACGGCAGTTCCTGATGACTGAGCAAGCGCCGGATGAGCAACGCCAGCGAACCTTCCGCCGCCTCGTACTCGTAGCCGATGTTCTCCAGCTCTTTGATCTTCGCCGTGATGGTCTTCAGTTCAGGCGTCTCCTGCGTGAGCTTGAAGCCCAGCTCCTGCGCCTTCACCAAGATGTTCGTGCGACCCGACATATCACTGACCAACACACGCCGATGATTGCCGATCGCCTCGGGATTGATGTGCTCGTAGCTGCGCGCCACGCGCTCGATCGCATGCACATGGATGCCGCCCTTGTGCGCGAACGCCGTCTGGCCCACCCACGGCTGCCGCGGATCATGCCGCATGTTCGCGATCTCATCCACGAACTCAGAAAGTTCCTTCAACTTCGGCAACGACTTCGGCGGCACGCCCACTTTGCCCATCTTGAACTGCACCAGCGGCATCACGCTGATCAGGTTGCAATTCCCCGTGCGCTCACCGTAACCATTGATCGTCCCTTGGATATGGGTCGCGCCCGCTTCCAGAGCCGCGATGCCATTCGCCACACCCAGCCCGCAATCATTATGCGTATGGATGCCTATGCGCGCATTCAGCTTGCCCTTCGCAAAACTCACGATGCGCGAGATCTCGCTCGGCAGACAACCGCCATTCGTCTCGCACAGGCAGATCACATCCGCGCCCGCCTTCTCCGCCGCTTGCCAAGTTGCCAGCGCGTAATCCGGCTCATCCTTGAATCCATCGAAGCTGTGCTCCGCATCATACACCACGATCTTCCCGTGATCCTTCAGGAACCGGATCGTGTCCCCGATCATCGCCAGATTTTCCTCCGGCTTCACGCGCAGGACTTCGTTCACATGCAAGAGCCATGTCTTGCCCACGATTGTGATCACCGGCGAACCGGAATCCAGCAGCATGCGAATCTGGTCATCATTCTCCACCGCCACACCCTTCTTCCGCGTGAACCCGAACGACGCGATCTTCGCATTCTTCCACTTGCGCCGCTTCGCCTGCTGGAAGAACTCCATGTCCTTGGGATTCGACCCCGGCCAGCCGCCCTCGATATAATGCACGCCGAAAGCATCGAGCCTCTCGGCGATGCGGAGCTTGTCCGCCAGCGAGAAATTGATTCCTTCGCCCTGCGAACCATCCCGCAGAGTCGTATCGTAGATTTCGACGTTACTTTTCATTGCTGCTAACCACGCCCGAGGGGATGAATCCACCCCGCCAAACGGAACGGTCTTTCTAAGCCAATAACAGGGGCGATGCAAACCGAATTGCCGCTGGAGGTGGTAGGGCGACGCGGCTCGCCCCGATACAGTGTCGGGGTCCTCAGCGCGCCGTCCTTCCTTGCGAAGCCTGACCATTTTCCCCTCCAAGGGCAAGAGTCCGCCTTGCCCCGTCATTAGTGTCGGGGTCGAGCCCAAACTTTCCTCCAATTCCCATTCCTATCTGTCCCATCAGCCCCATAAGTCCTATTTTTACTGTTTGTGAGGGTGACTCGGTGCTTCAGAAACCACACCGCCTAACCACTCCTTTTCAGCCAGCTTAACCGCGCGTGCGGGTTACTAGCCATTGATAGAAATACCACTCCCCCCGCAATACGCAACATAAATTTTAAAATAAAAACCACATTTAACGCAATAATCTGCCATTCAACAACTTGCAAAATCGCAATTCCTCTAGGTTTGACCGCGAAATCAGTAAAACCGCTGTTGAGCAGACGCGACCTGTCCCGGCTTCAGTCGTCGTTTACGGCAGCTCCTCCCCCTCGTAGCGCAGGTTGGCAACCTGCCGTGTCGCCGACTGGCAGTCGGCAAGTCTCCAAATCCACCGTAGCGCTGATATTCACCCAGCATTGCATTCGTCGATACTTATCCTTAGTCTTCTAAAATCATCGCCATGCGAGCCTTGCGAAAAATCCCTGGAATCCATTGCCGAAGGATTGGCCTCTTCTCGTTGGCGTGCTTGGCTCTGCTGATATTCGCCGGCTGCGATAATTCATCCTCGGTTGACCAAGAACGCCTGCTCAAGTGGAGCCAGACCTCCGCAGTGCAGTTTCGGAAAACCGGGGCGATGTACCTCTTGCAACGAAACGGAGAGGCTTGGGCTGTTTCCACCGCTGAACTGACCGTTTCAGAAACCGCCTTTGTCTATTCAGGGCAGAAAGTTTTGGACACAGGGTTTCTCGTATACCCCGGAAGGATAGAAGCAACCAACATTCAAGAAGCCATCCGCATCTGTTCCCAAACCAAAGGCGCGGTTTTCAAAGCACAAGCTATCGCAAGCAACCCGTAGCGCAGATTGCCGACCGACAGTCAGCAGACCACCCAAACTGTGGAGTGCCGATCTCCGAAACGGCGAGAGTTCCCATTCCCACCACCGACCCCAACGGGGTCGCGTACCAAAGCCCAAGGTTGCCCGCGACTCCGTGCGCTTCCGCGAGCGGGCTACGTTGGGTATCCATCCCCCTGAACCACCAACCCCAAAGCGGGTTGCGTCAACCTCCCCATCCCGGAGGGATCCCAGCCTGTAGCCGGTTGGCCCGCCCCGCACCGAAAGGTCGGGGTTGAGCGAGGCACGAGCGACACCACCGGTCACGAATAACCAAGAACCAGCACCCCGGCAGCGGGTGCCAGCGACTATCTACGAACTACGGAAGCTTGCCATCGCCTTCCATTCGCATCTAATTAGCAACACATGGATGAGCCCGAGATAGCCGCAGGGAGTGAGTTTCCCGAAGAGCTGGAACAGCTCGATAACCGGTTACAGCTTCGTGAACCTCAAATGGTTGCCTTCTATTGGCCCAATGAACAGGCCATCGTTGATGTAACGCAAACCATCGGTTTTCTAGAATGCAACGGGCTATACGCCTTTTGGTCGGGAGATTTGAATCAAGAAAGGATCATCCGTTCCTTCCGCAAAGTCACCGGGGACACAATCGCTGACTTGTTGAATGAATCTCGATGGGCCAAACCACTGATCGAAACCGGTGACTATGACCGCCGTTTCGAGGAGTTCGGTGAAGAACGGATGAATGAATTCTCGCGTATTGAAAAATTGATTTTCGCTGAATTCAAGAAAACGCATCCCAAAATCCTGGCCTTCGCCAAATTAAAGAAAGTCACCGGCCGCCCCCTGAATATCTTCGAACGTATGATCGCATGGGGAACTTCTCCATCCGCCCTATTTCTGACAGTGCTGCTCAAATGTATTCCTGAAGACCGGAAAAAACCACGCAGAAGGAAGAGCAAACAGCCGGACAGCACCAACCCATGACATCTCATCCCTCCACCTCCGCCACGGCTCAGACATGGCGGGCGATAACGATTTTCGCGATCGTTCCGTCAGTGATTTATGTTCTCCTCTTGGCCTTGGCTTTTATCGGCATAACGGAGCCATTTTTCTGGCTCGCCAATAACATCTTTGATGGCCCGTGGGCGGTACCGTGCTTCTGGTTATGCACCATCGGCAGCCCTCTCTTCACCATCATCATGGGCCTCACGTTGGAAGCCTGGCACGAGCGCACACCGCTGGTCGCTCGCGTCTCCGGTGGCTTCGCCTGGATGCTCCTCCTCATTAGCTGCTTCAGCAGCCTGCCCGCCGCATTTCTCCTCGCGATGGACTAGCGGATTTATCCTGCTTGCCCTCAGCCTGAAAGGGCCACCGGCCCGCAATATATCAGCCTGGGGTGGAGCCCGCCCCGAGCGGGCGCAGCCCCAGGTAAAATCCCCGCAACCTCACAAGCCCTGAAGGGGCGGGACAAAATAATCAGACTGAAACAACCGGCTACCAGCCCCAAACTATAACGTGGTTCAAATCAATCAGCCCAAGGTTGCGAGTCCGCGAGCTACCTTGGGTAACGTCGCAAAACGTCACTACTCCGAAGGACTTGCATCAACTCCATATCCAAGTTATTTCTAAAACAGGTTGCCAAAACGAACCGTCCCCACCTTTCATAACACATGACACCATTGTTCCACGGCCACTACGTATCGGAAGTCATCCATAAGGAAGAGTGGCATGCTGGAGTCAAGATGACCGAAGATTACTTCCGATTCCTGAAATTCTTTCCCGATGGTTATTGGCTATGGTGTGATTACGGAAACACCAAGCTCGATTTCCCCGCGTTTGTCGCAAACTTTGATCTGGAGAAATGGCGTCGGAACCACATGCATATCTCTCCGCCCGTCTCGGATGAGCGAGATGGCGGTTACTTGTTTCAGTTCGGAACCCATCGAATGGATGGAGATAAAGTAATACTCACATTCCACAGTCGTATTGTGTCATTTACTCCAAAATCCGAGCTGTCTGTTCTCAACGAAGGCAAATCATTGAGCGGATTCAATAGCCGTTTTACTTTTCACCCTTGTTCCGCTTCCGCTCAATCCACGTAGCGCAGGTGGCCACCTGCAACGTCACTACTCCGAAGGAGTTGCATCCGTGACAAACGCAAACCAGGCCTTGGCAAATCCTCAAAAACCCAACAGAATTCCGTTCGGAGTAAACGCTCTCACACCATGTCACAACCGCGAATACAACTTTGGGATCACGTCGGCTTGGGCATCATTTTGTCATGGCCCACTGGCATCATCTATACCAATCAAACCGGAGGCACATCCAATCTTGCTCCTGAAATCGAAGGCGTATTCGTTCCTTTGCGAAATGATTGTACGCTGCCAGACCATGTGTTGATCTCACCTGCAAACGCTCTATGGGATTACTTCACCGGTCCACGTTGGAATGGCACCGGCGCCACCAACGGATTGGAAGAAACAGATGCCGATTTCATCGATGACCTGCTCCAGAAAGCAAGCTTGTTCCCAGCCACCCGCGTAGATCGAACCCGCTTGGCCGATTCCCATGAAGCATGGGTCCACGTCATCATTTCGGCGGATGAGCCCTGCACTCCACCTCTCTTCGGGGGATTCACGCCATATCCGCTCCCCGGCGTGCTGACATGGCAAAACAGTGATTGAGCGGCCTGCAATTCTTCAATCATGTTTTCCAATTCTGAAAACCAGCCGCAAGAAGAAGATCAATACACTCGGAGTATTCTCGCTGATATATGCTCCCGAGATACGCATAAGGTTTGGAGTTCCTCCTGCCAGATCATTGATGACGGGCAAGACAGGGAGAAAATACTTCCACTGATCAAGCATCTTTCGGAGATAAAAGAGAAGACCTGTGGACTGGCCATGGGCGGGGCGTTCGCCCCCAATCAAAGGTTTATAGACTTCGCCATCCGGACGATTGAATTTCACCGGGATTCTACTGTCTGTCCCTGCTGTCTCTATCTAGAGCATGGAGTCGATCCTCAAAAAGAGGCGAAGCGGAAGCGTATTCAGATCAAGAATACCGTCACCATGGAAGGCGGCTGGGTGGATTATTACATGGCCGATTGCACCCGCTGCGGTGACCTTTACAATATCATCGAACGTGAATATCACTTCACGTGGTGGCAATGGAAGCGGGCGTGAAAATCAACGAGTCCAAGGGCGTTGTACAAGCAATGAAGGCTTCCTATTTCCTCCCCGCCCCCCACAACGCCTCCACCATCTGATGATTCAGCCCGTCCAATTCCCGCTGCAACCGTTTTGCGATCGCCTCATCCTTCACCGGTTTCGTTTCGCCCGCATCCTCCCGCAGATTGAATACCTGAAACGCCGGCTCGCCCTTGCCCGGTTCCCGCTGCTTCACCAATTTCCAATCCCCCGACCGCACCGCGATGTTCGCCCCATACCGCCAGAACAACACTTCATGCGGCACCCCCAGCTTCTCCCCGCGCAAGAAAGGCAGCAAATCGACTCCATCCAATTTGTTCCCTCCTGACGGCGCAACCTTCGCCGCACTTAGAGAGGTGGATAAAATATCCAACGAAATCACCGCCTGCTCATAAACCTTGCCCGCCGGAATCTTCCCCTTCCACTGCGCCAGGAAAGGCACGCGGATGCCGCCCTCAAAAAGCTGTCCCTTGCCCCCACGCAATGGCGCGTTGCTCGACGTCAATTCCGCCGTCGGCCCCCCGTTGTCGCTCAAGAAAAAGATCAACGTCTCCTCCTCCAGCTTCAGCTCGCGCAGCTTCGCCATTACCCCGCCCACACCGTCATCCAGCGATGACAGCATCGCCGCAAAGATGCGCCGCTGCATGTCCGGGATGTGTGCGAACCGCGCCAACTGCTCCGGCGTCGCCTGCATCGGGCTGTGCACCGCGTTATACGCCACATAGAGAAAGAACGGCTGCTTCTCATTCCGCGCGATAAAACTCACCGCCTCCCGCGTGAACGCGTCCGTCAGATATTCAGGCTCCGTGATCTCCCGCGTGCCGCGCAGCATCGGATTATTCGCATCATACGGTGGCTCATTCCCCCGCACATGATTCGACCAGATCACCGGCCCATTCGTGAACCGCTCCCCGAACGGCACCGAATTCGTCCGCAAAAACGACGTCACGCCATTGAACGGAGGCGGCACAAAGAAATGCCCCTCATGCAAGAAACCGTAGAACTCATCAAACCCGCGCTGCAACGGATGAAACTTCTCCACCGTCCCCAGATGCCACTTCCCCACCAGCCCCGTGCGATACCCCGCCGCCTTCAGATGCTCCGCCATCGTCCGTTCCGTCACCGGCAAGCCGATGTTTGGGTCCAGATTGCCTTTCCCCACCACATTCAGCTCATGCCCGAACCGCGTCTGATACCGCCCCGTCATCAACCCCGCGCGCGAGGGACAGCAATAAGGCGAACTCACATACCCCTGCGTGAACCGCACCCCATTCCGCGCCAGCGAATCGATGTGCGGCGTAGGAATATCCTTGTTCCCCTGGCACCCCAGCTCTGCATACCCCAGATCATCCGCCAGCAACACGATCACATTCGGCCTCCGCTCCGCTGCGTGGGCCATCGTTGAACCCATCAAAAGTAACAAAGCCAAAAGATGTAAACGCGCCTTCATGATGTCCTCCCTTATTACCCAAACGTGAAGTCTATCGCAAGCAACCAAGCACAACGTGGTAGGGCCCGCAGTCCTCTGCGGGCCGCCGTCGAAGCACCTGTCCGTCCAATCCGGAACAGCGCTTTATCGTCATCATAGACTGCCAAATGTTCTCCCTCGCCCTTCAACGGGGAGAGAGGTGGGGTGAGGGGTGAGCGAACCAACATTATCCAGACTCAAACTGCACTCGAATGACGATTTGACGTCTTCTCTCCACCCCTTACCCTTGCCGCTCATGGACCATTCACCCGGTTTTTTGAAACTCGTGCAAGAAGCACAACCCCGCGTGCACGAAATCACCATTGAGCAAGCCAAGCAGATGCTCGCCGCCAATCCCTCAATCGTCCTCATGGACGTCCGCGAAGATCACGAATGGCAGAAAGGCCACGCCGCCGAAGCCGTTCACCTCGGCAAAGGCATCCTCGAGCGCGACCTCGAGAACAAGTATCCCGATTTCAACACCGAGATCATCATGTACTGCGGCGGCGGTTACCGCTCCGTCCTCACTGCCGATGCCGCGCAAAAGATCGGCTATAAAAAAGTCTATTCCCTCATGGGCGGCTACAAGGGCCTCGCCGCCGCCGGTTGGAAAACGACCGCATAAGCCCCTCTTGATTTTCCCCCGGGGACATGAGACCAGTTGTTCATGCCCCCAAGGTTGGTGAACGCCCTCACACGTTTGGCCGGTTGCTTGCGAACCCGCCGCGGTGTGGCCGTGCTCGCCTTGCTCGTGGGCACGCTCGTCCTGCTCTTTCTGATCGTCCGGGGCCAAGCCGAACCCTCGCATCAAAAACTCTCCGCCAGCGAATGGCTGGAACTCGTCAACACCAACCAGACCCGCATCGTGGAAGTCACCACTGCCTTCCGTGCGATGGGACCGGCCGGTGCTGAATATCTCGGCAACGAACTCCTCCGCAAACCTTCTCGTGCCGATGAGTGGCTCCTCGCACATCACGCCTGGATTCCCGACCCGCTCAAGCGTTGGCTCCTCAAGCCTCAGCGGCAGGCACAGAATGAGATGGTATTAAAACTCCTGACCGGTCTCGGCAGGGATGCCGCCCCCGCCATGCCCATGCTCATCACATGGCTGGAAAATTCCAGCAATGTGGTTTCCAGCTCCATCAGAATCCCTCAAAACTCGAATATTCTTACAAATTTCGGTTCTGCCAGAATGATTTTGATCACATCCGGCGGCTCCAATTTGATACGGACTTTTCACCCCCCCGCAGGCGGCCATTATATGACCAAAACCCAAACGGTCGTGATGGCCTCCGGTCTGGTGACCACCAATGTGGTCCTTTCGTTCAGATACGCTTCCAACACGATCCCAGTAACCGCCTACCACTTGCTGACCAACCTCGGCAGCACTGACCCGCGCATAGTGCCGGTTCTGCTCCGGCCCACCGACCTGCCGCAGCCGGGCTTCCCGTCTTTCGGCACCAATCTGAAAACCGCCGCGCTGCAATCATTGCCATTACTCATTGACCGTGTGGAACAGGGCAATATTTCCGAAAGAGTGATCGCCATCTCGCTGCTGAAACTGACTTTGCCCGAATCCGCCGCTGCGCGGGAATCGCTCATCCGGCGGCTCGAGCAACGCGACCAGTTTTCCCGCGACCTCATCATCGGCGCTCTCGCTGGCGTCACCAATGATCTGGACCGCATTGTTCCGTTCGCCTTGGACACCTTGATCAAACAGGGCTCGGGCCGGCCTTATTGGCAATCAACAGCCTACTTCACGGCCCTCAGCAACTTCTCCCGTCAGCGGCCGCAAATGATTCCCCGTTTGCAGGAGCTGCTCCCCCAGGCTTCCACGGGTGACAAGATTGGCATCCTGCAGGTGCTGGGCGAAGTCGGCAACAGCAACAATGTCAACCCGCAATTGCTTCGAACCTACACGAAGCATTATGAGGCGCACGTGCGGACGAAAGCTTGGTTCGCGCTGGGAAACATCACCGGCGACATTGATGCCAAGCTGAGCGAGCAGTTGACCATGATCGAGTATGGGAACGATGACGTCGTCTGGCAGGCCTGCGCAAAACTGGGCTCTCTGGGCCCCGCTGCCGTATATGCCATACCGGTTCTTCAAGCTCATTTGCATCATCAAAACGAGCGCATTGTCGCGCAGGCCGCAGAAAGCTTGGGCCAGATCGGTTACAGAGCGAAAGCGACGCAGCCAAATCTCGAAGCCCTCCGCGAGCATCCGCGCCCGCAGATCAGAGCCGCCGCCGAAGAGGCCATCCGCAAAATCTCCGCCACACCAAAAGCAAAAGGCGCGGAATAAATTATTCCGCGCCTTTGCCATGTTAAAATATTCTCGCTCGCACTCAGCCCAGCGCCGCCGCCTTGCGGTTGCCTTCCATCATGAAGTCCAGATAGTAGGCCAGTTGCGACTTCATCTGGTGACGCGGCACGATGGCATCGATCAGGCCGTGATCCAGCAGGAACTCAGCCGTCTGGAAGCCCGGCGGCAATTCCGCCTGCGTCGTGTCCTTGATGACCCGCGGTCCGGCAAAACCGATCATCGCGCCCGGCTCGGCGATGATGAGATCGCCCACGCTCGCATAGCTCGCCATGACACCGGCCGTGGTCGGATGCGTCAGCACACTGATGTAGGGCAGCTTGGCCCGCGCATGCAAGGCCAGCGCCCCGCACGTCTTGGCCATCTGCATGAGGCTGAACATGCCCTCATACATGCGCGCCCCGCCGCTTTGCGAAATGATGACGACTGGCAGGCTGCGATCCGTGCCCGTCTCGATGAGCCGCGTCAGCTTCTCGCCCACCACCGAACCCATGGAGCCGCCCAGGAAGCTGAAATCCATCACCCCCAGCGCGACCTTGCGGTTGCCGATCTTGGCGATGCCCGTGATCACCGCATCCTTCGCCCCCGTGGATTTCTTGTATGCTTCCAGCTTGGAAGTGTACGAGGCCACCCCGGTGAATTTCAGGATGTCCACCGCGGTCATCTCGGCGTCCATCTCCTCGAAGGAGCAGACCTCGACCAGCGAGTGGATGCGCTCGCGTGCACCGATCGGGAAATGATGTTTGCACTTGGGGCAGACCTTCAGGTTCTCATCCAGCTCCTTGTCGTAGATCATCGCCGAGCACTTCGGACACTTGGTCCAAAGCCCCTCGGGGATGTCCTTCTTCTTGCTGGAAGACGAGCCGACCTTGCTCTTCTTGATGAACGAGGTTTCGCCGGTGTTGGCGGGAGGGGTTACCGCGGGTTCTACCACGGTCTCCACACCCAAAGACTTTTTAGTGATTGAAGTGGTTGCCATAGGTCTGCTCTGGCCGCCTGAGGCTGGCCATCACGACATATCCAGACGATGCGAAATTCTTTACCGTTAGCGCATCGAATAGAGTCCGCATCATCTACAAACCGCGCGCCACTGTCCAGACACAAACCTCCCCGGCTCCGCCCTCCAAAAGCGTCTGCGCACAGGCGCTGGTGGTGGCTCCCGTGGTCAGCACATCATCCACCACCAGGACACGCTCTCCGTTGAGCTTCAATCCCTTACGCATGGAAAACGCCCGACGCACATTCGCCGCCCGCTCTTTTCGGTCCAGTTTGGTCTGGGTCCGCGTGGGAATCACCCGTTGCACCCAATCCGTCCGCACCGGCAGTTTCAGTTCCCGGCCGATCCGGCGGGCGAGCCTTTCCGCCTGGTTGAACTCCCGTTCCCGTTGCTTATACGGGTGCAAAGGCACTGGCATCAACGCATCAAAATGTTCGACCGAAAGCGTCTCGCGCGCCCCTTGCAACCAGAGTTCCACCAGAAAAGGCTCAAACCACAGTTGCCGCTGGTATTTGAAGCGATGGATGACCTCCAAAACCGTCCCCTGCCCCTTGGCCACCACCGAGGCTCGCGACCATTTGAAAGCTAGGTCCAGCTCCTTGCAGTTGGCACATTCGAAGCGTTGCGTGATATCCCCGGCGAAAGGCAGGCCGCACCGGTCACACATCGGAGCTTCGAGGAATTTCACATCCGCCCGGCAGGCTTCGCCGACATAGCCCATGGCTTTCGTAGCCGGCTCCTTTTCGCAAAGCTGGCAGACGTTGGGATAAACCAGCCCCAACAGCGCCTCAAAGCGCTGCGTTGCCTTGGCCACCAGTTGACGGGGAAATTCCCTCATTCCGTGGCGGTGATTCTGGCAGCATCTTCGCCAGCAAGGCGAGCAATAATGCCAGCACCACCCCCGCCACCCAGCCATCGATCAGCCGCGCACTGCCCCAGATCCAGGTCTGGGTATTGGGCAGGTTGTCCGTGGTGAACCCGTATGTCTTCAACCAGAAGATCCAGCCCGCATGCAGACCAAAGGAAAACCAGAGGCTGCCCGTCCGCTGATAGGCCAGTCCGAGCATGATGCCCGCCAGCAAAAGGTTGAAAAAGGCGGGCACGAGCTGTTGCACGTCACCAAATCCACGCAACTTGTGTGGCAATAACGCAAGCCCGCTCAGCCAGGTCACTTCCGGCGGCGCTTGCACTCGGGCGAGGAAGTGTAAAATTGCGTACACGGCACTGCTCACCAGCAAGGCCGTCTGCCAGGAAAACTGCTTCCGCAACGCTCCCAAAACCACCCCCCGGAAGAACAGTTCCTCCACGAAAGCCACCAGCACCGCCGCCAGCGTCGCATTGAACAGATGCCCGGCGAGGGAAGCCACCGTCTGCCCCGCCCGGAACCCTCTGCCCCCCGCCCCGATCACGACCACGATCGCCAGCGCGAGGGAAAGAAACCCGAAAAGAAAACCCCGCCATGCCTCCCGTTTTCCCTCAGAAAATGGGGTCAATCCGGCCCCCGCCCAGTTCCTGATCCCTAAACCGCGCAAGGCCGGCACCAGTCCCAAGATGCCGATCACCATGAAGCTGCGATCCACATACCGGTGGAAAGGTTGCCTGGCCAAACCGCCCAAAGCCGGCAGCACGTCGGCTAAAGCCTGCACTAGATGATAGACGATGGGAGCAATCAAAGCCCCCCCTAGGAAGATGGCTGCAAAGTAACTGGCTATCAGTGTCGCCGGACGCATCAATGCCTCCATTACACGGGCTTGCATCTTGTCCGCCAAGCAGATATTCAAACGGGCAGCCGGGGTGGCATGGGATTAGCTAACTAAAATTTGCCAATCGCGGATTGGTGGCACTAGTTTTGTGAGCGTAGTCGCAACTAATACAACCTTTGGGCCTTATCGCCTGCACGAACGCATCAACGGCGGCGGCATGGCGGACATCTGGCATGTCAGTGATGCCCAAGGCCATAGTTACGCCTTGCGCTTGATGCATAAGAGCTTGCGCTTCAATTTTTTCGCCAAGAAACGCTTCTACCGAGGTTGCGAGATTCTCAGCCAGATCCATGATCACGACTACGTCATCAGCTATGTGGACCATGGCAAAATCGGCGGGCAGCCCTACTGCGTGATGGAGTACGTGGAAGGGGACAACCTCAAGATCCTCTTCGCCCGTGGCGATGATGTGCTGACGGAATTCGTCGGTAACATTCTGATCGATATGGCCATTGCGCTCCAGCACGTGCACGACAGCGGGTTCATGCACTTGGATTTCAAACCGGAGAACGTGGTCGTCACCCGGAACGGCAATGTCCGTCTGGTGGATTTCGATCTGGCCATGCCCCGCCCGCCCAAACCCAAACGCCAGGGTGCCACCCCCGCCCCCCCCCCCAAAAAAGCGCCGCGGCAAAATGAA
>CAZPUL010000004.1:0-29119 GCA_964589735.1 uncultured Verrucomicrobiota bacterium | reverse complement strand
CACCCCCGGCACGCCCGCCTACATGGCCCCGGAGCAACTGCAACGGAAGCCCATGGATCACCGCGCCGATATCTGGGCCTACGGCGTCACGGCCTATGAGTTGCTCACCGATCGCAAACCTTTCACCGGTGAAAGCGGCAAAGAGATCCTGCAAGCCCAGCTCAATCGCGATGCCCTGCTCCTGCTCCCCCGCTCCATCAATCCGGAACTGCCGGCCAACTTGGAACGCATCGTGATGAAATGTCTCGAGCACGAACCGGACAACCGCTACCAGGACGTCACGTACCTGATCCGCGATCTGGAGAGCGCTCTTTACGTAGCCTGAGTCCCCGTTGCTTTACTTCACCGCACTGACCTTCCCGGTCAATCTCTCCGCCAGCCGGGTGAAGCATTCAGCCACGTCGATCTTCGCCAGCCCCGAAGTTTGCGGATCACCCGTCTCAATCACCGTCCATGTGCCATTCTCCAGTTGCGCGATGTCGATGGCCAGATAAGGCACCCGCAATTGTTGCGATGCCTTCACCGCCAGTTCACAGACCGTGATATGTTCCTCCGACGTCAGTTCCGCCAAAGAATCTTCTTCCGGCCAGTAATGCCCCAGACCCAGCGGTACATCCTGATACAAAATCACGCGGAACTCGCGCGCGATGGGGAAACCATCCGGCCGCTTCGCTTCATGCCGTAACTTCACCAGCTTGCGCAGAATCGCTGCCCCTTCGGAATAGGTGTAGGTATTCAGCAAACCCGTCACATGCGCTTCGGCTTCTTGCACCGAGTTCGCCACGCACGCACTCCAGCCCTTGTCCTTCCGCGATTGCACCGCCCCTTTGATGAAGAGGGGAAAGCCCAATCGCCAGGCCGCCGCCGCCACTTCACTCACGTCCCGCACGATGATCGATTCCGGCGTCAACCCACGCAGATGCGGATAACTCGCGGCGAACGAATGACATCGTACATATTCGGCGGGCGAATTCACGAGGATGAGATTCTTCGCCGCCAGGGCCGCATACAGTTCGGAGTAATCATCCGAAGTATGAACGTAACCGCACAGCACCGCCGTCACGGGCGCGGGCCGATGCGCCAGCTTGCGCAACGTTTTCTCCGCATCCGATTCACGCGTCCACGAAGAAGGGATCTCGATGCTCTCAAACCCCGCCTGCTTGAGCGCTTTCGCCACCTCGGCGATGGCTCTGGAGAAAGGCGTCACCGCACCGGCCGGAACAGTCTCGTGAATGACAACAGGCTTCAGCACAACAGGTAAATATCGCGCCGGACCTTAATGAAATGGGTGATGGATGAACAGCCTGAGTTTTCTGCGGACCGCGGCTGTGTCCGCCGAGGACCAGCCGCAGCGGTAACAACACTGAAATTAAGGCCCAAAATATTTCAACACTCGCTCGTTCTGACTTTCCTCGTGCTTTCAAGAAAATGGGAAATGCCCAATGAATTGGAGTGGAGCATTCGGATTAGCCGCTGCCTTCAATGGGTCATACTTAACCGTGTATAAAACAATCATGGTGGTCGCTTGATTGATCCCCAGTTCTTTGCACGCTCCAGCGACTGCCGAGCCAAAAGATTCCCAGCTTGAGAAACCTTCCACCAATCTTTCAACTCCCTTTGGACTATTCTCGACAACACCCTCCCTAATACCGCGATCATCAATTTTGAAACCGAAGTCCTTTTCAAAGTCCTTGGTCAAATTCATGTACCTGTCAAATTCCACCTCTGAGGAAAAATTCCCAACCCAAATGGAAACCATACCTCTTGCTGCAAACTCTTGTTGCGTCTTCATAATATTCAATCAGAAAATCTCTTAAGAACTATCTTATCACCCCTCTTCACTTCACCCGCTTCGCCTCCTGATTCAACCCATTCTGATGCAGGATCAGTGCCTCCACCCCACCCTTGTCATCCTTCACAAACGTGATCTGCGCATCCACCACCTTGTAGAAAAACTTCGTCTCCGTTTCCGGAAACACCTCGAAGAACGGTTGCCCCGTCAGTTGCACCATCAGCTTGTCCTCTTTCCGTTGCACGGTGAAAACCACATTGGCCGCCAGCTCGTACTTGCCCACATACGTATCATAGATCTTCACATCCACCTTGGCCGCTGCCTTTTCCTTGGGCTCTTCATCCGAGATCTTCTTCGCCTTCTGGTTGAGCCCGTTCTGATGTAAAATAAGGGAAACCGTTTTCCCCTCCGCATCCTGTTGAAAAGAGATCTGCGCATCCACCACATCACAGAAAAACTTGGTGTCACTCTCGGGAAAAAGGTTCAGATACGACTGCCCGGTGAGCTGCACCTGCAAGTGATCCTTCTCCCGGCGCACATTGAAGAAAAACGTCGGGTTCAGTTGATATCGCCCCACATACTTCGCCAGCAATTCCGCCTTCACCGGCACGGGTTGACGCACCTTGATCGCCTCCAGCTTGGCCAGCGCATACTTCGGCTGCAACAGATGCAGGCCGATGTCATCGCTGTCATTCTCCGAATTCGTCAGCACCACCACCCCGCGCTGGCTTTTCTTGTCGAACCCGATAAAAGAGCGATAGCCGCCCGTGCCACCGTTATGCCAGATGATTTCCGCCCCATGCCGCGTGTAGATATGCCAGCCCAGCCCGATCTTCGCGCCCGATCCGACATCACGCCGCGCCGTCTGTGCCATCTCCATCGCCGCTTTCAGTTTCGCGTTATCCAGCTTCAGGTTCGCACTCACAAACTTCAGCATGTCATTCACGGAAGACCGCAACGCCCCGGCTCCGGCCAGCGTGGGCAAATCCCAGTTCGCTACTGCCTTGCGCAGTTTGCTATGGCCCGTGGCCAGTTTCTTCTTCGCTTCAGCCGAAAGTGAAATGCTCGTATGCGTCATGCCCAGCGGCACGCACAGGCGCTCGGTCACCGCTGCCTCATAGCTTTTCCCCGCCTTCAACGCCAGCACATGCCCCAGCAAGCCCATGCCGAGATTGGAGTATTCATACTTGGCCCCGATATCCCGCGTGAGCGTGTGGCCGGAGAGGAATTCATACATCTGCTCCACCTTATAGTCAGCGTATGGATTGCTGTCATCCGCCGGCACCATGTTGTCCGGCAGACGCGGCAGACCGGATTGCTGGGTCGCGAGGTCCAGCAGAGTGATCTGGCGGCCGTTGCGCTCCGGCATCTTCACACTCGCAGGCAGATACTTGCTCACCGGATCATCCAGCTTCACTTCCCCTTTGCCGACCATGTCCGCGAGCAGTTCCGTGGTGAACACTTTGCTCACCGAGCCGATCTCAAAGATCGTATCGCCATTCACGGGCGTGTTATCAGTGCGAGACAACGTGCCATGACTGACGATCCGCACACCCTGCTCATCAATGATGCCCACCACGATGCCCACGCCCGCATGGGCCGTATCGATGCGCTCGCGTATAATAGTTTTCAACTCCGCATCGGTTGGCCGTTCCTGGGCCACCAAGAGTTGTAGTGCGATGAATGAAAACGTCAGCACCGCTATCAACAAGTACATAGGCCAGTTCTTGGGTTTGTTCATGAGCTTACTTGGTTCCGGGATTTCCTGCAAAGTTTGGTCCAGCTCTTTCTTCAAGGGCAACAGGGATTTCTTGACCGTGTATTGGTTCAACCACCAGATTCCGGCGCAGACCACGGCATAGATGATCGCGAAACCTGCTTTGAAGCCCAGGCCGCTCTCCCGGCCCATGACTACCATCACGGACCCGATGTAGATTGGCAGGATGTACCACCAGAGCACAGTCCGCAGCAGATGGATTTGCACTTCCAACTCCCGCCGTTCATCCAGCAAGTAATCGCGGATGGACCCGCTCGCCAGCAGCCGGTCACCCCGTCTTTTGCTGAACACCAGCCGGCAGCCGATAAAGACGGCACTGATCACCAGCACGAGGCAACCCGCCTTGGTCAGGCCGGAAGAGGCCCGGAACAGATCCGGGAGGAACGCGCCAGCGACGAAGATGCAGGCCGCCACTTCCCGGACATCCCGCCAGAAGATGGTGCGCCAGAATTGTTTCATGCGCTGTTCCATCGCCGCGGGTAGATCCCGGTCAGCCTGTCCCTTCGGTGGGACTAGCTGTTGCTGCTGCCAGAGGTTCTTCAGTTCCTGATCATTCATGGCGCACCTCCTCCTGCATGAACTGGCCCAGTTTCTTTTTCGCGCGATGCAGCATCACGCCCACATGGCTGGCACTCAGCCCCAGCACCTCCGCCATCTCCTCATAGCTCAAGTCCTCCAGAAATAGCGTGACCAGCCCCCGCTCCACTTGGTCCAGTTTGCCGATGGCCTCATACAGTTTGTCGATTTGCGGATTTCTTTCCAGCGCCAGCGGCTGCCGTTGCTCGATCAACTCCCGCATCTCCTCCTGCGCCACCGGAACGGCATTCCGGTTCCCCGCATTCTTTTTCCGCACAAAACTGATGGCTGTGTTCAACGCCACACGATACAGCCACGTATTCGCTTGCGCCTTTTCCTGCAAGCCCGGCAGAGCCCGCCAGATCTGGAAGAGGACTTCCTGATAAAGATCCTCCTGGTCTGCCGCCGTCCACGCATAGACCCGGCAGATGCGCAGGATCTTCTGGCGATTCCCGTTCACCAGTTCCAGGAACTGTGTCTCTATGGCTGGCTCAGGCTTCAATCGTTCCGTTCTTTAATAGATTAGTCGCGGGCGATTGGAAAATTATTACCGGGCAGGGCAAGATTTCGGAGATTCATTTTTGTCTAGATGACTGTAACTGATTGGAATCAAGCCGTTTATGCCGGAATGATGGGGCTTCAATGAGGCTTACAAAAGATCCTTGGTTCTGTAGTAGCCGGACTGGTTTGAAAGTTTTAGAAACGTAAACGTCAAAAGAGAAACTTTAACCGCCCAAGATTATGGAAACACTGCTTAGCATCTGTCTCGGTATCGGCCTGAGTGCCGCGTGTGGTTTTCGCGTGTTCATCCCCATGCTCATCGTCAGCATCGCCGCGAATGCCGGCCATCTGACCTTGGCCAAGGGCTTCGAGTGGCTGGCCAGTGATGCTGCCGTCGTCTCGTTCGGTATCGCCACGGTGCTGGAGATTGGTGCTTATTACATCCCTTGGCTGGATAATTTGCTCGATACCATCGCCAGTCCCTCGGCGGTCATCGCGGGCACGATCATCACCGCTTCCGTGATGACGGATATGAGCCCGTTTATGCGCTGGACGCTGGCGGTCATCGCCGGTGGTGGTGTGGCTGCCGCCGTGCAGGGAGTCACTGTGTTTGCCCGCGCCGCTTCCACGACCCTGACCGGTGGTCTGGCGAATCCCATTCTTGCTACTGCCGAGCTTGGCGGTTCTGGTATGGTGGCCTTGATGGCCTTCTTCGTCCCGCTGCTCACGCTGCTGGTCATCCTGACCGTGCTCGTCGTAGTGGGCCGCAAATTGTGGAAGCGCAGAGCGGAAAAGGCCTTGCCTCCAGCGATGCCTGCGTAATCCGCTCTTAATCGCTAGTCAGCATCGCTTTCCCAACCCGACGAATTGTATGAAAAGAATCCTAAACCTTGGCGCGATCATTGTTGGCCTGATCGGATTCAATCACTGCTCGTCGGCAGCCGATCCGGAAGCGCTGAAGATCGAGAAAACAGAAACTATCGACCCCGTCACGGGTCAAAAGCGCGCTGTGATGGAGAAATACACACGTGATGGTAACAACGTGATCTCCATCATCCATCTCTACAAAGATGGTAAACTGACCGCCTCCAGCCGTTTCACCTATGCCTTTGGTCGCAACATACTGCAAGAAGGGGATGAAGATGCCGATGGTTTCTATGAACTTCGGATCATTACTCCCTCAGATGATCCAAATTCTGTTGAAGTGTTTCATGTGGAAAGAAACGGCACGATAAAACCAGCCTCTTCCGTCAAATTGAAAGAATACCGAGAATACGCCCTGAAACAGGAGAAACTCGGCGAATTTATGCGTGGGGAATTCGAGAAAGCAAAACGAGAACAATCAGGAAAATAACTCACCGGCTTCCGCGCTGATGGATGGCAAAAAGCGTTGAATCGTATCTCACGATTCAACGCTTTAACTTTTTAACGAATCTCGTTTCTTCCGCTCAGAACTGCTTCAGGAACCGCAGATCGTTCTGATAGAACAGGCGGATGTCATCGATGCCGTAGCGGATCATCGCGATGCGTTCGATGCCGAAGCCGAAGGCCCAGCCGCTCCATTGCTCCGGATCGTAGCCCACCGTCTCGAACACCTGCGGATGGACCATGCCGCAACCGGCGATCTCCAACCAGTCCTTGCCCATTTTCTTGGTCAATGAGCTGGCGAAATCGATCTCGAAACTCGGTTCGGTATAGCTGAAGTAGTGTGGGCGGAAGCGCAGTTTCACCTCGTCACCGAGCAGTTCCTTGAAGACGTATTCCACGGTGCCTTTGAGGTCGCCCACGGTCACGCCTTTGTCCACATACAGGCCTTCGATCTGATGGAAAGTGGGATTATGCGTGGCGTCCGCATTGTCACGGCGATACACGCGACCAGGCACGATGATGCGGATGGGCGGCGCCTGCTTCTCCATCACGCGGATCTGCACGGAAGATGTGTGCGTGCGCAGCAACGGCTTCGGGCCTGAACCCGTGCCGACATAGAAAGTATCCTGAGCATCCCGCGCAGGGTGATCCGCCGGGGTGTTCAAGGCATCGAAGCAATGATACTCGTCCTCAATCTCCGGACCATCGGCCACCACGAAACCGATCTTGCGGAAGCAGCGGACGATATCCTCCGTCACCTGCGTGAGCGGATGCAGTTTGCCCAGTGCATGGCGACGGCCGGGTGCCGTGAAATCCGTCGCTTCCTTTGGCAAGGCGGCCTTCAGTTCCAGTTCACCCCGACGATCGGCGATGATGCGTTCCAGTTCTTGTTTCGCGTCATTGATCGCCTTGCCCGCCGCCGGCTTCTCTTCCTTGGAAAGCGTGCCGAGCTGTTTCAGCAGCGCGGTGAGCTTGCCGTTGGAGCCGAGATAGGAGGTGCGGGCCTGTTCCAAAGCCGCCAGATCAGCCGCCGCCTGGAGTTCGACCACGGCGGACTGTTTCAAAGGTTCAATCTGAGCCACGAAAGACATAGTGCGGGCAAAAGATAGGTGAAGGACAGGATGCGACCAAACAAAAAAGGGCGGCTGTTTAGGCCGCCCTCTTTTATGGAAAAACTAAGCTTACGCCTTGGCGGCAGCAGCGAGGTTCGCCGCCTTGGTCTTCAGCGCTTCGCCCGCGATGCGGACGAGTTCGTTGAAGGCGTTGGCGTCGGTCGCGGCGATGTCAGCGAGCACCTTGCGGTCCAACGTGACTTGCGCGGCCTTCAGACCTTCGATGAAGCGGCTGTAGGTCGTGCCGGACGCCCGGGCGGCGGCATTGATGCGCACCTGCCAGAGACCGCGATAGTTGCGCTTCTTGGTCTTGCGGTCGCGGAAAGAGTACTGCATGCCGTGGTCGAGCGCGTCGGCGGCATAGCGGTAAAGTTTGGAACGGCGCATCCGGAAGCCTTTGGCGGCTTGCAGCGTACGGATACGGCGCTTACGGGAAGCGGGGGCGTTGGTAACACGCATAGGTCAGTAAACAGTTAAAGGTTCTAAAATTAGTGGCTGTAAGGCAGGCTGCCGATGACGCGCCACATGTCCGTCTTGTCCACCACGACGGCTTTGCCGAGGGAGCGGCGGCGTTTCGGGCTCTTGCCCGCGAGCAAATGGCGGCGACCCGCACGGGAGCGCTTGATCTTGCCATTAGCAGTGATCTTGAACCGCTTGGCCACGGACTTCTTCGTTCTGATGCCTTTAGGACGACGCATAACTAATCGACTTTCGTTCTATTAAAAGAGCGCGAACTATATGGACCGGGTAGCGGGTGTGCAAGCGGTATTTTAGGAACTCTGTAAAAAGAAAATGATTCGGGCAGCAGACGCCAAGGAGGTGGGGGTGGGGAACCCCTCTGAAGAAACGTACCGCTACCCGAATCATCATCGAAACTAAGACGATGCCAAGAATTGTCAACATAAGAACTAAGTAAAAACACCTGATTTTTTGTAACGCCTATCACCCTAACCATTCAGGCAGACCAACTTACAAAAATCATAGACATGCCAATTTCTTGCAATCGCCGAAAAACTATCTTTTTTGTTTTTTCCGCGTGACAGTGGAAATCCTTCGCCTATATTCACGCCCCTGCTGCGGCCGACCCTATCGTCCAGCGGTTAGGACACCGCCCTTTCACGGCAGTAACCGGGGTTCGAATCCCCGTAGGGTCGCCACTTCCGTCACACATTTCACTTAACCTTGTGAACACAGGGTTTTTGTGTCATTGTGTGCTTGAAGACTGATTGAACAGGTTTTCAGAAACGGATGCTTAAGGTTCTCGTGCCACCCGGTTTCTCCGGTGATTTCTCAGCCGCACTGAATATCCGTCTGCTTTTCCCCTGTTCCGCCCTGACCAACCCACTGTTCAAATCTGTCCGTTTTGGCCCGTTTAACCCCGATTCAATGGCCTGGCACTTCCGCTCACGCTGTTTCCTCAAGCTGGAATCAATTCTGCTCGATAAACGTTTGACAGGATAAACACCGGTCCACTGCGCGCCTATCTATGAAAGTAATACGGCCCAACTGCAGAGTGCAATTCACCGCCGAGGACATCGACTTCGTGCTGCACACCCTCAGTCCCGGCACCGATCCCTATACCTCGCTCACCCGCCTCCTCGCCGATGAAGAGACGCGTGATCAGATCCTTGATGACGAACGGCTCTATCAAGCCCTGCTGCAAGGCACTGGTTGCCTCCGTGTTTCCGCACACCTTTACTTTTACGTGCTCGTCCGCCGTGTCCTGCGCAAGGCCGGCATCGAAGACCGTCAGGTGGCGGACTATGTCGCTGAACTCCTCGCTCAGTTCTCCCGGTTGGAACGCCTCCACCTGCAGCTCACCGCAGATTTCAATCCGCTCGAATACCTCTTCGAGATGATGGCCGCGCTGCAACAGGCCGATGAACGCACCTGCTTCCTCATCCGCGCCCACATCGGGAATCACTCCCTCTTCCTCTCCGGCGTGTTTCCCGAGCGCATCCGGCATCGCGCCGAGCAGAAAGGCTTTCCCGACCTGAGCTACTACGAAGGCCTGGGCCGCTCCAACTTCCGCGTGGCCAGCGACCATCGCCTCGCCCACCACTACGAACTCGCCCCCGTCTTCACCACGCTCAGCGAGTGCTTCCATGAAACCCGCCAGGCCCTGAACGATCTGGCCGAGCGTGTGATCCATCTGGGTGATCCCCTGCAATCCGACGCCCTCCTCCTAAAAGCCTTCGCGAAGAACTAACCCGTTAAAAACGGTTAAACCGTTAAATGGTGATTCGTTTCACCATTTAACGGTTTTAACGGTTTAACGCATCTTTACTTGATGAACCCCTGTTCCTTTAACCACCCGATGCACTCGCCCGTCCACGGATGCCGCGAAGCCGGGTCCCATTGAGATTTGCCCAGACCGATGCCATGGTTGCCCTTTGGATAGATATGCAGCGAAAAGGACACGCCGTTCTTTTGCAGGGCGGCGGCGAATTCCAGCGCATTCTCCACCTTCACCGCTTTGTCTTCCACCGTGTGAAAGATGAACGTCGGCGGCGTCTCCTTCGTCACCTGCTTCTCGTTCGAGAGCAATTCCACCAGTTCTGGCGACGGATTATCACCCAGCAAATTCTTCTTCGAGCCGCCATGCGTCAGCGGCCCCATGCTGATCACCGGATAGCACAGGATGCCCAGGTCCGGCCGCGAACTCACCTGATCGATCGGGTCCTTCGCCTTCGCATCACCCGCATCGAAATGCGTCAGCAACGTGGACGCCAGATGCCCGCCCGCCGAGGAACCCATCACCCCGATGCGTTTCGCGTCCAGCTTCCACTCGCCCGCTTTCGCCCGCACATAGCGCAAGGCGCGGGAGACATCATTCAGCATCACCGGATGCCGGTAACCGCCCGAACCCAGCCGGTACTTCAGCACAAAGGCGGAGACCCCCTGCTCATTCAACCACATCGCGTAGTCACGCCCCTCATGCGGTGCCAGCCCGCCATAACCGCCGCCGGGACAGATCACCATGGCCGCCCCCGTCGCCTTTTCCGGATTCGCAAAATACGGCGTCAACGTCGGGATATCCTTGTCCTCCTTGCCCAGCGCACCTGGCGCTCCTTCCGGCCATAGCGGGAACGCCTCCCGCGGCAGCCGTTGCTGTGCATGCGAAGTCGATGTCGAAATGACCATGGCCGCGAAGGCCAACCAACAAAATGCCGTGCGAATCTTCATAGGATTGATGCGCGCAGCATATTCAACATCTGCTCAATGAGGCAATTGCGGAATCGTTAATCATTAATTCCAATCCGGTTCCTGAACTTGAATCTTTTCAACGTTAGCGATAGCCAGCTTAAGCTTTTCGTCACAAACCATGACTCCTTTCAAAGTGACATCAGCAGAAAGAATCACTCCGAAACCAAAAGTGGCGATGAGTTGGTGACGCACTTGATGCCAAATATGCTCCGGGACACCTACGCGCGGCTCACTGCCGTCTCGTTCATCGCTAAGCCAGGCATTCCCTTCGGCATCGACATAGAGTCTAGTTGAAAGCTCAACGGCAATTTTGTCTCCGGGCTTAGCACCTGCAAAATCTCTTATTTTCATACGATGATTGCTTACTGACAGTCCTTTCCTCGACATAAGTCAACTCTGACTGCTCTACCCCTGCTTATCCATCACCAGCTTCCTGATCTCACACGCCACATCTTCTTTCTGCGGCAAAGAGCTTTTCCACAGCAGCCATAATACGCCGCCCACAAGCACGCCACCCAAGTGGGCGAGCCCAGAAACGCGGCCGATGCCAGCCAGTTGCTGGATGACAACCAGCAACTGCAGGCCGCACCAAAGTCCGAAGGCGGTCCAGGCGGACATGTGGATCCATTGCGGACGCGAGTAGCGTGATGCCCAGAACATGCTGATCTTCTGTTCCGGGAAGGCGAGCGCGTAAAAAGCCAGTATTCCAGAGATGCCGCCGCTGGCTCCCACGCATGGAATGGTGGAATCCGGCTTCGCGACGGCATGTAACAGGTCACCACCAATGGTCGCGCAGAAAATGAGGATCAGCATCCGCCGCCAGCCGATGCGGTTCTCCACATTGTCCCCGAAGACATAGAGGAAATAGAGGTTTCCCAGCAGATGGCCCAAGCTTCCGTGCAGGAAGAAGGAGGTGATCATCGTCAACCCGCCCAAGCGACCGATCTCGTTGGGGACAAGGCCGTATTGATGCACGACTTCACGCAGGTTTTGGAAAGCAAGTGCGCTCACGAGAAACACGGTCACGCAGAGAGCCCAGGTGACCCAGGCGTGGTTCTCGTGGCGGTCATCATCACGTTCCACGGGCAGGCCCAAGACGGCAGGAATCGCTTTCCAACCGGATTCAGGGACCGGACCGGCGTTCTCTTTCATCCGCTCGACCTCATACAAAGCGAGGGCTTGTTTGGCTTTGAGCGGCAGTTCGCGGGGCGGTGTGGCAGTGGGCACGGGTGAGGAGGTTTCCGGTGTGCGCTCGAATTCACCGGGATCGAACCAGACGAACTGGCAGACTTTGCAGGCGTCAAATTCCTCACTACTGCCCATGGTCGTAAGCCGGACAGTGAGCATGGGTTTTTCACATGAGGGACAAGGGCGTCCGTATGTGCCATCGCCATTACGCACCTTGGTCCAGAGGTCGGAAACGAAATCATGGGAGCGCGTCTTTTTCAGCACACTTAGATTCACCGTGCGACCCGCGCAACCACGACAAACCCAATGCAACCCGTCTTCCCGACGTTCGCGCTCCACCTCTCCCCGACAATTAGGACAATAGAACATGGCTTCCCTTCGCCTGCCTTTATCCAAGAAAACCCGTCACCTGCCCATTACAATTCCATGCCATAGTTTTAATGAGCCACCTTTGCGTTTTGGTCATTCCCTCGTCATTCGGATTTCGTCATTGGTCATTATTTTCGATGTTCAGAGTTCGATGTTGGGCGTTCGATGTTTCCCCACCGCTCGTAAATGGTCCTTCCCAAATCGTAAATCCCCTTCATTTGACACCCCCATCCTCGCACCGTAACTTCCCCGTCCGATGTTCAAACTCGTCGCACCCTACGAACCTGCCGGAGATCAGCCGCAAGCCATTGCGAAGCTGACCGCGGGCCTCGTCGCGGGCGCGAAGCACCAGACGCTCCTCGGCGTCACCGGCTCTGGCAAGACGTTCACCATGGCGAACGTCATCAAGGAGATCAACCGCCCCACGCTCGTCATCTCGCATAACAAGACGCTCGCCGCGCAGCTCTACGCCGAGTTCAAGAGCTTCTTCCCGGAGAACGCCGTCGAATACTTCGTCAGCTACTTCGATTACTACCAGCCGGAGGCCTACATCCCGCGCACCGACACCTTCATCGAGAAGGACTCCAGTGTGAACGAGGAGATCGAGCGCCTGCGCCTCTCCACCATGAGCTCGCTCTTCGCCCGGCGCGATGTCGTGGTGGTGGCCAGCGTCTCGTGCATCTACGGCATCGGCAGCAAGGAAGACTACGAGGCGATGGTCATTCCCATCAAAGTGGGCCAGGAGATTTCCCGCGATCAATTCCTCAGCCGCCTGGTGGACATTCAGTATCGCCGCAACGACATCGCCTTTGAGCGCGGCGAATTCCGCGTGCGCGGCGATACCGTGGAGCTTCGCCCCGGCTATACGGAAGACGGTCTGCGCATCGAATTCTTCGGCGACCAGATCGACCGCATCACCCGCTTCGACCCCTTGCTGGGTGACACGCTGGAACAGTTCGACGCCATCACCGTTTATCCCGGCAAGCAATTCGTCACCCCAGCGGAAAAACTGAAGAGCGCCATCCTGACCATCCGCGAAGAACTCGGCGACCGCATCGCGTGGTTCGAAAAGGAAGGCAAGCTCCTCGAAGCCCAGCGCATCAAGATGCGCACGGAATACGATCTGGAGATGATGGAAGAGATGGGATTCTGCTCCGGCATCGAGAATTATTCGCGCCACATCGCCAAGCGCCCGCCCGGCTCACGTCCGGCTACCATCATCGATTTCTTTCCGAAAGATTTCCTGCTCGTCATCGATGAATCCCACGCCACCGTCCCGCAGATCGGTGGCATGTATGCCGGTGATAAATCGCGCAAGAGCGTGCTGGTAGACCACGGCTTCCGCCTGCCCAGCGCCCTCGACAATCGCCCGCTAAACTTCGAGGAATTCCAGAAACTGCATGACCAGGTGGTTTACGTCAGTGCCACACCGGCCGCGCAGGAATTGCAATGGTCCGGCCAGCGCGTGGTGGAACTCATCGTGCGCCCGACTGGTCTCGTGGACCCGCCCATCAGTGTCCGTCCGCTCAAGGGCCAGATCGATGACCTGCTGGAAGAAGTCCGCAAGCGCGTGGAATTGAAAGAACGCGTGCTCGTCACCACGCTCACGAAACGCAGCGCTGAGGAACTCACCGATTACCTGCGCGATATCGGCATCAACGTCCGCTACCTGCACAGCGAGATCGACGCCATCGAACGCGTCGAGATCCTGCGCGCCTTGCGCAAAGGCGACTTCGACGTGCTTGTCGGCATCAACCTCCTGCGTGAAGGTCTCGACCTGCCGGAAGTCTCCCTCGTCGCCATCCTCGATGCCGACAAGGAAGGTTATTTACGTTCCGCCACCAGCCTCATCCAGACCGCTGGCCGCGCCGCCCGTCACTTGAACGGCTCCGTCATCCTCTACGCGGATGTGATGACGCAAAGCATCCAGAAATTCCTGGCCACCTCAGAGTATCGTCGCAAACGCCAGCTCGAGTACAACAAGGAGCACAACATCACGCCCAAAGGCGTCAGCCGCGCGGTGGAGGAAAGCCTGTCCTCGCAGAAAGAAGTCACCGCGAAAGCCACCGCCTTCCTGCGCGACAAGCAGCCGGAGTTCGACGTCACCGAGACCGTGCGCCAGCTCGAAGGCGAGATGCTCGAAGCCGCGAACAACCTGGAATTCGAAAAAGCCGCCTTGCTCCGCGACCAAATCAACGAGCTGAAACGCACTTTCCTCGGCGGCGACAAAGCGGGCGGCAGCTCCGGCTCAGGCCAATCCACCAGCTACGGCAAAGGCAAGAAGGGCAACCGCAAATTCGGCAAGAGCGGCAAAAGCAACCCGTTTTGAGCTTTGGAGTGCGGAGGCTTGCCTCCGCTTTCCGCCCGACGCGGCTTGACGCGTCGATTCCCCCATCTGCGCTGATCTGCGTCTATCTGCGGTTAATTCCCCGCCTCGATCGCCGCATTTCTTCCACGCGGTATCCGGTCCAGATGATAGATCATGAATCCGTGCAGGAACTGCCGCAGTTCAGTGATGTGCTGCACCGTCAGCTCCGCTTCCGCCAGTTGCGCCCATTCACAATCTTGCAGCGCTTCCATCAACGCCTGCGCCGTCTTTCCCAGGCGGATCTCCTCTGGCGCCGGACTTTGCCCCAGCACCTCCAGTAACTTCAGCTCGAACGCGATGACATTCACCGGTTTTGCGCCCACCTGCACCAAATGCTGCACGAAACCCAGCATCAGGTCATGCACCTCGGCGATCGGCGTCTCCGTCTCTGTTGTCTGCTCGATGAGCGCCACCGCATATGCCGCCTGCTGCACCCGCCCAATGTCCGAACGCAACGCCTCATGCGTCTCACGCAAACTCAGTTCACGCAGATTGTGCAGGTCCGATCGGCGGCTGCGTTGAAACGTGAAATCCGCCTGATAAAAGATGTCCAGCTTCCCCCGATACACGGACTTAGGACGTCGCGCCCCTTTCGCCACCACCGCGATGCGCCCTAGCTCCGGCGTTAGCCAATGCACGATGAGACTTGTCTCCGTCAGTGGACGCGTACGCAAGATGATGCCAGAAGCCCGCTCATCCATATGGCGCTATATTGGCGGCACGTTTCCTGACGGCTGCGCGATGGTCACCTCCGGCACACCCGGCGGCTTCCCTTTATACTCCGGAGCCACGGAGCCCAGACTGATGATGAACTTGATGCCATCCGCCACTTCCATGTCCAGCTTGGTGACCTTGCTTTCCGGCACGAGGATGAGAAAGCCGGTGGTCGGATTCGGCGTGGTCGGCACAAAAATGCTGATGATCTTTTCCTTCGTCTTGCTTTGTACCTCTTGGTTCTGATCGCCCGTGATAAAGCCGATGGAGTAGATGCCCTCCCGGGGAAACTCCACCATCACCACTTGTTTGAATGAAGAATCCTTGTTGGTGGCGAACGCGTCGTTCACCTGCTTGATGGCTCCATAGACTTTGTTCAGCAAGGGTACTTTGAGCAGCGTTTGATCCACTATCGTGATGATTTGCCGCCCCAGATAAACGCGCGCCAGACTGCCGATAAGCGTGATGATGAGCGCCGCCAGCGCCAACGCGAACAAGCTCCAGTACCAGTGCATCGGCCCCTTGCCTTCATCCGCGTGCGTGATCTCTGCGGGGATGAAGATGAGCAGTGTGTCCGTGAGATTGGCCACGGTGCCAAAGAGCCAGAGCACCACCGCGATGGACAGCACGGCGGGCAGCACCACCGCCAGCCCGGCGAAGAAGCTGGCCTGCCAATGGCTGAAATATTTTTTCACGCGCGCACTTTAGCCGCAGTCCCCAGTTTGCGCAAAGCAAACCGGGCCGCCAGCGCCTTCACCAGCCGGTTCTCTTCTTTCTTCATCACCTTGCGCTTGGCCGGTTCCAGGTCGTCATAACCGCGCAGATGCAATACGCCATGCACCACGTAACGCGCCAGTTCCTCCGTCCAGTGCTCCTTGAATTGCTTCGCCTGCTTCACCGCATCATCCACGCAGATGTACAGCTCGCCGTACACCTCCGGCGCGATCTCACCCGGCGGCACTTCCGGCCGGTAATCGAACGTGATGACATCCGTGGAGCCTTCATGCTGGAGATAATCCCAGTTCACCTGCGCCATCTCCCCCGGCTCCACCAGATGAATGCCCAGTTGATACGTCTTCAGTCCCAGCTCTTCCGTCAGCAAGGCACGCGTCACCGTCCGCAGCAGCTTGGTATCCACTGCCTTCGTCTTCTGCCGGTTCCGCAGTTGCAGTTCGTTGCCCATGCCCGCTCACTCCCCACGCCCCGTGCCGCGATGCTTCTCATACGCTTCGATGATGCGCTGCACCAACTGATGCCGCACCACGTCCTGCTTCGTGAATTCTTGGAAGGCGATGCCCGGCACTTTGCGCAGGGCCGTGATCGCCTCCATCAAGCCGGATTTCTTATGCCCCGGCAGGTCCACCTGTGTCGGGTCGCCCGTGATGACCGCCTTGGAGCTGTAACCCAAGCGCGTGAGGAACATGAACATCTGTTCCATCGTCGCGTTCTGTGATTCATCCAGAACGATGAATGCGTGGTTCAACGTGCGCCCCCGCATATACGCCAGCGGGGCGATCTCGATGACACCGCGTTCGATGTGTTTTGCCAGTTCCTCCGGCGGCATCATGTCATGCAGGGCGTCATAGAGCGGTCGCAGATACGGCGTGAGCTTCTCATGCAGATCACCCGGCAAAAAGCCCAGCGCTTCACCTGCTTCCACGGCCGGACGTGTGAGGATGATGCGGCTGACCTTGCCCGCTTTGAGGGCGGAGGCCGCCATCGCCATCGCCAGATACGTCTTGCCCGTGCCCGCCGGACCGATGCCGAACGTCACATCGTGATCGCGGATGGCCTGCACATATTTCTTCTGTCCGACCGTCTTGGGGGTGATGGATGGTTTGCCCGCCGAGGTCTGGATGCGCTCGCTCATCAGGTTGCGCAATGCCTCCACGCCCTCCGCCTTCACCACCCCGAGGGCGGAAGCGAACTCGCGGTTGCGCACTTGTCCACCCGCCTTGATGGATTCTTCCAGGATGGCGAAGAGTTGCTTGGCGCGCCCGATGTCATCCGGCTCGCCCTCCAGCTTGATCCAGCCGTCGCGCGTGGTCGCCTTCAGCCGAAGTTGTTCTTCGAGCGATTTCAGGTTCGGTGAATCCGCGCCAAAGAGCTGTTGCACGAGACGGGGATTCTCAAAATGAATGGTTTCTTCTCCCATAACAAAAACAGATCAGAGGTTGTTCATGGCCGCCCGAAGTTTAGCGGCAGTATCGGCCAAGGCCTCGGGGATGATGGCCGTGCTGCCGGTGACAGGCATGAAATTCACGTCGCCGTTCCAGCGTGGCACGATGTGGATGTGCAGATGCTCGACGATGCCCGCCCCGGCGACTTGCCCCAGGTTCACCCCGATGTTGAACCCATGCGGCTTCATCACTTGTGTCAGCGCGGCCTGACAACGCCGCGTGAGCTGCATCAGTTCCAGCATCTCCGCATCCGTAAGTTCGTTGAAGTCCGGCACCTGCCGGTAAGGCACGGTCATGAGATGACCGCCATTGTAGGGATAGCGGTTCAGCACCGCGTAGCAGGTCTTGCCGCGCGCGATGACGTAGTTCGCCACATCATCGCTGGACTCGGCGATCTGCGTGAAAATGGAGCGGCCGTCCTGCGGTCCTTTCGGGCCGAGGATATACTCGATGCGCCAAGGGGCGTGCAACGCTTCCATACCTGCAACCTAACAAGGCGCGGCCAATTGTCAAAAGCGGACCTATGACGGCCAGATGCCCCGGCCTTCCAGCTTTCTATGCTGGCAGGTTAATCTTCGGTTAAACCTCCCGCACACCCATTGACACCCGTGCCCCGGCATGATTCCGTTGCGCCCGCTGGTTTCGACCGGCGGAAAAAGTTAATGAAGAAATCGTTCAAGCAAGTGGAAGGCGCCATCGTCGCGCCGCAAGGCTTTCTCACCTCCGGCGTGTTCTGCGACATCAAGCGTCTCGGCACCGGCAAAGGTTCGAACAAGGGGCAAAAGCGTGATCTCACAGTCATCGTCTCCGAAGTACCTTGCACGGTGGCAGGCATGTTCACGACGAACCAGATCTGCGCCGCGCCGGTGAAAGTCTGCGTGCCGCGGGTGAAGAAGGGTGTCGCCCAAGCCGTGGTGGTGAACTCCGGCAACGCGAATGCCTGCACCGGTCGTCAAGGCATGAAAGACGCGCTGGATATGACGAAGCTCGTCGCGGGCCAGCTTCACTTGCCAGAAGAATACGTTTTGGTCGGCTCCACCGGTCGTATCGGCGTAACGATGCCGATGGAGAATGTGCGCACGGGCATCCATGATGCTTTGCAACTGCTGGGCAACGAAGTGCGGCACGCGGCGGAATCCGCGGAAGCCATCATGACCAGCGACACGAAGCCGAAGCAGGTGGCGATCGAATTCAAGCTCGGCGGCAAGAAGGTGCGCATGGGCGGCATGTGCAAGGGCGCAGGCATGATCCAGCCGGGTATGAGCGCCACCGGTGCGCGTCCCGCAGCCTTGCCGAAAGGCGTGCCCGCAGGTCTCCACGCCACGATGCTGTGCTTCATCACTACGGATGCGGCAATCGAAGCGAAGACTTTGCTAGCCGCGTTGGAAGAAGCCACGGCGAGCAGCTTCAACCGCATCACCGTGGACGGCGACATGAGCACGAATGATACCGTGCTCGTGCTCGCGAATGGCTTGGCGGAGAACCAGCAGATCAAGGGCACGAAGAGCGATGATTTCCAGATGTTCCAAGCTGCGCTCAGCTATGTCTGCCTCGAACTCGCCAAGATGATCGTGCGCGATGGCGAAGGCGTGCATCGCGTGGTGACCGTGCGCGTGAACGGCGCGAAGACCATCCACGATGCCGATGCCGCCGCTCGCGCCGTGGCGAACAGCGCGCTGGTGAAGACGAGCTGGCATGGTGGCGACCCGAACTGGGGACGCATCATTGATGCGCTCGGCTACAGCGCCGCGAAGATCGTCGAGGAGAAGGTGGACATCGGTTATAGCGCACCGGGGGCGAAGAAAGTTCTGTGGAGCCTCAGGCGCGGTCAACCGACCAAAGCGACTTACAAGGATCTGTGCGCTGCGGCATCACCGAAAGAGTTTGAGCTGCACATCAACCTGAACCTCGGCAAGGCCGGGACGTTCATGTATGCGGCCGACCTGACGGAGCATTACGTGGATTTCAACAAGGGCGATGTGACGGACCCGACGACGTTGGGGGGCTGAGCGGTTTAGCTCATTGCTCGTTCGTAAACTGAAGCGAGCGGCAAGCTGAAAGCCAACGAAGGGATCAGCAGGTTATCCGTGGGCAACTGGAGTGATTCCGGTTGCCAATGGTTTTCCCGGCGGAAGACGGTGACTTGCGACCGGTCTTGTTCCACTAGAACATACTCCTGCAAGGTCTCTATTTGCGTGTAGCTGATGAACTTTTCCCGCTTGTCGGTCCGTTCGGTAGATTCGGAAACAACTTCAAAAATGACTTGCGGGAACTGGCGAAAATACGGGTTCTTATCCCGAGAGTCGCAGGCAACCATCACATCAGGGTAGTAGAAAATGTCGTTGTGCCCCAAGGAAAGGCGGACTTTCAGGTCGGCCACAAATGCCTGGCAAGGTTTTCCGCGTAGGTGGGCATGCAGAGCGGCGAAGATGTTGCCGCAAATAGTGTTATGCTTTTGGCTGGCTCCCGCCATCGCATAGACCTCGCCGCCGATATACTCATGGCGCACTTCGGCATGCTTTTCTCCTTCGAGGTATTCCTCGACGGTCAGCCGGGTGACATTTTGAGCCGCATTCATCCCTATCCTTTTCGTGCATTTTGGGATTAATGGCAAGATAGGCTTTTGACCGGTCCTGAAGGAGGCGGAGGAAATTTCGATGAGGCACAATCGTTATTGCCAAGTTTGCCCTGAGTTCCTTTTATTCCGCCGTGCAGGATTTGATCGCAAAAGCGGCGACGTTGCTGGAAGCGTTGCCTTACATCCAAAAATTCAGCGGCACGACATTTGTCGTGAAGTACGGCGGCAGCTTCATGGACTCGCCGGATGAGGCGGTGCGCAATGGCGTGGCGCGCGACATCGTGTTCCTCGAGGCCGTGGAGATCAACCCCGTGGTGGTGCATGGCGGCGGCAAGGCCATCACGCGCGCCATGGACAAGTCCGGCCTCAAGGCGGAGTTCATCCAAGGCCAGCGTGTGACGGACGAAGCGACCGTGGCCGTGGTGGATCAAGTGCTCTCGCGTGAGATCAATCCGGAGATCGTGCGGACCATCAATCGCCTGGGTGGTGTCGCGCAAGGTTTCGCAGGCACGGATATCTTCACCTGCAAGAAGCTGCTGCTCGATGGACCGGATGGCCAGAAGATCGACATCGGTTACGTCGGGGAAGTGGTGAAGGTGAACACGGAACCGTTGCTGGAATGTATCAGCCGGGGCGTGACACCCATCATCAGCCCGACCGCCAAAGGTGCGGATGGCAAGATCTACAACTGCAACGCCGATGTCGCCGCCGCGATGGTTTCCATCGCGCTTAAGGCAAAACGTCTGGTGTTCATGAGCGATGTTCCGGGCCTGATGCGCGATTTCAAAGACCCAAGCACCGTCATCCCGCACCTGGCGACGAAGGAAGTCGCGGAGCTGAAGAAGGCGGGTATCATCGACAAAGGCATGATCCCGAAAGTGGACAGCGCCGTGGCCGCCGTGAAGTCCGGTGTGGACAAGGTATCCTTCGTGGATGGGCGCATGAACCACGCGGTGTTGCTGGAGATTTTCACGGATGCCGGGGTGGGCACCGAGGTGGTATTATAAATTTACGATTTGAGATTTACGATTCACGGCCCCAAGTTCTTCCCTCGCAGGGTTATTGTCCCTTGATACTGAGATGAAAGACATCGTTCCGCCACCGCCGATAGTACAGAACCAGCAGCAAGCTGTCCTGGAATTGTTCCAGCGCAACGTGGTGCCGAGCTATGGCCGTTTTGAACTCGTGTTCAGCCATGGCGCAGGCAGCCACCTGTGGGATGTGAACGGGAAGCGCTACCTGGACCTCGGCAGCGGCATCGCGGTGTGCTCGCTGGGTCACGCGCATCCGGCCATCACGGAGGTGCTCATCGAGCAGTCCAAGCGGTTGGTGCATATCTCGAATCTTTATTACCACGAATCGCAAGGACGGCTGGCGCAGAAGATCGTGAGCCATATCGCGCCGGGCAAGGTGTTCTTCGCGAACAGTGGCGCGGAGGCGAACGAAGGGCTTTATAAGATCGCGCGGAAGTTTGGTCATGATGAAGGGCGGTTCGAGGTCATCACGGCGGTCAATTCGTTCCATGGGCGGACGCTCGCGGGCATCTCGGCCACAGGTCAGGAGAAGGTAAAAAAGGGGTTCGAGCCGATGGTGCAAGGCTTCCGGCATGTGCCATTCAATGATCTGGAGGCCATGAAGGCGGCCATCTCGCCCGCCACGGCGGCGATCTTGATCGAGGGCATTCAGGGTGAAGGCGGCATCACACCTGCGACCGTCGAGTATCTGCTTGGTCTGCGGCAGTTGTGCGATGAGAAGAAATTGCTGCTCATGATGGATGGCGTGCAGTGCGGTCATTTCCGCACGGGCCGGTTCCAGAGTTTTCAACGGATTCTCGAAGGCGTTCCTGGCGGCGAGAAGTTTCTGCCGGATGCCATCTCCATGGCGAAGTCGCTCGGTGGCGGCTTTCCGATGGGTGCCTTCTGGGTGCGGAGCGAGGTGCATGGCGTGAAGCTTGAGGACATCCTTGGGCCGGGCACGCATGGCACGACGTATGGGGGTACGCCGCTGGGTTGTGCGGTGGCGCTGAAGGTGATGGAGTTGATCGAGCAGGAGAAGCTGGCGGATAACGCACGGAACTTGGGGGCCTTCCTCAAGACCGGGTTGGAACACATGGCCAAGACGTATCCGCACGTCATCCAGAATGTGCGGGGCTTGGGCTTCATGCTGGGTTTTGAGCTGGCGGCGGACTTGCCCGCGCATAAGGCGAGCGACAAGGCGGCTTCCATCCAGTTCGTGAACCGGTTGCATAGCATGGGCTTGATGACAATCCCCTCGGGCGCGCAAGTGATCCGGTTGCTGCCGTCGCTGAACTTGCAAAAGAGTGATGCGGAAGAGGGCCTGGCCATCATAGAGCGGGCGATCAAGGCCATCGCTTAAGCGCTTCTCATCATGCGCGCAGAATTCTTTGACTGGATGCGGCGACGGGCCGGATACCAGTTTCCGCGCTTAGGCCGCACGGGTTTCAACGTGTTGCGTGAATGTTTTCCAGAGCGGCTGGAGACAGAACTGTTTCCCGGTGTCCGGGTGGCGTTGAATCTCACGGATGAGACGCATCTGGCCACCTACTGGCATGGGCGGCGTTTCGAGCAGCCGACGGGCCAGGTGTTGGAGCATTGGTGCCAAAAAGGTGGCGGGCCGTTCTTCGACATGGGGGCCAACTACGGTTTCTACAGTGCGTGGATGCTCTCAGCCTGTCCGCAAGTGGAGGCGTATGCGTTTGAGCCGAATCCGGCGACGTTCGCGGTGCTGGATGGGATTCGTACGCGCAATCAACTGACGCGCTTGCATCCGATTCCGTTCGGATTGGGGGATGCTGAGGCGGTGCTGGACTTGCATCCGGGCGGGGCTGATTTGGGCCAGAGCACTTTCGCAGCGCACTCAGAGATCACGCAACCGCCGGTGGCGCGAGTGCGGGTGCTAACGTTTGATCAATTCTGTGTGGAAGCGGGGCTGGCTTTTCCGAAGAAGCCGGCGTGGGTGGGGAAGATCGATGTGGAGGGGTTTGACCTGAAATTGGTGCGGGGGATGCGACGGGCCTTGGAGGCACGGGCATTCATCGGGCTGACCTTGGAGATCCACGCGGAGAACCTGTCACGGTGCGGTGACAAACCGGAGGATTTGCGGAAACAATTGCTGGATTCAGGCTATGAAGCGTGGTCACCGGAAGGGTTTCCGGAGCCGGTCCCGAGTTCTCCCTGCGGCAATGAGTTTTTCGCGCCCCGAAAAAATCCGTAAAAACCCGTGGACAAAACCCCGTGGACTTCCCTATAAACTGCGCTTTCCCCTCGTAGAAAAGGGGAGGCAGGCGGGCGGCCCACGACCCGCGACTTTGCTTTTTTAGGCAAGAATATGAAGCATCTGTTGAGTCTGGAGACGATGTCCCGCGAGGACATGGAACTCGTGTTGCGCGATGCCGCAGTCTTTAAAAAGACGCGCGGCAAGCATGCCACGCAGCCGCTCGCCGGCCAGACTTGGGCGCTCATCTTCTCCAAATCTTCCACGCGCACCCGCGTGTCTTTCGAGGTCGGCATCCGTGAATTGGGTGGTAACGCGCTATTCCTGAATGCCAATGATATCCAGCTTGGTCGCGGTGAACCCATCAAGGATACCGCACGTGTATTGGGCCGGATGATCCATGGGGCGGTTATCCGTACCTTTGCACAGAGTGATGTGGAGGAGTTCGCCAAGTATTCCAACATCCCGACGGTCAATGCGTTGACGGATGACGAGCATCCCTGCCAGATCCTGACGGATATCTTTACATTCCAGGAAAAGAACGGGCCGATCCAAGGCAAGGTGGTCACATTTGTGGGCGACGGCGCGTGCAATGTCCCGGCGAGCTGGGTGTTCGCGGCGGCGAAGCTGGGCTTCGAACTGCGCATCGCGGCGCCGAAGGCGTATCAGCCGACGGATGCTCTGATAGCCAAGGCGGGGTCGGCGCATTTCCATGAAGCGAATGGGAATCGCTACTTCACGTTCGTGGGGGGCGGCAAAGTCGTGTGCATGGAGAATCTTAGGGCAGCGGCTACGGGTGCCGATATGCTTTACACGGATGTCTGGGTGTCCATGGGCAAGGAAGCGGAAGCCGCCCAGCGCATCAAGGATCTCTCGGGCTATCAGATTAATGCTGAACTGGTTAAGGTGGCCAAACCGGGGGCGTTGGTGATGCATTGCCTGCCGGCTTATCGCGGCAAGGAGATTGACGAGGCGACCATAGAAGCCCATGCGGATACCATCTTCGAGCAGGCCGAGAACCGGCTGCATACGCAGAAGGCAATCATGAACTGGATGGTTTCCTGAATTTTTCCCGCACTGGACGCCACGCGCGAGGGTGTTACACTGTTACCTGATATGTCAACGCAAGCTCCGGCAGCTCCCGCGAAAATAAACCTGCGCCGCCCCGATGTGATGGAGGCCGTCCAGGCACAGGTCATCACGCATTACCGCAGTGATCTGGTAGACCGCATCCGCGCCAATGGCGGTGTGCTGTCCGCCCCGGGCAAGCTGACCATCAAGCTGGCGAAGGAGTTCGGCTTTTGCTACGGCGTGGAGCGCGCCATCGACCTGGCCTACGCGGCCCGCAAGGTTTTCCCGGAACCCAAGAACATCTATCTGCTGGGCGAGATCATCCATAACCCGGAGGTGAACGACCAGATCCGGAACATGGGCATCAAGTCCATCTCCCCGCATCCGACGGATGAGGACATGGCCACGCTCAATGCGGAAGACGTGGTGATCATACCGGCCTTCGGCACGGAAGTGGTGACGCGGAACAAGATCATCGCGAAGGGCTGCCAGATCGTCGATACGACTTGCGGTGACGTGATGAGCGTGTGGAAGCGCGTGCGGCAGTACTCGAAAGAAGCCGTCACGAGCATCATCCACGGCAAGGCGAAGCACGAGGAGACGAAGGCGACGACCTCCCAGGCGACGGCTTACGGCACGGGGCATTACCTGGTGGTGTTCACACTGGAGGAGACGGATTACGTCTGCGATTACATCGTGAACGGAGGCAGCAAGGAGGAGTTCCTGGAGAAGTTCAAAGGAGCGTATTCGCCCGGGTTCAATCCAGAAGAACATCTGAAGACGGTGGGGGTAGCGAACCAGACGACGATGTTGCGGGGCGAGACCGAGGAAGTGCAACGCCGCATCCGGGCCGCGTTGGAAAAGAAGTATGGCATCAACAACCTGGGGCAGCATTTCCGCTTCTTCGATACGATCTGCGGAGCTACCCAGGACCGGCAGGACGCCTTGCAGCGCATGCTGAAGGAGCAGATGAACCTGCTCATCGTGGTGGGCGGCTATAATTCTTCCAACACATCGCATCTGGCGGAGATGGGTGAGAAGGTGTTGCCGACTTATTTCATCAAGAACGCGGCGAAGATGGAATCGACTGCACTCATCAGCCACTGGGACCAGCACATCAACAAGGAAGTGGAGACGAAGAACTGGCTGCCGGAGGGCGAGATCACGGTGGGCATCACGGCCGGGGCCTCGTGCCCGAACAACCTGATCGAGGACACCATCCGCCGTCTGTGCGAGTTCAAGGGAGTCGAAGTGCAGCAGTTGCTGGCGCTTTGAGCCGGGTGAGTTTCTATTGGGGTTATGGCTTGCAGCCTTCAGGATCTGGAAAAGCGAGAGAGGCTGGTGCTGGCACCGTATGCGCAGTTCTCCGCGGACAGCCGGGGGCGCAAGTACAAGGAAGCCCCGCCGGAATGGCGCACCCAATACCAACGCGACCGGGATCGCGTCATCCATTCACGCGCGTTTCGTCGGTTGGAGTATAAAACCCAGGTATTTCTCAATGGTCAGGGGGATCACTATCGCACGCGGCTGACGCATACGATGGAGGTGGCGGCCATCAGCCGGAACATCGCGCGGGCATTGCGCATCAATGAGGATCTGGCGGAGACCATCGCGCTGGCGCATGACCTGGGGCATTCGCCGTTCGGCCATAAGGGCGAGGATGTGCTGAACCGCCTGATGAAGGGTCATGGCGGGTTTGAGCACAATCGCCACAGTCTGCGCATCGTTGAAGAGCTGGAGCAGAAGTATCCCGGCTTTCCCGGGCTGAATCTTTCGTGGGAAGTGCGCGAGGGGCTGGTGAAGCACTACACGAGCTACGATCATCCGAGCAAGCGCAAGGGATTCGATGCGAAGTCATCTTCACTGGAGGCGCAGGTGGCGAATCTGGCGGATGAGATCACGTATTACAGCCATGATCTGGATGACGGGCTGGAGGCGGGTTTGCTGAACGAGAAGGACCTGAAGAAGAATGTGCGTCTGTGGGCGCAGGCGGCGAAGCTGGTGAAGAAACTGCACGGCGCACTGGATGATGAGCGGCGGCGTTATTTCACGATCCGGTGCATCATCGATGACCAGGTGCGGGATGTGGTGACGGTGGCGGAGGGATTGATCGCCCAGGCGGGGGTGATGTCAGCGGATGAGGTGCGGTTGCAGGAGAATCCGCTGGTGCGTTACAGCGAGCAGCGGCGGGAATCGAATCTGGAGCTGCGCGAGTATCTCTACGAAAATCTTTACTACAATCCGGTGGTGCATGGGCCCAACGTGCGGGCGGTGAAGATGCTGGAGGACATGTTTCACCATTACCTCAAACATCACGCGGAGATCGGTGAGCAATCACGCAAACGTGCGCGCAAACTCGGCTGGCACCGGACGGTGTGTGACTACCTCGCGGGGATGACGGACCGGTATGTGCAGATCGAACACGCGCGGGTGTTTGGGACGACGGGGGTATTTGGGGCGATCAAGGGGTGAGCCGGTTGCACCCCGACTTGGCAGCACGGGGTTAACCGGCGGGCCAGTATGGGGAAACATCGAACATCGAGAGCGGGGAATTTTGGTGACCGCGAAATACTCTTAATACACGAAACTGGAGGGAGAGATTTGCTTTAACCGATAAGGTTTACTCTGCTCCGGGTGGCCACTCGTTGAATTTCAAGATTCCACGAATCAAGTGTTCAGCGTTGGAAATGCTGGAGCTGAACTCAATGCAACGTTTTGCCGAGGTTCCTTGTTCAACGCGGTATATGGCATTCCCTGCGGCTGACCAAGGATAGCTGACATCAAAAGGGATGGTGCAATCAATCTCGCCGATTACTGTTCCATGGGATGAGATCTGCTGCAAACGCTTCCCGTCATACACCAAGATATGGTCGGCGAAACCACGGGTCTGACGGGCAAATCGTCGTAGTAGAGATTCACAGAACAGCACAATGCAGGTGATGCCGACCGCAATCCAAATGCCGAGCCAGCCATCGCCTGAGAGAGTTGAATAGGGCCCGAATGTCCAGAAGGGAAACAGGAATAGCACCCAGAAACGGAGCCGCCGGTGGGTAGCCAGATTCAACTGCTTCACAATATCGGACGGGTACGTGAAGCGTTCGATGGTGGTTTCCATAGTCAGCAACTCATTTTTTAGGCAGCGGGGTTTTGTTTCCATTTGCCGTTGCTCTCTTGATGCCAATACTCCACTGCGCCGCCAGGGGGATAGGTTTTAGAATCCTTCCGCGTTTTTTGGATGGTGATGGTTTCGTCCGGATGCTTAGCGATTGTCCAAATATCATTTGGGTCTTTGCCGCCGCGTGCCTTGATGATCGCTTGGATGGTGTCGCGGCTGATGCTGGAATCAGGCTCAACCCGAATGTCTTCCCAGTTGACGGCCGCCTCGACCGTGGGTGGTGTATTCCGCGGAATCGTGCAAGCTCCCAAGATAACGCATACTGCGAAAAAGATACTCTGAAAAATCGCTCGTTTCATAGGTAAAGCCTCAATCAATCGTAGGCCAAGCTTGTGTTTGGTTTGGCGAGAAATGATTATCAAATCGCATGGGAGGGGGCGCGGTTAAATTCATCGGCGGTGGATTCTTCGACGCGGAGGAAATGAGGATTGCCACGGCACGATTCGATGAACGATTGAAGGGCTGCCGGGCGGGCAAGCTCGATCCGAAGATGATGCACCGCGCCCGTGCGCTTCCGTGCTGCTCCCAGGATGTAGTCGGCTTCAAGATGAGGAAAGTAAGGGAACAGGTAATACGCGGCATCCTCGTTGCTGAAGACGAGCCGGAGATAATATTCCGTCGGTGCTTCGGGAGGCGATGGTTCGTCTGGCTCATGGTCTCCGACCGGCAGGTCGCCGGTGTCGAAGCCGATCAGGTAGTTCAGGTCGTGATTGCCAAACTCGTCGAGAAGGGCTGAAAGATGAACAGTGAATTCCGGGATCTCGTCATCCAAACGCCCCAGCAACTCGAAGAGGGCTCGGGCCGTCAGACGGTTGGCGGCCTGGCGGATATGGCTGTCTGCATCAAGGCTGTAAACCTGGCGTCGGCCAAGGATGATGTCCGTGATCCTTTCTGGTGAGGGGTGGGCCATAAATGGGACTTTGGACAATGGTGAATCTTAGCTGCTTGGTCGCCAAGCGGAAATGGTTGGAATGGGTGGGGATTCCTGGCGGGAGGTTTTTTGGCGAGGGTGGCCCAGCGTTGCTTATTCGAGTTGCTGCGCCCGAGACCCCGACCTCTGGCACGGGGCAAGCGGGCGGGCAGCGCTCCGGCGAGCAGGGTGTGCGATGGAAAAATATTTTCGGGTGCAAGTTTTTGAGCGGGAGCGGATTAGAGATTTTGCTTTTTAAGATACGGAAAATTTATTGCACTGGCGGGTTTTGGTGCTACTCTTTTTGTTGCTGGCAGCTCGCTGCTGGTAAAGGACGGGGTAAGGCTCGGTCTCAGGTTTCTGGTCTGAAGTTTCAGGTCAGGGACGGAAAGGGAAAGGGCGGAAAATCCCAGGTCACTAAGCATAGCGATGCGTGATTGTGTCGATGTGTCCTGCGTTGGCGGGGAGGTGACGAGTCCTTATGGAGCCATCATGAGAGATAGGCTGGGTGACCGAAACCCGAAAGGGGATCGACACCTCACCCTCAATCCCTCTCCCCGATCGAGGCGGAGAGGGAAGAAAAGGGGGCGCGTCTCTGGTAGTTAGGATCTGTGAGGGTGTCGGGTGCCTGGATCAGGGCTCGTAAGCTGGAGGGGGAACGGGACGTCGGGCGGCATAGGATTGTATGACCGCCCGGGGAATCCTCAGTAGCCACTGCGGAACCAGCCGGGCCGGGAACAGGGCCAGAGTCTGGCCTCCCTATGAGGAGGAGGTACGGATCAGACACACTCACAGGGGTCGGGTGGTTTCATTGCTCTTTGACATAGGTTCTCTGTTTAACCGCAGATGGACGCAGATAAACGCAGATGGGGAACTCCGTTGAGTTACGGCTCGACAGGAGTCTCGCCCTACCGCGCTCGCTGAGTCTAACTGGACGGTTAATTTGAAGTGGCTGGCGGGGGTTTGGTGCGGGAGGTGTGGACTGGTGGCTAGAGTGCC
>CAZPUL010000003.1:0-213791 GCA_964589735.1 uncultured Verrucomicrobiota bacterium | reverse complement strand
CACGCGCCGGCGCAGGAGGTGACGGCGCGTCTCGTGCCCGAGGGGCAGTTCGGGCCGTTGACGGGGGAGAAGGAGAAGCTGCTGTTCGCCACGACGTTGCAGCACACTTTGTTCATCGGGCGGGACAAACATACGTCAACGATCCAGGCGACGTTTGACATCTTGCAGGGTGAGGCGAAGGAGATTCCGCTGAGCATCAGCGGGCCCGGCGAGATCAAGCAAGTGACGAGCGAGCAGTTGCAAGATTGGAGCGTGCGGCAGGAGGGCAACGGGGCAAGGGTGCTGGTGCTGCGGCCGCGCAAGACAGACAAGGCGCTCACGCAACTGGTGGTCACGATCACGGCCGAGCGCACGACGCAGGTGCTGGGAACGGGCTTGCCGATCCTGACGTTGATGCCACCACAGGCCGCGTTGGTGAACGGTTATCTGAAGGTGGAGACGGCGCCGGAACTGGACGCACAGCCGGTGAATGTGACGGGCTTGGTGCCGATCGAGGTGAAGCTGTTGCCGGAAGCCTTGCGCACGGAAGTGAAGCCGGAAGCGGCGGAGCCGTTGGCGTTCCGTTTTCAAGGCAGCAGCTATGCCTTGCCGCTGACAGTGACGGTGGCAGACCCGGAAGCGCGGCGGGTGGTGTTGCGCGATTTCAAACTGGACGGGGCGTTGAATGACAAGACGGCGGGTTTCACGCTCACGGCGACAGCGCGCGTGAAGAATCCGAAGGGTGGCTCGGTGCAGTTACTCTCGGGCGATGTGGCGCTGGCGGAACTGGAACGGAGCGCGGACTGGCGGTTGAAACTGGACAACGGGCGCTATGTGCTCGTCTTCGACAAGCCGGGTGAATTTGCGGTGCGCATCAAATTCAATGCGGGTGTGAAGCAATCGGGTGGCTGGAGCAGTGTGGATTTCCGCGTGGCGACGGCGGCTTTGCAGCCGGTGGTGTTCCAGGGCTTGGGCGCCGATACGCAGTTCGTTTTCCAAGGGGCGGCGCGACCGGAGCGGAAGGGGAATGAGTTCCAGAGTTTCCTGCCGCCGGATGGGGCGGTGAAGCTGGCTTGGAAGGAAACGAAGGCGGAAGCGGAAGGGAAATTGTTCTACGCAGCGGAGATGCTGTCGCAGGTGAGCATCGGGTCGGGCATGATGCGGCAGGTGGCCTTGCTGGAAGGCAAGATCATGCAGGGTGAATTGAACCAGGTGACCTTGCTGGTGCGCGGGCAGGGCAGTGTGACGGCGGTGCAAGGTGCGAATGTGCTGGCTTGGAAGGTGGAGCCAGCGGCCGAGGCGAAGGAGCGCAAGCTGGTGGTGCAGTTCAACCAGCCGCAGAAGGATGCCTTCCTCCTGCAGGTGCAGATGCAGACGGAGCTGGGCGCATTTCCGCAGGCGACAGACGCGATGCAGATCACGCCGGAGGGCGCGACGCGGTTTGCAGGACATCTGCGCGTGGTGAACCAAGGCGCAGTGCGGCTGGAAGTGGTGCAATCCACCGGGCTTTCGCAAATCTCGCCGGAGCAATTCCCCGAGAATGACATGACGAAATCGGTGTTCGGTTCGGTAGGCAGCCAGCGGTTTGCGTTCCGGTTCTCGAGCGCAGATTTCTCGTTGCGTGTGCAGGCGGACAATGTGTTGCCGGAGCTGAGTGTATCGCAATTGATCGCGTATCATCTGGGCGAGACGGAGCTGGGGATCGATGGAGAGTTCGAACTGGATATCCGCGAGGCGCCGTTGCGCGAGGTCATCCTGCGCGTGCCGAAAGGGTACGCCATCGCCGGATTGTCGGCGGGCGGGTTGAGCGATTATTTCCTCACGGAACCAGAGGGACAGGCGGACGCGGAGTTGCGGTTGGTGTATGGGGCACCGATCACGGGACGCCAGATCGTGAAAGTGCGGTTGGAGCGCAATGCGGCGTTGGGGCAGGCGACCTGGGCGCTGCCACGCGTCGAAGTGTTGAAGGCGAAATCGACACGCGGGCATGTGGCGGTCTCGGCGGATGCGGGCTTCCGCCTCACACCGGAGAAGACGGTGGCACTGACGGATATCGCGACGGCGTTTTTTCCGCGCAAGATCGAGGGCATCCAGGCGGCCTTCCGTTTGAGCGAGGCGAATTGGGAAGCGGTGATGCGCGTGGAGCGGTTGCCGCAGTCGATCCAGGCAGATGCATTCCATCTGTTTTCCATCGGCGAGGGCATCGCGTATGGCAGCAGCACGATCAATTTCGCGATCTCCGGTGCGCCGGTGTCGTCGTTCCTCATCTCGCTGTCGGAGGAATACTTCAATGTGGAATTCACGGGCAAAGACCTGCGCAGCAACTGGCAGAAGACGACCAATGGTTATCTCGTCACGCTGAACACACCGGTGTCGGGTGCTTACACGCTGCTGGTGACGTATGAGCGGCCCTTCAAGGCGCAGGGCGATACGCTGACCTTCACGGGCGCGCGACCGATGGACGCGCAGAGCGAGCAAGGGCATACGCTGGTGGTGAGCGCGTATCAATTCCAGGTGAAGCCCTCGAACGTGTCGGCAAGTTTGTTGCCGTTGGAAACAGCGGAAGTGCCGGCGGAATACCGCCTGTTCTTCGATGCGCCCATTCTCGCGGCGTATCGTTATAATGCGCGGCCGTTCAATCTGCAGCTTTCGCTGAGCCCGTTGGCACAGGGTGAGACGGTGAGCCTGATCGTGGATCGGGCGATTCTCGCCACGCGCATCTCGCCGGACGGTGAAGTGCTGACGGATGTGCGGTATTTCGTGAAGAACCGGGGTAATCCGCATTTCCGCGTGACGTTGCCGCCGGAGACGACGTTGTGGTCGGCGACAGTGAATGGGGCGACAGTGGTGCCGGTGAAGGATGGGGATGCAAACTTGATCCCGTTGCCGCAACGGGCGGATCCGAGCGCAGTGCAGACGCTGGATCTGAAGCTGGCGTCGCGCTCGAAGACGCCGTCGCGCGTGATGGTGCAGGCGCCCATCGTGGGCGTGCCGGTGTTGCTGGCGGAGTGGGAGATGGCGCCGGATGCGGGGCATCGGCTGGTGTATCGCGGCGGATCGCTGGCGCCGGCGAACGGGGTGGCGGATCTGTCCGGTTTCACCGGACTGGCACGCATGCTTTTCAGCGAAGGTGGATTGGGCAAGTTGATCGTAATGCTCATCTTCGTGGGTTTTGCGGCGCTCGTGTGGCGCTGGGCGGCGGGTGAGGGGGCGTATCGTTTTGGGCCGAGACATTTCGGGGGTGCGTTGGTGGGGTTCATAGCCCTCGCCCTGGCGGCAGTGCATTTTGTCGAGCTGTTAGGGTTGGCGGCGCGACAGAACCAGACACTGCCGCCGGGGCTTTCCTTCCTCGCGCCCGTGCAGCAAGGCAAGAGCCTGCTCAGCGTGGAGGTCGCGAATCTTCCGGCAGATGCAGCGGTGACCACGAGCATCACGCAGGCATGGCCGGTGCCGCTGGCTTTGGTGATCTGGGGATTGTCGATGCTGATGTTCCAAGGGATGAAGCGGGCGGCCGGAGTGGCGCTGGGCTGGACATTGCTAGGCTGGGCGGCGCTGCGCTGGCCGAATGGCGCGGGCATGTTCATGGGCTTGCTGTTGTTGTTCTTGTTGGTGCATGTGCTGCTGCCGGCTTTGTTGCGCTTGCGCAAGGTGCCGCATCCGCCGATACCACCGGCAGAGGGCGGTTCACCGGCAGCAACCACGGCGTTGCTGCTGGGCGGGTTGATCTTCTTTAGCGCGTTGTCCGTGAATGCGGCCGCGCCAGCGACCTTGCCGGGCACGGTCTTGCCGGAACCGGCGGTCGCGGAATCCGTGGTGCAAGACATCCGGGTGGAGGAGAAGTTTGTGCTCGCGACGGCGAAGATGCGCTGGCACGCGACGAAGAATCAGACGTTGCCGTTGCTGCAAGATCCGGCGGTGTTGACGCGCGTGAACTATCCGACGAACGGATTGACGCTGGTGCAAGGAGTGGTGAATGGAACACGCGTGCATCAGCTCATGGCGCAGACGGCGGGGACGTATGACATCGAGGTGCAGTATCAGTTGCACGTGATGACGAAGAACGGGGTGAGCGGGTTCGAGTTGCCGACGCAGTATGGCTTGATCAACCGTCTCACGTTGACTCTGCCAGAGCTGGATGTGGATGTGGAATCGCCGGTGGCTGTCTCGGTGCAGCGCGATACGGCGAACACGAAGGCGACCGTGACGCAACTGGTGCTGGCCCCGGCGGCGAATCCGTGGATCGGCTGGAAACCGCGCAGCCGCGATGTGAAGAAGGAGAAGGCGGTGTTCTATGTGGAGACGTTCCAATTGTTCACGCCGGTGGCGGGAGTCATCGAAGGCGTGCATCGGGTGGAAGTGCGGACGGCGCAGGGTGAATTGAGCGAGTTGGTGTTCACAGTGCCGACGGGGGCGACGATCACGGATGTGCTGGATGCGACGCCGGGTGCGAAGACTTCAATGGTGTCGCTGTGGCGGTTCGATCCGGACACGCGGCAATTGCGCGTGGGACTGACGCCGGCTCAGTCGCGGCCGTTCGCGCTCATCGTGCGTTCGCAAGTGGCGACAGGGCCGTTGCCGTTCGAGCAGAGCGCCAGCTTGTTGCGGGTGAATGGAGCCGCAGGGCAGTTGGGTTCGGTTGGTATCGCGACGGGTTCGGAAGTGCAATTGGATGACGTGAAGATGGAGGCGTTGTCACCGATCAATCTGGAAGATTTCCCAGCGCAGGTGTTGCAGCCGTTGCGGGCACAGGTCGCGGGGTTGACCTTGCGGCGGGCGTTCCGTTCGGCGGATGCGCAGGGGACAGTCACCTTGAAGGCATCGCCGGTGGAGCCGGACGTGCGGGTGGAGACGCAAGAGACGTTGTCACTGGGCGAAGACCGCACGGTGCTGGCGGTGAATGCGGCGATGGTGGTGACGCGCGCGGGCATCTTCCGCGTGAGCTTCTTGCTGCCCGCAGGTCTGGATGTGGAATCCATCACGGGCGAAGCGATCTCGCACTGGACGGAGCTAAAGGCAGATGAAGGCCGCATCATCACGCTGCATCTGAAGGGCAAGACGGAAGGGCAGACGCAGTTCAGCGTGAATCTGGCCGGTCCGGGCACGAAAGCGGCGAAGGGTGTGAATGTGCCGCGGGTGACGTTCCGCGAGGCGGGCAAGCAGCGCGGCCAACTGGTGATCGTGCCGGAGCAGGGGATGCGGTTGCAGGTGGCGACGCGCGATGGCGTGACGCAATTGGACCCGCAGAAGACGGGCATCCGGCAGAAGGGCGTGCTGGTGTTCCGCCTATTGCAGCCGCAGTGGGCGTTGGGGTTGGACATCGAGCAGGTGGATGCGTGGGTGCAGGTGACAGGCTTGCAACACGTCACGTTGAGCGAGGCGCAGGTGAAGGTGGCGGCGAATCTGCAATATCAGATCGAGAACACGGGCTTGAAGGCCTTGCGCCTGCGCGTGCCGGTGAATGCGGAAGGGGTGCGGTTCAAGGGCGAGCAGGTGGCGGATTTCCTCGTGGTGCCGAATTCCGTGACGAACGGCTGGCAGGTGTGGGAAGTGAAGCTGCATCGGCGCATCATCGGCAAGTACATGCTGCAAGCGGCATGGCAGACGCCGGTGGCCGAGGCAGCGACGAACGCGGTGGTGCAGGGCATCCAAGCTGTGGATGCGAACTTGCAACGGGGTTTTGTGACAGTGCAATCGGGCGGCCGTTTGCAGGTGCAGGCACAGCAATTGCCCAATGCGTTGCAACCGGCAGAGTGGCAGAGCATCCCGCGCATCCTCTTGCAGGACATCCCGGCGGCGACGGCGAACCTGACGTATCGCCTGGTGGAGCCGGCTTACCAATTGCCGCTGCAACTGGAACGGCATGAAGCGACGAAGCTGCTGCCGGCACGCGTGAACAACGTGACGCTAAGCTCGGTGATCTCCGATGAAGGTGTGATGCTGACGCAGGTGAAGATGGACCTGGTGCCGGGTGACAAGCGGTTGCTGAACTTCACGCTGCCGAAGGACGCGCAGTTCTGGTTCGCGTTCGTGAACCAGAAGGGTGTGTGGCCGTGGCGCGATGCCGACAAGATCTTGGTGCCGCTGGAGCAGCAGTCGAAATCGGATCAACCTATCGCGGTGGAATTGTTCTACTCCAGCCGCATCGGGAATGCCGGTGGGAGCAAGCTGGACCTGGCGTTGCACGGACCGAAGTTTGACCTGCCGTTGGAGAACATTGTCTGGCAGGTGTACCTGAACAGCAAATGGGAGCTGAAGGAATGGGGTGGTACGATGCAGTTGCAGGAGAACACGCAGGTGGCGCAGCCGGTGGCGGTGGATGCGCAATCCTATCTGGACAACGAGATGAACCTGAACCGCGAGAAGACGAAGACGGCGGAGCGGATGTTGAGCCAGGGCAATGCATGGCTGGAGAAGGGCGATCCGCAACAGGCGCGGCGGGCGTTCCAGAGCGCCTTCGGCTTGAGCGGACATGACAATGCATTCAATGAAGATGCGCGGGTGCAGTTGCACAATCTGAAACTGCAACAGGCGCTGGTGGGCTTGAATTTCCGGCAGGCGGCGGCCGGTGGTGATGCGGCGGCGGCACCGGGGAATCTCAAGGAATTGCGGAATCGCAAGGATCTCAACTACACGCAGCAGGAGGCGAAACAGATCATCGACGCCAACACGGCAGATGATAACGCGGTGCTGATGCGGCTGGCGGAGCGGATCGTCCAACAACAGGATGCGGCGGTGCCGAACCCGGCGGAGATCCGCGCGACGATCCCGCAGCAGGGACGCATGCTGACCTTCCGCCGCTCCGTGCAAGTGGATACGTGGACGGACCTGACGGTGGAGTTGGAAACGCGCGCGTTACGGACGGCGTCGCTGGGTTTGCGGGTGGGGATGTTGGGAGCCTTGTTCGTGGGATTTGCGTTCGTGGTTTGGGTGGCGGGAAGAAATCGGAAACATCCAACACCGGTGGCACCGGCTGGCCAACACATCGAACTCTGAACATCGAGAGGGAAAAATCCCAAAACCAAAGCTCCAAGGTCAAAAGAAGCCCCGATGCTAAAAGCTCAAAAGGGGAAACATTGAACGTTCAACCGGGCGGGTTATTTCGATTTCAAGCCAACTGTATTCACGGCGATGACGCGGTATTGATGCTTCACACCGGGCTTGGCCTGTGTGTCGGTGTAGCGCATGAGGACAAGCGGTTGTGAGGGGGTGTCGCTGTATTGGAGGTTTTGAAAGATGGGGCGGCCGAAGGGATTTTTGCCTTTCTCGGGGACGTTGGCAAGGAACTGGCCGTCGCGCTCGATGATGAAGCTGGCGAGGCCGCTTTCGAGGTCGGCTGCGGATTCCCAGGACAGTTCGTTGCCGTTCACTTTGAGATTGGTGGGAGCAGGCGGCGGGGTGTCGTCGGTCACTGCGGTGTCTTTCACGTATTGAGCCCATGCTTTGGCGACGGCTTGATTGGGCAACCACACGGATTTCTCCACGGCACCAGAGAATTTCGCCGCCGCCACGGGGGCGACTATTTCTCCTTCGCCGAGGTAGAGCGGGGCGAGCCAGGCGTTCGCGGCGGACATGGGTTTGAGCGGGTCACCGGCCTTGGCGGGCAGGCGTGCGGAGAGGCAGGCATCGAGCCACGGGATGGCGAGGTAACGTTGATTACCGCACTCATGGGAGGTCAAGGGATCGGCGGACACACCGATGAGCGCGCCTTTGCTGCGCATGGCGAGGAAAAAGGTTTCCACGCCTTTCCAAACCCCGGCGAAACGTCCGTCTTTCACCGTGACGCCTTCCTTCGTGCCGAGATTGCACATGACGGGCACCTGAGTCACTGCGTCGGTGATGGCGTAATCAGGTTTAGGTGTGCTGGGAGTCAGCGGCGGCACGCCGGAGCGCAACCAAGCGGCGGCGACGCGATCAGGATGGAGCAGCACCATGCCGCCGGACCAATGACCACCTCCGCTATGGCCCCAGAGAGCCCAAGGCACTTTCGCCAGTTCGGGATGGCCGGACTGCGCGCCGAGATCGACGAGAGATTTTTGGAAAGCGGCAGCGGAGCCGTTGCGGGGATCGCACCACATCTGGCAGTTGGCTTTATCGGGCTGCTCGTAAGTGGGCGAGAGGAGAGCGCAATCATGTTTCTTGGCCAAAGCCTGCCAGTGCAGGTCAAACGCCCCGGTCTGGCCGGATTTGCAGGAGCCTTCACCGCAGCCATGCTGATGGACGACCACACCACGCACGGTTTTCACACCGGGCGGAATCCAGAGGGTGTAATTCACTGGATACACGAGTTCGCCGGGCTTGGTGGAGGCTTCGTAGCGCACGCGGTAATAGGGAGGCGCGACGGGGAGCGGCTGATCGTAAGGGGCCACTTGGGCGGTCGCCGCAATGGCGATAGCGAGAAAAAGCAGGATAAAGTAACGCATGGGTGAGGGTGCTATAGCGGGGCGGGGAAAAGACATAAAGGAGAAATTGCTATGAGTGGGCGGAACACGGCTAAAGCGAAGGACAAGTTCTAAATGGATTACTTTGCTGGTTTGTTGCGGAAGTGGTGGAGGCTTTGAGGGCTTGGTTTGGGTCCATTCGCTGAAACTTTACTGGCATGATACGTTGTGAGGGAGGATTGATAATAATTGTCATTATTTTCCTGATTAACCCCTTGACCATTTTAAAAGAATGGCATAATTATGGCAAAGTAATGCCGCGCACGCCCAATTCAGTCAAAACAATAACGATAACGGTGTCCACGACACCGCCCGTTCATGACTTCTTGGAGCAGTTGGTGTCCACGGGGCTATTTGGCAAGAATCCGGCGGAAGCGGCAGAGCGATTGATAGCGCGGGGCATTGAACAGCATTTGCGGGAGCGGACGTTATTGGATAAAGGACCGATAGGGGGGCATTCAGGGCAGTGATTGGCTGGTGTCGTTGTGTTGAGGTTATTGGGTGTCGTCGGTTTCACTGAAAAGGGTTGGTCCAGAGGCGGGCTTCTAGGTTCATTGCTTCAATTGCGTAAGCACGCACAATAGCTTGAGTAAAATGCAGGCTTGGTGCGTCGATTGGTAGTCCATATAGTGGTGGTGGCTTTATTTTGTTGAGGCTGGGGATGCGGCTCTCCGGCAGTATTATCATGATTGATCCGATTTTAGCAGTCAACGACCTGCCCTTCATCTGGAAGAACGCGACGATGGAGGGCAAGGTGATCATTGTCATCTTGGGCATCTTCTCGTCGTTCGCGTGGTCGGTGATGGTGGCGAAGACGCTGCAGATGCGCCGGGCGAAGAAGCTGAATCTTTTCTTCGATACGGAATTTCGCAATCAGAAGAACATCCTGGAGATCTATGACCGGCGGGTGGCGGTGGAGGGGTGTCCGCTGTTCACGGTGTACAAGGACGGCTGCGAGCAACTGGATGCGCGTTTGCGCACGGAGGCCAATGAGGGTCGCAAAAAAGAAGTCTCGCTAAAAGCGATGGAGCATGTGAAGCGGGCGCTGGAGGCGGCGGTGGCGCGGGAAGCGTTGAAGCTGGAGTCCGGCCTGATCATGCTGGCGATCGCGGTGAGCGGCGGGCCGTTTCTGGGGTTGCTGGGTACGGTGTGGGGCGTGATGAGCGCGTTCAGCTATGTGGCGATGAGTGTGCAGGCGGGTGGACGGGCAGATTTGGCGACGATGGCGCCCGGTGTGGCATGCGCTTTGCTGACGACAGTGGCGGGTCTGCTGGTCGCGATCCCGTCCATGTTCGCCTACAACTGGCTGGTGCATAACTTGCGGGTGTTCACGGTGGAGCTGGACAATTTCGCGCAGGAACTGGTCTCCAAGATGGAGACGGAATATTTGAAGGACGAATAGTTTTTGAATTACGGAGCAAAGGTCGAGTTGTTCCGTCTGAATTGAAGCGATAAGAAGAGCATCATGCGACGAGTATCACAAAGAAGTCATTTGGTGACGTTGAACGAGATCAACATCACGCCGCTGTTGGACCTGGCGTTCGTGCTGCTGATCATCTTCATCATCACGACGCCGCTGCTGGAGCAGGGGATGGACCTGAGTCTGCCGCATGAGGCGGGGCGGCCGGATACGAAGGTGAGCCCGAACGACATAGTGACGGTCGAGGTGAATGTGTCGGGACAGTATATGATCAACAGCCGGGTGGCGCCGTTGGATCAGGTAGAATTGGCATTGCGCGAGAAGTTCGCGAAGAACAAGAATATGGTAGTGTATATCCGGGCGGATGAAAACGGACCCTACAAACATGTGGCGGCCATTTTGCAGCGATGCGACCGGAACGGCATCAGTCGCATCTCGCTCCGCACCGACCCGCGTACTAATAAGCGCTGATACTTACATGGAACGGCTCCAAAAAAAGTGTTTCTTCGGTTCCCTGGCCACCCATGCCATCTTGGTGGGGGTGTTCATGGCGGGGACCGCTTTTATGGGGGACAAGACTTTCAAGCCGCTGCCTCTGACAGAAGAGGTGACCATCAATCTCATCAACGTGGATGCGCTGACGGATGGGCCGTCGCAGCAGGGTGGTGGTGGCGGGGGCGGCAGCCCGGCTGCACCGGCACAAGCCCCCGCGCCCGCCCCGCAGCCCACACCGCCTCCTCCGCAACCAGAGCCGGTGGCGCCGCCGCCAGCGATAGTAGAAGCGCCTAAGCCGCCGCCGATGGAAGCGGTGGTGGTGCCGCCGCCGGATACGAGAACATCTTTGCGTCCGCCGGAGAACAACAAGAAGAAGGCCCCGAAGGAAGAGCCGAAAAAAACGGCGAAGACGGATGCGCCCACCAAGAAGGAAGCGCCGAAGCCAGAGCCGAAGAAGGTGGAAGTGAAGGTCAACCTGGCCAAGGTGGACCGCAGCAAGGCAACGGATGCCGCGGCCAAACAGAAGGCGGCGGCGGATGCGGCCAAGGCGCAGCAGGCGGCAGATGCAAAAGCGATCCGGGATGCCCGGGCGCGGCAAAATGCGATCAATCAAGCCATCGGCAGTTCATTTGACCGTTTGCAGGGGAATCTTTCCCAAGCCGGCACGGGGCTGGACATCGCGAGTTTTGGCGCGGGTTCGGGCAAGGGCTGGGGCGTGGGCAACGGGCCGACGCTGATGAACTACGCGCAGTATGTGCGAGAGATCTACGATCTCAACTGGATCGTGACGGATGCGGTGGTAGGCGATTCTGGTGTGGTTCGCGTGGAGATCGTGGTGCAGCGCAATGGCGCAGCGCGCGGCAAGATCGTGCAATCTTCCGGCAACAAGATGCTGGACCGCTCGGTGCAGAGCGCGCTGGACAAGGTGAAGAATATCGGACGTCCGTTCCCGGAGGGAGCCACGGACAGCAGCCGGACATTTACCATCAATTTCAACCTCACGTCCAAGCGTGGGACGGGATAAAACAATCATGAGTCTGAAGCGAATCTTAGTGGCGGCGGTGTTTTGTGCAGCGGTGTTGGGCGCGGAATCTTCCGTGCAGGCGCAGGGCACGGTGATCGACCTGAAGCGGGACCAGGATATTGTGGCGTATCAGACGATACCGATCACGATGACCGGGGCGTCGGGCGAGATCGCGGCGGCGTTGAAGTTCGACCTAGAGGTGCTGGGTTGCGAGTTTGTCTCCGCAGACCGCGCGAAGTTCGAGGTGAAAGTGGCGCAGACGGGCGATCTGGAGGGGCGACTCATCCACGTGGGCAGCAAGCAGCAGATGCTGGGCAAACGTTACACGGGCAATGAACCGCGCAAGCTGGCGCATGCGTTCGCGGATGACATCGTGCAACTGTTGCGGGGGAGCAAAGGCATCGCGCAGACGCGCGTCGCCTTCAAGGGCGAGATACGCCAGGGTTACAGCGAGATCTATGTGGCGGATTATGACGGGCACAATGCGGTGCCGTTGACGGCGGACAATTCGCTGGTGGCGGCACCGGCGTGGGTGAAGGCGAACGGCGCGATCTTCTACACCTCTTACAAACTCGGGACGCCGAAGATCTTTGCGCATGATTTGGGGACTGGTGAGCGCAAGGTGGCGGCAGGTTATCCGGGGTTGAACACGAGCGTGGCGATCTCGCCGGATGGCAGCAAGATCGCGATGGTGCTGAGCAAGAGCGGCAGCCCGGACATCTATGTGTCGAATGCGGACGGGAGCGGTCTCGTCCAACTGACGAAGACACGAGAAGATGAGTCCTCTCCGTGCTGGTCGCCGGACGGGCGGACGATCTGTTTTGTGTCCCGGGCTTCGGGGCGAGCGGGGCTGTATACGGTCCCGGCGGGTGGCGGGGAGACGCGGCGGTTGAGCACGGCCGGGGTGAGCAATGCGACGGAACCGGACTGGTCGCCGGATGGCAAGACCATCGTGTTCACGTCCTTGATGGGGGATTTCAATATTTGCACGGTTCCAGCAACGGGAGGCAGCGCTACGGTATTGGCCACGGGAGAGGACCCCTCATGGGCTCCGAACTCGCGGACAGTGATCTTTGCCCGTCGTGTCGGCGGGCGGCGCGTCCTGTCTTTGCTTGACGTGCCAACCAAACGTGTAAAGGATATTAAACAAACTGCGGGTAGCAGCTCTCAGCCTGTCTGGGCTCGGTAACGCAATCCCCTACGAATAAACGAATTATGAGAATTTTTAAGCTTTCAATGTTGGTGGTTTTGACGGCGTCACTGGTGTTGGGCGGGGCGGGTTGCAAGCGGAAACCGAAACCGACGACGGTGATTCCGGGGCAGACGGATGCTGGTAAGAATTTGGTGGATACCACGCCGCGTGAACCAGTGACATTGCCGCCGGGTTCAGGCATTGGCACGCCCATAAGAGGGTCTGGTAGCGAAGTTATCACGCTGCCAGCCGGGGTAAATCCGGACGGTTCCATCCCGCCGACGGGTGATTTTGATCGCACTAAATACGCCGAAAACCGCGAGTTTTTTAAGGCGAACACGGTTTATTTCGACTTTGATCGCGCGGCGGTGAAGGCCAGTGAACGTGTTCGTGTGGAAGAGGTTGCCGCTTATCTGAAGGGCAAGCCGGGCCACATGGTGGAGATCGAGGGACACTGCGATGAGCGGGGCACGGAAGAGTATAACCGGGCCTTGGGCGAGCGTCGCGCCTTGGCGGTCCGTGAATATCTGGTGAATCTCGGCATCCAGGCCGAACGAATCCATACCATCAGCTACGGCGAAGACCGTCCGGCGGAGATCGGTTCCAGCGAGAGCGCTTGGGCGAAGAACCGCCGTGGTGAATTTATCCTGTTAACGCCGCGTCAATAGGGTATAGTGCTTGTGACCGGTGGCGGTGAGGTCCGTCTGTTAAGCGAGAAGTTAACAGGAGATTGCCGTCACGGTTTTTAATAAACAAACCAAAATCAGGCATTGGTGGCCGATTTCAGCTTGGGCTTGCAGGAGGTGCCCGGCAGTGCGGTCACGGTGCTGAGGTTGTTCGGGGCAAGAAAGATTCCGGAGCTGGCCGGGGGTTAGGCCAAGGCTTAAGGAATCCATGAAGGCCACGAACGAGAAAACGGACAAAGCTTAACGGGCTGCCGTCCAGTTCGCAGACAAGGTCTGAGGACTGATCGAGCAGCAGTAGCACAGAGACATATGAACACAGCATTTTTAGCATTTGGTCTGGGCATGCCGGAAGTGATCGGCATCCTGGTGATCGTCTTGGTCCTGTTCGGGGCCAAGAAAATCCCCGAACTGGCGAAGGGTTTGGGACAGGGCATCAAGGAATTCAAGAAAGCCTCGAACGATATGCAGAGCGAGTTGCATCGTTCGATGGAGGAGCCGCCATCGCCGCCTCCGGCACCCAAGCCGCCTGAACCGCGCAAGCTGGCACAGGACGAAACAGCTGAGAAATCGGCCAAGTCTTGAAGCCACGTTCGCAGGATTGAGCCATGGCTAACGAGCCCACTGGGGCACCCACGCCTGAGCCTCGTCCCGAACGCAGCGCAGAGAGCACCCGGAAACCTTCAGATCCTAATCCGGCTGCTCCGTCCGCGTCGCGTGACGGGCAGCCGGAACTTTTTTCTGGTGACGCTCCCCCGACTTCTCCGCCTGTAAATCTGGTGGCGACGGACAAGCCTGCGGGCATCCAGATCCAACCGGCGACAGGTATCGTGGCGCGGAATGAAGGAGGAGCAGAAGCGGCGACCACCGCTGCTTCCAAACCCAGCCCGGTGGATGATGAGGGCCGCCTGATCGTGGATGAGCCGAAGGAGCAAGTTCCGCCGACCACCACGGAAGGCACGGACGATTCCGCGAGCAAGCAGGATTTAGGTGCGGGTTCCAGCGACACAGGAACGGAGAGTGTCCCGGCGCACAGTACGGAAGACGATAATCCGTATCATCAGGAGACGACGGATTATCACCACGATCACCATGACGATTACCATCATCATGATGATCCGTATCATCAGGAGCATCAGCACAACGATCCCTACCATTATCAGGGGGATGACCACGGGCATGGTCATGGCAGCAGTGGCGGATGGGTGCCACCGACGGGGACGGGGAGTGGTGATGATTCGACGGACAAGCCGGATGATGAGGAGGGGTACGGCGGCCCGATCAAGGGATTCATCGATCATCTGGAAGACCTGCGCTGGATGCTGGTCAAGTGCGTGGCGGCCTTGCTGGTGAGCGCAGTGGTGTGTCTGGTGGCGGGCAATCTGATCGTGGCGGTCTTGAAGTATCCGCTGGAGGAGGCCAATAAAATCACGACGGGCGAGCTGCCGCCGATGGTGCAGCTTACTTTGGGCACGAATGAGATGTGGCTGCCGGTGGGCACGAATCATTTTTTCAAGCCGATCAACATGGGGACAAACAAGGTGTTGTCCTTCAACCTGGTGCCGATACAGGTGGGTACGAATTTTGTTTTGGGTTTCGAGCACAACCCCAATCCACCCAAGGGGCCGCATAAGCACATCGATGTCGGCGTGATGGGCCCGGGGGAAGTGTTCTCGGTGATGCTGGACATCGTGTTGTATGGCGGCATTGCCCTGGCGTTGCCGTTTGTGCTGGTGTTCATCGGGCAGTTCGTGATGCCGGCACTCCGGCCGAAGGAGCGGAAATGGCTCATCCAAGGGGTGAGCATCGGCGCGGGCCTGTTCATCGCCGGTGTGGCGTTCTGTTATTTCCTGTTGATGAAGATCACGTTGTTCGCCACGGCGGAGATCGCGGAATGGATGGGCTTCATCTCGGAACAGTGGCGGGCGGCGGAGTACATCAGCTTCATGTGCAAATTCCTGGTGGGCATGGGCATCTGTTTCGAGCTGCCGGTGTTGATCCTGACGATGGTGCGGATCGGCATCTTGAGCTATCGCAAGCTGGCGGATTTCCGTGCTTACATGTTCGTCATTTTGCTGGTGATCTCGGCCTTTGTGACGCCGACGGGTGATCCGTTCACGATGCTGCTGATGGCGTTCCCGCTGTATCTGCTGTATGAGCTGAGCATCCTGGTGGCGTATATCTGGCATCGCCGCGATTTGCGGGCGAAAGCTGCAGAGGAAAAAGCGGAGCGCGAAGGGAAATAAAAACCTGAGGAATCAGGCATTGACACTCCTTTTCATGCTCCTTAGTTTCTCTACGTAAATACCGAGCGTAGCCCCGCGTTTTACCACGACGGGGCTTTTTACTGTTCAGACTTAAAGACCGATATGGCCAATACTATTCTCGTGGGCGCCCAGTGGGGCGATGAAGGCAAAGGCAAGATCATCGACGTGTTGACGGAGAACGCGGAAGTGGTGGTCCGCTCGCAAGGCGGCAACAACGCGGGACACACCGTTTACATCGGGCCCAAGAAGTATGTGCTGCATCTGGTGCCGTCCGGCATCCTGCGGAACAAGAAGAAGTGCCTCATCGGCAACGGTGTGGTGCTGGACCCGATCGGTCTGGTGACGGAATTGGATGGTCTGGACAAGCTCGGAATCAAGGTGAAGGGCAAGCTCTTCATCAGTGAGACGGCGCATGTGGTGCTGCCGTATCATCGTGAACTTGACGCGCTCCGCGAATCCGGCAAGGGCAAGAAGAAGATCGGCACGACGAAGCGGGGCATCGGCCCGACGTATTGCGACAAGGCGGCGCGTACGGGTATCCGCATGCATGAGTTCGTGGACAAGGAACGTTTCGCCGCGAAGCTCAAGGAGCGCCTCAAGGAGAACAACGAAGTGCTCAAGGCACACGGTGTCAAAGCGCTCTCTTACAAGAAGGTGCTGGCGGATTACGAGAAGGCGGCGGATCGGTTGCGGCCTTTCGTGGTGAACACGGTGGTGATGCTTCATGAGGAGATCAGCAAGGGCGCGAATGTGTTGTTCGAAGGCGCGCAGGGCACGTTCCTGGACATCGATCACGGCACGTATCCTTATGTGACTTCTTCCAACACGACTTCCGGTGGTGCTTGCACGGGTTCCGGCGTGGGGCCGAATCGCATCGATACTGTGGTGGGTGTGTTGAAGGCGTACACGACGCGCGTGGGCGAAGGACCGATGCCGACGGAGAACCAGGAGATCAGCGATCTCTTGCACGGCATGGGCCGTGAGTTCGGTGCGACAACGGGTCGCGCACGGCGTTGTGGGTGGTTTGATGCGGTGCTGACGCGCTATGCGACCATGGTGAACGGCATCGATGAACTGGCGGTCACGAACGTGGACGGCCTGGACACGGTGGACGTGATCAAAGTGTGCATCGCGTATCGCGTGGGCAAGAAGCGCTACGACTACGTGCCGAGCGATGTGGAAACACTCGCGAAGGTAGAGCCGATTTACGCGGAATTCCCGGGTTGGAAGACTTCCACGGAGAAAGCGAAGACCTGGAAGGACCTGCCGAAGAACGCGCAGAATTACCTGAAGGCCATCGCCGAACTGACGGGTGCGAAGCTGAAGATCGTATCCGTGGGGCCGGCCCGCGAGCAGACGATGATTCTGTGATGAACGCCGCAGCCGCGGTGTTTGTCATAAAACACAAATGAGTGCTGCTGCCTTGCAACTGAGCCCGGCCGCGAAAGCGACGCTGCCGACGCACGTGGCCATCATCATGGATGGCAACGGTCGTTGGGCGAAGGAGCGTCATCTGCCGCGCGTGGAGGGACATCGTAATGGGGTCGAATCTGTACGCGCCGTAGTGAGGGCTTGTGGCGAAGTGGGCGTGAAATATCTCACGCTCTACGCGTTCTCTGTGGAGAATTGGAATCGGCCCAAAGACGAGGTAGATACACTGATGAAGTATCTTGCCCGGTTTCTGAAGAACGAGATCGGTGAGCTGACACGCAATAACGTGCGGCTGGAAGTCATCGGGCAGATCTATCGGCTGCCGGAGTTCGTGCAGGAGCAGTTGAAGAAAACTCAAGCGGCCTTGGCGAAGAACAATGGGCTGACGCTGGTGCTGGCACTGAGTTACGGCGGGAGGACGGAGATCATCGAGGCCACGCGCAGCATTGCCGAGCAGGTGAAGGCGGGACGGATCGATGCGTCACAGATCAACGAACATCTCATCGCGCAACATCTCTACACGCGCAACTGGCCGGACCCGGATCTCCTGATCCGCACGAGCGGGGAGATGCGCGTGAGCAATTTCCTCCTGTGGCAAATCTCCTACGCGGAGTTCGTGGTGACGAACACGCTGTGGCCGGATTTTCGCAAGGCCGAGTTCTTCGAGGCGCTGGAAGAATACGCGCGCCGGCACCGGCGCTACGGCAAAGTTTGATCGGGGGAAAAGGATCACTCCTTCGTCCGGGCGGGATTCCCCAGGGCTTTATGCACCATCATCTGGAGGCGTGATTTTTCATTCACGATCTTACCGGCGAGGATGTCGGCTTCCGTGAACTTGGCCATGAGGATTTCACGATCCTTGGCGCGGTTGTGGTCGTAGAGGATGTGGATGGTGCCATCAGGGCCTTCGAAGCCGTCGGGATAAGAGACGCCGGTGCGTTCATCCAGCATGAGCCCGCCTTTCCAGGTCTGGCCTTCGTCATCGGAGATGAATGCGCGGAGGTGGGAGCGTTTGGTGGTGCGTTCTTCTATCTCGCCGTGTTTTACCAGGAGCAGATTGCCGGAAGCGAGGCGGCGGAGGTGGAAGCGCGCGGGGATGTGTTTGATCTTGGAGGGTTGGGCTTCGGTCCAGGTACGGCCCTGGTCAGGGGAGAAGCTTTCCGCGATACCATAGGTGGTGCGGGCGAGCAGCCAGAGGCGGCCGTCTTTTAATTCCACGAACATGTGTTCATCGAATTGGGACTGCGGAACAAGCACACCACCACGACGGTCCCAGGTCTTTCCTTGATCGTTCGAGACGAAGACATTCGCCATGCGGAATTCGTCGAGTTCGGGGAATTCGTTCTTGAAGACGGCGGGACCGATCTTGCTGCGGTCCCAGAGCGAGATGGGCATAAGCCATTCGCCATTCTTCAGCACGATGGGTTTGTTCAGCGTGGCCCCATGCCAGATGCGGAGAGGAGCGGACCAGACGGGTTGGTCGGCATCGGGATTGTCACACGTGATGGCCCAAGCACCGGCGCGGCCATCGAAGTAGCCCATGGACTGGTCATAGAAGAGCCAGAGCTTGCCGGTGGGATCCGTCCAGAAGTTGCCTACGAGAGCGCGACGACGGATGCCGGTGGGGGAATCTGTGGGATCGATGACCAGGCGTGTGGCAGACCAAGTTTGACCGCCGTCATCACTGGAAGCAGCGATGAAGAGGCCCTTGTCACTATCGCCACCGGCGACCCAAGCGGCCCAAAGACGGCCTTTGGGCGTGCGGTCGAGGCCGATGACCATGGCATAGTCGAGCTGGGCGGCGGAGTATTCGGGGCCGGGATTGATGTTGATGGGGACGGGTTCAAGACCGAGCGGCAAGATTTCACTGGCGACGAGGCGATTTGTGCTGGTGTTGCTTTCGGCGGCAGACAGGGACAAGCCGGCGAGGCAGAAGACGAGGGCCAAAGCCAAGGAACGCATACGGAGCATGGCTTGGATGAAAACATGAAGTGGGAATCGGGGACGAGTGAAAACTGTCGGGCCAGAGCAAACCGCTGTTGCAGAAGGAAGCTGGCAGTGGAGGTGATCCACCTGATGGTTGGGGGATGGATTCAGCCGACATAATGGCCCCCGATCGCCTTCCAAAACGGTCAGGATTTCCGCTTGCCACGGGCAAGGTTTGCTCCATATTACCCCGCACTTGATGTGCGCTGCGTAAGCGGTTGCGGCATCGCTGGTGGATGGGGTCGTAGCTCAGTTGGTAGAGCGTCTCGTTCGCAAGTAGTTTTGGTGGTTTTTACCCTCTTTCCCCCTCATGTGGACTCAGTTAGATTGACCAATAAAACCGGGCCTGGAATGAGCTTTTAGCCTTGGACCCATCGGGACTCGAAAAGACCCATTTTTTGCCACGGGTATACAAAGTGGTATACAAAGAACCGACGGCGAAAAATCTCAGACAGGACAGTTGAAAATGGAGATTTGGTTGCCGGGGAACGACGGTCAGACAATTTCCGATCCGGCCAAAGTAGCCAATGTGGAGCCGGTTTATGTGAATAGACGCTCCAGTTTTAGGGCTGATCGGAGTATGCAAAAGTATACAACGCACCTGCCCATTTTGAGGTGCCTATGGGAAAGGTGACCGTCGGGTTTCGTCACCCATCACACCACCCCAAACTTCCCATCTTTCCTGCTGAACTTGGGCTTCTTGCCATACAGGATGACGCCGATGCTGTTCAGGGGATTGCGGGTGCGAAAGCGATAACCAGATTTAACGACTCCCTCCAAGATCTGTTCCTTGGTCATCTGCTGCTTACCCATGACTTTCAAGATTGAGTCCTTCAGTGAAACCTCATTCGACACCTTCCTTCTACCCGGCTTTGGACCACGTTTGCCTTGGGTCTTTGATGCGGTGACAGCAGAATGAAACGAACCCAAGGCTGCATCAACTTCCTGGAGTCTGGCTGCTATCTGGGTTCGTTCAGATTCGAGTTGCTGGCGGAGTTTGATGAACTGTTTGATGGCCGTCGATTTCATTGGGGTAGGTGTAACACGGACAGAGGATTGAGGGCAAGGGTATGCAGGATGTGAATCCGGTTGACGATACTGGAGTGTTGGAGGTGAGATGAACTTGATGACATTGCACGAACCAATCACATCAACGCAAAGAGGACGAATGCCTTAAGTATACGTGACTCTTGTGCGCGACTCTCAATGGAGGTTCAAGCCATCAGGCGTTCTTCGCCAAACATTCTTTCATGTGTGTGGTTCAATAGACTCCTGTGATGTTGTTGAAATCACCGCGTCTTCCGAAGCTGGACGGTTTCGTTCCATCCAATCATAAAGTACAGGTAGCAAAATGAGAGTGAGGAAAGTAGAGGTGATGATGCCGCCAATGACGACGGTTGCGAGGGGTCGCTGCACTTCAGCCCCCGCACCGGCAGCGATTGCCATGGGCACGAAACCAAAACTGGCCACCAGTGCCGTCATGAGCTTCGGGCGCAGCCGAGTGAGCGTTCCTTCCACAACGGCGTCCCGAACAGTGCGTCCCTCCCGCCGCAGCTGATTGATAAAGCTGATAAGCATGATTCCGTTGAGCACGGCAATGCCACTGAGTGCAATGAAGCCAACTCCCGCGCTGATGGTAAAAGGCATATCACGAAACCAGAGCGCGAAAATACCACCGCTTATCGCCAAGGGAACGCAGATGAAGATCAGCGCTGCCTGCCGGAAGCTGCCAAAGCTCATAAAGATAAGGATGAAGATGAACACCAGCGCCATCGGCACAATGAGCATGAGTCTTGCACGGGCCTTTTGCAGATTCTCGAACTGCCCGCCGAACTCGAAATAGTAACCCGCCGGAAACTTCACCTCGGCTTTGATTCGCGTGAGGGCTTCATTCACGTATCCCTCCACATCTCGCCCACGTAGATTCACCAGGATGGCACCGCGTCGTTGGCCGGATTCGCGCGTGACCGCACCGACCTGTTCACCCATCTGAAATTGGGCCACTTGGCCGAGCGTGAGCAAACCACCCGCTTCTGTTCGCACGGGCAGACGTTTCATTGCTTCCACGTTGCGGCGTGCGTCTTCACTGAGGCGGACCACGATTGGGAAGCGGCGATTGCCCTCGATGACCGTGCCGACTTCCTCGCCCGCAAGGGCCGTGGCGATGGCGTGATTGAGATCGCCCGCCTGCATGTTGTAGCGGCGCAACGCGGCCCGATCGGGTTTGATCTCCAGCAAGGGGGAACGTCCAAAAGCGTCAAACTCCACATCGCCACTCCCGGGGATTTCACGCAAAAGGTCACGAATTTGAGTGGAGATCCGCTCCAGTTCTTTGAAGTCATCGCCAAACACCTTCACCGCAATGTCAGCACGGACACCGGCCATCATTTCGTTGAACCGCATCTGGATCGGTTGCGTGAACAGATAGGTCTGGCCAGGTGCGTGGACAGCCAGTTCGCGCCTCATCAAATCGATGAGCTGTTCCTTGCTTATGGGCTCCCCATCAATCTTGCGCCACGTACTGCGCGGTTTGAATTCGATGTAGGTATCGCACAAGTTGGGTCCCATCGGGTCCACGGCGATCTCGGCGGTGCCGATAAGTCCGAACATGCGGTCGATCTCCGGGAACTTCTCCAGCAACACTTTCTCAGACTTCTGTTGCAAATCCGTCGAAGCATTCAATCCTGCGCTGCCACTGCGAATGAACTGGAGCAGCATCGTGCCCTCATCCAGTTGCGGGATGAACTCCGCACCCAGCCGTGTGAAAACGAACAGCGAAGAGCCGAATAACAGGACGGCTGAAACCACCACGAGCAGCTTGAATCGCAAGGCCCACTTGAGCAGCGGTGTATAAAGCGCCTTGAAAAAAAGCACCAACCAGTTATCGCGTTCTTGGATTTTTCCACGCAGAAAATATGAGCACAGCACCGGCATGAGTGTGACTGCCAGCATCAGCGAACCTGCCAATGCGAAAATCACCGTGACCGCCATCGGGCGGAACATTTTCCCTTCAATGCCTGTAAGAGCGAGGATGGGCACATAAACGATTGTGATGATGAGCACCCCAAAGAACATCGGATTGGCGACCTCCTTCCCCGAGAAACGCACTTCAGCAAAGCGTTCGGAGGCGGTAAGTTCGCGACCAAGCTCCTTCTGTTTGTGGGCCAGATGCCGGATGATGTTCTCCACCATCACGACTGCGCCATCGATGATGAGGCCGAAGTCGATCGCGCCTAGGCTCATCAAGTTGCCTGATACCTTGCTCTGCACCATGCCCGTCAACGCAAAGAGCATGGAGAGAGGAATGGCCAGCGCGACGATGAAGGCTGCCCGCAGATTGCCCAGCAACGCGAACAGAACCACTACCACCAGCAAGGCTCCCTCGAACAGGCTCGTCTCGACCGTTTGAACGGTGCGGTTCACCAAGTCAGATCGATTATAGAGCGGACGAACTTCAACCCCCGGAGGCAATTTCTCCTGAATGTGTGCCAGTTTCGCTGCCACGTCACGTGCCACGACACGGCTGTTACCACCGGCGAGCATCAACGCGCCACCAACTACTCCCTCTTCCCCGTTCACCGTAGCTGCACCGGTGCGGAAGTTGGAACCGATACCCACCTGTGCCACATCCTGGACGAGCAACGGTTGCACTCCAGAGGCGAACTTGAGGGGGATTTGCGCAATTTCATCCAGGGTGCTCACCCGGCTGTTGGCGCGGATGACTATCTGCTCACCGCCAATCTCCACCAACCCGCCACCGACGTTCTCCGTATTCTCACCAATGGCGTGAGCCAGTTCATCCAGGCTGATTCCCGCGCTCGCTAACCGGGCGGAATCGGGCATGATGACAATTTGCCGCTCGTAACCGCCGGAAGTGTTCACTTCCGCCACCCCGGGCGTGGCGCGAAGCAGCGGACTGATGACATATTCCTGAATCTGTTTCAACGACTGCAACTGTTCGTAACGAGTAGGCGGCTTGTTCGAGGTGCCTGTCGAGAACTGGACCGAGTAGTAAAAGATTTCTCCGAGCGCGGTGCTGATAGGGGCCAGTCGTGGTTGCAGGTCGGGCGGTAATTTCTCCGCAGCACTCAGCAGCCGTTCACTCACCAGTTGCCGTGTGCGATAGATGTCCACACCATCCTCGAAGGTCATGCGGATTTGCGAAAGGCCGAACTTGGAGAGCGAACGCAGTTCAATCATGCCGGGCAATCCAGCCATCTGGCTTTCGAGCGGAAGCGTGACAAGCTTTTCAATCTCCTCCGGTGCGAGTGCGGGCACGGCTGTGTTCACAAGCACCTGTGGATTCGTGATGTCCGGCACGGCATCAATCGGCAACCGTAACGCGGACCACACCCCGACAGCGATCAGAACCAAGGTGGCGAGCAGGACAAGCGCCCGCTGCCGGAGCGATACTTCGACAATTTTAAGAACCATATTACTTCCCCTTTGTCGGCACTGCGCAGCACGCCTGTCCACCCTTGACCGCCGCCAGTTCAGTCATCCATAGCGCCATCACCGGCGTCAAAACCACCTGGTCGCCCGTGTAAAGCCCATCCTTGATCTCCACCAGCTTATCGCTCAATGCCCCCACCTTGACCGGTGTGCGGATAAAATATTCCCCACTTACCGTGTAAACTGAGTGCCCTTCGCTGTTCACCAGTAACGCGTCGCGGGGTATGGAGACAACCGTTGCCGCTGAATCCAGAACGATGCTGGCGGGTAAAAAGGCATCCGGCGTCGCCATGTCCAAGGTGTGTTGCAGCTCCACCAAGACCTCGACCATGCCTGATGCCTTTTGCAATTGATCGCTCAACTCCACCACGACTCCGGTAAGAACCGTTTTACCCGAATGGGCACGAACGGCCTGTCCCAATTTCAGTGTCTTGGCTTCCTCTGGAGAAATTGTCGCACTGGCGAGGGTAGCTTCCTTCCCGGCTCTATAAACTCGCAACTGAATATCAAGTGTGGCCGGAACTTTCTGCTCCGTGACTTCGGTGATCTGGAGGCCAAGAGACTTCCGTGTTTCCTCCGGCACGCGCAGCCCACTACTCGCACTGTATTTAGGGCCAATTTCTTCGGTTTCCACGCCCGCCGATGATTCGGAGGATTTCGAGTGGCAACCTCCAAGTGCCAAGCCGCTCAACAACGCCAAACAAGCAATTAAAGTAAATCGTTTCATAAACACACAATTTCAAAAACCAACTAAGATAAATCGCGGCGCATAAGTCACCGCACCCAACGGGAAGAACCTCAAGCAGACAGTTTTACGAAACGAAGGAGGGCGCACGCGGAGAAAGCGCGGTGCGGAAGGAGAATTGCCAGTTACCGGCCAGTTCTGGAGGTGCGGTTGCTGGTAAAACGAACTGAATCATGAATGGCCGCTGATGTTCGGCCTGAAAGGAGGCGAGATTGCAGAGCAGAAAGGCTGGCGGAACAGGGACGATCAACTGGTCCTGCTGTGAGAGATAACTGGCGGATGCAAGTATCCCGCAGGGTTGATCACAACCGCCCGCGCTGGAAACGGGTTGAGAATGGTCCTTGGCACAGCAATCTTGTTGCTCCAGCAGCCCGGAAGCGTCAATGAGGCAGCAAGAAGCGGCTGGCAACCATACTAGCGCCAGTATCAATGCGACTATTGCTTTGATACGCTGCACAAAGCCATCAATACCCCAATCGTGGGATGTAAGCAATCCAGCAGATTGGATACAGGCCACAGCCTCGCCAGTCTGTTCTGATGGCAGCTTCGTAAGGCTCATTTGTTTTTCAACAGCCTTAGAGAATTCGCGACGACCACGAGCGTTGCGCCCGTGTCGGCCAGAATCGCCAGCCAAAGACTAGTGTGGCCTGCCAGGGCCAGGATGAGGAAAACGGCCTTAACCCCGAGTGCGAACGCGATGTTAAACTGAATTATCTTAACGGTGCGGCGGCCCAATCGAATCGTTTCAGCAACCTGGCTTAAATCGTCCTGCATGAGGGCGATGTCCGCTGTTTCAATCGCGGTGTCGGTGCCTGCTCCTCCCATGGCAATGCCGATGCTGGCGGCAGCCATTGCGGGCGCATCATTCACCCCGTCACCGATCATGCCAACGTGCTTATGCTGTGCGAGCAACGCCCGGATGTGTTCAATTTTTTGGTCGGGTAACAAATCACCCTTGGCCTCATCAATGCCGACCTGTTTGGCGATAGCATCCACCGTTCGTTGATTGTCCCCGCTTAGCATGATGACTTTTTCGACCCCGGCGGCATGAAGCGATTTGACGGCTTCGATAGCATTGGCACGCACTGTGTCGGCGATGGCAAGTATCCCCAGCACTTCCCCTTTGCAATCATGGTGAGGCTTGTGGCCCACAATCACAACGGACACCGCTTGAGCTTCCAATTCAGCAAGTTTCTTTTCCAATTCATCCGAGCAGACGGCGGACTCATGAGCAAACCGATGGTTGCCGACAAAATAGAGATGCCCATCAATTTGCGCTTCCGCACCCCGTCCGGTTTTTGACTGATAATTTTCGCTGACCGGGAATTGGATCTTCTTTTCCTCGGCATACTTCGCAACGGCCTGTGCCAATGGATGTTCGGAGTGGGCATCGATTGCTGCGGCCACGCGGAGGATTTCTTCCTCGGACTTTCCATTCCACGAAATGACCTGTTGCACGCGAGGTTTACCTTCCGTGATCGTCCCGGTCTTATCTACGGCGAGCGCTTTTAATTTGCCGATCTCCTCAAGAAACACTCCGCCCTTGATGAGCACACCACGCCGCGCCATGGCGGTTAGACCGGACACGATTGATACAGGTGTGGAAATGACCAGCGCACAAGGACAAGCGATAACCAGCAAAACCAAAGCGCGATAGGTCCACTCCAACCAAGTTCCGTGAAAGATCAGTGGGCCGGATAGCAGGACTAAGATGGCAACTACGAAGACCGATGGAGTATAGATTTTGGCAAACCGATCAACAAACCGTTGTGAGGGTGCTTTTTGACTCTGCGCCTCCCCAACAAGCTTGATGATTTTGGCCAAGGTAGTATCAGCGTGTGCCTTCGTTACTTTCACTTCAAGCGAGCCTTCGCCGTTGATAGTGCCCGCGAAAACCGTGTCGCCCGGTTTCTTTTCCACGGGCATTGATTCACCGGTTATAGGGGCTTGGTTTATGGTTGATTCACCGGAAGTCACCACTCCGTCCAGCGGCACTCGTGCGCCCGATTTGATGACCAACATTTCCTCCACTTTGACTTCCTCGACCCGCACTTCCTGAGTCTGACCATCCCGCTTCACCAAGGCTGTATCTGGCGTGAGCGCTAGCAAGGATTGAATTGCCCGACGAGCGCGAGCCACACTAAAGCCCTCCAACAACTCGGACAGGGCAAAGAGGAACACGACTGCGGCCCCCTCAGTCCATTCGCCAATGCAGGCCGCTCCGACCACGGCAACGGTCATGAGCACGTTCATGTCGAGGGACAGATGGCGCAAAGCACGAATCGCCTTTGGAAAGATAAACCAGCCACCCGCGACGATGGCTATCAGCGCGGCGACAATTTTCCCATAAGGTGTGAAAAGATTCTGCCATTGAAACAGGAGAGAACACCCTGTGAAGACACCGGAAACAATGACTGAAATTAGGCGGGAATTATCCCAAGTTCCGCCGTGCTCATCCGTTTCTACGTTCCCTTCGGAATGCAGGGAAGCCTTTAAGCCCGCCGTGCCAATGGCTTGGATTAACTGCTCGGGCGTGATGGTCTGATCATGCGTAACCGTTGCCGTTCCAGCCATGAGGTTCACTTGGATTTCGCCCACGCCCTTCAGCGGTTTTAGCACGCTTTCAATCGCAGCGATCTCATCAGGGCAATCCATGCCCTCAACCCGCAAACTCGTCATCATTCCCCCGGTTGGCGTGGTAGCAGTGCCATCAGGCTCCGTGCGTTTCTCTTGAGAAACTGGACCACAATTATGGCAGTTTTCACTCATGGTTTGTCATTTCAGTCTCGTTCGCCCGGCAGGGCGGTAGATATTGGCGAATTAGTCTGCCCGGCATGGTGGATGAGGCGATCATGGCGCTGTTGTGCCGCATGGCGCATCCAGAGGTAGTCCGCAAGCATCAGTCCGAGCGAGGTTGTTGCAATCCCGATCAGCATGAGAATCCCCTGACGTTTTTCTTTTCGGCTTTGTGCTGACTGCTCGGCAGCGCGTTCAGCGCGGCGAGCGGCAGCTTGCGGTGATCTCCAACGGCTCATAATGCTCTGGCTGACATTTATCGCCAGTTCCACAAATCAAATTTATGACCGACATGGTGTACTGTTAGAACCGCCGCGTGGCGCATCTTGACCACGCGGCGGGCATCATCGACGGTCTAGTGGTCGCAGGTGCAGGCGTATTCAGCGCGCTTGCATTCGCCACATGTGCTCATGTCCAGCTTGAAGCGAAGGTTGAGCGGTTTGGCTTCCGCCGTCTGCTTGAACTGCACTACCACGTTGTAGCCATTGCCTTCCGGTAATTTGCCGGTGCTGACGAGCGAGTCACCCTTCTTCTCGAACTGCAACGTGGTCTTGCCGCCCTTGGCATCGGCGATGACCGTGACTGCCTGCGTAGTGGCGGCCACCGGTTTCAATGCCTCAGTGTAGAAGTTGATGGTAACACTGCGGTCTTTTTCCACCACGAGTTCGGCGTGGGGCTCGGTCTTGTCGAGCAGGCGTCCTCCCTTGGGAGTGGCCAGATGTTTGTGATCATGTTTCTCGGCAGCCAAGGCTGGCAGCGCGAGACTGGCGCACAGAGCCACGGCGAGGGTGAGGACACGGAGGTTTGTTTTCATGCTATATCCGATCTTTGGTTTGAGGTTAATTTTTGAGGTGAGGAAACAAAATGATGGCCGCCCCGGTCAAGCAAACCAGTGCGCCCAGATAATCCCAGCGGTCAGGTGATTGGCCGTCCACCCATTTGAGCCAGGCCAATGACGCCGCGATATAGATGCCGCCATACGCAGCGTAAGTCCGGCCCGCAGCCGTGGGATGAAGCGTGAGCAGCCAGGCAAACAGCAGCAGGCTGAACACACCGGGCAGCAGCCAGAGCGGTGATTTCTTCAGCGTCAGCCACAAGTAGAACGTGTAGCAGCCGAAAATCTCCGCCAAGGCTGTTAAAGCGAACAGTCCGATGGTGCCCAGTGACGATTTCATACTATTCTATGAAGCGGGTGCGTCAGTCGGCAAGGCATCATGCGAGCTGATTGCCGAGGATTCCCCATCCTTCTTTTTCGGGTTTCGTTCCAACCACTCATAGAGCGTCGGCAACAAAACGAGCGTCAGAAAAGTTGACGACAAGATGCCACCAATAACAACAGTAGCAAGTGGCCGTTGAACTTCCGCACCCGCGCCGCTGGCAATGGCCATGGGCACGAAACCAAGTGAAGCTACCAGTGCCGTCATCAGCTTGGGCCGTAAGCGCAGCAGCGAGCCGTCCCAAACGGCTGTCCGCACATCCGCGCCCCGTTCGCGCAGTTGGTTAAAGAAAGTGATGATCATCAATCCATTCAAGACAGCGATGCCGCTTAGTGCGATGAAGCCCACCCCCGCCGAGATGCTGAAGGGCAGATCACGTGCCCACAGCGCGAATACTCCCCCGGTGACAGCCAGCGGCACGGCGAGAAACACCAGCAAGGATTGGCGCAAGCTTTGCAAGGCCATGAAGATGAGGATGAAGATCAGCAACATCGCGACAGGCACGACGACGGCAAGCCGCTGACGCGCTTCCATTAGATTCTTGAACTGGCCACCAAACTCGATGGTGTAGCCGTCGGGTAGTTTGATTTGTTCCGCAATCTTCTTTTGCGCCTCGAGGACAAAACTTTCCACGTCGCGTCCGCGCAAATTCACCATGATAGCCGCGCGCCGCTGGCTATACTCACGGGAGATACCGGCGACTTGCTCCACCACTTTGAAGTCAGCCACCTGACCGAGCGTGAGCAACCCGCCGTCGTCCACGCGTACCGGCAGGCGTTTCAAGTCTTCAATTTGTTCACGCAGTTTCTCACTCAAACGCACTACGATATCGAACCGGCGATTACCCTCGATAAGCTTGCCCACTTCCTGCCCGGCCAGTGCGGTGTTGACCACGCGGTTCAACTCGGCGGCGTGCAGGTTGTATTTGCTCATGGCCTCGCGGTTGGGAACGATTTCCAGCAAGGGCGATTTGCCCAGCGCATCGAACTCCACATCCGCCGCGCCGGGGACTTGTTCCAGGATTTCCCGCGCTTCCATCGCAATTTTTTCGATCACCGCGAAGTCCTCACCGAAGACCTTGACGGCGACATCGGCACGCGTGCCTTCCAGGATTTCGTTGAAGCGCATCTCAATCGGCTGACTGAACAGATGTCCTTCGCCGGGGAGATGTTTGCCAAGTTCCTCCGTCATCAGGGTGGCCAGTTCCTCTTTGCCGATGGGTTGGCCGTTCACTTTGCGCCATTTATCAATCGGGCTGAACATGATGTAGGTGTCCGCCACGTTCACACCCATGGGGTCGCTCGCGATCTCCGCCGTGCCGAGACGGCTGAACGTGTAGGCCACTTCAGGAAACTTCTCCAAGAGCAGCTTCTCGCCGCGCTTTTGCATATCGATGCTGGCATCGATGCCGATGCTAGTGGTGCGGATCATGTGCGTGGCGAAAGAACCTTCGTCCAATTGCGGAACGAATTCCGCACCTAGGCGGTTGAACACGATGACCGCCAGAATGAACAGCGCCAGCGCAGCACTGGTGACGACCCAACGAAAAGCCAACGCGAAGCGCAGGATAGGCGCGTAGATAATTTTGGCCCAGTTCACCAGAAAGCTGTCCTTTTCCTGAATGTTGCCGCCGAGCAGATACGAGCAGAGCGCGGGCATAAGCGTCAGAGCCAATGCCATGGAGCCGACCAGCGCGAAGATCACGGTGATGGCCATGGGCTTGAACATTTTCCCCTCAATGCCAGTCAATGCGAGGATCGGAAAATAAACGACCGTGATGATGCAGACCCCGAAGAACATCGGACTCGCCACTTCCTTGGCGGAAACGAGTACTTCATGGGCACGCTCCAAAGCGGTCAAGCGACGTCCAAGCTTGTGCTGTTTCTCGGCGAGATGCCGGATGATGTTCTCCACCATCACGACCGCACCATCCACGATCAAACCAAAATCAATCGCGCCCAGGCTCATCAAGTTACCAGAGACCCGGCTCTGCACCATGCCGGTCATGGCGAAGAGCAGCGACAGCGGGATGGCCAATGCCACGATAAAAGCCGCACGCCAGTTACCCAACATCACGAGCAACACGACCACGACCAAAATCGCGCCCTCGAACAAACTTGTCTCCACTGTACGGATAGTGCGATCCACCAATACCGTGCGGTCATAGGTCGGGATGATCTGCACGCCCGCCGGGAGCTTGGTCTGGATCTCCCGCAATTTTTCATCCACGCGTTTGGCCACGATGCGGCTGTTCTCTCCCGCCAGCATCAAAGCTGAGCCCAGAACAGCTTCCTCGCCGTTGTAGGTGGCTGTACCGGTGCGGACAGCCTTGCCAATGCCCACGTCGGCCACATCCCGCACCCGCAAAGGTGTGGCGCGGGAACCGAACTTGAGCGGCAACTGTTCGATCTCTTCCACGGTCTGCACCCGCCCCGCCGCCCGCACGGTCACTTGTTCGCCGCCGAGTTGAATCAGGCCGCCGCCCGCGTTTTCGACGTTCTCGCCAATGGCGTCGGCTACCTCACTAAATGACATGCCGACGCTCTTGAGCTTGTCCGGGTTGGGTTGGATGACAATCTGCTTCTCGTATCCGCCCGTGGTGTTTACTTCGGCCAAACCCGGCGTGGATCGCAGACGCGGCTTGATGACGTAATCATGCAGCAGCTTGAGCTCCATCAATTGCGCCTCACGAGTGACAGGTTTATTCGTGGTGCCAGGCGCATACTCGACGACGTAATAATAGATCTCACCCAGGCCAGTGCTGACCGGTGCGAGCTTGGGCGTCAGGCCCGGCGGCAATTCATCGATGACCGTCTGCAAGCGTTCACTCACCAACTGGCGCGAGCGGTAGATGTCCGTTCCATCCTCAAAGATGAGGTTCACTTGCGAGAGGCCGAACTTGGAAAGCGATCGTAACTCCGTGAGACCGGGGATACCGGCCATCTCGTTCTCGATGGGGAACGTGACCAGCTTTTCGATCTCCTCCGGCGCGAGCGCGGGGATGGCGGTGTTAATTTGCACCTGGATGTTGGTGATGTCCGGCACGGCGTCAATAGGTAGCCGCAACGCAGACCAAACACCGATACCCACCATGACAACGGTGGCCAGCAGCACGAAAACGCGCTGGCGGACGGAGAATTCCAGAAGACGATTTAACATAGGTTCAAAAGGATGCGAGCGGTATGCGAAGCATTAAATGGCGGCTTCGACTCATTCTTCGGTGCGGATGCGGACGGCTTGTTCCAACGGCAGCACAAAACCTTGCCGTCACCGATTTTCCCCCGTGGATGTCGTCTGGTTGACGGTTGCGATTTTTTCACGGCTTTGAGCTTTTGGGTTTAGTGGCTGTGACCGCCGCCCTTGGTGGCGCGGAGTTCAATGAGCCAGAGTGTTTCAACCGGTTTCACCACCACTGAGTCACCCGCCAGCAACCCGTCTGTGATTTCCATCCATCCGTCGGTTACTGTTCCCACAGTGACTGCCGTGCGGAAGTAAGCATCGCCGTTCACGGCATACACAAATGTGCCTTCCGAGGTGCGCAGCAGAGCTGACTGCGGAATGGCAACCACCGCTTCCTTGCCAGGCAAGTTGATGCGCGCCGGGATGAATTCACCCGTTTTGAGCAGGGCGGTCGCGTTCGAGATGCCAATGACGATTTCCGCTTCGCCCAGTGCCTTCTGGACGGCCAGGACAACACCCGTTAACGGGCTGTTGGTGTCTTTGAGGATATGCACGGGCTGCCCGGCCTTGACCTCGACAGCAGCGTTGGTCGAGAGCAGCCCCGAACCATGCACATCGCAATTGGAGTGGTCGTCCTGATTTAGCGAGTGATGATGCTTTCCGCCAAACACCTGCACGGTAAAATGAATTTGGTTCGCCATGTTTCGCTCGGACACATCCGCCACTGTCAGACCGAGCAATTTCTTGGTCTCTTCGGTCACGATGACCCCTTTGCCTGCTTTGAAAGATGCTCCTGATGGGGACTCTGCTCCATGGCCATGGCCCTCATGCCCCTCGGCTTCGCCTTCAGCGTGATCGTGCCCGTCACCTTCCTTGTGACCACAGCCGGTCATCAACGGGGCAGCCACCAACAGCACTTGCGCCAGTTTGGTTATATGAGACCGCTTCATTTTGGCTCCTCTGAGGCAGTGATCTTCACGAGCGGCAGGGGCAAACCAGTAAGCAGTTCCAGCTCCACGGCTGCATCCAGCGCTTCCTTTTTTGTATCCAACAATCCCTCTACGGCTTCCAAATACTGCTTTTGCAACTCCACATATGTGGAAATCGGCACGGCTCCAAGCCGGTAGTGGCGGTCGGCCAGTTCGGCTGCTGCCTGAAAATGCTGGATGGCATCTGGACGCCACTTCGCCATCTCCTCCAGTTTGGAGCGATATGTCAAAACTGCCTGGGCGACTTTGCGTTCCACCTCTCGTTGGGCGACAAAATAAGAAGTTTCCGCCTGGATCTGCCGCGCCTGCGCCGTTTCAATGCTGCCTTTGTTTCGATTCCACAACGGCAGGGGAAAGGAGAGTCCGATCCCGATCACCCGTTCACGATCGCCGCCCGCTCTTTCCTCGGAGATGGTTGGCCCCACCGCAATAGCCGGATGCCGCTCGTTCTTGGCCAAATCAACGCGGAAGCCTTGTTGCGCCAGTTCAACCGCGCGGACCCGCACCTCGAAGTTATTGGTGCGCGCCATTTGTATGACGGTTTCGAGCTGAGCCACTGGCTGAAAACTCACCGCTGTTTTCTTGATGGCCAAGCTGGTGGCTGGTGGCAATCCTCGAAGTTGATCGAGTTCAAGCAGAGCGGTCTTGGTCGCCAAAATGGACTCACTCACTTTTCGTTGTGCATTTAACTCGGTTGCCTCGATTACCCGGGTTTCCAGCAATGGCGTCAAACCGGCCGGGTCACGTTGCACCAGCACTTCCCGGAGAGCCTTGAACCGTTCGGCCACCTCCCCGGCAGCCGCTGCCTTTTCCTGGGCGGAGAATATGCCGAAAGCCAGCGAACGCGCCTTGGTCGCCAATGCCAGCTTGAAACGGTCCAAACCCAGTTCAGCCAGTTCCACATCCCGGTTGGCAATCGCTTTCCTTAGCCCTATCCTGCCCGGCCACTCGAATGGCTGCATGACCGAGGCCGACCACGCGACCCCTTCGTCGCTTAAACCACCACCACTTACCCTTTTGTGACCGGCTGCCAAGCTCACTTCCGGGTTGGCCATAAGGCCAGCAGTTTTACGCCCTGATTTGGCGGCAGAAATCTCTGCCTCGTAAAAACGCACTTCTGGATTTCTGGCCAAAACCTCCTCCACCAAGGCATCCAAGGTTGTGGAAAGATTGGTAGAGACGCTGCTGGCAGATGGCTCTGCCGGGACCTGTGCCATGACTGGCAAAGCACTGACTGCAAATAGCGCCACCACGAACTGACGGCGCCACTTATGGACAAATGATTGGTTCATAGATTCAAATTGGTTTCGACCCGCAAACAATAATTAAGCACGAACGGACTATGGAATGATGACTTTCAAACGCGAAAATGCGCCTGATTGGTCACGAAGGAATCCTCACCGAAGGCGAGGATCAATTAGGAAGCAAAGGAAGGGGCACGGACCGGGAGAGCCGTGCGGGAAACAAACTGCCAAGTTCGGGAAAAATCGGGAGGTGCAGCCGTAAGCACTCCGAGGCTGGCTGCCTCTGGAAGCAAAACTTGAATCACCGGCGTTGGTGCAACCGGCACAAGCGCCAAAACTACTAATGGTGTGATCTCCTCCTGTCGGGAAGCCTGGTAGCTGGAGGACTCTATCGCGCAGCATCCGTCGTCGCCGCAATGATCATCGGGTGCGCTATCGGAGCCACATTGTAGGAACTCCAAGCCGGGCAAAACCTCCATCTGACAGTGAGATGTGACTGGCAGCCACGAAAGCGCCAGAAACAAGGCTATCACTGTATTAAGAAATCTCACTGCTTGATAGATGCCCTATTTAGGGAAAGTGTTCAAACTAATTCGGACGTCGCTCTTTGAGCAGATGAAGTCTCTGTCAATTGATGACAAATGGATTGAATGCACTCGGTTGCTCAACCTAACTCTATGTGGAGTTGTTGTCTGTGAATAACTCCCCGTTGACCCTGCTGAAAATCAGGATACCGTGCATCTGTGCGGTATGTCTGAATCCTTAACCAAACGTCAGCAGCAGATCGTCGATTTCGTCCGGCGAGAGCAGGAGAACCGAGGCTGTTCGCCATCGGTACGGGAGATAGCACAGCATTTCGGGTTCACAACCAGCAGCACAGTGACCGACCATCTACGGCTCATCCGACAGAAAGGCTATCTCGGTGAACCTAATGGCAGGGCACGTTCATTGCAGGTAATCTCTCCACTGCAAAGGTTTAGGCAACGGATTGTCGATATCCCCATCTACGGTTCAATCCCGGCTGGTTTATCAGAAGATCGGGTCCAAGATGCCGAGGGCTGTGTCTCTGTGGATGTGGAATCTATCGGCTTCAAGCCCAACCGGAACACCTTTGCCCTCCGGGTCACCGGTGATTCCATGATCGGTAAGTTCATCATCGATGGGGACATTGTGGTGATGGAACATGGTCCTGAACCCCATAACGGTCAGGTGGTTGCAGCGTTGATTGATGGCAAATCAACGCTGAAGACCTTTCTGGTGCGTAACCGGAAGCCCTACCTCAAGGCCGAGAATCCCAAATACCCGGATCTGGTTCCCGCCGAAGAATTGATGATCCAGGGAGTATTCCGTGCTCTCATCCGAAAATCCAAAGATTGATGGGGGTAGGACAGCGGATGTCCTAGTGACTTTATTATGATGGCAGGAGTATGTCAGAGCGACCGCGCATCATTGTCCATTTGGACGCCGACGCCTTCTTTGCCTCCGTAGAGCAGGCAGCTGATGTTCATCTGCGTGGTAAACCGATAGCTGTAGGTGGTGAAAAGCGGGGCATTGTTGCCAGTGCCAGCTATGAAGCCAGACGGTTTGGAGTCCGCACACCAATGCCTACTGCTCAAGCAAGGAAGCTTTGTCCAAAACTCATCGTCTTGCCCGGAAACTATGAGCGATATGAGGAGTTCTCCCGGTGGATGTTCAGTTACCCCTACGACTTCACACCCGATGTTGAGCAGACTTCCATTGATGAAGGTTACTACGAACTAACCGCCAGCCCTAAGCCCGCTGAAGAGGTAGCCCAGATCGTCCGCAAGGCCATCAGGCAGAAGCTGAAGATCTCGGTGAGCGAAGGAGTGGCAAGCAACAAGCTGATCAGCCAGATAGCTAGCAAACTGAACAAGCCGGCTGCACTACACCATATCCCTCCTGGTGAAGAAGCTGCCTTCTTGGCTCCCTTGGAAAACAAATGGTTACCCGGCATTGGTCCTAAAACCGCCATCCGTTTGAACTCTGCTGGCCTTGCTTACATCCGTCAGATAGCCGAGACGCCGGTGGATCTGCTGGAGTTGGTGCTGGGTAAGCAGGCTGTAATCGTTCGCCAGCACGCTCATGGGATTGATGAACGGCCACTCATTCCAGTCAGTGAACCGCAAAAGACCTTCGGCCAGCAGGAAACCTTTGGCCAGGATATCACTGATGAAGAGTATCTGGCGGCTGTTCTCCGAAGGATGGCAGATGACCTCTTCGCCAAAGTGAGGGCTGAGAGTCGACGTATCCGCACCTTGACCGTGAAAGTGAGATACAACGACATGGCGGAGGATCAGGTGAGTGAAAGCCTGTTGGAACCCACGGAACTGGAGACGGATGTCTACAACAGGTTAACCATGATGCTTAAGGCAGCTTGGAAACGTCGCATCAGCATTAGGTTGGTATCCCTTAAGCTCTCAAATCTCTACACCGGGCATCAGCGAACAGAACTGGCCTTGGATCGAAGGGCAGAGCAAAATGATGCTCGATCAAAGCTGGCCCGTGCTATCGATGAGCTGCGGGAGACGAAAGGCAGACTGGTTATCGTTCGAGGCCATGACTTTCGACTGCGTAAACCTCCCGTAGATGCTTCCAAGCCTACAATCATCGTTCCCGCTAAGAAGCATATTGCCCAGAAGGCATCAACCTATGTGCCTTTGAGGATACATAGCTACTACTCGTTTCTGGACAGCATCCTCTCGCCACAGCAGATCGTGGATTTGGCGGTAAAAAACCAATGTCCTGCGGTAGCCATGACTGATACTGGCAACCTTCATGGAGTGGTTGAGTTTGTTCAGGCAGCTCAAAAGGCGGGTATCAAACCAGTCATCGGTGTGGAGCTACGTTACGGCAACCATCCTTTGCTACTGTATGTCCAGAATGCTGTGGGTTACGAGAATCTCTGTCGGCTTCTCACCAAGCAGGCTGTGCGAGCTGATGATGAAAGTGTTGCCGCCAAACAACAGGCACCCATACCCCTAAGCCTGCTGTCAGTTCATCATGGAGGTCTTTTGGCTGTCAGTTCCGATACGACGCTCAGGGATGTGTTTGGAGATCGTTTCTATGAAGCAGGCAAGCCTGGTGCAATCTTCTGTCCGTCCGTTCATTACGCGAAGCCAGAAGACCGGCGATGCTTCGATATCGTTCAGAGTATTCGGACCCTGACACTTCTCAACCAACAGCATCCTCACAAACGCACAGGTGGTCACTATCACTTTCGATCAGCACAGGAATGCTCAGCCAAAGGGATACCACTTACCATGGAATTGGCCGAGCGTTGTCAGTTCGACTTCCCCTTTGGCAAACCCCAGTTCCCGGCGTATCGGGCACCGGATGGACTTAGCTCGCGCGCTTTCCTCCACCGGCTGGCGGTGGAAGGGATGAACCGACGATATCACGGCAAAGTCATTCGCTCGGATGCAGGCACAGCAGTGTCTACAACGCAGGTGCGAGCCCAACTGGAGACCGAGCTGGCCATCATCACGGACGTCGGTTACGAGGACTTGTTCTTGATCACCTGGGATTTGCTTCAGGACTGTCGTAAACGGGGCATCGAATGGATCACCCGAGGCAGTGCAGCAGATTCATTGGTTTGTTACAGCCTAGGGATCTCTGACGTCTGCCCGATCCGATTTGGCCTCTACTTCCGGCGCTTCCTCAACAAAGACCGGATGGCGCTGAACAAGTTGCCTGATATCGACGCGGATTTCCCTCATGACCGCAAAGATGACGTGGTTGAGATGCTGCTGGAGAAATACGGGCCAGAGCATAGTGCAGTCGTAGGTGGGTTCTCTACTTTCAAAGCCAAGTCAGCAGTAGCGGATGTCGCGAAGGTTTTAGGAGTATCTGATCATCAAATCAGACGCTTCACCGAACACTTCCCCTGGAGCTTTGGCGGAGGGTGGGTATCGGAGGACCATCACAATCTAAGGGGTGCAGCCTTGTTGGAAATGCTCCGGCAAAGTCCTGAGTGCCGGGATCTGCCCTTGGATCAGGAGCCATTCAAGACCGCTGTAGAGACTGCTGCCTTTCTGGATGGGTTTCCACGACATCCTAAAATGCATCCATGTGGGGTTGTGGTATCCAAGCAGCCCATGCAACAACTGACTCCTACCTTCATCTCGAACAAAGGATGGCCGACTACACACTTGGACATGGAATCGGTGGAAGCAGTGGGGTTGGTTAAAACAGATGTATTGGCTCAAGGCGGGTTGGCAGTGATGCGAGATGCTGTCGATGCTCTCCAGGCCAAAGGAATCGTTGTGGATCTGGCTGCACTTGAACCGTGGGAAGATCCAGAGGTATGGGAGATGATTGCCAGTGGGGGAGCCAGAGCTGTTCATCACATTGAATCACCCGCCATGGTATCTCTCTGCAAAATGACCAATGTCAGGGAAATTGACGGTCTGATTGCGATTGTGAGCGTTATCAGGCCGGGAGCAGCAAATGAGAATAAAAAGCAGGAGTTCACCCGACGATATCAGGGAATGGAGCCGCCATATTACCCTGACCCGTCTTTGGAACCCTGCCTGCGGAGCACCTATGGGTTGGTCGTTTATGAAGAGCATATCCTCCAGATCTGTGAAGCCTTTGCCGGAATGTCACCTGGGCGGGCAGATGTGCTGAGGAGAGCGTTGGTGAAGCAGAAACATAAGGTGGTTGAAGAGATGGCTGAAGAGTTTGCTGCGGGAGCCATATCGAGAGGACATAGGCAGGAGAAAATCGTGGAAGTATGGGAGTTGGTGACCGGCTTCAACGGGTATGCCTTCTGCAAAGCTCACTCGACGGCCTATGGAGTGGAAGCGTATCAGGCGGCATGGTTGAAACACTACTACCCTGCTGAGTTCATGGCGGGGGTGTTGACTAATGGGAAGGGCTTTTACAATCCACTGGTCTATGTGCTGGAGTGCCATCGCTTGGGTATCTGTTTGCTTCCTCCAACGATCAACAATCCTGGGCCTAACTTTGTGGTGGAGCAGGGAAAGATCCGAGTTCCAGTTACGGCTGTGAAGGGGCTGACTGAACGGGTAAAGGAACGGTTGCTGCAAGAAGCTGGTAGGAACCCCTTCACCTGCCTGAAAGACTTCTACCTACGAGTGCATCCTTCTATGGAAGAACTGGAGTCATTGATGCGGGTAGGTGCCTTTGATTGCTTTGGACAAACCAGAACTCAGCAGTTTTGGGAGGTGCAGTATCTTCATCAGACGTTCGGCAACAACGCGGAGCCAGGGCAGGGATGGTTGTTGCCGCCGCCTTCTCTGGACAAGCTTCCCATGACCACATTGCAGGAGCCAGGTCGATTGGAGAAGTTACAGTGGGAAACTGAATTGCTTGGCTTCACAGCGAGTGGTCATCCTTTGGAACTGTATGGTGACATCGCTTGGGATACCTATTGTCCGGTATCGAGGTTGCATCAGTACATTGGCCAAGAGGTGGTTGTCTGTGGGCTGATCATCGAACAACGGACCCACCATCAGATCACGGGCGAACCGATGAAGTTCATGACTCTGTGTGATTGGACCGGAATGGTGGAGACGGAACTGTTTGCCTCAACTTACCGGAGCTATGGGCTGGCCACGGTGAGGTATCCGGTGCTGGAGGTTATTGCTAGGGTGGAGCCGTATGAGAACAGCAGAGGGTTTAGTTTGAGGGTTGTGAGGGCGGGGAGGGCGAGGCTTTGACCGCACATTATGTGGCCCGTCCGCAGTCTGTTAGGGAGGCAAATGCTGGTGACCCACTCCGTCCAAAGAGCGGACACGAGAACGGTTTTGCCACTCTTTCAGAAATGGAGGCTTGTTGTCCGCCGGGAGAATGGCTATTTACGTCGGAAAGATTTACCGCCATGGGACGTAAAACAGCCGGAAATGAATCCAGCTCCGCCGCCAATCTTGGCTTTGAGGCCAAGCTCTGGCTCACCGCCGACAAGTTGCGCAACAATATGGACGCGGCGGAGTACAAGCACGTCGTCCTCGGCCTGATCTTCCTGAAGTACATCTCCGACTCCTTCGATGAACACCATGCCAAGTTGCTGGTTGGCAAGGGTGACTTCGCCGGGGCGAATCCCGAGGACAAGGACGAGTATCTGGCCGCCAATGTCTTCTGGGTGCCTAAGAAAGCCCGCTGGCCCCATCTCCAGGCCCGGGCCGAAGCCGACCGCATCCAAGTTGAAGATAAGAAACAACAATCCCGCACCCTCGCCACACTGCGCGACACGCTGCTGCCGAAGCTGCTTTCGGGCGAGTTGCGCGTGCCATTACAGAAAGGGAACACATGATATGAAACTTCGTTTTTTGTCTTCGATTCTCATTTTCATTAGCGCATACTCACCTCTATCCATCATTTTTCTCATCCAAGACTTTGAGCTTCCAGATTGGCGTTTGAAGCATCCGGAGATCGTTTTGCCAGTCGTCGGCATTTCGATTATATCCTGCATTGTCATTTGGGCTGCGGTTCGCTTCCTCAAAACTTCAACCACCCCAGTCAAGATTGTAAAAGTGTCCAATCGTTCTGGTGAGTTGGTGAACTATAGCATTCCCTATTTGGTTTCGTTTTTCGTGATGAATTTGGATGATACCAAAATGCTGCTCTCGTTCGGTTTTTTCATGGTCATCATGTATTGGATGACGGTTAAAACTCACAACATTTTCGTAAATCCTATTCTGGCTTGTCTTGGCTATAACCTCTATGACGTCCAATATGAAAAGAACGGCCAAGAACGGGAAGATTTCTTTTTGGTCAAAGGTCCGCGTCTGAAAGCAAGTGATCAGTGCCGAATCGTGGAGCTTTCCGAACAGCTGTTTCTCGTCACTGTGGTCAACCCCAAGGTCTAAATGAGCCCACTCCAAACCAGCCTGAAGAAAGCCAAGGACCTCCCATGGCAAAATGCAACCGTGTCCTTCTATGTAGTTAAGCGGAGGCTGGTTCATCGGGATGCTCACTACGAAGTCCTAAATGTGAACGTCGATGAGGCTTTGGCAAAAAAGGTAAGAAAAATTGCCAAAGACAAAATTTTTGGAAGCAATGCTGTCCGGCAATACGATTTCAATACTGCTGACTTGGATGATGATGTTTTGGGCCTCAAGACAGAAGAGACAGATCTTCAGTCAGTGATTGACCAAATCAGCAATGGCGATCTCCAGAACGCAAATAGCTACGATGACCTTGTTGGTTCTTGGCTGTATATCGCCCGGCTGGATTTGCCAAACACGCCACCGTTATATGCAGCGAGAAAAATCTCGTCTGGTTGGATAGCCAAAGAGGTGTCGCAATTGGTGAATGCGATTTTCAAGAACAACATGTTGGTGGATCTGGAACAAGGCGAACTGTTCCGCATTGATTCCAAAATTGACTTCTTCTCATTCGATGGCGTGTTGTTTGTGGCTGATAAAAGGAACTTTGAGACAGCACTCAACTTTAGAGAAGGGATGGAGCGAAACCGTGATGAAATTGTTAAGGAATTTCAAAGCCTCGGGTTCTTCGCCAACGCTCAAGAAATTGCGGCGTTGATTGGAAACAACGTCAACCGCCTCCGGAAGCTTTCGCAAGTAAAGAACTCTGCCTATTACCGCGATCCGAAATATCTGACTGCGCTTCGGAAGGTCAATAAATCTGAAAAGTGGGGACTCAATTATGACGGCAAAGGGTGCATCATTGCTGACGAGGCTACAATTGAAAACATACTGAAGTATTTGAACAACGACCGCCTTAGCTCAAAAATCAACAAAGAGGAGTTTGCCGTGGATGTGAAGCACAAGCTCGCTTGAAGGTCGAGATTTATGAGTGGAATTGGCTCCTACCCAAAAAAATCCCGCAACCTCGCTACCCTGCGAGACACGCTGCTGCCGAATTTGTTGAGCGGGGAGGTGTCCGCAGTTGAAACCGATACCCTATGAGACTTTCCCGCATCCGGATTACGAACTTCCGAAACTTCAAAAGCCTTGATGTGGCGCTGAGTGAGCACGCGGTCATTGTTGGCGAGAACAAGATCGGGAAATCGAATCTGATCTATGCGTTGCGTCTCCTGCTCGATCCGACGCTGCCAGAATCCGCCCGTCAACTGCGTGAGGAAGACTTCTGGGATGGGCTTGAACGCCCGCTTTCGGGTGATAATGAAATCCGTATCTCTATCGAAATAGCGGACTTTGAAGATAACCCCAATTTGCTAGCAGTTCTCGCTGAACACTTGGTTGCAGTCGATCCAATGACCGCGCGATTAACCTATGTTTTTCGTCCACTCACGACCCTGGACGAGCCACCTGTGAAGGACTCGGATTTCGAATTCTTCATCTTCGGGGGTGAAAACGAGGAAAGCATCGTCAGTTACGAGCTGCGCCGTCGCCTGCCGATGGATGTCTTTCCGGCGCTCCGTGATGCTGAGGGTGATTTAGCAAACTGGCGGCGATCACCCTTACGGCCACTGCTAGAGAAAGCCGCCGGCGCCGTTGATAAGGTGGCGCTTGAGAATATCGCCAAAAACGTGTCGGACGCATCAGACGAGATTGCCGCTTTGCCTGAAATTGCCGCGCTAAATACTGAGGTAACGGACCGCCTCACCGAAATGGTGGGAGGTTCTAATGCGGTGGACGTCACTCTTGGATTAACGCCCTCTGACGCAGACCGGCTCATCCGCACTCTGCGTTTGTTCATCGACTCTGGGAAGCGTGGAATCAGTGAGGCAAGCTTGGGCTCCGCGAATCTCATTTACCTAGCACTCAAAGCCCTCGAACTCCGGCAACTCGTGGAGGAAGGCAACCGTGACCATACATTTCTCGCAATCGAAGAACCCGAGGCACACCTTCACCCTCATTTACAACGCCTAGTTTATCGTGACTTCCTGCATACGCGGCAACAACCGGAAGCGGAGCAAGGCGCGGAAGAAGCGGACGAAGTGGATACGAACCGGACCACCTTCTTAACCACCCATTCTCCACACATTGTCAGTGTCACACCGCTGCGGTCCCTTGTACTTTTGCGCAAAGCAGCGGATGGGTTAAGCACCGAGGCCTCATCTACAGCTGAGGTCGAGTTAAACGAGAAGGACGTTGCTGACCTTGAACGCTACTTGGACGTGACGCGCGGTGAGATAGTCTTTAGCCGCGCCGTCTTGCTGGTGGAAGGTGATGCCGAATGCTTTGTTGTTCCAGTCCTCGCGAAACTCATTGGGTATGACCTTGATGAATTGGGAATCTCTGTCTGCTCAGTTTCAGGTACCAATTTCGCGCCATACATAAAGCTCCTCGGGGATGACGGACTCGGGATTCCGTATGCAGTTATCACCGATTATGACCCGACTGATGATGGCGAGAGTCTCGGCGTATATCGGGTGACTGCACTTCTTGATCTCATCACAGGAGAGGAGACGGACTTTGACGACGAAGATGAATTGCGAGCCGCCGCTGAAGGTATCGGCATCTTCCTCAACGAATACACCTTCGAGGTGGATTTCTTCCGATGTGGCCGCCACAAGAGCCTTTGCAATACTCTCATCGAATTGACCAGAAACGGTGCCGCTATGAAGCGGGCGACGGCTTGGAAGGAAGACCCGAGCACACTCGATCCTGACGAGATGTTGAAGGACATAGACGCTATCGCCAAGGGGCGCTTTGCTCAGCGGCTGGCGTCCCGATTGAAAGGCGACCTCTGCCCTGAATATATCCGCGATGCGGTCACCTTCCTCGCAACAAAGTGCGGCTGACGTATGACTGACTACGAGACAGCGGCTGAAGAGCTACGAGGTAATCCCGGCCAATGGAAGGTATACGAGTCCTCTGGAAGCTGCGTGATTCTGGCTGGCCCCGGCAGCGGGAAGACGAAGACGCTGACGACAAAAATGGCCAGGATGCTTGTTGAAGATGTTCAGAGGCCATCCGGCATCGCATGTATCACCTATAGCACCGAATGTGCGCGCGAGCTTCAAAGGCGATTGGGAAAACTCGGCATCGTGGAAGGTTCAAATGTCTTCATTGGGACGGTGCATTCGTTCTCGCTAAAGCACGTCGTCTCGCCGTTTGCGTGGCTTTCGGACCTCGGTCTGCCCAGAGACTTCACGGTGACCTCGGTTAGCGACCAAGAGCGACTCTTCACCGAATCATTGAAAGCCGCCATCGGCGATGAGAACCCATGGAATTATCGGGGGCGCTTCGAGCGGTATCGCCGCACCTATCTGGATCGGGAGTCAAAAGAGTTTGCTTCCGTTGATCCGGAAATCGCGGCCTTAGTGATCGATTACGAGAAACGACTCATAGCTGAAAGTCTGGTTGATTTCGACAGCATGATTCTTTGGGGTCTGCAATTGATTGAGCGTCACGAATGGGTGCGAAAGGCAATTAAAGCGCGGTTCCCGATTCTAGTGGTAGACGAGTATCAAGACTTGGGGCTCACGCTTCACAGAATGGTGCTGGCGTTATGTCAGAAAGCGGGGGTTCGTTTGGTGGCAGTGGGTGATCCCGACCAGTCCATTTACGGTTTCGCAGGCTCGATGCCCAAGCTCCTGAAAGAGCTCGCGAACGTGGAGTGGGTGGAGCCGGTTGTGCTAAAGTTTAATTATCGGTGTGGTCGGCGTATCGTGGCTGCTTCGCTTACCGCGCTTGGTGAAGAGAGAGAATACGAATCCAAAGTTAAGCATCAGGGCACGATAGATTTCTACGAGTGCCCGGAGGGAATTGCCCAGCAAGCAACCCTCATAGTTGAAAAGATCATTCCTACGGTGCTCAAACAAGTACCCGGTCTAGTCTTGGGTAAGATTGCAGTCCTTTACGGTGATCGAAATGACGGGAGCGTGATAGCAGCGGCAGCAGAAGCTGGGAAGTTAAAGTATGTCCGAATAGACTCGGGAGCTGCCTATCGTAGAACACCTTTGACGCGTTGGCTTGAGGATTGCGCGGCGTGGTGCGTCATTGGTTGGAAAAGCCAAGAGCCTCCACTGTCAGGTCTAATCAAGAAGTGGCTGAGCTTCAATCGTTCAGTGAAGGGTGATGTGGAGCGTGCTACCTTGCGGCAGCAGTTGGTCACGTTCCTTTTCGCACATCGCGAGCCAACCCTTTCATTGCGGGAGTGGCTACTGGATTTCTACAAAGACTGTCTCAGTTCGACGTTCAAAGACGAACCAGCAATGAGGGATGAGGCTGAGGCTTTCAAGGGCCTCGTGCAAGCAACTGCCGATAAGAAAGATTTGGCGGAGTTCAATATTGCAACATTCTCTGGGCAAGGAGGCTCTCCCGAACATCTCAACCTGATTACTCTTCACAGCGCGAAAGGGCTGGAGTTTGAGGTCGTTGTGATGATGGGAATGGATCAGGGCAGGATTCCTAGATGGGACGCATCGAGCACTGAGGCAATTAGTGAAGCTCGACGGCTATTCTACGTCGGTTTGACCCGAGCGAAGCAACAGGTCCACATGACGTTTTCAGGATTCACCGAAGACAAATACGGACGCCGCCACATGAAAGGCCCATCCGTCTTTCTGACTGAGCTGCAGCAAAAGCTTGTTGAGGAGGGCGCTGGAAACTGACTATGAGCCTCACCTAATCCATCGTCGAAGAAGCTGCTATGATTTGGTTTGGCGAGGTGTTTATCTGCGCTATGCCTCTTACTTTTTATGACAGCGACATATAAGCTACCGCCTTCCACTTCCGAGCAGTATCGGTTTCGCTCACGTCCGGTCGATGCAAGGCGGATTCGGGCGATCATCCCTACCTACAAAGACTGGGACGGACTCAGGGCCACACTGGACAGTTTGTTGGGCCTTGAGACTCCTCCCTTTTGCATCACGATCGCGAACGATAATCCTGACGTTCACATTCCAGACTGGCTTACAAACTATCCCGTTGAGATCATCAATTATCCCGGCAATGTCGGCCCGGCAGAGGCGCGCAATATCGGATTCCGATATCCGAGTGACAAACTGAAGGGGAATCTGCTTCAGCGATTCAAAGCTGCCCCCAAGAGCGGCGAGGAGCATGTGGATCTACCTTGCTGGCCGGGTATCTGGGATAGCCGGTCGGAGCATGAGCGGAAAATCCTTTGGGAAGGCAACTATGACTGGGTCTATTTCACCGACTGCGGCTGCACGCACAGGCCGGATCTGTTCCTGAAATTCCAGGAGGCCTGGCGTGACTGTGGAGATTGCTGCGTGGCGATCAGCGGTCCAGTGACCGGCTCAGGTGTGGGGAAAATCAATGGGTACATGACCGAGCAAGGTATCCTTAATCCCCCGCTGGAGCGGGATTTGCATGGAGTTTATCTGCCACAGGCCATCATCACAGCCAACGCTCTGATCGCGGCGCTGCCCTTTGCATATCTGCAAGGTTTCGACAGCAAATTCAAAGAGGCTGCCGGTGAGGACCTGGACATGGGCATCCGTCTGCGGAGGTTTGGCGTCATCGCCTGGGCCGGTGAGGCCACGGCAGCTCATTGCTTCGACGAAGATGATGCCGATTTTTGCCGTCGTTTCCGTCGCTACGGCCGAGGGAATCGCGCATTGGAAGTGAAGCATGGACTGCCTTGCCTGCGAGCCCGTCCTTTTGAGCCTGACCAAAAGGACAACCCCGATCACTTGCGTTTGGCCAAGCTGTCTCTCGAGGCCATGCAGGCTGGTTACGACGAGGCGGTAAAGGAGGAGGAACGTGGCGTGTTGCGCATCCTGCCACTTTAGGCGTGCCAATGGCCACCTGGTGAAAGGTTAGGAGGGCGTTCATTAGGATTGCTTTGGGGCGGGGTTTGGATTACATCACGGCACGAGTTCACCGTCACCTCGGACGATGGATTCTTGGGGGGAAATCCGAGGGAGGTCATGTACCTGCACCGCTTCAAGGAATATCCCCCTGTCACACTTGCATGTACTCATGATGAACGGCGGGCACAAAGCGGACAAACAGAAGGACAGCAGCGCGATTCTAGGCCTGGCAGCCAAGCACTGGCCTGCCCACGATTTGAAACCCTAGCCTAACTACATTCCCAACAACTTTACTGTGAACAAACAACAGCTCGCCGCTAAAATCTGGGAGTCCGCCAACCAGATGCGCTCGAAGATCGAGGCCAACGAATACAAGGACTACATCCTGGGTTTCATCTTCTACAAATATCTCTCGGATAAACTCGTCCGCTTCGCCAAGAGCGAGGACTTTAGCGACGATGACCTCCGTGCCCTGTCGGAAGATGATGCCGAGACCGTGGACCACATCAAGAGCAACATCGGTTACTTCATCGCCTACCCGCATCTCTTCTCCACTTGGATCGAGCAAAAGGGCGACTTCGACGTCTCTCACGTCCGGGATGCGCTGTCGGCCTTCGGCCGCCTCATCCACCCGAATCACAAGCGCCTGTTCGAGGGCATTTTCAAGACACTGGAAACCGGGCTGAGCAAACTAGGCGACTCTGCTGCGAATCAGACTAAGGCGATCCGCAAGCTCATCCAGCTTATCAAGGACATCCCCATGGATGGGCGACAGGGCTACGATATGCTCGGCTTCATCTACGAATATCTCATCGGCATGTTTGCCGCGAATGCGGGGAAGAAGGCGGGCGAGTTTTACACCCCGCACGAGGTATCCGTGCTCATGTCCGAGATCACCGCCCACCATTTGAAGGACCGGGATACCATCCAGATTTACGACTCCACCAGCGGCTCCGGCTCGCTCCTGCTCAATATCGGCCAGTCCATCGCCAGGCACATGGTCAGCCCGGACAACATCCGCTACTACGCCCAGGAGCTGAAGGAGAACACCTACAACCTCACCCGCATGAACCTCGTCATGCGCGGCATCCTGCCCACGAATATCGTCACGCGGAATGCCGACACGTTGGAGGATGACTGGCCCTTCTTCGACGATCAAGACCCCGTCAACACCTACAACCCTCTTTACCTGGACGCTGTCGTCTCCAATCCGCCCTACTCGCAGAAGTGGGACCCGCAGCACAAGGAGAGCGACGCCCGCTTCGCCCGCTTCGGCCTCGCGCCCAAGTCCAAGGCCGATTATGCTTTCCTCCTCCACGACCTCTACCACCTGAAGCCGAACGGCATCATGGCCATTGTCCTGCCCCATGGCGTTCTCTTCCGGGGTGGTGAGGAAGGCGCAATCCGGCGGAACCTTGTCGAGAACGACCACCTAGAAACCATCATCGGCCTACCGCCGAATATCTTCTTTGGCACCGGCATACCCACCGTCATCCTAGTACTCCGGCAGAAGCGGCAAGCCAGCGATGTCCTCATCGTGGATGCTTCCAAGGGTTTTGCCAAGGAGGGGAAAAACAACAAGCTCCGCGCCTCCGACATCAAGAAGATCGCCGATACCGTGATTGGCCGCGTTACTTTGCCCGGTTACAGCAAGCTCGTCCCCAAAACTAAAATTCAGGAGAACAACTACAATCTCAACATCCCGCGCTATGTGGATTCCTCAGAGCCTGCGGAAAGCTGGGACCTCTACGCCTCCATGTTTGGCGGCATCCCATTGAACGAGTTGAATGCCGAGCCCCTAGCTTGTTTTTGGCAAGCGTTTCCCAGCCTCCGCTCCGCCCTTTTTACGGACGATGGCAAGCCTTACGCTGAGCCCAAGGTGGAAGACCTTGCCAAGGCCATCCGCGAGCATCCCGAGGTGCAGGCATTCGGGGAAAAATTCGGCACCGCCTTTGCCGACTTCACGCCTTACCTGTGCCGGGAGCTGCTCGCGCAGATGCTCACTCTACAGATTCCTCGGCAGGAGGCCGTTTTGAGCGAGGCGCTCTTTGTCCGGCTCGCCCCGCTGCCGCTCATCGACAAATATAAGGCCTACCAGATGCTCGACGACCACTGGAATCCCATCGCCGTGGATTTGGAAATCCTCCAGACGGAGGGCTTTGATGCTGCCCGTGTGGTGGAGCCGAACCTGGTGGAGAAGACCAGCAAGGGAGAAAAGGCGGAGGTGCAGGATGGGTGGAAAGGGCGCATCCTCCCCTTCGACCTGGTGCAGAGCATCCATCACCAGGCGGAGCTGGCCGCCCTGCGGGAAAAGCAGAGCCGCTTGAGTGAAGTCACCGCCTCGCTGGAGGAAACGCTGGAGGGCCTTAACGAGGAGGAAAAGGAAAGCGCCATTGCCAGCGATCTGCTAAATGAGGAGGGCGACAAGTTCGTCGCTGCTGCTGTCGCCAAGGAAGCGAAGGCGTTGCTCGCGGAGGAGAAAAACTCTGGCAAGTTCGATACCGAATCTTACGAGGCCAAAATCATCCAGGTGGCCGCATGGCTGGCCGAGGAGAAGACGCTGAAAGCTGCGATCAAAAAGGAAACCGACGCTCTCCAACTTAAAACGAAAGCCACCATCGAAGGCCTGAGCGACGCGCAAGTGCATGAGCTGCTCGAACGCAAATGGATCACCCCCTTCAGCGAGGAGATCCACCGCCTGCCGGGCCAGCAGATGGAGACGCTCATTCGCAAGTTGGAAGCTCTCGCGGAAAAGTACCGCCTCACCTACGCCGACAACGCCCGCGACATCCAGCAGACCGAAACCGCCTTGGCTGGGATGATCGAGGACCTTGATGCCAAAGAGTTCGACCTCAAGGGCCTCGCCGAACTGAAAATCCTACTCACCGGGAACTGAGATGACGCCGCCAACCAATAGCAAGGTGCCGAAGATTCGCTTCAAGGGGTTTGAAGCGGAGTGGGAGGAGAAGACGCTCGGGCAGCTTTGTGAGTCGTTGAGCTACGGCCTCAACGCCGCTGCTATGGAATATGACGGCACGAACAAATACCTTCGTATTACAGACATCGATGACGAAACCCGAGCTTTCCGACAATGCGACTTAACATCTCCAAAGAGGGATTTAAGCGAGTCCGACGGCTACCTTCTCCAGAAGGGCGATATTGTATTTGCTCGGACGGGTGCAAGTGTTGGGAAAACGTATCTTTACCAAGCGGAAGATGGGCGTGTGTTTTTTGCGGGATTCTTGATCCGGGCTCGGACAAAGGCAGATGTGGATGAACGGTTTGTTTTCCAAGGCACGCTCACGCACAAATACAATGGCTTTGTCAACTTGACGTCGCAGAGGTCAGGACAGCCCGGAATAAACGCTCAAGAATACAGCTCTTTTTCTTTGCATTGCCCGAGTTCCAACGAACAAATCCAAATTGGCGATTTTTTTCGGGAGTTGGATCGGCTGATTAGCCTCCAAAAGTGTAAGCATGACAAGCTGGTGACGCTGAAAAAAGCGATGCTGCAAAAGATGTTCCCGCAGCCCGGCAGCACCACCCCCGAAATCCGATTCAAAGGCTTCTCCGGAGACTGGGCGGAGAACAAGCTGAGCCACTTCCTTGAAGTCTCCACCGAGAAAAATCCCGAAGGAGTATATAGCAAGGACGATGTCTTGTCTGTTTCCGGCGACGTGGGAGTAGTCAATCAAATCGAATTTCAAGGGAGGAGCTTCGCTGGCAAATCAGTTTCAAATTACGGCGTAGTTCGTCACGGATGGATTGTTTACACAAAATCTCCTCTCAAGGCGAGTCCGTTCGGGATCATCAAAACTAACCAACACGCCCACGGAATTGTTTCTACCCTCTACGCCGTCTACAGACCGAAAGAGTATACTGATTCAGTGTTTGTTCAGTATTATTTTGAGCTTGAACGCCGCTTAAGTGCCTACCTAAGGCCGCTAGTGAACAAGGGGGCAAAGAACGACATGAAGGTTAGTGATGAAAACGTGCTGTTGGGTCCGGTGATCTTTCCCGCAAAAGAAGAACAACAAAAAATTGGCCACTACTTTCGCACGCTGGATGAGCTGATTTCCAAACACGTCCTCCAGCTCGCAAAGCTCAAGCAGATCAAATCCGCCTGCTTGGAGAAGATGTTCGTCTAAGCCCCGCCTCACCCATGAGCACCTTTGCCAAAGAAGCCGACTTTGAGTCCGCCGTGATCCACGAGCTGCGCCAGCGCGGTTGGGGCGACCTGCCCGTCATCAATAACCCGACCGAAGCGGACCTGCTGGCGAACTGGCGGCAAATCCTACTTGAGAACAATCGCGGAAAGGACCGACTCAATGAGGTGCCACTGACCGACAGCGAGATGCAGCAGATCATGGAGCAGATCACCGCGCTGCGCACGCCGTTGCGGCTCAGTGGCTTCATCAACGGCAAAACGGTTTCCATTACCCGCGACAATCCAGCGGACGCGTTACACTTCGGCAAGGAAGTGAGCCTGAAAATCTACGACCGGCACGAGATCGCCGCCGGCCAGAGCCGCTACCAAATTGTGCAGCAGCCGAAATACACCCGAGGCTCGCCGCTGCTCAACGACCGGCGCGGCGACCTGCTGCTGCTCATTAATGGAATGCCGGTGATCCACCTGGAGCTGAAGCGCAGCGGCGTGCCGGTGATGGTGGCCTACAATCAGATCCAGAAGTATTCTCACGAGGGCATTTTCACCGGCCTCTTTTCCCTCCTCCAAATCTTCGTGGCCATGGAGCCAGCCGAGGCGATTTACTTCGCCAATCCCGGGCCAGACGGGAAATTTAATAAGGACTACGCCTTTCACTGGGCGGATTTTAACAACGAACCGATCAACGACTGGAAGACCTTCACTTCCAGCCTCCTCTCCATCCCGATGGCGCATCAGCTCATCGGTTTCTACACCGTGGCGGATGAGGCGGACGGCGTGCTGAAGGTGATGCGCAGCTACCAATACTACGCCGCCCACGCCATCTCCGATAAAGTGGCGAAGACCGATTGGAAGAACCCGAACCGCCTCGGAGGGTACATCTGGCACACGACGGGATCGGGTAAGACGATGACCAGCTTCAAGTCCGCGCAACTCATCGCCAACTCAAAGGACGCAGACAAAGTGGTCTTCCTGCTCGACCGCATCGAGCTAGGCACGCAGACACTGGAACAGTATCGCAACTTTGCCGGTGATGGCAATGAGGTGCAGGCCACGGAACACACCGGCGTGCTGGTGAAAAAACTCAAGAGCACCGACCCAGCCGATACGCTGATCGTGACCTCCATCCAGAAGATGAGCCGACTCACGGATGACGCGGATGGGCTGAAAACGCACGACTTGGAAACCATGCGGGCCAAGCGCATCGTCTTCATCATCGACGAATGCCATCGCTCCACCTTCGGCGACATGCTCGTTGATATCAAAAAGAGCTTTGCCGGCGCGGTCTTCTTCGGCTTCAGCGGCACGCCCATCCATAGGGAGAATGTCCGCAAGGACAACACCACCACGGATGTCTTTGGTGATGAGCTGCACCGTTACAGCATCGCCGACGGCATCCGCGACAGGAACGTGCTCGGCTTTGACCCCTATCAGGTGATGACCTACAAGGACCGCGATCTGCGTCAGGCTGTGGCCCTTGAGAAGTGCAAAGCCGACACGGTGGCGGAAGCCATGGCCGACCCAAAGAAAAAGAAGGTCTTCAACCGCTACATGAATGAGGTGCCGATGGCGGGACAGCGGGACATTAGCGGCGTCTATCAAAACGGTATCGAGGACCTCTTGCCTACTAGCCAATATGAGCGAGATGAACACCGGAACGCCGTCGTGCAGGACATCGTCGGCAACTGGGTAACTTTGAGCCAAGCCAGTAAATTCCATGCTATCTTTGCCACGAGCAGCATTCCGGAAGCGATCATCTATTACCGCCTGATAAAAGCGCAGTGCCCCACGCTCAAAATCACTGCGCTTTTCGACCCGAATATCGACGATGACGGTAGAGGAGATCCCGCCTTCAAAACGGACGGGCTGGTCGAAATCTTGACCGACTACAACGCCGCCTACGGGCAGAAGTTTGATTTCGGAACGCACGCCAATTTCAAAAAGGACCTTGCGGCCCGGCTCGCGCACAAAGCGCCTTACATCCGTATCGAGGCCGAGCCGGACAAGCGGCTCGATCTGCTGATCGTGGTGAACCAGATGCTCACTGGCTTCGACTCTAAATGGGTGAACACCCTCTACCTCGACAAGCTGATGGAGTATGAAAACATCATCCAGGCCTTTTCCCGGACCAACCGCCTGTTCCACCCGCTCGAAAAGCCTTTTGGTACCATCCGCTACTACCGCACGCCGCACACGATGAAGCGGAACGTCGAGGCGGCGGTGAAACTGTATTCTGGCGACAAACCCATCGGTCTCTTCGCGGATCGCCTGCCGATGAATCTGGAGCGGCTGAATGCAATTTTTGCCGAAATCAGCGCCATCTTCAACGCGGCGGGAATCACGGATTTCATGAAGCTGCCGGATGATCCTACCGAGTGTGCGGCTTTCGCCAAGCAGTTCAACCAGTTCAATGCCGTCCTGGAAGCAGCGAAGATCCAGGGGTTCACATGGGAGCAACCGGTTTATGAGTTTGGTGAAGAGCCGAAGAAGCAAATCCAGCTCACCATCACCCACCTTCAATATCTGACGCTCCTCCAACGCTACAAAGAACTCGGCGGCGGCGGCGGTGGTGGCGGCGGTGGCGGCGACGACATCCCCTTCGACATCGACAGCCACATCACCGAGAGCGATACCGGCAAGATCGATGCCGACTACATGAATTCGCGCTTTCAGAAGTATCTCAAAGTCCTGCAAAGCGGGGACCAAGCCGCAAAGGAGACGACGCTGGCTGACCTGCACCGCTCGTTTGCCTCGCTCTCCCAGGAAGAGCAAAAGCTGGCCGGAATCTTTCTCCACGACATCCAGCGTGGGGAGGTGAAGATCGACCCTGACCGCACTTTCCGAGACTACCTGAACGACTACAAGACTCAGGCCAAAAACAAGGAGGTGGCGGCCATCGTCAAATGCCTCGGCATCGACGAAGAGAAGCTGACTGCGTTGATAAACGCGAACGTGACCGCAGCAAACTTGAACGACTACGGACGCTTTGATGACCTCAAGGCCACCATCGACAAGGATAAAGCCAAAGCTTACTTTGAAGCGCTCGCGGGTGAAAGGCTCCCGCCACACAAGGTAAACATCAGAGCGTCGAATCTGCTGACAAAATTCATCCTGGAAGGCGGCTTTGAAGTTGGAAATTCTGCTGAGCCCGTATGAACTTGCTGCTGCACGGGGTCCATGAAGCCTTGAAGCAGCCGAAGGCGGACAGGCCGGAATAGCGGACTGAGGATACGATTATGAGGCGATACCAAAAGGACAGCGAAAGCGGGGCGCCCTTAGCCAATACGTCGTGCAGATGCCTGCCACGCTGCCTTACCACGTCGCTGAATAGATCACACGCCTCCCATCACTACTCGACTGAATCTTTAACTCGTGAGCACGAATGACGATTAGCGAATCATTTCAGGAGCTCATATGCAGGATTCAACCGCTTGAAAGTGAGCTTCTGGCGGCTCGTCGGCATCTTACCGCTATCCGAACACGGCTTGAAACCGAGTTTGAGGTGTCGAAATGTCTGCCCATAGGCAGCTTCGTTCGCGAGACATCCATCCGTGGATTCAGTGACACGGATCTACTTGCCGTTTTTCGCAAACCTGTCTTTACCCGGGGCGATCAAATCATCCGCTCCGACACAGCCTTGGAAAAAGTCCGGATCGCATTGGTAGAGCGCTACCCGAGCAGCAGTGTTTACAAGGACGGGATCGCCATAGCCGTGTCTTTCTCAGATGGCCGACATGTCGAGGTAGTGCCTGGAATGTTTGATCGGATCGAGCAGAAGTGGCCCGTCTATTGGATTCCTGATGGCGATGGACGGTGGATGCTGACATGGCCGGGCGCGCATGATGCTTACCTCGCTCATGCGAACACACAGAGCGGAGGCAAGCTTGTGTATGTGGCACAGCTTATGAAATTTTGGCGCGAGTGCCGAGAAGTACGCATTCCACTCTCCTCATTCCATATCGAGATCGCTCTGGCGTATGAGGGCGTGTGCAAAGGGGTGAAATCTTACACCACTTGCATGTTGGAAATATTTCGCAGCCTAGCCCGCCGAGAGTGCCGTGCAATCCGTGATCCATACAAGATCGCTGGCAACATCCCTGCCGTAAAAACGCTTGCGCAGCGCGAACGAGCATTAGCCTCAGTGGTGGATTCTCGAAACCATGCAGAAAGGGCGGTCATGGCAGAAAATCGCGGGGATATTAATGAAGCACGTCGCCAGTGGGACATTGTTTTCAGGGGGAACTTTCCATGGTAGAGGGATGTGATATTGCTTCAAAGCAGAACGCCGAGCCGCAAGTCAACTTACTCGCTGCAGCCAGCCACGTTTATGGAACCGCTAAGCGGCTCATGGCATTCCAACTCATCATCACGGTGCCCGCCGCTCTTGTGAGTTCCATATTGATGAGCTGGAAGCCTGACCTGAAAATCTGGCTTACTTGCTTTTCCATCTCGGTGACCCTTCTGGACGCACTCTGGCTTTCCCGTGCGCTCAACCAACTCAAGCGTGAGGGTGCGCTCATCCAGCAGATGTTCGATTGCGCCCTTTTTGAGCTGCCATGGCGTCCTCTCAGGTGTGGTCGAAAAGTCGATTCTGAAGACATCCTTGACTCCAGCCGACGACATAATGCCAATGCAGGCGACCGCGCTCAGATTTACAACTGGTACCCGTCTGTCGCTGGCGAGATACCTCTACCGTTGGCGAGGTTGATCTGCCAGCGAGCCAGTTTTTGGTGGGACTTGAATCAACGTGCACGAGTGCGCTTCTGGTTGACCGTCATTCTGGTTGCACTTTCTGTCACTGTTTTCGGTATCGCACTAATTCGTGGTGACACGGTGCAACAAATGATACTGACTGTTTATGCACCACTAGCCCCGGCTGTCATTTGGCTGCTGCGTGAAATCCTCGCCCAATCGGATGCCATCAAGGCCGGACAGCGAGGACTGGAGGCTGTGGAATCCCTCTGGAATCAGTCCCTGCTGAACCCGCACGGAGATCCAGAAGATTTTCAGCAATGCCTCCTGATTCAGGATGCGCTTTTCGATGCGCGTTCCCGTAACCCACTTATCTTCGACTGGGTGTACCGTATTCTCCGGCAGACGAAGGAGGACCAGATGATGCACAAAGCCAATGAACTTGTTCGCGAAGCTAAGACGCAGCTATCCGCCGGACTTGCAGGATGAAGCGGTGCAGAAGGTGCTCAAGCAGCCAGAACAGTCTTACATGGATACAGCTGGGTCATACCTAAAGAAAAGGAATCCACCGAGTGAACCCCTTTTCTTGCCCCTCACACCGCCAGCTTCCTTGTTGAGGAGGAACTGACAGGTGAGGTAGCTGATCGGGCACGACCACTGGACCATTGTTTCAGTGATTTTATCGATTCCGCCATGGTCTGCGACAGCGGCACCATTCCGGAGACAACCCCAGCGATATCCAGATCGGAGGGTTCACGAGACTGTTCAAACGCCACAAACAATGCTTCAACAAACACCGCTTCAATCTCACTGCCGGTAAACCCTTCTGTGGCCCTGCTGAGTTGGTCGATGTCGTATTCAGCAGCCTTCCGGCCAAACCGCTCAACCACGATCTTCCAGATAGCTGTACGTTCCAGAAGATTGGGCAGATCGACGAAGAAGATTTCATCAAACCTACCTTTTCTCAACAGTTCAGGTGGCAGTTGGGAGATGTCATTGGCAGTGGCGACGACAAACACCGGCTTGGTCTTCTCCTGCAACCAATTGATCAAGGAGCCGAACACCCTGGATGAAGTACCGCCGTCAGTAGAGCCGGATTTAACCCCACTGAAGGCTTTCTCCAGCTCATCAATCCACAGGCAACAAGGCGCTATCGCTTCAGCAGTTTGGATCACAGTTCTCAGGTTTGCCTCTGACTGACCGACCAATCCCCCAAAGATGCGGCCAGCATCCAGCTTCAACAACGGCACACCAAACACTTGAGCGGTAGCTTTGGCGGTCAGCGATTTGCCCGTTCCCGGAATCCCTATGATGAGCAGACCTTTCGGTACAGGCAGACGATACTGGGCTGCTCGGGGACTGAAGGCTTGGCGTCTTTGGACCAACCATTGTTTCAGGCAATCCAAGCCGCCGATGCTTTCCAGCGATTCCTTTGCTTCAACAATCTCCAACAGGCCGTTCTTTTTCACCGCTTGAGCCTTTTCTCTGGCCACTACGGCGGGGCATATCTGCTGGGTTTGCACGACAGCCAGGGCAAAGGCATTCTCTGCTTCCATGGTAGTTAATCCGCAAGCTGACTCCACGGCCTTTTCCCGGTCATCAACAGCCACACTCTTGATGCCAGCCGAGGACATGACTCCGTGATAAACTAAGCTGAGCGCCTCTTTATCAGGCAACTGGAGTTCGATAACCGTCAACTCCCGTTCCAGTTCAGGTGGCAGACACAGACGACATCCGAGGATAATGAGCGGTGTCTGCCGGGTTTTAGCGATGAGCAGTGCATCCTTCAGCTTCCGCAACACAATCGGGTTTGGATCATTGAGGAACAGATGGAAGTCTTTTAGCAGGATGATGGTCTTCTCCGGCAACTCTGGAACCGCATCAAGCAGTTCAACCGGGTCTTGGCATTGACGAACCTGTTTAGCATCGAGGTCAATCAGCCCGGAGACCACCGACCAGACCAACAGCCGGTATTCGAGGCTTTCCGCGATGCTTTTGAATTCGGCTTCCACGCGTTGCTCTTCCGGCGACACGAGGTAGAGACCGGGATAGCCTGCCCGGAGGTAGTTGATGATTGATTTGGCAGTGTTAGACAACAATACGGCGTTGACCGAGTTTGGGGACTTTTTGGTTTTGGGCATGTTTGATAGGGGGTTGTGGCCGGTAGGAGTGGGAGGCAGAACAATGACTGTCTGCCCGACCCACATCTACCAGCCGGGTATGTTTGCAGGAACGTGAACCGTCCTGGGCAGTGCGACGGGTCCAGCCTTTGCAGTTACAGGAGGTTGAGCCATCGCTGTACTGCAAAGTCTGGTATTGGGTTGCGGGGTTGGAGTCCGAAGGGAACGTCCAGACCCGTGTGATGGGATTCATCGGTTGAAGTGTTCGGCTTCCCATTGAAGGCACAGCGTCCGGGAGGGATCGGCATACAGCAGGTTGTCGGCTGTATCCCGAACTTCCCATTGCTGGCGGGTGGGGTTGAACTCGATTGATGAAGCACGAGCCATCTGGAGCGTGCCTATTGAATGCAACGGTATCAGCTCAGTGTAGAGACCGTGGCCGATACCTTGCTCGTTAAACGTCAGGGTGATTTGCATAGGAAGGGGAAGGGTTTCACCAGCCAGGGAGCATACAGATACCCGTTGATGAGGGTGGCTTTGATGACCGTCAGGTTCACATCATTGCCATACAGCAGGTAGGAATGGTTGGAAGCACACAGAAGCATGCGACCGGTTCCCAAGGCTGGATCATAGACGCTCTTCTTACGGCAATCCTCCCCACCCAAGTTCATCTCGACCATCAACTGCACGATATCCATGGGCGTCGGAAAGAAACCCAACTGACGGCCATGACGGTTCTCAGCCAGGATGTCGCCGAAGTAGTCATGCGGATAGGTGAGCAGGTAGCCGAGATTGAAGGTCTGGTAGAGACGTTCACAGGCACCTTCCTCGGGTTCCTGTGGCAGTTCAGTCTGGCTGCTATGACCGAAGCCAAAGAGCAACCAGTCGAACAGGTAATCGATGCAGCGCCATGAACCCCAGCCAGTCCAGTCACCATTACGAGTGATAGCAGCCAGCGATTGTTCGAGCATCTTACGGGCGGAGGGATGCTTCTGCCATTGGATCTGTGGGATAGAACCGATGAGATCTCCGGCGAGCATCATGTCATACCAATGCTTCCAGCGCCGCCATGTGTCTTCATCGACGGAGAGCAGGTACGGAACAAGCCACCCGTGCTTAAAGAAGGCGACGGGTGGCTTGGCTGGGTTGGTCAGGGCGAGTTCTGGTTCGTTCAAGTGGGTTGTTTCAGTTTGGTGGTGGCGGTTTGGTTGTATTCCGGCTTCTTTTGTTTGGCGCGGACGATACCCAGTGCCTCTTCGAGAAACCGGGTAGCCTGCTCACACTCCGGGCCTTTGAACCCGTGACCTTCGATCTGGATGTCTCCCGTGGGTGACACTTCGACAGTGACGGAGGGTTTCATACGGTTTGGAGGACCAGTTTGATGGAGCCGTTGGGTTGCGGTTTACGTTGCACCAAGAAGCCTTTCTTCCGGGCTTCCTGTGTGGTCTTGTGGACCGCATAGAGCTGGAGGAGACGGCCGTAATTGGGACCTACCTCCTTCTCGACATGACCGGCAAACCAATCAGTCGTGAGACCGAAGGTGCCATCAGGCTGTCGGTTTACCGCGATGTCATACGGGCCTTTCAGCCGGACGACATAAGCGCCATGGGTTTTCATGGAAGAGAAGCCGCGAGCATCGGTATCGGAGAGAAGTTCGAGACCGATCTCCTTCACGGCGGCCCGGAGGGCTGTGACGTCTTTGATCTGGGTGTTTATGGTGGTGAAGTGGGACATAGTTTAGGGTTGTTGGTCTGCCGGGTTATCATTGGCCTCGATCTCAATCTCTTCACGATAAGCGAGGAGTTGAGCACCGAGCCCAAAGGGTTCCTGCTGCAAGACCAGGTTGATGGCATCGATGGCCTGGTCGGCTTGGGCTTGGTTGGTTCCGCTGGTTATCTGGTCTGCATCGAACTGAAGATCCAGACGACGGACGGTGATGGTTTTCACGGTTCAGACGAGTTGACCGTTCAGGATGGCTTCAGCGGTAGCAGCCACAGCCAGATACTCGCGGATGGCTTCGACACTGGCTTCGCTTGGTTGCTGGGTCTGTTCATCCCAACTGACCATGTAACCATCAGAGCTGCCGGGGATGTCGCTGTATCGAGAGCCGTCACAGGCAATCAGATGAGCGCCGTAGTCACCGCCGGAACCATGTTCGGCGGTGTAGGGGATGTCGGTGGGCAGGTCGTTGCCGTGGCCGTAGTTGGCATCTTCATCGATCAACTCAACCACTTCAGCGCCATCATCCTCACGATAATGGTCGAGGTGGAAGCCGAGTGCGATGAACTCATCCATGTGTTTACGCAGGCAACTCACCGTCATGTAACAGGTATCAGACATAGGCTTGTTTGAGGTATGAGTGTTTATTCGCGTTTTCAGTGACCCAGGACCAAGTGCCGATGGTCTGGATATCGTCAGCGGTGATGAACGCCGCACCACCACCGTAAGCGTCAGTGAGTGGTTTGGTACAATCGTTGGCCCACTCGAAGGCGACGAAGCCTTGAGGGTTGAATTTCTTCAGGAGGTGCTGGATGAAGTCACAGACCGCATCGATGCCACCATTCTCGGAATGCAGCCAGATTGAAGGTTCGAGTTGGTTTCCGTCGGCTTCAGTGTCAAAGAACCACTGATCGAGGTGATCATGCAATTCTTTGGGGATTTCACCGGGAACTTCTTCGCCGGATGTGAGTGATTCGGCCTTGGCATGAATGGCCAAAGCGTATTGTTGAGCAGCCACGTCAGGTAGTTTCATGACGAGGCTGAAATAAGTGTAGTAGTCGGCCATGTTGATTTTGGGTTAGAGATTTCGGTTGAAGAAGAGTGCAGGCAGAAATCGATTGATGCTTGTCAGGGCACCTCCTGTTAAAGCATAAACAGGATATATCCCATTAAGGTCATGCAGGGCGTCAAAGGCTTACTCTGCCTGTTGCTTGTGCTGGCAAGCATTTTGGCTGGAGAGCATCTTGCGAAAGGTGCCGTTCCGGTTTTGTTGCCGCAGGAAGTGAACCTTAGCGGCAAGGATCTGAGGGTGGTCTGGCCGACTGAACCGGGGATGCAATACAAGTTGGAGCACTCGACGGATCTGGAACAATGGGATTTGGTGCCAGGATTCCCTGCGGTGGCCAATGGGGCAGCGGCGCAGTTCAACTTCTCAGCCACTGCTCCGAAGTTGTTTTACCGCATCCGCCAGCTTGATGAACAACCGCCGAAGCTAGTGGCGAGGACGCCTGAGGCTGATGCCTTTGGAATCGACCGGCACAACAGAATCACAGTCACACTGTCTGATGATACTGACATCGCCCCGGCATCCATCTACTTGGTGATTGATGGGGTGGGTACCTTCACCACGGCGAATTCCCAGATCGGTTTCACCAACAACATAATCACTTTTGACGGCGGCGCAGAACTGGCCTTGGGAGACTACGGGGCTACCGTGACAGCCACGCTCTATATCGCTGATGTCGGGGGCTATCACACCAACTACACCTGGTCGTTCGCGTTGGAGGTGGTCCCGGAGGTGGCCCCCAATGTTTTCGTCTTTGGTTCGCCGGAGGCAGCCTTGGCGGGACAGAGCCAAGGGACTTCACTATTAGCCCGGGCCCGTTCAAAGATGGCTGGCAAAGTCGCTTTGGCCTCTTCTGGAGGACAGCCTTGGGATCTGCATGCCGTGGAGTCAGACCGGGTCGTGGTCTCCTACACAGGGGCATCTGCACCCGTGTTCGCAAATGATTCCCTGCTTTGCAACCAGTCGCCAGCCAATACGAACCAGATATTCTACCGCAAAGTTATCTCCACCTCAGATGACACCGCCAACAAGCTGCTTACCATCATGACGGCGGAGGCCGGACTGAGTGATTTTATCAAGCAGGGTTCGCTGGTCTCTTCAGAGGAATCATTGGTGCTGATTCCGGACGGTTCGGGAAACATTTCCACCCTGCTGGCGATGGATGGCAGCGTGAGCCTCCCGCGAATCGGTTTCTCACAAGATGGTGCCGAACTGCGGATCAAGAATGCTTCAGGTTTCGATCTGGTCCAGTTGAACGCGACCGAGCTGAACTGGTGGCTGACCCCTAGGATGCACGCAGCGATTGAGATCGAAGCGGATCAGGTAAAGCGTTTTCAGTCGGTCGTCTCCGGTAATGTGACCTCGGCGCAAGTGCTGGAGGTGGGAATTCTCGCCTTGGGTGTCCGCTCCGATTTCCTGCTTTATGATCTGCCCGATGCCCAGCGACCGGAGCATTGGATCTATCTCGGTAACATCGGCGTGGTGCCGGTCTTCGCCAAGGTATCCTTCGATTTCAAACTCAAGGCATCAACCGAAACAAAAGCACTGCTCAGTTTCGAGTATGGCAAACGGCAGGATATTGATGCCGCCTTTGGACTGAGGTATGAAGCGGGCGGTTTTCAATGGATACGCACGCTGCAGTTTCCGCCGGTGCAGATGGTTCCCTTCACGGCCACGATCAACGGGGAAGCCAGTCTGGGTGTCGCCATCGAACCATCCATGGAATTTTTGATCTATGGTTCAGCCGGTGTGTCTGCCAGCGTGGTGCCCAGTACGGGTGTGACTTTCGCCAACAATTCCGAAGGGCTGCTGACCGGCAAGATGACCGCGTCTGTGTCGTTGGATATCCGTCCCGCCGGCCCGGCATTTGCTGCTTTGAATCCGAAACCGGAATTGAGCCTGCTTCTCTGGCGTGACGAATGGCATCTGTTTCCGGAATCGGCCAACTTGAGCATTTACCAGCAGCCCCAAAGTCAGACTGTGTACACGGGAGAAGCGGCTTATTTCATCTGCCTTGCCGGGGCCATATCACCTTTGAGCTACCAGTGGTATCACAATGGGATACCCTTGCCTGGCCAGACATCCAGATCGTTGCTGGTGCCGGGGGTGACCGAAGGGCATGGCGGCAGTTACCATGTACGCATCAAAGCTGGCGGTGACGTGACGAACTCTGAACCAGCAGTCTTGAGTCTTTACGGTCCGTCTGCTGCGCCAAGAATAACAATTCAGCCGGTTGATCAGAACCTTATCGTCGGGGAAGTGCTGCAACTTGCGGTGACCGCCACCGGGAGCCAGCCTTTAAGTTATCAGTGGTTTCACGAGGGGAATCCTCTCAGTGGACAAACGTCAGCTTCTTTGATCCTAACCAACATGCAGATGAACCAGGCTGGCAGCTATCAGGTTCTGGTCAGGAATCTATCGGGATCGATGCTTAGCCGGGAGGCGGTTGTAACGGTGAACCCGGCAGTGTCCGGGCCAACCGGGATGGTATTGATTCCGGCAGGTTTCTTCCAGATGGGGAATACTTTTGCGGAATTTGGCCCGCACCAGATCCCGGTGCATACCCTGGAAATGGACGGATATTTTATCGACAAATTTGAGGTGACGAAAGCGCTTTGGGATGAGGTGAAGACGTGGGCGCTTACCAATGGCTACTCTTTCTACCGGCCGGGGGCAGGTAAAGCAGGGAACCATCCGGTTCAAACCATCACTTGGAATGATGCCCTGAAATGGTGTAATGCCCGGTCGGAGATGGAGGGGCGCATCCCGGCGTACTACACCGATGGAAGCCATACGACGGTTTATCGATCTGGCACCTCGGTTATCATGTTCAACTACTGTGTAAAGTGGGATGCCGGTTATCGGTTGCCAACGGAAGCAGAATGGGAAAGAGCAGCACGAGGGGGACACGCGGGACGCCGTTTTCCTTGGGGTACGGATACGATCTCGCACACACTGGCCAACTACCGGAGTTCTGCTTCGTTTGATTATGATGTGAGTCCGACTAGGGATTATCATCCGGTGTTTAACGACGCCGTCCAGCCATTCACGAATCCAGTGGGCTATTTTGATCCGAATGACTTTGGCGTCCATGGCATGGCAGGCAACGTGATCGAATGGGTATGGGATGCTTACGATGAGAACTACTATTCCGTTTCTCCGGCGAAGAATCCGCGTGGGCCTGACTACAAATCCGACCGCTCGGTACGTGGCGGAGGTTATGCTTCAACTGGCGGGTTTTCTGCGCGTGTCTATGCCAGGGATTACCGGCATGTGGATACCTTCGACCGCACGATAGGTTTTCGGTGTGTTTATCCTGTGGGGCAACCGTAGGAGGATCTTCAAAATAAGCCAATTGGCAGCTACGCGGTTAAGACACGTAGCCGCCATTGATGTTTAAGCCGCCAGATGGAACTTCCTGTTACCCATCTGTCCGAACCGTTGGACAAGCTCACCAGCGTCTTGTTTGGCGAGTTCCCGGGCTTGCTGTGATAGCTGGGTGAGGCCACTGACGAGCTTCTGCCGGGCATACTTGCTGTCGCGATACTCCTCAGCCGTCCTACCCAGCAATTCCTTGCGTACAGCCTCCAGTTGACCGGCCATAACAGTATCATCCGCGAAGTTCATCTGTTTGAACTGGTCGATGAAACGGATCAGGCGGTTCAACGTCTTCTGATGCACGCCGGTTTCACTGTTACGAATGGAGTGCAACATGTCGTCACAGAGTTGGGCGGTCTGCTCACGCAAAGAAGCCACACACTCACCGACGAACTGCTCCACCTCCCGCCGGATCTTCTGTCCAGCTTCACGGGCAGCAGTTTGACGTGATTGGATGACGGCTTGTTGTTCCGCCGTGGTAAGCAATTCAGCCTCCAATGATTCTGGCAACTGGATCTGGAACAGGTGGGTGTTGAAGCCATAGTAACGGTCCATGTGCTGCGGATACGGGAAAGACGCTTCAATGCTGGCGACTAATCGGTCAGGATCATCGACCAGCTTCCCAGCCATAGCAGCCCATTCACCAGCAGCACTTTGACGGAGTTCAGCGTAGTGATGCAGAAACTCCTCTTTAGCCGACCAGAACTGGGCTTCGAGTTCATGGAGTTGTTCCAGGATCTCCGGCATCTTGGCATTAGGCAGGAAGTGACCCAACCCATGCAGGAACGGGAATGTGTTGTGTTCGATCAAGGCATGAGTCCGGCTTTCCACCAAAGACAACGCGGATAACGACTCCTTCGGTAACAGCCGTTTATGGCCCAGGCTGATGAGACGATCCGAGACATCCTGGCTTTTGAGCCCCAGGTCTTCGGCTTTGAGTTTCTTGTGCCCACGCCAGAACGATACTGAAGCTTTGATCAGCATGCCTTCGCGGGTGAGCAGGGGTAATAGTTGGTTCATTAGTTTCTTCGGTTGGGTGGACCGGGTGGATGCCAGCGTTGGAAAGCGTAGTAGGCTCCCAGTAACGCCAGGCCCCCCACCACATAGGTCCAGATTTGGGTGAGGATGGCGGCGATGATGGTCAGGCCAATCATGGTCCCGATCAACTCGCCGTTGTTTTTGAACATACAGATTCCTTTCGGATGAAAATGAAAAGAGCCTGCCAGGGATTAGCTGACAGGCTCTCTATGGTGGGTGGATCAGATCTTCACGGCTTGGATCTCGCGCAGCTTGGCCCGGACGGATTCGATCTCCTTGTCGGTGGCCTTCTTCTCCTTCTCGGCCTGTTTGACGAGGTTGTAGGCATGCTGGATGTCCCGCAGGATGTCCCGGAGGTTTTCCTTCAGATCATCCAGATGCTTCAACACGTCTTTGAGGGGCGATTCGGGCACGGAGTTGGTTTCAGTAGCAGGAGTGGTGGACACAGGTTTTGTTTCTTCTTTGGTTGAGGTTGGTGCCGGGGTTTCATTAGCCGGCTGGGGTTGAGGGGTGGGTTCCGGTGCTTGGTCAGGAGGGGCATTGGTAACGGGGGCTTCACCATTACGTAGCGGCATCACCACCGCACGTTTGCCAGCTTTGGTGAAGACCAACGGTGACAGTTCATCCGTCAGCTCGATGGTGCTGAGACCGATCTTCAGGCATTGCACCAGGTATTCACGGTTGAAGCGGATGGTGACCGGGTTGCCATTGATACCAACACCCGGAATCGGAATGCTGGCGGGATGCGCTTCCAAGAACACCTGTTTCTTGGTGATTCGCAGCGTAACAGGTTTGTTCTGTTCGTCGGAGTTGGGCAGGTTGGGGACGGCCAGCAACACCGCCGTGACTGAATCCTCACTGAAGTCCAGGGTGAGGTTGAACTGATTTGGAACCACCTGACGCCAGTTGGGATACGGCCCCATCTGTTGCTTGGTGGTGAAGGTCCAGTCAGCGAACTGGAACTTGAGCCAGCCAACATCCTCGGTTTTGGTCGGTGGTTGGACGATGACGGTGCAGTCCTGAACCGGCAGACCATTCCAGAGCCAGAACTTGTGGGTCGGGATACTGACGGATTCAGACAACGGGAACTTGAACGAGTTGGCGGAGAACAGTGCCCGCCCATTGGTGCCGACCACGTAATGGGCCTCCGGGTTGGTGACATCCAGATGCACACTGTTGAGGACCATGCGGGTGCAGTCTTCACTGGCAAAGTCCATGGCTTCCCGGATGGCTTTGATGGCCTCCGCGTTGATGGGGACCGGCAGGGCAGTTAGAGCAGGCAACGGCGACCATTCCTCGACCGGCTTGGTTTCCAGACGCTGATCAATAGGGGACTGGCCGACGAAGGTCCGTACGATGACCTCCAGTTTGTTTGGAACCAACGCTACCTGACCTTTGGCGGAACGCAAAATGCGGTTCAACGGTTCAAACGGTACGAGGAAGTCCATGATGGGACCTTCGATGGGTTGGGGGAACCGGAACGATGCACAGCAATCCAGATCCATGGCGTGCAATGAGACGATACCGGCCTGATCCCGGATAACGCGAATATGTTGTAGGATAGGGATGCCATGGCGGGGGATGACTTTGCCGAGGCCGGAGAGGATGGATTTCAGTTCAGAGACAGTAAGGGTGATTGTATTCATGATTTTGATGGGTGTTAAAACGAAAGACCGCCAGCCCAGCCCTCCTTGATGGAGAGCCAGGCTGACGGGAATTGGTTTGAGGTTGTGGGGATGAATGCCTCCAGGTGGAGGCATCGGAAGAACTACTGGATCGTCTTGCCCTTGGATGGCAGACGTTGCACGGACTGACGGATGAACTCTTTCAGGTTGGCTTCACACTTCAGGTAGAAGTCCGAGCCCACACGCGTAAAGCGGTGAGCCCGTTTCTTCGCCATATCCAAGGTGAACTGTTTGACCTGACGCTTGTTGAGCAGACTACTCACGTTCATCCTCCTCGGGCTTGAACTTGAGCTGAGTGATGAGGCATTCGATCTGATCCACGTCCTTACGCTCACCGAGATAGACCGGCTGGAACAGTTTCCTCGATTGGGTGAAGGCATGCAGATAGCGTACCTCAACAACAGTGCCACAAGCCGGAACCTTATGATTGGCGGGGATGGTGACGTTACCGACCGGATGCCAGCCAGTATTGGTGTCGAGGAGGCTGACGGTGACGCTACGCTGGGGATTGATGGTGGTGACGACGGCAGACAGGGTAGCCACGAACTTATGCTTCAACTGAGTGCCACCACTGTTAGGGCGTCCAGCCGTGTAGGGTGCCCGTTTGTCTTTGAACACCACACCTTCGGCTTTCTTGGCCTTCAGCTCGTTGAACGCGGGACGTTTGCGGGATACCTCACATCCAACCAATCGGATATGACGCATCTGGGAAGCACCGAAGAGGTTGAGGAGGGCGATGTACCGTTGCTCGAAAGGCTGGGAACGGAGGTCTTCACCTTTCAGCTCCAAGAGGTCGAAGGCGTAGTAGTAATCACCAATGCATTCTCCATCGAGCACACAGTCATGCTTCAGGTTTTCGGCGGATTGCAGGATGGTGACGGCTGCACTGATGGCAAAACCCTTCTTGTTGATGGGAATGATCATGCGGCCATCCTTTTCGAGCAGCATCCGGCGACCATCGAGTTTCTCCTGCATGAACCAGTTCGGGTCATCGAGGAGACGCTCGACTTCGGCTTCATCCACACTATTGAGCAGTTGTGGGTGAAGATCGGATTCGTGGTTCGCTTCGTTGTCATGTTGCTGGTAGGGAGTGCCGGATTCACCTTCTTTGTATCCTTTGGCTTTCTTCTCCTTCACCAGCTTGTCGTAGATGCGTTCAGCTTCTTCAAGAGTGACCGGTGAGGAAGTCTTGGTGCCAGTGGAGAGGGTGGAACCGCGACGGCCATAGGCGAAGTTGACGAGGTAGCCAGCGCCAGATTCTTCGATGCGGGCATGGTATTCCTTGTCACTGCTGCCTTCACGGTAATAGAGACTGACGGATTTCAGTTCAGAGACTGCGTTCATTGTTGATGATGGTTGAGGGTTGTTCGCGAATGACCCTGCTCAATTCCTAGGCGAGCAGAGAAAGTGGGTGGAAAATGAAAAACCGCTGACCTTGGTGGAGATCAGCGGCTGTGTGGAAGGATCAGGCAACTAGGGAGAGGTCAGACCGACCGCAACTCAATGACGCCCGGAGCCACGCAGACCACTTGAACGCGTGTGCCAGGTTTGAATCCAGCTTTCTCCAGCCAGCGTCCCATCAAACGGATCTTGGGTTTGATGAGTCCTCTCCATGAGTCACCTGTTTCCTCGATCTTTAACGTGCGGTCAGACGTGGGCAACTCGATCCCGGTGAGAGGATCAGGTTGCAGGCCAGCACATTCTCGCACTGGCATCACTTTGAACTCAGCCGGAGCTTTCATGCGGATCAACGGTGAGGATGCTACGGAGGACCAGGTTGCGCGTCTCAGCAGGCAGGATTTTACGACCCAACCCACTTTCCTCGATGGCTTTCACCAAGTCGCTGAAACACAACCCGTATTGATGATGGTGATTGCTGATGAAGCTACGCAGAATTGATTGGGCGTCAGCTTCAGTCAGCACGATCTTGTTCTCATTGGCGGCTCTATGAACGTGGGTGGTAGTCCAGATGATGGCTGCTTTGTCCTGCCAGAAGCATTCCAGCAGCTCCTTGGCCCGTTTCTGACTCTTCAACGCAGGCTGTAGTGCGTGCAACAAACCGGATAGATGGGGTTCTTTCATGACCACCTCCGGCAGTTTGCAAAGTACTCGCAACCACCACACGACATCGGGCTGGGTGATGGTACGAAGTCTTCCCGTTCCACCCCGTTCTGATATGAGTCCATGATGCGGAACAACCTCGTTTTCATGTGCTCGGTCGCAGGAGGCATTGATTGAACGATAAGCTTGGGTTGCTTCGTTTTCACCAGTGTATGCAGTTCCAAGCCAGTTTCCCGTGCTTCAGCGTTCGCCCGATACAATACTGAATATCCTGTGAGCTGGATTTCATGGAGGTGAGCGGATTTCTCGGCATTGGGTGTTTGCCCTGCTGTCTTGAAATCCACGATACGCCCATGCTGACGAACCAGATCGATGATGCCGATGAGTGTGGGTAGGCCGTGATGTGATAGATCTGCCTCCAGCCGCAACTCCACACCCATAGGCATCTCATCCTTAGGTATTGGGGTCTCCTTCAGATACAGATCCACCAACGACCAGCCTGTAGCTTTCTCAGCGGGCTCCTCGTCGATATCCCATCTTACTGGATCTTTGACCTGTTCCTCTTTCCAGTGACGCTCATAGACGGTTTTCAGCGTCTCAACGTCATGTGCCTGCTGTCGCCACCTCGCCAGATTCCATTGCTGCAAGACGCCATGGACCCGGGAACCGACATATTGAGCTGCTGTATTACCCTTCTTCAGCTTCAGGACATACCGGAAGAAGAACTTCAACCGGCATGTCAGCCAGCAACCAATACGACTGGCCGATACTGTTCTGGTCAGCTCTGGGATGGGATCGACTGGCGGTAGCGGTTTATCCAGAGGTGCAATCATCGGGACCTTGGCTGGTTCTTGCCCGGGTACTGGTCGAGCAGTTCAGTGATGAAGCCGGTAGCCTCCAATTTGCTCAATTCCTTGACCCCTTTGCGGAAACGCTTCTGGGCCAAGTCTTCGATCTCGTTCTTATCGAGTTTGTTCTCATCCACAACTCTGAGGATGAGTTCCTTTTGAGCGACGGTGCATTTCCAGTCATGAACCGGAGTGTTGTTGCGTTGAGGCGGCTTGGGATGACCATTGCCGTTGCTTGCCGGTTTGCCGTTACCATTCTTGGTGCCGTTCTGGTCAGGCAGATAACCGACTTGCTGGATGGAGTGATCGACGGATTGCTGAAGCAGACCGTGCAGCCGTTCACTTTCCTCGGGGACTTTGCTGAGGTCGGTGATTTCAGTGACCAGCGTGAGACTGAACTGGTGGGAGCTGAATCCGGCCAATCCGATCTTCTTCGAATAGTTGGCTTCGAGTTTGATAGCCATAGAGGGGGTATCTTTCAGGGATATCGGCAGCAAAACACCCGGCCCCCTCCCGTTAAGGAGAAGACCAGGTGTTTGCTGCCGGGGTGGGGATTGAAAAATCAGCCCAGCAATGAAGCTAGGCCGATATTGGTTTCAATCTATGATACCAGCGAGAAGGAGCTTTCGGCAGTGGGGGAGGGAGGGTTGTCGCAATCCGCTCTGTTAACGGTGCTGCTGTCCATAGCATCTAATTGGAAATGCGAATGAGCTTGGCGACGATTTTGATGCCACCCAGGACAATAGTAATCAAAACTCCCCAAGCAGCGATGGTGGCTGTCGAATCGCTGTGGTCGGTGAAAAATGCTACTCCCAGCAAAGCCGCAGTCGTCACACATAGCCGCATCAAGTATTTTGGGCCTATGGTTTCGCAAGTCACATAGAATATTCCCATGCCTATGATGATTCGTCCAATAAATCCACCCGAGCCCCAGCCGATGTAGCACACGAGCAGCAACGAAACAGCGTAATCTTGGCAGTGTTCTAGGAAGGAAGGCGGCCCGTCATCTGAGGCTGGTTGCTCCTTGGCGGTCGAAGCGGCAGATGGTGGCTGATTTGCGGACGAATGCTGTTCCTGTGGGTTAGGCGGTGGAGAGTGCTTCGCCGCACTCTGATGCTTGAGATGAACCTCAAGTAGCTTGTAGGCGGTATTGATATCCTGAATCTTTCTAGTCGCCCTTTGCTTGAATTTCTCGTCATTGGGAAAGCGGTCGGGATGCCACACTTTTACCATTTCCCGGTAGGCCTGACGGACTTCTTCCCATGTGGCGGTCGAAGGCAGTTCGAGAATGTTGAATGCTTGCTCGGTGGTGAAAGACATAGTTAGGAAACGCTGTGCAGAACGGTTTTGCACTGGCCGCAGACGAGCTTTTGACCCGCTGCCAGGACTTTGTTGCGGTTCTTGGCTCCGCATTTCGGACAGACAGTCAGGCTTTCTGTTGTTGTGACTGGAGCTGTGTTGGGAACGGTGCTTACTGAGGACCGTGTGGAGTGTTCCACTTGTAGGTAGACGAAATAGGCGGCGCAAAGTGCCACCACGTAAACCCAAATCGGCCGATGATCATACCGGTTCATCACTCTTCCTCCACATTCCTTGAACTGGCTTTCGTCCATCCACAAGCCCGCTCCCTTGATGAGTATATCCCAACCGGCTGCGGGACTGATAAAGGGGATGGCCATACCTCTGACAAATTGTTCGAGTTTGCCCTTGCTGATCGCATCTTGATGGCTCTGATAACCAGCGGAGGACATCATCTCAGCAACCTTGTAGTGATACTCTGCGACGAACTTGAGATCAGGATCGCTGGTCCTGGCCGCAACTGAACGGCATTCGTTGATGAGTGTTGGATAGGGGGTGTCTGGCCGGTTCACAATGTCCAACAAGTTCAGGTAGTTTTTTCGTTCCCCTGGAAAAAATCCGCAGATAAATATCACCGCAAAGAAGGCGAACACTGTAGTGGCCCAAAGTTTTGCCTGTTTCATACAACGTCACTTCGACCGGTAGCGAGAGGGCGGCGTTCTCCTAGCGCTTTGGTTGTTCCAGCCCGTACCAGCTTCATCGCCACTGTCGCCCTGCGTGGAATTGCTGGCAAGCAGAATGTCCCGCAAACGGGACACTTGGCCGGATAGCTTTGAGGGAGTGGCAAGCTCTCTGGACAAACAGTTCGCTGGATTTCTACGTCGCAAGCGTGGAGAGATGACCCATGTTGCATTTGCCAAGAAGATCGGTATCAGCCGTTCCAGTCTCTACCGGTTGGAGCAGGGGGAGGAGAGTGTGACGTTGGATCGGCTGGACTCAATCTTGAGCAAACTTAGGTGTCCGGTTTATGAGGTGTTTTTGAACGAAACCGGCAAGGGTTGACAGGGATTGATGGAGGCGTAGGTTTGAACTGTTCAGGCAGCCGGACGTTTCTTCAGCGACCTTCCACAGGTCCACCTCCTTGGCGTCGGTTGTCTGGACATTTTTGATGGTCTGCCACTTTCCTGCTCTAGATGACAGTGGCCATGCAGTTGCCAAAAAATATCATACCAGCGTTGCGGTGAAGTTGGTACTGGCGGTCAAAGCGAGGTCAAATACAGCAGAAAATGTCCTTTCTCTGCGAACGGACGCAACGGACATCATTCTTTGGTCCGATAGCCTAATTGTTGCTGTGAGCCGTTAGCTCTTCACCCAAGGCAATTCCTGTCCATCCTCTTACCTTCTTGCCATTTTGCATCAAGTCATGCCTCAGACCGCAGCCGAACTGCTCCTGGACTACATCGATCAGTAATGGCCTCGTCTCGCGCTTCTTCAGTCCCTTTACGTTTCTTTGAAAGCAGAAATCGTGGAATCGATCTTGAGCGGCCTGGATGGCTAGCTGACCGGCTTGTTGGATAATTGAATCAGCCACAAACACCTTGGCGGTCCTGACAATCAACTCTGGTCCTTCGCGTCGCTGGTGAGGTGACAGTTCAGAAAAGAACTCTGCCGATACTGCCAACATGGATTTGGCCTTCAGGATGATTGAGCGCAACTGTTCTGGTTTTCTGAACTCTACGAACAGGTTGTGGATATGCACCTTCCTGGGCATCTCCTGGGCGCATCGGATCAGCAGGTTGGATAGCAAGCAGGTGAGCTTCTGTTCTGATACTGGATAGAACCAGCCGTCGTAGTCTTTGAAATAGAAGGTCTGCTCTGGCTGGTAGAAGATTACGGAGTGACCGAATTGTTTGTCCCCTCCTAGAATAGCTGCAAAGAAATCGTCATTGATGGCATACGGGTTGACCTCTTCTTCAGGATGACTGTCTCGCAGCAGCAAAACAGTATGCTCCATAAACGGCGCTCCCCATCGTTCTGCGTGTTCTGGATACCTTAGGGCGAACCATTGTGAGGGCATGTGGATGCGGTCGAACCTGCGGCCAACTCGTGCATCTTGATATTCTAACCTAAAGTGACCGGCTGTGATAGGGCTCGATGCCATTGCACTATCTCCTCATCGGTTATTGGTTTTTCGGTGCCTTTGGGTGTGCGCAGGATGGATAGAATCGATTCGGACTCTTTCCATTTCGCTTCAGCTTTCTCCAACTCCTTTGTGTATCTGACATGTGCTTCCCACCTCTCTTTACCATTCATTCGATTTGTTTCGGTTGTGTTCATGGTGTGTATCGAGACAGCAGCGATCGTTCACAATGCGCTGCCGTTCCTCACCGGTTGTTAGGCGGCTTGTTGCCATTCATTCCGCATAGGCCGGATGTTGGCGATCAGCACCTCGGGCTCTTTTTTGTTGGGTTCCTGCTCGTGGATGAGCTCCAACTCAACTTCCATTCCTATCAACTCGTCCAAGTCTAACTTCTGACCTGCCATCAGTAGAAACCAGTCAGGGTTGGTGAGGGTTCGCAAGAAGCTTTGGAGATCTGATTCTTCACCCACATTCCACCGATACGTGCAACCGGCTACAGGGGTTTCGTCCTCGATGCCGGTGTCGTGCACTTCAAAAAAGACAATCACTTCCTTCTCAAGTGTTTCGTTGTCGAGCTGGTTGCTGACGGCGATTGACAGGACTGTAGCGGGATAGTGGCCTGCGGGTAGATTGAAGGTTGGTTCCTTCTCGGTTACTAGGATAGGTGCATTCATCAAACTGCTTTCTAATGTGGAGAGAAGGCTCATCCAGCTCTCATGGTTATCATAAACAGAAGGGTGCTGAGGTGATGCGTTGATGCCATTCCAGCAGCGTTTGGTCGGCGGGTATCTTCAATTCGGTCATCGGACGGCTCCGCAGCTTCCTCAGCACCGACTCGCTCTCGTTCCACTTCTGTCGTGCCCGATCCAAAGCTTCGAGTCGGCGAGCATAGGCGTTGTTGTTACCTTGCCAGCTTTTCATGCACTTGAGCTGGCTGGTAGGGGTGTTTCGATGGTCTGAACGGCGTTGAAGGTCGTTTCCAGCCATTCAACCATCCTCTTGTAGTTGGGTTGGTTCACGCTGATCGTTACGGTGCGGTTATCAGCGTCCCATTCCATCTCCATCAATCCAATGACGCGGGTGTTGCCGGGCTCAAAACACCATTGGAGCAACAAGGGCAATCCATTAACGAGATGGCTGCTGTTGCTCCGCTCGCAGATTTCCTTCCACCTTCCCGCCATCATCTGCCAGTCAACGGTAGTGGACTGGCCGATAACATGCTGGCTGAAGACAAGTCGGTGGAGCAGGTGGAGGGTGGCTGGGTTGAATCCCTGGCTGATGGGCATTTGACAGGCGAACTCCCTGATCGCCTCACACTCCTGCTCATTGAAACTTCTGAAGCCGACAGGGATGTAAACCGCGTTGTTGATCGCCTTCAACTTCTCGATCAATTCTGCAGCGGGTTGTTCGAGATCGCTGCCGACTGGCTGACTTTGGTTGGGTTGAATCGTTTTCATGCCACCATCCTCCAGTCGTCTTCATCAGCGGGTGGCTGCTGTTGCCGTTCACCATCAGCCTCCTCGCTCAACGTCAACGTTCCGGCTGGGTGGATTGCTTCGATGTTTACGAACGGTCGTTGGTAGCCGTCGTGGTGGAGATGGTTCAACGTGATGTCAGCGCTGCGTCCAACCAGCTGTTCGAAATCCACCGCTGTGTTGGTGTTAAACCATTCAACACCCAGCCAGTTCTCGATAAACATCCTCAAATCAGAACCCCGTTTCAGATCGAGGTTGAACGTGCGACCAGCCATCGGGTTTTTGTTTCTCATCGATGGAATGCTGACTGCGAACAGCAATCTGATTTGCTGCTGGTCAGAACGGTTGGTGGTGGGATGAGGTTTGACCCTCACGTTGCTGAGCACGGCGTTGTAGCGACCTTTAGGAAGATCGTAGCAGTCGTCTTTGGGTATCTGGCAAATCATCGGCATAATAGTTTCCTTTCAGTTAGGCAACCAACGGGAACAATTCCTCACTGGTACACTTATTGTACAAAACTGGCTGAGGAGTACAAGAACAAAGTTGGAGCGTTGAAGGGGGTGAACCGGTAAACGGGCGAGCGATGGATGAATGGGGGTGAACTAACTTTCGTTGTGAACAGCTGAGTTTTTCAGGAGTGTGCAACTCTCTCAGGGTGGAGGGGTGGAGCACTTTTCCTAGTTCAAACCAAAAAATGAAAAAAGAAAAAAAGGAAGGAGGATGGCTGGTGTGGTTTTCTGGCTTTAATGGATCAAAACCCAACTAGCGCTCCACCCCTCCACACCTAGCCTGGCTCATTTTCGTTCCCCGCGGCTGCAAAGTGCCGGAAGTGCTCCACCCCTCCACCCTGAACACCCGATGAAGCAGGAAGGGCAGCCAGGTCAAAACCCAGCTGCCCTTGTTTTTCAACACCACAACCGTCAGCACTCCTCAGCAGGTGGAGGCTGGATGGTGTAGCGATTTATGCCCCGAACTGTGCGGCTGGTCACACGGTCTGGTGCTTCGTCAACCAGGCGGCTCAGGTAGGTGCCGCAGTTAGTGTAGTACTTCAGCAACTGGCTGGCCTGCTTCGCCACAGGACCATCTTTGCGCGTTAGATGTGTTTCGATCTGCTCCGCCTTGGTATCCCAAGGAGCACGGGGCTGTGTTCCGGCCAGACCTTCTGGAAAACGGAAGTAGTCGGCGTCGATTAGATCCAACAACCTCAACTCGGGCCTGCATTGGCGCAAAGCCTCCACCACGTCGGGATGATGGAAGGGGCGTAAACCGTAGCGATCCACGCGCAGCGCTTCGGGAATCTCCCAGTTCTCCAGATAATGCAGGAACGCAGGCAACTCGGCTGCCAGACAGGCTTTGAATGCCCGCCTCGCCTCCGGGGTGTCGCTCGGCATCGGCATCGCCCCAGCGCGAACACTCAAGATGACCAGCTTGTCGACCACATCGCCGTCCAGCGGTGGCAGCACTTGCAAGCGATCCGGGTCGTTGTTGACCGAACAAGTCAGCCGCCAAACCGGTGTCAGCGTCAGGCCGTCCTTGTTCTTGCCGTGGCAGTGCTGGGTCGGATTAGCACAGATGCCCTTGATGGCGGCAGCAAAGTGCCGCCGCTTCTCAATGGCGATGTCCTCAGCCTCATCATCGATGATGAGGTGCTCGGCGCGAAACAGGTCTGCGTTGAAGGCGGTTCGGCCGCACATGAACTGGTAGGGCTTGGCACTACGACCACCCAGCGTTTCGGTAATCAGCCCCTGTGTCAGCGACTTGCCGGCACCACCTGGACCTACCAAGGTGAGCATCTGGCTGGCTTGCACCTCTCCGCTGCGAACGCCGGCAACTGCCAGCTTCCACCATGCGAACAGATAGTCACGCTGGTTGAACGTGTCCCCGGCAAACATCGCGTCGAACACGGCCATCAACGTCGGCCATTCACCAGGACGCGGTTCGATGAACGTGGGGGATTCGGTGACCAGGACGCGCTGCTTGTTGACCGTGTAGAGACCGGCTTGATGACCGGCCAACGGTCCGACATACGCGACGTTTTGCCGGGCTTGCAGCTCCAGCATGCAGTCATCCACCTCTGAGATCCCGCTGTTCTTGGTGCTGTCATAGCCTTGCGTCACGACGAAGCTGCGCAGGGTGGTTTGGTCCACCTTGATCCAGCGCCCGCCATCATCCTCGCGGTAGTAGCACGGGGAAGGCTCTGGGCGGTAATAGACTGGTGGCAAGGGGAGTGATTCGATGACGCTTTTCATCGGACACCCCCGTCGTTGAAATACACCAGACTCTGAACCCGGCCGTCTCGCAACCCGCCGGGCAAACGCACTGGCTGGGAGGCGGTGAACAGCTTGGGGTCGCACTGCAAGGCGGGCAGCACGAGCTTAAAGTCGTCCAACTCGTCTTCGCTCTGCCACTGGAACCAGGCGTGCAGCGATTTGCCAGCGGTATCGACAATGGCCACCAGCGGCAACTCGACCGTCGTCTGCAACCAACGAAACACCGCACCCACCTCGTCTTTGCCGAGGAGGTCAGATTCCACGACGAGAAACCGGCGCTGTAGCACGTTGTCGTTGCTTCTGGAAACGCTGCCCGGTTTGAAACTGACGGGACAAACCAACGGCCCATCGAGTTCTCCCACCGTCAGCCACTCCGCTGCGGTTTTGAAATGCCTCGCGTGGCAGTTGTTCCCCGAGTCCTTGCGGTCTCCGATCCAAACAACGTCTTCCGCAGCAAACGCACGCAGCAACAACTGGGTTTGCTCGTGGCGTGCTTCAGGAATCGGAAACGGGCTGGTCTGCTGGATTTCGTCCAGCGGCCAATCGTGCTGCCGCAGGATGGTTGGAAGCGCTTTGGCGGCGCGGGTTCGCAATCGCTCACAACGCAGCCGGGCTTCCGCCAGACGCTTCTGCTCACGCGAGGAAAGCCCCGGCTGATCACCGGGTTGGCCGGTGCGAATGGCCTCGCGTAGTTCGGCGTTCTTGCGTGCCAAGGTGCTCGCACATTTGGCGTGCAGGCAATACACCGTGGGCACACGATCGAGGTAAACCTTGCAGTCACGTCGTCCATCACCACTCGTGTGCTGGTGTCGTCCGGGGCATTCACAGTAGCCCTCGGTTTCATTCACCCACGCGATCTCGCCCAGCACTCGCTCGGCGACCTCGCTGGTCGTGGGGGCAGTTGTTTCCGCACTGCCAGGCGGATTGTATATGTCTAACATTTTAGTTTCAGGCAATGACCCGCAGCCTCGCTGGCCGACTCGTGGCCAGTGATGTGCGGATCGGTTTTTACTACGGCATCGCGCAGGCAGGCCGGATTCGATCCAGCCGGAGTCCTACGCGCTGCAAATGGTTCAGCAGCCAGTTGAGCAACCGGCTTGCGGTGGATCGTCTGGGTTCGCCCGCGATCAAGTGTGTCGAGGATTTCGCGGATGGCGCTATCACACGGTCCACACGCCGCTGTTGTCCCGCTGTCAGCCGCACGCTACCGTGGTGTTGCATGTCGGCGTGATACCGGCGTACCCCTTCGACTGCCCACGCAATTATGCCGGCCGCTTCCGCTGTTCATCGAATAATCTCGTGTGATGCAGCCGGGAGCACGCGCACGCACTCCCGGCCGTTGGTTGTTTAGGCGGCCTCCTTCAACTCGGTGTTTTCAGCAGAACGATCCTTCGGTGTCGGAAACTCCTGGACCACTTTGCCGTTGAGCTCGTGACCCATGCTGTCGGAGCGTGCCGAGGCCCATTGCTTGAAGAAGAATGGCACCTTGGCTTCATCGCACTGCCGCTTGATGTCGAGCACCCAGGCTTTCTGCATCGACCTCCAGCCTGCACCTGACTCTCCACCGACGATTACCCAATCGATCCCGTCTAGGTTTAGCTTCACCGGCCCCAGCAAGGGTTCCAAGGATAGGAAGCGGACCGGTGCGGGGATTTTTTTGATCGTCTCTGCGCGAAACGCCCACTTCTGCGTTTCTACGGAGGTGCCGATCCACGCGTGCTTCGGCCACCCATTCTTCTCGTAATACCTCACCGCCTCCTGTGGGCGTTTCGTGAGCAGCAGCCAGTCGAGGCGCGGGGTTTTGTCGATCAACTCGAACACTTCATCACGGCGTTCATCTTCAACCTCCGCGTCGAAGATGTCGCCCATCGACATGCAGAACACCCGCTCACGTCTGGCTGGGTCATTGGATTTTTCCAACACCGCATTCCAACGTAACGGATCAGCCCATACATTATCGGAAGTGCGGGGCCGGGGCTGACCTTTCCCCCATACGGCCCACTTCTTGTTTTCCGCCGAGGTTTTCGCGTAACAATGCGCACATCCCTCGCTGATCTTTGTGCACCCATGCCACGGATTGAACGTGTGGTGGGTCCAGCTTATGCCTGAGTTTTTCATGTAGGTTTATTGATATCGCTGTCCGCCACTGAAACGTGACGGACAGCGTTTTGGGTTAGGCGGCTAGCTGGTTTTCAACTTCTCCAGCTTCACCGCACGCGAGCAGCTCTTTCAGCCTGGTGAAGGCTTCGACAACAGCCTCGTTCTCGTGACCGCGCAGGAGTTCATCTAGGCGGGTCAGCAAACGACTGGTTTCGTCCACAGGCTTTTCCACAACCGGTTCCACCGCCACAACCGCGTCATTCGCCTTGGGCTTTTTCACTTTCACCGGGTACTGCGGGGTGGCTGCTTCCTCCACCAGCTTCATCGTGATGGAACCTCCATCGGCTTTCTCGACAACTTCCCGCCACACCGCTTCCTGTTTATCAGGCGTCACCCGCGTCAGCGGGCGCACCTGGGCTTCGGTGGTTGGCAACGGAATCGATCCATCGTGGATCGATTTCAGGTTTTCGTAGACCGCCGATGCCCTGACTACCCGGTCGGCATGGGCGCGGTCGAAACGCCACCGCTCAAGGCAGTAGTCCTTGAACGTCGTGTGGGTGGCGCGGTAGAGCTTTTGATCTCGGATCACCGTCAGCGCCGCCGCCGCCGCCCAGAAACTATCCTCATGCTCTTTGACCACCGCCTCCTGCTTCACCAGTTCGGCAGCTTGCTTCTCGGTCAATTTTTCCGACTCATCGACAACGGCTTCGGCAGCGGCACCGTCAGCGAGCCGCTTCAATTCTTCGAAGCGCTCCTCTGCCACCGGGATTACCATCGTTGGGGAACCGTCTGAGGCGATCTCGTTGATCACCAATGATTTTACTTTTTTCATACTCATAAGTTCGCGACACACTCGTTCGCAACATGAGTAACCTCGCATAAAACGTGTGAATTTTCAGAGTTTGGGCAGAAATGGGAAAGCCTGTGAAAACCACGGCCTCGCGCGAGCCGCTGATCACCGCCTCCGTGACTGTTTTCTGGAGAAGCTTTGGGAAAGGATGGGAAATCTGCTGAACGCCCCTTCCTGAAGGGATTTTCCGCCTTTCCGCAGTTTGCCGAACCGCTTAGTGTCTGGCTGGTGCAAGGTAATGTAGTTGCTCGCGAAGCACGGCGGGCGCTGGCAGCTGCGCCCATGTGATACCCTTGATATGCCGCTTCCCTGTGCCCAGCGGCTCCCAGCTGAAGTGCGGCAACTGTTTGCTGAGGGCATTCCCGGCGGCATCAAACCGCCTCTCGGCCTCGTTCTTTTTGGCCTTCGCCACATCCTTCTGGGAGTAGAGTGCAAACCATTCGGCACAGCATACCGGGTTGGCCTTCAGCACCGCCAGCGCGAGCAGGCAGCGCTTGGGAGAGTTACCCAGCTGCAACATCCGGTCGCCATCCTTGATCGTCAGCCCGAGCTTCTCTGAGAACGCAATGCTGACAATGTGGCAGGGTTCGGTATGCGTTAGGTTCTCAACTTCGTTAGCGACCTGACCGGCTGCTTCCCACAATGCCTGAATCTGTTTGCCCACCGTATCGGCCGCCAACTCTGGACCATCATTTCCTTCGCGCCACGTTTCCACGAAGCTCGGATTGGATTGCCCCAGCACGTGCGCGAACCGTCTGAGTGGTTCCAGTTCATCAGGCTCGACCCGGAGGCTGAGGTGCCGGGTTCTGGCGATTCTGGTGGCCAGGGTCTGAAAACTCCGGGCGAGGTCGTAAAACTCGCCCAAGGCTATGCGAGCCACCTTGGGTGGTGGCTTCAAGGCACCGACCACGGCGTCCCGCAGGAGCAGCCAGTTGAGCGCTGGCAGCACATCCTCGGCAGGCGCTTCCTTTAACAGGGCCGCAGCCTCCCCAGAGATCCGGACACCCGCGAACCGCTCGGGAGTATAGAGCAACCGGCCATGCACCACCCTGGCCAATGGTTTTGCCAACTCCTCGCTCTTTTCACGCGTGGCTGGCTTCGGTTTCTCGTCCGCTTTGGATTTCTCGGCTGACTGCCAATCAAACTGCTCGCGCAACCAGGCGGCCAGCACGGTCGGCCCAGCCAAAAAGTCCATAAGTGTATTGGCATCCACCAAGGAGACCGCTTCGAAGTGCAGGCACCAGTCACGCTGCCGCGCTCCTGGCATCTGGGCAAAGCATTCTCCGAAACTTTTGCCAAACCTCGCCCGATCCTGCACGAGTTCGAAATGAACCAGCAGGAACCGCCCTTCCTGAGTGTCGGCTTCTTCCCAGTCCATCTCGTTGAATTCCTCCACCAAGCGCGTCGCCGCCCGGCGCAATTCATCGGTCAGAGTAAGGCTAGTGCGCGTGTCGGTCGGTCTAGCCACAGGTGCTATGTCCAGGACGATCTTCCGCAATGGTATTGCGGGACGCGGCTCTTGCTTTGCCTTTTTTCTCGCGGGCATGACTGAGTGTGTCGGATCGCGGACGGATTCTCAAGCCCGCTCGGCCGCACGAATCCAGTTGCCGCGTTTTCATCGTCGCCGCAGTTTGCCCACAGCCCCGACGTAGAACACCGGGGCTGGCGTTGAAGGTTGCAACGCCGATTCCGCCGCGCTCTGTCTGCACCTCAAAAAACCTCACCCCTCGTCCAGCTTCGGCAGCTTCTCGATCGCATCACCAAGCGGCTTTGATTCAACTTGGTCTAACGGAGTGCCCAGCTAGGTAACCCACCAAACCCTCCCGAATCGGCTGGTCTCCTTGCCCACAAGAGAACCGAAATCGACCTCGGTTACTGCCTATGGCGAGTGATGGGTGAAAGTATTGATAACAATAGGACATAGTCTAAGGCATTTCGGAGGTGGGGTTTAGGGCCGTCAAACATCTGGAAATGCCAAGGAAAATGGATATTCTCAACTATAAACCTGAGCTGCCTAAAGCACTGATCCTGCAATCCGCAGGCGGCTGATGAATTGCTGCCCTTGGTCTGTGTCGGCACTTGGTCAGCAGTTGCGATCTTCTTCGGAGGCACGTGTGAGTATTGGGCATCTCAATCTAGGTTTTCAAGCCAGCAACTTTGGCAAGCAGAACAGGTCTAAGCTGTTTTCGTGTCCGAGATTCTGTTCGGAGGAGTGCCTTGGGTGTTCTCGTGAGTCTCGAAGCGCTTTAAGCCTTCAAAATTTAACCAGAACTGCGTACCGATTGGTCCTTCAAGCCCCAGCCAGAAAGAGCTAAACCTGATTGATTCGATACCAGTCGAGAGTCTGCCAGATTGTTGAACGCTGTGAATCGGGTTGCCATCCGGCCGACCTAGGAGCAGCCTGACCAAGATCACCGGCCTTGAACACCGGGATCGACGACTGCCTGTGGTAGCGTCTTCCTCCGCGATCAATGGTGGTCGCGGCAGTGAATGGTTCAATCGCCTGTCTTCGGACAAGCGGTTGCCCGGGCCTACGGCGGCGAGGTTATCCGAACCGCTTCCAACCTGGGAGGAGACATGTAAATGTCATCTCAAGCCACTCCGCCTTCTGCCCGGATCTTTTTGTCCGTGCAGGAGGTCGCCCAGCTCTTTGGGACCAGCACTAAGACCGTTTACCGGTTGCTGGATCGGGGGTTGCTGAAGTCATCTAGTGCCCTGCGGCATCGGATGATTCTACGCGCCTCGGTGGATGAGTTTGTTGCGAAGACGGTCAAATGACCGTTGAGCAATAAATCAGTCCTGAAGAACCGCACTGGTCCCATGGTAGCGGCGGGCACTCAAAGGTGTCCGCTGGTTCTCTGCTGAAAGGCAGGAGGGTGCTGGTCGCAGGGCTGGCACCCTCTTTTTCTCATTTCGTGGGCAAACCGAGGATTTCTGCGCGGGCTGGAGCGATCATTTTTTTAGCCATCAGGTCGGAATGCTCATTCCGAAGATGCGAATAGGTTTTAGCAATCAACGCACCCCCATCAGAGTGTCCCTGCCAACCTGCAAGGGTTTTGAAGTCCACGCCAAATTCGATGGCTCGGGTGATAAAGCAACGACGAAAGGCACGATGCGAAAAATGCGGAAACTTGAGCCGTCTACAGGCTGCCGACAGTGCCTTCTTGGCATCCTTGATATTGAAAATGAAATCTTCCGCCGCCAGTTTCTTCTTCTCGATCCGCCGTTTTAGAAACGCCTCGGCCTGCGGAAATATCGGCACCATATAGCCTTTCCCCGTTTTCTTGCGGTGGAGGGTCATGCGCAGATGATTGAAGTCCAAGTGCTTCACCTGAAGATGCGCTGCCTCGGCGTTGCCGAGCCCGATCAACCCCAGCGATTCGACGAAGTCGGCTGAATCATCGGCGTCGGCGTTGTATTTCTGCTGGCGGATGTCGGCTACGATTGCTTGAAACTGTTCCCAGGTAGGGGTTTCCCTCAAAGGTTTATCCAGTTTGCGCTGTTTGATGGCAGCGGCTGGGTTTTCGGCGACCAGTCGATCCGCTACAGCCAACTCAAACATCTTTCGTAATAAGCGTAGATATTCGTTGAGCGTGGCTTTACTGAGGCGCTCCGCATGCAGGCCCAGCCAAGTCTGAATCTCCGAAGTCTTGACGGTGCCAATGGCCTGTTCCTTGCCTTGAGGCCAAGTCGCTTTAAGCACTTTGGCGATGCTGGCCCGGGTGCGCTTGCTCTTGTCATCAAGCATCTCAATGGAGGCGAGGTAGCGGTCGGCCAATTCGGCGAGGGTGAGTTTACCGGCCGACAGATCAACCTTCTCCAAAGACTTCTTCAGGCGGGCCAGGTCACGGTCGGCCTGCTTGCGGTCAGACGTCTTCAAGCTCTGGCGAATAATCTTGCCGCCATGCTTCAGGACAGCATAGTAAACCTTATTCGATGAGTATCGATAGAGACATGAACCAACCCGGACAAATTGAGCGGTTTTTGGCGCAACAGATTCCGCTTGCATGCTCAAACTCTATCAGTATACAAAATCGGTATACAACGTTGTTTTCAATGTTTGAAAATTCTGTTGTAAGTCGTTGGTAATCTGGTGGATGGGGTCGTAGCTCAGTTGGTAGAGCGTCTCGTTCGCAATGAGAAGGTCAGGAGTTCAAGCCTCCTCGGCTCCACCATTTCCAACCAATCTTTTCGGGTTCTGTTCTCCTTACAATCCTTGAACCAGTTCAAGATACATTCCCTGTATCTTGCCTTCAAATTCGCTGATGGAGTCGGTGATCTCGGTCAGGCTTTTATCACGGTCGCGTTTACTGGGGTCCCACCAACCGGTCTGGTTGAAATGGTCGGCGGGGAAGGGGAACTCGATCTGTTCGACGGGCTTGCGGATTCCAGCGGGGCTGTGAAGTTCCTTGATCCAGAGTTGGGATTTCACGGAGACGAGACCATCGTTTTCCCCTTCGTTTTTATGCACGATATCCCAGGTGGGCCGTAGCGGGAGCAAGGTGTCATGTCGCGGTGCATGGCTGGCGCAGGCTCGGTAGCGGATGGAATTCGCAGCTTCGATGGGTTCGGCCTGCTGATTGAACTCGGCGCAGGCGGCCAAGGTCAGATCGTTGAAGCCGGAGAGATCCAAGAGCGGTTGGGAGAGATCGATGAGATGCAGTCCCCCATGGGAAAGCCCCCAATCCGCGAGGCTGCTGCCCCAGTGGGGTGTGCCGATGGTGGTCAGGCTGGCGATGGTGTCGGCGCTGGCGGGATGGATGATGATCAGGCGGCGGGCATCCAGGCCACCCATGCTGTGGGCGATGAGATGGACTTGCGGTGCACCCGTTTGTGTGCGGATCTGAGCGATCTGTTCACCGAGTTCCACCGCGCGTTGCTCGCTGCGTTTGGCGTAGCTGAGCGAGGCATGGAACACATCATAGCCGTGGCTTTTTAGATGCGAGGCGACGTTGCGGAAATAATGGCTGCGATCTTTGGGGTGCTCGCCCGTCTGTGGAAATATTTTGCGATAACCCTCGTGCAGCCAGTCAAAGCGGGCGATGCCGTGGACGAGAATGATGGGAAGTCGGTTCGTCACTTCAGGCGTGTTGGATGTAAACATCCGTGTTATTTAACTGACCTTGCATCAGCAGCCGGTAGCAGTGCTGAGAGCCATCCACGATGCTTTTGGTTTTGGTCACATCTACGAAATTCTTGGCCAATGAATGCGATTCAGTCCAGTTGCGCAGTTCCAGTTTCCCTTGTGCGGTCGGCTGGCAGTAGAGCGTGTGGTCAAAGTCGGCTTTCGCGTGAACTTTGCCGTCGTGGATATGAACGGTGGGGAAGAACAGCGAGCCGACCTGACGGCGTGGAAAGGAGAAGGCCATGGGGTGAGGCTCGTGTTTGCCGGGCTTCAACTTGAAGACCGCAAAACCGTGGTTCTGGTAAGCGGGCAGTGATTGCCAGACCTCGTCAGCAAGGCGAAAGCGTTTATCCAAACGCGAGAAGTCAGCCACGGTAGGGACGAAAGAGGCCTCGTAATTTCCGACCTCTTGCACTGCCAGCGCTGCGGCAGCAGGAACTCTCATTTCGGAGGCACCGCACCCGATGGAATAGGATCTTGGAACGGGAAAGCCGCTGTTCAATTCGGAGAAAAACTCGCCGTAAGCTTTCAGATCAATGAATCGGACCGCCGCCTCACCACTCCCTTGGCGGACGGGCAGGGGTAGGATCATGGCGAGTTCTTGATCGGCGCCAAAAGCCATCTGGTAAACCACAAACTGGCGCACACTGTCCTCAGCACGCGCGAAGATGCGGGTGTTGCGAACATATATGACATTGCCACTGAAGCAGCACATAGCGCCTCCAAGATTGTTTGTTGGTGGACAGCTTCGCACAAGGCAGACGCTTTGAACAGTGCGCAAAATGTGTGAGGCTGCTGTTGTGTCATAAAAATACTCTGGATTTCGGGCTTTTTGCCTTCATTTCATCAAGCGGCCTTGCGTATTGTTTCTGGATTAGGGGAAATCATGTCGTTTAAACCCGAAGACAGAGCATCAGCAAGGGGCTTGAAGCTGGCCATTACCTTGGAGCCGGAGTCGTGGATCCTGCGCCGTTTTGGCAGTTATTTGGAGCGGTTGACTGCGGATGAAACCGAATGCCGGCTTTTGGAGCTGCACGAATCTGTTCCGGCGGAGACAGACGCGATCATCTATGCCAACTGGTCGCACCTCTACCGATGTCCGCCCCCTTATCGCGAGATGCCTGGGGTGTTGATGGTGGGACACATGGATCGCACGGCATTCCGGTTCCGCTACCTGCTCTGGCGCTACCCGCGTTTGCAGGTCATTTGCATGGCGCAACGCTGGGTGGATGCTTTGCGCCGTTATTTCATCCCGGGTTCGCGCTTGCACCTGATTCCACACGGCATCGACCTCGACATGTTCAAACCAGTCCCGGAGTTGCATGAGCATAAGCGTACGCGGATAGGGTTTGTTGGCCGGGCTTATCCGGATGGCCGCAAAGGCGAGGACCGGTTGATCGGGATCGGCCGTCAGTTGAGCCGGTTGGAATATGAATTCGTGCTGGTAGGGGACCGCTGGGAGCAGGTGGTTGAGCGATTGAGAAATATGGGCTTCTCGGTGGAGTATCATCGCCAGCTTAAGGCCGAGAAGATTTCCGATGTTATGGGCAGCATGGATGTGCTGCTGGTCTGTGCCCGCAATGAAGGCGGGCCGCAACCGGTATTGGAAGCCTTGGCGTGCGGGGTGCCGGTGCTCTCCACGGAGGTAGGTTTCGTTCCTGATCTGCAAAAAATAGTGCCTGAGCAAGTCACCATTTACCGGCTAGCCGGAGAGGTTTTGCAATACCTGCCGGTGGCCAGAGCAAAGCGGATGCAGGCGCAAGCGTTAGTTGCGGCTACGCGGCAGTTGTTGACGCCGTTCACTTGGGCGACCTGGGCGGCCGGTACGGAGCGCCTGTGTCAGGTGATGGTTGGCCATGCGGCATCTGCCCTGACAGAAGAGTTGCAGCCAGATACCGTTTAATCCCGGAAATTCTGGAAATTCACCGCCACCGGGAAATCGTGGGCGCGTAGAGCGCCGATGACTTCCTGCAAATCATCCCGGCTCTTGCCGGTCACCCGTACTTGCTGGTCCTGGATCTGGGTGGTGACTTTCAATCCGGTGCCCTTGATGAACTGGCAGATCTCCTTGGCCACGGGTGTCTCGATGCCTTGTTTGATCTTGATGACCTGCCGGGCATGGCCGAGGGGAGAGAGGTCGGGCTCACCTTGGTCCACGCTCTTGAGGCTGATGTTCCGCTTGGCGATCTTGCCGATGACGATCTCGACCAGCGCCTTCATCTTGAACTGGTCGCCGGCCGTGAGCTTGATCTCGTTCTTTTCGAGGATGATTTCCGCCTTGCTGCCTTTGAAATCAAAGCGGTTGGCGAGTTCCTTCTGCGCCTGATTGATGGCGTTTTGCAGCTCCATCGGATTCACTTCCGAGACGATGTCAAATGATGGCATGGGCGAAATAGTAGCCGGATTCGTGAAAAAGGGAAGAGGGACCGTGGCTTTACAAGGTGCGGGGGCAGCGCCTAGAGTTTGCCCGTCGAACGTCGAACCCTGTGCCAGCAAAACCGGTCATACTGCATTACCTGCACCGCGATAACTTCGGCGGCGGCCCGAAGAATGTCGTGCAGGTGATCGATGCCCTGGCGGGGGTGGGCGAGCAGCATGTGGTGACGGCTGGCTTGGGGCGTTTGACGGAGCAGGTGAAGTCCCGGCCGGAGGTGACGTTGCATACGGTTTCCGATGTCTCGGCGGCGCTTTTTCCCGTGACGGTCTGGCAGCTCAATTCCGTATTGGGCAAGTTACGTCCGCAGTTGGTGCTTACGCACGGGCAATGGGGCGGGCTGTTCATGGGGATGGCGCTGCGGCTGGCGGCACCTACGCAGGCGGTGTTTGTCACGCAATGGTGTTCGCTTTACGAATCTCGTGATGCGTGGCGTGCGGCGCGCAACTGGCTGGCCGAGTGGCTGGCTTTTTCCAAACACCAACACATCGTCTGCGCCAGTGATGGCAATGTGCGCCAGTTCCTTTATGCCGGTTTGCTGGACGACCGGAGCCGCGTGACTATCCTCCCCAATCCCGTGGAACCGCCGGAGAAGGCCGATCCGGAACTGGTCGCCAAGCTGACTCCGCCTGGGCGGGTGCCCGGCGTGAAGACGTTTGTGTTCCTCGGGCGGTTGGAGCGGCAGAAGCGGCCGGACTGGTTGCTGAAAGCGTGGAAACTGGCTTTGGACACCGGGATGAAGAATGCCCGCTTGCTGATGTTGGGCGAGGGGAGCTGGCGTTCCCAGTGTGAACACATCATCCGGGACCAGCTTTTGTCCGATACCGTGAAGCTGCTGGGGCATCGAGTGGATGCGGCAGCTTATCTGCAAAATGCAGATGGCTTGCTCCTGACCAGCCTGTATGAGGGTCATGCCAACGTGGTTTTGGAAGCTCAAGCATTGGGAGTTCCCGTGCTGGCCATGGATGCGGATGGCGTGAGGGAGAGTTTCCCGCCAGATGCCCAGGCTGGTTTAGTTCCAATCGGAGATGTGATGGCCTTGGCGAAAAAGCTGTGTGAGCTGGCAGCGGGTGAACCGGTAGCATATCCAAGCGCACCAATCTCCTTGAGCAAAGAACAGCACGCTCAAACCTGCCGCGTACTGATGGAGAAAATCCTGAAAGAAGCCGCATGAGTGGTGTCGGCAACGCATCCGGGAAATTGCGGGTGGCCGTGACGATGGAGCCGGAGTCGTGGATTTTACGCCAAGTGGCGGAGCACTTTCGCCAGCTAGCTTCGGAAAGGCTCAAGGTTCTGCCTTTGGATTTGGGCCAGCCGGTGCCGCAAGCAGCGGATGCGGTTCTCTATGTGAATTGGCCGCATCTGCTGGACTGTGCGCCAGGGCGCAGGGATATGCCCGGCCTCCTGATGGTGCAGCACATGGACAGGACGGCGTTCCGGCTGCGTTACCTGCTTTGGAAGCATCCCCGGATGCAGGTCGTCTGCATGGCCAGAAATTGGGTGGAAAGGATGCAGCGATATTTCATTCCGGCTGACCGTTTGCATCTTATCCCGTTCGGTGTTGATCTGGGGCTGTTCCAGCCGGCCGAGCTGGCATCGAGCGGCAAACGTACCCGCATCGGTTTTGTGGGGCGGGCCTATCCTGACGGACGCAAGGGCGAGGACCGGCTGCTCGCCATCAGCCGCCAGCTTTCACCGGAACGGTTTGAGTTCGTGCTCGTGGGCGATCGATGGGAGGCGTCGGTGGCCGCGCTCAAGTCGCGCGGGTTTCCTACGGCCTATCATCGCTACTTGGAGGGTGCAGCCGTGCCGGGAGTCATGGCGACAACCGATGTGTTGCTGGTCTGTTCCCGCAACGAGGGCGGTCCCCAACCGGTATTGGAAGCCCTGGCTTGCGGCGTGCCAGTGGTGTCCACGAAGGTTGGTTTTGTGACGGACTTGCAAAAGCGACTGCCCCAGTATGTCAGCCTCTTTGACAGCGATCTGGTTGTGCCAGAAATCTTGGCCGACGCCCGGCGTAAGCGGGCCATGGCCCAGGCAAACGCGGCCTTGATCCGTCAGGAACTGCAGTCTTTCACGTGGGAGTCATGGGCCAGCGGGACGGAACGTTTGCTGGTCCAGGCCGCCGCCGGGCAGGCTGTTGCCGCGACAAACATTGATTGAAGAAGCCGCGGGGTTTGCAGATGCTGCGGGGCACGCTGAAATTGGGCGGCTTTTGCCTTTTTGGAACTGGCAGACAACGGGAACACGACATAGCAAAGTGAAGGAAATCGGCCAAAGAATTTTTCGCAGTGCAGTATTCTGGAACTACCTGACGGTGGCCTTGCGCAGTGGCGCGGCCATTTTGCTGCTGCCCTTGATCCTGCGGAAGCTGTCGCCGGATGAGGTGGGACTGTGGTATGTATTTCTGGCGCTGGCCGGGATGGGAGCATTGCTGGATCTGGGGTTCGGAAATGCGTTGAACCGCTCGGCCGGTTACCTGTGGGCGGGGGCAGACCGGCTGTTGCCCCAAGGGATCGATCCGGGTGTCCGTGACGTCGGGGAGCGGCTCGCGGTGAAGCCGAATCACGAGTTGCTCAGCCGTCTCGTGGCCACTATGCGCTGGTTTTACCTGGGTTTGGGATTCGCGCTATTGTTGCTGCTGGAGCTGGGTGGGGGTGCGTGGATCTGGCATAAGTCGGCCGGGATGGAACATGCGCAAGAGGTGCGAATGGCCTGGGCGGTGTTCGCCTTCGGTTGTGCGTTCAACACGATGGGCAGCTTGTGGCCCAACTTGCTGACCGGCATCAACGGAGTGCGGGAGGCGCAGAAAGTTTTTCTGATCGCGTTGCTCGCGAATTATGTCCTTTCCATCGGCGGCTTGCTGGCGGGCTGGGGGCTGTGGGGGCCGGTGAGCGGGCAGGTGGTGATGGGGTTGCTGAACCGGTTGCTTGGCCGGGCCGTATTCCTCAGACTGGCGGGAGCAGAGCTGAAGTATGCCGGGCGGAAACCGGACATGGGCCTGCTGGCCACGCTCTGGCCCAATTCCTGGCGGGTCGGCGGGGTGGCGGTGGGCATCTATCTGACCACGCTGGCAAACACCCTGCTGGCCAGTGCCTTCTTGAGCCTGACCGAGACCGCTTCATTTGGCCTTACTTTGCAGGTGGGTTTTTTTCTCGCCCAGATTTCCAGTGTGTGGGTGCTGGTAAAGATGCCCTGGTTCAACCAATTGCGGCAACTGGGCAAGGCCCAGGAAATCCAGCCGGTGTTCTTTGCCCGGGTCTGGCTTTTCCTGCTGATTTTCGGCACGGGCAGTGTGGTGCTTTGCTGGTGTGGCGACTGGCTTTTGCAGAATCTCATGGGTGCACGGACAGCTTTGCTGCCCGTGCCGAAAAGAGCCTTGCTCCTGCTCGTAGTGGGGCTGGAAACCCACCATTCACTGTACCGGGAACTGGTGCAGACGAACAATGTGAACCCGTTCGTGCGGCCGATTTTGCTGACGGCTCTCGTCAGCCTGACGCTGGTCTGCCTGTGGGCTCCGACATTGGGAGCGTGGGCCCTGGTCATCGGACCCGGGCTGGCGCAGTTGCTTTTCAACAACTGGTGGATCGTGCGGGAGGGCATCAAATCATTGGGCATGGAGGGACGCACTTATTGGCTCGCGTTTTTCTTGAGCTTCGGCCGGTTGCCGGAATTCTGGCGGGCAAAATCTTAAGGCTATGGGGCAAAAGATTCTGGTCATACGGATGGATCATCTGGGCGATGTCGTGCTGACGACCCCGCTGGTGCGTACGCTGGCGCTCGCCGGAAACGACGTGCAGGTGATCGTGCCCAAGGCCTTCCTGCCCGTTTTTGAGCACAGTCCGCGAGTCAGCGCCGCCTGGAGCATGGAGGAGGTTTGCCCGGGATTTCCCGATGCCTGGCGTCCCTTGGCTGGCTGGATACGGGCGCAACGTTTTGATGCCGTGCTGCTGCCTTACGCGCGCGAGAAGAAACTTCTGTGGGCCTCTTTCTGCTCCGGAACGAAAACGCGCATCGCCATGTGGTCGGGGGTGTGGGGACGGTTGACCCTGCATCGCTGCCTCAGTTCGCGGATGCTGGAGGAGTCGCGTTATTTCGGCGACATCGTTTTGGATTGTGCGCGGGCCATGGATATTCCGGTGCAGGGCACGGAACCAGAATTGTTTTTGACTGCTGAGGAGATCGCGCGTGCCCAAGCCATGCTCGCGAACCGGTTCGGTTCCCGGCCGTTGGTGGGCATCCATCCGGGTTGCGCCGGCAATGCCTGCAACCTGCCGTCCTTGGATTACGGGCGGCTGGCGGAGACAGTCCTGGCGGAGACGGATTGCGCGGTGGTGCTCACGGGCGGCGGCAAGGAACGCGCGCTGCTCGCTGCGTGGCCGGCGGAGGTGCTGGAGAACGCGCGGTTGTGGAACAGCATGGGGGAACTTTCCTTGCGCGAACTGGCCGCGCTCATCGGCCAGTTGAACGTCTATGTCTGTCCGAGCACCGGTCCGTTGCATCTGGCCGCTGCGTTGAAGACGCCGACGGTCTCCGCCTTTTGTTCCCTGAAGAATCTCTCGGCCGAGGTCTGGGGAAACCGGGGCGGTGGACCGGCCAGCGTGCTGGCTCCGCCCTTGGAGTTTTGCCTCAACCGCCGCAAAGCAGAGCGTGCGCATTGCGACTTTTGCGGGCAGATAGACCGCGCGGCACTGGCCCAGGCAGTCCGCTCCCATCTGCCACCGGTTGCATCGGACGGTTCCGCTCGCTGACCGTTTTTGCCCCTCAGTTTCCATTCTTCCTTTCAAGCAGTTGCAGAACTTTTTCCACCAGGTCCGCCGGGGCGACCTGGGCCATCCAATGCGCCTGTTCCGCTGGGCGGACGAACTCCACGTCAGGTGCCAGGTCGTGGTCCGTCTCCACATACGCGCCCGTCTCGACCTTGCTGGAACTCAGATTGCGCACGAACACCACCGGTGTGCCGGCGGCATTCGCCAGATGTCGCGGCCCGGAATCCGTGGCGATCACCACCCGGCAATCGCGCAGCAGGCAATACAACGCGCGTAACCCCAGCTCGCCTGCCAGAATGGGTGCATTCAATTTGGCCTCACGATTTATCCGCTCGAGGATACCGCGGTCTTGCTTCGCTCCGCCCAAGATCATCCGCGCGGAAGTCTTTTGCCGGAGCTGCTGAAATGTTGCGCTGAATTTTTCCAGCGGCCACACGCCCGTAGGCTGGCGGCTCGTACAGAAACAGGCGATGACCGGTTCGCCGGGTTGCAATCCGTGGCGGGCCCACCATTGGCGGGCCGTCGACTCATCCTCCGTTGTGGGATAGATCAGCGGTCGCAAGGGCCAGTCCGGCTTTTGTCCCGTAAGCTCGGCCGTCAGTTCCCGGAAATAGGCTGCGAACGGTTGCGGGTAGCGGAACGAAATCGGGTGAGTGACCAGCCCGGAAAAACCTTTATGCACATACGCCACCCGGTTGGGTATCCCCATCCGGGCGGCCAGCAGCAGGCTGGGCCAGTAAGTGCTGGAATCATAGCAGACCGCCACATCGGGCCAGGCGCCCAGTTGCGCCCGGATCTTTTCCCGCAACATCGGCAGGTCTGGCGGACCCGGCGGCAGCACGATCTGTCCCGCGAGGTGCGGGTTGTGTCCGAGCACCTCATCGGCGGGGGGCGCCGTCAGGAAGTGCCAGTCACAGCCGGGCAGGCCGCGCTGCAACGCGGGCAGGCTGGCCGTGCGGTAGAGGACATCCCCGATATGGTTGGCGCCGATCAAGATCCCATGCTTCCAGCTCGCTGGCGGGGTCGGCGGGGCGGGGCATAGCCACCGGCCATACTGCTGCAGCGCCGGTGCCGCCCATTCGCTCAACTGCGCGAGCCAGCGGTTCCGCAGTTTGCGGATGGTTTGGGCCTGGATCTGGGCGGTCATGCACGGCAGTTCTGGTATTTCGATTGCTTGCTCACGGACTATCCCCCAGCCTCCGGAGGCGTCAACCCGCGAGTTATTTCCTGCCGCCCCATGCCGGTAGGGCGGCCGGGAAACTTCATTGTCCCGCCCTCCGGTCTGATGCTTCGGCAGAAACCCTGACAAATCATTCTTGAAAAGAACGGTCGAGTCCAGTTCAGTCGCCAGACCGGTTGCTGACCCTATGACCGGCCTGACGTGATGCAGCCCAACTGGCATAACAATCCGCGGTTCTGGCTTGGCCTGGTGGCCATCCTGGGCGGCACCCTTTTTCTGGGATACTTCCTGGCGGTCTGGGGTTATTTCGGTGCCATCTTTCTGGGCGTGCTGCTGGGCGGCAGCCTGTTTTTCTTTCTCAGCCCCCGCTGGTGGTGGATTCCCGTCCCGGCCGCTTTCGCCGCCGGCGGCGTGATGTGGTTCGGCTTCAAGCTCTACGCCCATGAATTGATGTTGCTCGTCTGCACCATCCCGCTGGCGTTTGCCGTGGCCCTGCGTTTCCGGTCCTTCTACCAATATCGGAAAGTCCTGCCTTGGACCTATTTTCTTCTCGGCTGCTATCTCATCGGCCACATGGTCTGGAGCATCGGGGTGGCGCGCTTCACGGGGGAGGGCGGCATCACGAACATCCTCCGGCACTATTCCTGGGCGCTCTGGCCGCTTATCTTCGGCCTGCTCTTCGTCTGGTTTGGCTCCACCAAGTACCTTAAGACCGCCTTGTACCTCCTGCTCGGTGCCTACCTGCTCCGGGTGACCGTCACGCTGTTGACCAATTACGTCGGCGGGTTCTTCTACATCCCCGTCATCAATTACGTCCTCCCGGGCTCCTCCCCGGGCGAGACGGATGATCTGCGCAACAGCGGCCTTGGCCTCACCGCCTTCGCCGTCGTCTTTGTCTGCCTCTCCCGGCGTTATTGGTCCCGCGCCTTTTTCCTCGGCCTGCTCGGGTTGGGCTTTATCGCCTTGCTGCTCGGCGGCGGCCGGACGGCTATCGCCATGGGGCTGCTCGTACCTGTCTTCGCCGCCTTGGCCAGCAAACGCTTCACCCTTATCCTCGCGTCCGCTTCCGCCGGCTTGCTCCTCATCGCCGGCGTGAACCTCTACCCCGGCATGCTCGATCATGTGGACCCCCGCATCCAGCGTACCCTCAGCATCCTCGTGCTGGAGCAGGGGGCTGTGCAGGCCCACTCGGACACGGCCATGAGCAATTACTGGCATGAACGCCTCCGCACCATTGCCGTGGCCCGCTGGACGGATAACCCCGCCACCTTCTTCTTCGGCAATCGCGTCAAAAAATTCGATGCCGAGCTCATCTTTGTCCACAGCCAGCAGGAATGGTCCTTTGAGCGCGCCATCGAGATGGCTGCGGACGTCGGCTCCTATGAGACCGGCTGGTTCGCCACCCTCGCCAATACCGGCATCTTCGGCCTCGCCTGCTACCTCGCGCTCATCGTGCAGTTCATCCGCCGCCCCTTCATGTACCTGCTGCGGCACGGTGTGGCGGGCATCATGGGCGGCATCAGTTTCATCAGTGTCTATTACACCTCCATGTGGTGCCTCTTCGGTTGGACGTTCGGGGCCTACCCCAGCTTTGAGGTCATGCTCCTCATCCTGGCCAACGTCAGCCTCTACGACCATGCCCGCGAGCAGGCCCGGTTGCAGACCGCCGCCGCCGCTGCTGCCCAACCCCAGCCCGCTGCGCCGCCCCAATTCGCGACAGCGCCCGTCAGTTAGCCGCTCCCCGTCATCTCCCGATTTTTTATGAGCCTTGCCCTCACTCCTGCTGAACTCGCCCAATACCTCGACCACACCCTCCTGAAACCCGAGGCCACCTCGAAAGAGATCGAGAAACTTTGCGCCGAAGCCCGCGAACACAAGTTCCGCTCCGTCTGCGTGAACGGCTCCCGCGTGGAACTCGCCGTTTCGCTCCTCGAAGATTCCGGTGTCCTCGTCGCCGCCGTCGCCGGTTTCCCGCTTGGCGCCGCCGATGCCGACGTGAAACGCTACGAGACCGAGGCCGCCGTGGACCTCGGCGCGCAGGAGATCGATGTCGTCATGAATATCGGACGTTTCAAGGACGGCTTCCACGGCTACATCGTCCGCGAACTCCGCGACGTCGTGGAAGCCGCCGATGGCCGCCCCGTGAAGGTCATCCTCGAGACCTGCCTGCTCACGGATGAAGAGATCGTCCAGGCCTGCAAACTCGCGCTCGAGGCCGAGGTCCATTTCGTCAAGACCTCCACCGGCTTCAACAAGGGCGGGGCCACCGTGGAACACATCCGCCTCATGCGCGAGACCGTCGGGCGCAATTGCGGCGTGAAAGCCTCCGGCGGCATCCGCGATGCCCGCACCGCCCTCGCCATGATCGAGGCCGGGGCCACCCGCCTCGGCACCTCCGCCAGCGTGGCCATCGTGCAAGGCCTCGCCACCGATTTCTCCACCGCCTACTGATACTGCGGCGGCGGCCCCGGTCAAAACTCCCTGCTCATGTTGGATTCCTGATCCATTCATGCGCCCAGATTAAACCGGTCACTAGGACAACCGCTGTCCTAGGTCCCTTTTTTCTAAAAATATTCTCAAGCTGTAACTGTTTGATTTTAAATTGGTTGCGCTGAAAACACGGTTTCCACCAAAAATAGTCACAAAAAAACTACGGGAACTTACGGCTCCCCCTCTTTGGAGCGTCGGTCTTCGACCCGGCGCGAGCCGCTTGTAACGCGGGCGTCCTCGCCCGCGAGTTCCCGAGGCGTCCCGCCCGCAGCAACTCACCTAAGCAAACCCAGGCCAGCTTCGCCAAAACCCACCCGCCCAGACTCCCCCTTGGCCACTTCCCCTATACCGAATATTAGCACCACCGGTTCCCTGATGGTGGCCCGCGGGTGCAACCCGCCTCGGCACATGTACACAAGTGCCGAGGAATTCTACCGGCTCCCCCCGGACCGGGCCATTCTGCCCGACCTCACCCGCGACGAAACAACCGACCACCCGCCTTCGCCAAAACCCGCCCGTGGAGCGCGGCCTGCCCCGTGCCGACAGGTCGGGGGCGTCTCGCCAGCAGCAACGTCCCTAAGCAACGCCAGGCCAGTTTCGCAAAAAACCACCCGGCAGAAATTCCTTCATTCGGTTGCCACATACACATGATTCTCTTTCGTTCTGGAGCCTGTCATGAACTTGTCGGGAGCGAAGCAGTTGGTTGCCGGGTGATCACGTCCGCCATGCGGGCGGGAAATGTTGGCTCCTTCTCCTGATGGGAAGCCGAGCTTCGGCGGAGCAGGCCGGGATGAGTGGAGAGGAACCGTCCCTGAGCAACGCCCCGTCAGCTTCACCAAAATCCTCCCGCCCAAGCTCCCCCCGTTGGACGTTGAAAGTTGGGCGCTCTGATCCTTCCCCGGTTTCTGAGCTACCCGCCTCATTCCACGGGGCGCGGGCTGTCTCAACCCGCAGTCCCGCACGCGGGACCAGGCCAGTCTCGCCTAGCGCATTCCACCCGCAAAAAAGTTCCCCTCCACTCAGCGCCGCCCACCAGCCTCCCTGAAAAACAAAAAAGCGCGGAGAGTTGCCTCTCCGCGCTGTTGATTCCAAATGTTCTTTTAGTCCCCAGGACGGATCGACCACATGCCCCGCTGCACGGTGGCATTGTTGGCGTTCGTGGTCGTCTTGGCGGGCAGAATGAACTCTGCATGCCCATCCACGAACAGGTAGTTAAACCCATCACTGTGATGGTTCGCGGCGAACTGGTTAAATGTAGCTACCGAATTGATGGCGGTGACATTGTCCGGCTGAGTTGATCCGTGAAACCGCATACCGCTGCCCCACATCGGCACATCGATCCAACTGATCCAGTTCCCTACAATCTGCTCGCCGGAGTTTACCCGTTCAGTGATGGAAATGGTGCCTGACGGATCTTGCACCATGGCTGTGCGAACCGCCGGGATGTTGGTGATTTTGCAATTGGCAAATGAAACGGTGGTTGGCGCATTGGGCGTCCAGTACATTGCCCGGGAGGTCACGTAAACTACGCCCACACCCGTTTGCACGGAGGGGTTGTAGTTTGTGTTGATCGGGCTGGTGCCATTGATGGCTGACGTCGATGCATCGATCCGGTAGCGGGGCATGGCGTAACTGCGCCGTACGCGGGTCACGCCGCTGGAGACTGGTTCCCCATAATAGCGATCCGCAGGGCAGGTGAGAATCCCCTTGGGGGTGATATCTTTGATGGGCTGCCAACTGATGTAGGAACCGCCACTGGCGGTGATGTCACCACCCATATACTTGAACAGCAGTTTGTCCCAAGTGTTATACCCTTGGGCACCTTCTGTGTTCATGCCCAAGGTCGCGTAGGGCAATTTTTCCGAATTATCGGTGGTATACATGCCCACGGCCAATCCCATCTGCTTGAGATTAGCCAGACATTTGGTGGACACCGCCCGGGCTTTGGCATTGGCCAAGGCGGGCAGCAACATGCCGGCCAGGATCGCGATGATCGCGATCACGACCAGCAGCTCGATCAGGGTAAACCCTGCGAGAAGCTGTCTGCCTCTGGATGAGGAACGAGGAGTTGATTTCATAGTTTCTTGGGTTGGGGAATGGTTAAAATGGTTAAGGTTGCGCGGGCGCATTGGCATCCACGAGCTCTACTTTCAATGTTTTCTTGTTCACCGCGTATTTCTTCCCAGCCGGAGCCGCTGGAATGGCTTTGATGACCTTGGCTTTCACCAGTTCATTGAGGTCGGTGATCGGTTCTTTCAACTTCCGCAGCGCTTCATCATACGCCCGTTGCTCGGCTTCGTTTTTGAAGGTTGGAATCACATCGGTAGAGTAAGTGCCCCGGCCTTCGTTGTAGTTGAAAAGAATGTGATTCAGCATCTCCAGATGGTCCTTGAACTCTTCGCCAAAGTTGCCGACTGGCTTTTCTGCTGCCGCGAAATCGATCATGGGCGGTGGAGGCGGCCCAACCTTGCTGGGGTCAAACGGTTCCGGCGTGGCGGTGGTAGCACCACCTGCTGCCGGATTCGCCAAAGGATCGGCCGTCACACTGGCACCCCCGGTGACTGGCGCGGCTGCGGGAAGTTCCTCTTCCTCTTTACTGCAACCGACGGTGATGACCCCCAAGACCAACGCGATGGATAAGATTTGCTTCATTTTTATTTGTTAACACTACAAATCACTTAAAGTGTCGTTTTTTCAAGCAGTGACCGGTACGTATTTTGGGTGATTCCGTAACTGATTGATATGGAATGAGTTGCATTTTGTTGCAAAGAGCAATACCGGCAACCTGCTTGGTGGCTACTACCCCTTCTATAAAGGCCTTGAATTCAGATATTGGACACTTTTTCTTCTAATGACCTCGATTTACATTCATCACCACTGATTTCTCGCTCCATTCCCATCATCCCCCTTGGAGCGCCACTCGCCCCTGGAGCGCGGGTTGTCTCAACCCGCAGCAACGTCCCTGAGCACCGTCAGCCCAGCTTCGCCAAAAAACCACCCGCCAAGAATCTTTTGACCTTATGGAAACAATCGCCATCCCCCCTCCGTTCTTGTAAAGGAAGAGCCGCATTATCACCATGCTACTCGTCAAAACGTACCTCGCCCCCAGCCGCCTCCACGGCACAGGCCTGTTCGCCGCCGAACCGATCCCGCGCGGCACCCCCTTCTGGCGCTTCGAGCCCGGCTTCGACCAGGCCATCGCCCCGGCACGCTTCGCCACCTTGCCGCCGCTCACCCAGCAACACATCCGCTGGTTCGCCTGGCTGAGCCAGACGGACGCTCACTACATCCTCAGCGGCGATTTCTGCTGCTTCATGAACCACGCCGCCGAGCCGAATACCGGTGCGCCCGCCGGAGTCCAACCCCCCGTGACCACCATCGCCCTCCGCGACATCGCCCAAGGTGAAGAACTTACCTGCGACTACTTCGCCTTCGACGCCGAAGCCCGCAAGAAACTGGGGATGGAATGATGTAGTGATGAATCAGTTGGAGAATATTACATCTAAAACCGGTCATGACTAAGGCTGCATCCAATGAACTTAGCGGCGCTGATACGCTCTCCCTCTCCCCAAGGGAGAGGGCCGGGGTGAGGGGAAAGGGGACAAGCGAATCCACCACCAGCTCACAATCGCAAAGCTGTACAACCGGGCTTGATGCTTCTCAACACACCCGCCGCCATTTCCTAAAACTCTCCGCCGCCCTGGCCTTTCCCGCCCTCGTCACCGCCGCTGATTCCACTCGCTTCCGCCTCGCCACCTTCTCCGCCGATGTCACCGTCCCCCTCGGCCATGGCATGATGGGCGGCCTCTGGCAGGCCAAGAGCATCGCCGATCCCTTGCTCGCCCGCGGCTTCGTCCTGCTCGGCGGTGCCAAGCCCGTCGTCTTCGTCTCCGTGGACTGGTGCGAGATCCGCAACGACGCCTACGAACGCTGGCGCACCGTCCTCGCCGCCGCCGCCGGCACCGATCCCGCACGCGTCCTCGTCACCAGCATCCACCAGCACGAAGCCCCCGTCGTGGATCTCACCGCCGAAAAGATTCTCCGCGAACGCCAGCTCACCGGCTCCATCTGCGATCTCGCTTTCCACGAACTCGCCGTGCAACGCGTCGCCAAGGCGCTCCGCGAATCCCTGCCCAAGGCCCGTCGCGTCACGCACCTCGGCACCGGGCAGGGGAAGGTGGACCGCCTCGCCTCGAACCGCCGCTATGTGATGCCCGATGGTTCCGTGCGCTTCGACCGCGGCAGCGCCACGAAAAACATCCTCGCCATCGAGGCCGAGGAAGGCCTCATCGATCCCTTTTGCAAATGCCTGAGCTTTTGGGACGGCGATAAACCAGTGATGGCCCTGAGCTCCTACGCCATCCATCCCATGAGCTACTATCGCACCGGCGAAGTCTCCGCCGATTTCCCCGGCCTCGCCCGCAGTCAACGCCAGCGCGATTTTCCCGACGTCTTCCAGATCTACGCCTCCGGTTGCAGCGGCAACGTCACCGCCGGCAAATACAACGACGGTGCCCGCGCCAATCGCCAAATCCTCGCTGACCGCCTCCACGCCGGCATGAAGCTCGCCTGGGAAAACACCAAACGCCAGCCGCTCACCAAACTGGAGTTCCGCAAATCAGAGGTGATTTTCCCGCCGCGCCCCGAAGCAGAATTCACCATCGCCGGCTTGGAGAAAAAACTCACACCCGAGAGCAAAGCCTGGGACCAATGCCTCGCCGCCATGGGCCTGAGCTGGCAACGCCGCCTGGCCTCAGGCCAGCCCGTGGACATCCCGCTGCTCGACCTCGGCCCCGCCCAACTCCTCCTCCTGCCCGGCGAAGTTTACGTCGATTACCAACTCACCGCCCAACAGATGCGCCCGGACAGCTTCGTGATGGTCGCCGGCTACGGCGAATCCGCCACCGGCTACATCCCCACCGAGAAACACTGGACCGAAAAAGATTCCAACCTCCACGACTGGTGCTGGGTGGGTCCGGGCGCAGAGGGCCGGCTTCACCAAGCCATGCGTGAAATATTAGTTCTCCCGTGAGTTCCGACCGGGAGACTTCCCACTGCTCTCCCGCTGCCGAACCAACGCCAAAAAAATACGTGTACGGGCAATTCTTGCTTGGCGGACTTCATCTGAGCGGGTAAGCATGACAAGTCTCAGCAATCTTAACCCGACTTTTTAACGCCATAGACATGAGTTCAAACGCGACGACAGACGAATCGGTGCCCTGGTACAAACTGATGAACAAGCATCATTGGTTTGTCTTTTTGGTGGCTTCCCTGGCCTGGCTTTTCGATTGTTTGGACCAGCAGTTGTTCATTTTGGCGCGCGGTTCGGCCATCTCCGCCCTGATGCCCAAGGGGACCGATCCGGCCAGGCTCAAGGAACTGGGCGGCTATGCCACCTCCATCTTTGTGGCCGGCTGGGCGATGGGCGGGCTTATCTTCGGTTCTGTAGGGGATAAGATAGGCCGCGCCAAGACGCTCACCCTGACCGTGTTGATTTACTCTGTTTGCACCGGCCTCTCCGCCTTCTCCACCGGGTTTGTGGATTTCGCCCTCTATCGTTTCCTGACAGGTCTGGGTGTCGGTGGCGTGTTCGGGCTTTCTGTGGCCTTGGTTGCAGACTCGGTTCCTGACCGGGCGCGGCCTCATGCGCTGGGACTTCTGCAAGCCCTCTCTGCCGTGGGTAACGTGACGGCCGGTTTGATCGCCGTGACCATCGGTTATCTGGAGACCTCAAAGATCGCCCCCGGCAGTGCGTGGCGCTACATGTTTGTCATCGGTGCCTTGCCGGCCTTCCTGTGCGTGTTCATCCAGATGCGCCTGAAGGAGCCGGAGAAATGGGTTCAGGCCAAGGCCGCTGGCAAGATCTCCGGCGTCAAGTTCGGTTCCTACACCGCGCTCCTTGGTGACGTCCGCTGGCGCGGTCGGGCCATTGTCGGCATGTTGATGTGTGTGTCCGCTGTCGTCGGTTTGTGGGGTATCGGCTTTTTCTCGCCGGAATTGATCAATGATGTGGTCGGCAAGATTTTGAAAGAGCAGGGGGTTCCACCCGAGAAGCTGGCCGGTCACCGGACGATGTGGACCGGCATCAATATGATCCTCCAGAACATTGGTGCGTTTTTCGGTATGATTGTCTTCACCAAACTCGCTGCCAAGCATGGCCGTAAGCCCATCTTCGTGCTGGCCTACATCTGCGCCATGCTGGCCACGGCGGGGGTGTTCAAGTTCCTCGACCAGAAGAGCGACATCTTCTGGATGATCCCCATCATGGGCTTCTTCCAGCTCGCCCTCTTTGCCGGGTTCGCCATCTATCTGCCGGAATTGTTCCCCGTCAGCCTGCGCAGCACGGGCACGAGCTTCTGCTATAACGTGGGTCGCTTCATCGCCGCCAGCGGCCCGCTCTTCATGGGTTTCCTGACGGCAAAACTGTCGGAAGGCGCCATCACTCCCGAAGCCAAGCTGGACGCGTTCCGCAATGCTTGCGCCGGTCTGAGCCTGATCTTCCTCTTGGGGTTGGCGGCCCTGCCATTTGCCCCGGAAACCAAGGGCAAGCCCATGCCGGAAGATACCGATTCGGTCAAAGCCTGAGTGGTTTCGGACAAGTTTGGCCGGATTTTGCCACTTGCACCCGACCCGACCTCCAGTAAGTTGACGGAACGTTGTGACCGATCGTAACTGGTTCCAGATCGCTGTCCTGCTTTACGGCATCAGCATGATTTACTCGGTGTTCCTCTGGCGGAAGGGTTTCCGCGAGGATAACCGGGTGAATTACTTTTTGCTGCTGGCCGCCTTTGCCGGGCACACGGTTGCTCTGATGCAACGAGGGTTCAGCTTTTCCCGCTGCCCGGTCACCAATCTCTACGAGGCCACCGCCTTCATCATCTGGACCATGGTGGCGGCCTACCTGATCATCGGCATGTGGTCCCGGTTCCGGTTCCTAGGCGCGTTCCTGTCACCCGTGCTGTTCTGTGTCAGCGTCTTTGCCCTCATGCCGGCTTTGGACAAGCATCATGGGCCCAACCCTGAATTCTTCGTGCCTGGCTGGCAGAACAGCCTCCACGCCGCCTTGTTTGCGCTGGCTTACGCCGCCTTCGGCCTCAGCTCCGGCGCGGGCCTGATGTATCTCACGCAGGAGCATGACCTAAAATTCCACAAAGCGCGGGCCATCTTCTCGCTGCTGCCGCCCATCCAACGGCTCGAAGTGGTCACGTGGCGGCTGCTGCTCACGGGCTTCAGCCTGCTGACGTTGGCCTTGCTCATCAGCATGTCCTATCTGAACAAGACCCAGGGCTCCTACTGGTCAGGCGACCCTAAGGTCATCTGGTCGTTTTTGGTCTGGGCCATGTATCTGGGCCTCATGCTGATGCGGTGGCGGTTGGAGCAGGGCGGGCGGAAGTTTGCCTGGGGTGCCGTGGCGGGATTCGCGTTTGTGTTGCTGACGTTTTGGGGCACGAACCTGCTCTCGCCCATACATAATCCATGAGCGTCGTCGTCATAGGTCTCAATCATCATACCTCGCATGTCGAGCTGCGTGAGCGGTTCGCCTTCCCCGAGGCGGTGATTCCCGAGGCGCTCCAGCAGTTGCGCGACGCCGGTCTGGCCAGCGAGGCGGTCATCCTCTCCACCTGCAACCGCGTGGAACTCTACGTGGTCACTGCGCAGGAGGAGAAGGAATCCTTCAAGGCGCTGAAAGAGTTCCTGCGCACCCATCGCCAGTTCGAGGGCGAATTGAACGAAGAGGTCTATGCCCTGGGTGAACCGCAGAGCCTGGAGCATCTGTTCAAGGTGGCCAGCGGCCTTGATTCCATGCTCCTGGGCGAGACGGAAATCTTGGGCCAGTTGAAAAAAGCTTACGACATCGCCCTCCAGAACAAGCAGACGGGCGGGCGGCTGAACAAGATTTTCCAGAAGGCCTTCAATGTGGCCAAACACATCCGTACGCACACGAACATCCAGCGGGGCAGTGTGTCCGTGGGTTCGGCGGCGGTGGAGCTGGCGGAGAAGATTTTTGAGACCTTAAGCGACCGCAACGTCATGGTCATCGGCGCGGGCGATACGAGCGAGAAGACGGCGCGGGCCTTGCTCAGCCGGGGAGCCAAGAGTGTGATCGTCTCCAACCGTTCTTATGACCGGGCCGAGGCGCTGGCGAAAGAATTGAACGGGCGCGCGGTGCATTTCGATGATTGGGCGAGCGAGTTCGCGAATGTGGACATCGTCATCAGCAGCACGTCCGCACCGCATTATGTGCTGGACCGCAAGAAGCTGGAGCCGTTGATGGCCCTGCGCCACAACCGCCCGCTGTTGCTGATCGATATCGCCGTGCCCCGCGACATCGAGCCCGAGGTGAACTTCCTCGACAACGTTTACCTCTATAACATCGATGACCTGCAGGCCATCGCCGAGGACTACCTGAAGCAGCGGCGCGAGGAGATCGCCAAGTGCGAGATCATCATCAAAGAGAAGGCGAAGGAGCTGTTGCGGAGCGGACCGCCCGGTCACGGTCATGGCGGTGATTTCTCCTTCGGGCACGAGAGCGGAACTTAAGATCCATGTCTTCCAAACCTTTCATCATCGCCACGCGGGGGAGTGCCCTGGCCCTGGCGCAGGCGTATCAGATCCAGGGGCTTTGCCGGGCGGCGTTCCCGGCGGAATCGTTCCAGATCAACATCATCAAGACCACAGGCGACAAGCTGCAAACCGCGTCCATGGCGAATCCGGATTTGTCGTTGCCCAAGGGATTGTTCACCAAGGAGCTTGAGGTTGCGCTGCTTAATGGTGAAGCGGACCTGGCGGTGCATAGCTTGAAGGACCTGCCCACGGAATTGCCCGAGGGATTGGAACTGGGCGCGGTGACGGAGCGTGAAGATGTGCGGGATGTGATGGTCTTCAAGCCCAACCTGGCGGGTGGCCAGGCGGCGATGATCCCGGAAGTGCCCACGGGCATGACGGTGGCCACCAGCAGCACGCGGCGTAAGGCGCAGTTGCTGCATCACCGGCCTGACCTGAAGATTGTCGAGATCCGTGGCAATGTGGGTACGCGCCTGCGCAAGCTGGCGGAGAACCCGGAGCTGGCGGCGACCGTCCTCGCCGCCGCCGGCATGAACCGGCTCGGCTTCAAGGTGCATCCGGATGGCCGCTTGGAAGGCAAGGAAGTGCCCAATGGCCTGCGCGCCCGCCATCTCTCGCTGGAAGAAATGTTGCCCTGCGTGGGACAGGCGGCTATCGGCCTGGAGATCCGCCAGAACGATGCACGCTTGCAGAAGGTCTGCGCGGCGCTGAATCACTTGCCCACCTGGTATGCCATCACGGCCGAACGCGCTTTCCTACGCGCTATGGGCGGTGGGTGCCACAGTCCGGTGGGGGCTTGGGCCGAAGCCCAAGGCGGGCAACTGGAGATGCGCGTGGTGTCCTTCCGCGATGACCGCTTCGGTCTGGCCGAGGGCGCAGAGAACGTGCAGGCAGCCGAGCAGCTCGGCCAGCAACTGGCGGATAAGCTGAAAGGTTAGGGGAGCACCAACCGGTAGAAACGCTGCGGCTTGCCTGCAGAGGTTTCATCCAGAAACGACTGGGCAGACCCGCTGCTGGTGAAGGAACCGATTTCTACCCATGTTACCAGATCTTCGGAAGCTTCCACTTTATACGTCTTGCCGGGCTCCAGCAGGAGCGTCAGAGAAAATTTGCCATCCACTCTCTGGCCCACATTGACGGGGTCAAGTTGTCGGGCGCGGCCAGTTCGTTGTGCATCATGGCGATACTGCGGCCACGGGGAGTCCGCAGGCAGGAAATTGCCTTCGATAGCAAATAGATAACGGTATTCTGCGAGCAGATACACAGTTCCATCACTGCTGATTATGGGAGCGGAAGTAACCCCTCTTCCAATGTCGTGAGTTGAAATGACGGTGCCGTTAGATGAACTGACTGTGTAGAGGGCATTGCCTAAGGCAACGTAGAGTGTGCCGTTCGCCGCCAGAGCCGGGCTGCGGGTGATGGTGCTGGGGAAATCAGTTTGCCAGCGGACACCCCCCAGAGGAGTATAAGAGACCAGCTTGCGACCAGAACCTACATAAATGTTATTTTGATTGTCGATCACTGCAGGAGTGAACGTGCCTGAACCAGAGGCTGTCCATTTGGTGGTTCCATCGGGCGAGATCATCTGGAGTTGGTAAGTGGTGAGGTCTGGGTTTTCCTGATAGACGCGCGTTCCTACGCAGACTGAACCGTCAGTGCAAATGGCCAAGGAGGAGAAATCGACGTTTGGCTCGCTCAACCTCCACTTAAGCCCGCCGAATCTATCGAATGCATAAAAATAGCCGATGAACGGTTCGAAAACCGGGCCAGTGGGATGGTAGCTATGCGGGGCGATGTTGACGATTTTCGCGCTAAACATGCTTCCATCTGGAGCAATCAACGGCAAATCGAAAGAGTGAACATTTTGGTTTGTTATTACTTGAGATGCATTCGTGAAACTTGCCTTAACCAGTCCATATGAAGAAAAATTACCTGTCTCGATTGGTTCGTCGTAGTAGATGGCATTGATGCTGACGATGACAGAATCATCGCTCGTCAACGCAGCCCCAATGCCATTAGTATAGGTTAGCCAAGGGGTGCCGTCAGGATTGATGCCTTGGACATACTTCGCGACGTTGGTCACCTGGGAGCCGGTGGGGTCAAACTGTGGTGCAATACCTGAGGATAGCACCCGGCCATCTTTGCGTACTATTGGGTTCTGTCCCACACCCGGATATTGCCATTTGATGTGACCGGCAGGATCAAGAGCGGTCAGTAGGTTGGTCGTGGCTGGAATAGACCAGATGCCACCTTGAAGGGGGTAAACGGAATAAGTCTGAAAGTCAAAACGCCCGAGATAGGCAGTCCCATCCTGCGCTACCGAAAGATCAGCTGCGTAGAGATATCCACCAGCATCATAAGTCCACTTCACATCACCCGGAGCCGCATTGGTTGCGGGGCTCAAAGTGATGATGAGCATCATCAGGATGCTGATCCTCCAAAGGAACTTCATACAGTGTCTGGAATCTAAAGGATGAATGGTTGGGTGGCAATCTCATGTTTTTCCGTGTCCAGAAATCGCTGGAACATCGCTTGCCGCGCGCGCTTTGAATCCCTAGAGTCCTCGGTCCCATGAGTTCGATTGGCACAGTTTACTTGGTTGGCGCGGGTCCGGGTGATGCCGGGCTCCTGACGTTGCGTGGCGCGGAGTTGCTCAAGCGCGCAGATGTGGTGGTGTATGACGCGCTGGTTAATACCGATCTGCTGCGGCTCGCGCCGTCGTCGGCCGAGATCATCTACGGCGGCAAGCGCGCGAAGGATCATGCCATACCGCAGGAGGAGATGAACCAACTGCTCGTGAAGCTGGCCAAGCAGGGCAAGACCGTGGTGCGGCTCAAGGGCGGCGATCCGTATCTCTTCGGTCGCGGCGGGGAAGAGGCGGAGGAACTGCAGGCGGAAGGGGTGCCGTTCGAGGTGGTGCCGGGCATCTCCTCCATCGTGGCCGCGCCGAATTATGCGGGCATTCCCATCACACATCGCGAGCATTGCTCGAGCTTTACGGTGCTGACGGGGCATGAAGATCCGACGAAGGAAGAGACATCGCTCGATTGGAAACATCTCGCGGCGGACAAGGGCACGAAGGTAGTACTGATGGGCGTGGAGCGCATCCGGCAGATCACGAGCGAGCTGGTGAAGGCGGGTGCGGATAAGGAAACGCCGGTGGCGATGGTGCGCTGGGGCACGCGCGGGAATCAGGAATCGATCCAAGGGACGCTGGAGACCATCGCGGACATCGTGGATGAAAAAGACTTCAAAGCGCCTGCGGTGACCGTGATCGGTGGTGTGGTGGGCTTGCGCGAGAAGTTGAACTGGTTCGAGAAACGGCAGTTCTTCGGCAAGCGCATCGTGGTGACGCGCACGCGCGAGCAGGCCAGCCAGTTGTCCAGCCAGTTGCTGGAGCTGGGCGCGGAGGTGCTGGAGATCCCCACGATCAAGATCGCCCCGCCGAATGAAAAAGCGGCGCTGGCGGATGCGATGCTGGAGATCGGCTCGTATGAGTGGATCATCTTCACGAGCCCGAACGGGGTGACGGAATTTTTCAACGCGTTCTTCCGCGTGTTCGATGACATCCGTTCCATCGGTGGGGCGCGCTTCCTCGCGGTGGGACCGGCAACGGCGGCGAAGCTGAAGGAATTGCACATCAAGGTGGACCTGATGCCGGAGAAGTTCGTGACGCGCGAGATCGTCAAGACGTTCAAGGAATACCAGGACGTGGAGAATGTGCGCATGTTGTTGATGCGCGCGGAAGTGGCGAACCCGGAGCTGCCTGCCGAGCTTACCAAGATGGGCGCGATTATCGATGACGTGGCGTGCTATCGCACCATTCCCGAGACGGAAGATGTCTCTGGTGCCGCAGCGAAGCTGACGGAAGGGGGCGCGGATTGGGTGACGTTTACGAGCAGTTCCACGGTGGAGAATTTCCATGCTCGGTTCAACTTGCCGAAGCTGCGGCAGCAGTTCCCGCAGTTGCGCATGATCTCGATCGGGCCGGAGACGACGAAGGCGATTGAGGCCTTGGGATTGAAGCCGGATATCGAAGCGAAGGAACACACGATCGCGGGTATCGTGGCGGCGCTGAAGAAGGAGATCAAAGCGCCGGTGATTGAGTCGGGTGCGGCTGCGACGAAGAAAGTCGCGGCGGCGAAGAAAACTCCGGCTAAGGCAGCCAAGAAAGCGACGAAGAAGGGGTAGGACGTTGCATCGTTAAAAAGGTTGAATGGTTGAATCGCGGGTGTGTTCTTTGGCCTCGATTGCAATCTGGAACGATTGGCTCGCTCACTCCTCACCCCAGCCCTCTCCTCGTTAGAGGAGAGGGGGAACATTTGGTGCGCTTTGACGAAAAGGGAATCATTAAGCGGTTGATGCGTAAAACTTTTAACGTTTCACGATTTAACCGTTTTAACGATTCCTCATTGCTCAATAAACCATAGCCCCAGCTTGATCCACAGGGGAATGGTCAGCAAGCCGAGTACGGTGGTGCCGATCACGATGCGCAATGCCGTCGGCGCGTGGCCGCCGTAGTGGCGGGCCATGATGATGGGGAAGACGGCGGCGGGCATCGCGCCCTGGATGACGATGATGCGCTTCAATTCGAGGGAGCAGGGGAGATATTTCGCGAGCAGGAGGAATAACACCGGGAGAATCGCCAGACGTAGGAAGCTGGAGGCAGCCATCACGCGCCAGCCTTTCTCGGCGTGGAATTCCGGGAGTTGATCCGCGATGGTCGCGCCTACGAGCAGGATACCGATGGGGATGGCGCATTGGCCGAGCATGTGGGCGGTCTGGATGATGAACTTGGGCATCCAATGCTCCGCGCCGAGCAGATTCAGCACGAGGGAGATGAGGATCATCGAGATGGGCGCGTTGATGAGCTTGCGCCAACCGGTCTTGATGGAGACGCCGCTGAGGAGCATGAGGCCGAGCGTCCACATGGCGATCTCCACGCCGACGTTGTGCACGAGCAACAGGCCGACCATGTCGGGCGAATCCTTGAAGAGCAGATAGACAAGGGGCAGGGGGACGTAGCCGTAATTGTAAACGCCGGTGACGAAGGCGAAGGTGCCGTCGCGGCTCTTGTCCGTAAGGCCGGCGGTGCCGCGCAGGAGCCAGCAGATGAGCACGCCGACAGCCACGGTGCCGAAGCCGACGGCGGGAGCCAGGATGACGGTGCCGAGGTTTGTCAGCGCCTTGTTGCCAAGGACGGAATCAAAGATGAGGCAGGGGACGAGGAGGTTGATGAGGAGCTTGAGCAGGCTTTGATCGGCCTCCTCGGTGAGCCACTCGAGGCGGCGCAGGCCGAAGCCGGCTCCGGCCACGCAGAAGACGGGCAAGACGGCGTTGATGACGGTAAGGAATTCGTTCACAGAGATTGTTTCACCTGGCTCAGGCGGTGAGGAAACGCTCGATTAGCACGGTCGTTTCAATCCGTTGGATTTCGCGCAGCAGGGTGCGTTGCTCTTCCGTGCCGCGACGGCTGGAGGCGGCTTCGCAGGCATCGACGAAGGCATCGGCGTCCCATTTGCCGTCCGGGATCAGTTCGCTCTTCAAGGCGGTCGCGCCTTTGGAATCGAGGAAGGCGCTGGTGCGTTTGGCTATCTCGGGATAGCTGGCATTGTTGCCCACGCGGGCGAACCAATACTTGGCGTTAAAGTAATCCGGCTCTCGACGGTGCATGATGCCGTGGAGGAAACTGCCATCGCTGGAGTGCAGGTCCTGGGAAATGGTGTGCGAGGCGTCCAGATGATCGTGCCAGAGCAGAACGGCGCTGCGGATGAGTTGCTGATTACTTGCGGAGACTGATGCGCTGGTAAAGGCGGCATCCAGACGCGCATTCACGTCACGGACAGACAAGGTGCCGGAGCGCGGATGGGGACCGAGGTCCGCCGGTTCCGGCGTGTGCAGCAGGGCAGATATGGTATCGCCAAGGGGCATGTCAACGTCCCCAAAGGGACGCGGGGACGATTGGAAAAGGGGCCGGGAAAGTCAAGGCCGGTTGCACCGGCGGGCCTTTGGGAGAAAGCTTAGTTCCGCCTCATTACTTCGATAGCTACTTCTTATAGACTTGTTTGCCTTCTACCCATGTCTGGAGGACTTGGGTGTCTTTCAGATCATTGAGGGGGCAGGTGAGGAGGTCGCGATCGACTACGATGAAATCGGCGCGTTTGCCGGGTTCGAGGGAGCCGATCTCGTCTTCCCAGAAGAGGAGGTGCGCATTGTTGCGCGTGTAGAACTGGATGGCTTGTTCGCGGGTCAAAGCTTCTTCAGGGTGGAGCTGGCCGTCGTACCACTTGGCGGAGCGGGTGATGGTGACCCACATGCCGAGGAAGGGGTTGTAGGGATTGATGGAGCGGAGGGAGCCGATCTTCTGCATGTGATCGGACCCGCCACCAGCAATGACACCGGAGGCGAAGAGGCTGCTGAGGGGCTGGAAGTAACGGAGGCGATCGTAGCCGAATTGTTTCACGAGGGTGCGGGTATCGAGGTAAAGCCACGCGGGCTGGATATCCACGATGACACTGAGCTTCGCAGCCTTGGCGATGGCGTCGTGGGTCATGAAGTTCGAGTGGGTGACGCAGAGGCGAAGGTCTTTGATGGACTTCTCACGGTTCACCTCTTCGTAAACGCTCATGAGGGTTTCGACGGCACCATCGCCGACGGAGTGGGCGGTGAATTGCAGGCCGTGTTGCGCGGCGCGGCGGACCATCTGGAGGAGTTGATCGCGCGGGACGTTGAGGACGCCTTTATACGCGGCATCGGTGATGCCATACATCTCGCTCTTGCCCCAGGGCTGGAGCATGTAAGCGCTGCCGGTGAGCATGCCGCCATCGAGCCAGATCTTGGTGCCAATGAGGTGAACCCACGGATTGTCCGCGCGCAAGGGATGCGTGCCGATCTGATCAATGGCCGCGAGAATCTTGTCCATGGAACCGATAGTGGGAAAGGTGTGCGAGAGGGCTAGGCGCACGGTGAGATCGCCGGAATCACGCATCTTCTGATAGCGATCGAGGGAGGCTTGGTTCGCGCCGCGATCGCCCAGGGCAGTGATGCCGATCTCGTTGTAGCCGCGGAAGAGTTCGAGGGTGCGCGAATAGGTGTCGGCCTCGGTGGGGGATTTGCCGGAGGATTTTACTTTGGCATACCGCGTGATGCCGCGCAGGAGGCCCGTGGGTTCGCCGTTCGCATCTTTCTCGAGGTAACCGGGGCCGCCGTCTTTCACGGTGAAATCGCGGTCGATGCCGCTGAGCTTGAGGGCGAGCGTGTTGAGCATGGCATCGGGGCCGGTGCGGAAGTAGATGGGGTGCTTCGGCGCGACGCGATCGAGTTCCTCGCGAGTGGGATAACGCTGTTCCTTGAGGCGGGTGATGAAGACTTGCTGGAGCTGGATCCAATCGCCTTCGGGGACGACCTTGGTACGCGCGGCGATGTAATCGAGCACGTCCTGGATGGTCTCCATGTCGGGGATGGGGTGATCGAACTCGGTCATCGCGGCGGCGGGATGCACGTGGGAATCGATGAGGCCGGGCAGGAGCATCTTGCCATGGAGATCGATGAGCTTGGTGCCGGGCTTGCCGAGGGGGAGGACGTTGTCGTTGTCACCCACGGCGAGGATCTTGCCTTGCTTCACGGCGATGGCTTCGGTGACGGTGAATTTGGCATCCACGGTGACGACTTTGCCGCCATAGAAGATCATGTCGGGCACGTTGCTCTGGGCGAATACGGAACTGGCCCACGTCACGAACATGACGGTGAACAGATGTAGGAAGCGGTTGGCCATGGCTCTTAACTAGACGGCTGGTGAAAGGACGCAACTGTTTTCGTGAGCCAGAATACTTGCTCAAGACGAAACAGAGGGAGCGGAGAGCGGCTTATTCAGCAGCGGGTGGTTCTGTTTTGGGTGGCTGGGCGGCGATCTGGTGGAGGATGAGGCCGAGGGCACTGCCGAGGCCGAGGCCGTAGGCGAGACCCCAAGACATCGCCGCAAGTTTGAAACGCTCTGATTTGCTGAGTGAGGAAAACATCTCCACACCCGCCGGGCTTTTCACCCAGGCGTAGAGGCTGTCACCCGCGAAGTAGCCGAGCGAGTGCAGAGCGACGACGGCGAGGAGCAGGGCAATGCTGGCGTGATGCGTCCGGGTCTGGCGCAGCAGCAGCATGGCTAGCGCGATGGGGCCGACGATGGAGTGAGTCCATTCACCTAGCTTGCCTTTAATCCCGTACCATGAGGCCAACCAAACGGCAACGTAGGCGGAGAAAGCGAGGGTGAAGGCAATGCAGAAATTTTTAAAGGTGATTCTGCACTTAATCAAAGGATGCAATAACACGCTGCCCAGTACGATAAAAATGACTGCGCAGACAAGGTCCAGCCCTACAGCTCCAAGCGGTTTAAGGAGTTTGCCTCCAAAGGCCCAAAAGCTGAATGCCGCCAGGCTGGCGACAGTAAAGCGCCAGGTGGCCGACCAGATATGACGGGCCGCGGATAGAGGTTGGGGCTCTGTGCTCAAAATCTCAAAGCATCGGGCTTTGAGGGCATCATTGCGGATTCAGGGAAATGTTCAAGTTCCGAGGACGGTCGCCCCAGTTCGTGTTCTGGGAGAAGGTGTTGAAGCCGGCCTTGTTGACGTTGACCGTGTAGTTCTGGTCCATGCCGGAACGGATGGTGCCGGTCTGGAGAAAGAAATTGCCGTTGCTGTCCGTCACCGCCTGGGAACCATCCAGCGAGGTGGTCACGATGGCGCCGGCGATCGGATTGGAGTTCGAGGAGTTTCGGACCGTGCCTTGGAGGGAGACGGGCAGTTGGAAGTTGTTATCGCTGGCTTCCCTCACCCGGTAAAACCGGCGGCTGAAGAAGCTGGAATCATTGTCATAGAGGGTCGTGCTGGTGTTTTGGAAAGTACGTTGGGGGTAATTCACCGCTGTCCAAGATTGTAAGTCTTGGGTCGCCTCCAGTACATAAGCGACATATTTGTCACCCGTCACATTGATCTGGGCCGAACCGCCGCCGGGAACAAGCGTGAGTGTCGGCTGAATCGGTGAGCCTGTGGTCTTGAGCTCGAACTTGGTTACCTTGGCGAAGGCAGCGCCAAAGGTCGCGCCGCTGTAGGTGGATTCGTCGGTGGCCACGATGCGGGCAAAGATGAGTTCGCACTCGTAGGTGCGGCCTGGTGAGAAGGTATTTGCGGGGATGGTCACGGAGGTGGATTGGCCGGTCAGGGCTCCGACTTCACCCTCGCCGGGGGATTCATAGACGTCATCCCCGGAGCTGGTGGAGATGTATAACTGGATGAAGAAGCTGCTGCTGCTGTCCGCGCCGTTGAATGGACCCCAATTCACCGTCAGCGCCTGTGCCGGGTTTACGGCCAGCAGCGGGGCGGCATCGATCAGGGTGGGTGTGTTCGGATAATTGTCCGCAGGGAAAGTCAGCATGACGTTCTTGGGGCCGTCATGGGCGGTCATCAGATTGATATTGTACATGCCGTTCGGAAAGAAGCGTTCCAAGTCAGCTTTGGAAGCATACGACGCTTCGAAATCAAACGTCGTGCCGTAAGAGTCATTCTCCGGATACGCGACGGCGTCGCTCGGTGGCGGGGCGGTGATGAAGCCGTTCAAAATACTGTTCATCACATTCAGGTCACCGAAGGCTTCGAAAGAGTAGTGCTCCTGAGAAGTTACAGTCGTGCCGGTCTGAAAGTAAGACTGGGTCTTGAGCAGGAAGAGCTCGGAGACATCCGGATCGGTCGTCGCGGCAGCGCTGGAGGTCGTGAAGTTCCCCGAAGTCATCGGCAGGACATTGTTTGCGACGTCCTTCATGGTGCCGCCGGAATTGAGCGTCCACCCGATCTGGGTATTGGCCGGCAGACTGCCAGTGTAAACAGCCGAGAGGACCGTGCTGAACTGATTCCAGGTGTAGGTGAAATTCGCGGGGACCAAGCCCGTGCCCGTCCAGTTGATGGAAACGATCTGCTGCATCGGTTCGCTAAACTCGAAGCGGATCACGGATTTCACGGGCACACCTTGTTCGCCGTGGAAAGGGCGGAAGTTCTTCAAGCTTGGGGCCTGTGTGTCCGAGCCGCTTGTGGCGATCTCAATGTCGGTACGCTTGCTGTAGGCGGCCACGCCGGTAGTGCCGGAGGTGGTGTCCAAGTCCACGATCCGGGCGAACATGAGTTCCATGTTGTAGCGCTTGCCGGCGGTCAACGTGCCCGCCGGAATCTGCACCGAGGTGCTGGTGCCGTTCAACCCCGCGCCTGGAGGCCCGGAGTGGAACACCTCATTGCCGGTGCTTTCGTCCTCGATGAAAACTTCGATGAAGTCATTCGCCGTGCCCCCCGTGAAGGCATCCCACATCAGGGTAAAGTTCGCCGCGGCATTGATGCTCTGGGCGGCGGTATAGTTGCTTAGCCGGGGAACATTGGGGTAATTGTCCCCGGTGAGAGTCAGGGTGACGTTGATTGCTCCGCTGTTGATGTTGAAGCTGTAGTTGCCGTTGGCGTGCTGCTGGTTCAGCTCTGGCAAATGCTCGGCATTAAAGGAGAAATAGCGACCGCCACCGAACTCGTCGGTTTGCAGAACGATATTGGTTCCGCCTGGGGTGCCGACGATGGCCGAGGTGACGGTGCCGCCCTCGCTTTGTTCCACGAAAATCTCAAACTCAAAAGGGTCTTCAAAATCATCTTCCGTCAGACGGACGATTTTGTCGCTTTCCTGGGTAAAATTCTGCTGTTTGACCACACCAAAGATGTTCACATCAGCGGCCTGTGCGAAGCTGACTGCCAGCAGGTGAAGCGCCGAAATGAGGGCCCAAAGTCTTTGAGTTTTCATATGATCACCAGAATGAGAGCTGATTAAACAACTACACTTACCGTTTTATGCCTTTTTCCGGCACAAACAAGCCATCATTTGGGGTCAATCCAGCTAGGGGCATATGTCCTCAGATTCGGCTTGCCCGCGATTTTTCCTCCCAGCGATACTGGCCGCTCAACTGAAGCATTCGATTTTTTACGATCATGAGCAAAGTTCGCGTCGGCATCATCGGCATGGGAAACATGGGCAAGTATCACGCAGACTACTTGCTGGCGGGCAAAGTAAAACGGGCGGAACTCACCGCCGTGTGCAGCACCTCGCCCGGCAAACTGGATGCCTACAAGGCGAAGGGCGTGGAGATCTTCGGCGACGGCGAGGCGCTCATCAAGTCCGGTAAGGTGGACGCCGTGCTCATCGCCACGCCACATTACCAGCACACCACACTCGGTATCTCGGCCATCAACAACGGGTTGCACGTGATGGTGGAGAAGCCCATCTCCGCGCATAAGGCGGATGCGGAACGGCTTATCGCGGCGGCCAAGGCGAACCCAAAGGTAAAGTTCGGCGCCATGTTCCAGATGCGGGCTGAGCCGCGCTATTCCAAGATCCGCAAGCTCATCCAGGATGGTGAACTCGGCACGATCATCCGCGTGAACTGGATCATCACGGACTGGTTCCGCAGCGATGCCTACTACTCCAGCGGCGGCTGGCGCGCGACGTGGAAGGGTGAGGGCGGGGGCGTGCTCATCAATCAATGCCTGCACCAGCTCGATACGCTTTTCTGGCTCCTCGGTTCGCCGAAGAGCGTGCGCGGCTTCTGCCAGCTCGGCCGTTTCCATAACATCGAGGTGGAGGACAACGTGACCGTGTATCTCGAATGGCCGAACAAGGCCACTGGAGTCTTCATCAGCTCCACCGGCGAATTGCCGGGCACGAACCGCTTCGAGATCGCGGGCACGAAAGGCCGCATCGTGCTGGAGAACAATGTGCTCACCTTCACGCGCAACGAGGTCCCTGCCGACGAATGGAACAAGACCTCGAAGATCGGCTTCGCCAAGCCGGACGTGTGGAATGTCACGATCCCGTTCGGCAACGCCGACATCCCGCATGCGGCCTTCATGACGAACTTCGTGGACGCCATCCTCGATGGCTCGCCGCTGAACTGCTCGGGCGAGGAAGGGCTGGGCTCCATCGAGCTGGCGAACGTGATGCTCTACTCCTCGCTCATCGGCCAGACGGTGGAATTGCCGATGGACAGCGCGGCGTATGAAGCGAAGCTGAATGAGTTGATCGCGAATTCGAAGTTCGAGAAGAAAGTGGTGGAAGTCACGAACGAGGATTTCTCGGCGTCGTTCCGGAGATAGGACATGAAAACTCCGCTGGCTGTGATCATTGCGGTGGCAATACCAGTCGGCCTTCTGCTGCTCCTGCTGCTTGCGCCGATGTCATTTATGCGCGGCTCGGCAGAAATGGATACGTGTCTGCTGAATCTCAAGCAGATCGATGGGGCCTCAATTGCGTACATGCTGGAGAACAAAAAGAAAGAAACCGACAGCTACAGCCTGACCAATAAGGATATCATTGAGATGCTCAAGGGAGGAGTGTTGCCGCTTTGTCCTGCAGGCGGGACCTATCTGGCCGGAAAGACATTTTACGGTGAGCCAGCTTGTTCAGTTCACGGTTCACTTTCAAAAATCTTGGCCGACCTGCCTGCCCAGAAGGCGAAGGAATGGAAAAAGGTTTTGGTCGTGATGGGGCCATTGATGATAGCAGGTGTTTATTTGTTGTTGAGCAAGAAATTGAAAATGGTGGTTTGAGACTGGGGCAAATGCTGATTTAGCGTTTTACCTGACGAACCCCGAGATGGACCCTTCCAATTCCTGTAACGGCCCCAGCGGCTTCTTCTTCTGTTCCAAGCGCTCCACGTAGGGTTGGCCGGACCAGAGTTTGTACGCGACGGTGCCATCGTTCAGTAAAATGAGCGCTTTGAAATTCCAGCCGGTCTCTCTCGTCTTGCGGTTGAAGGCGAACACGTCGAGGAAGAGGTTGCCGTAACGCTTGCTGCGCTGGTCGGAGACTTCGAGTTCGTAGGCGTGAGACTTGTCCTGCGCGGCGAGGCAATCACGCACCGGGCTGGGCAGATCGGTCAGGCGTATCGAATTATTCGGCAGAAAACGGTTCATGATGTCCAGGTAAGTGAGGATGCGCACGTTCGGATTGTCATACGGGTCGAAGCCGAGGCACACGAGTTCTTCCTTGGTGGTCTGGCCGGGATCGATCTGATCAAAGGCCGCCTTGGTCTCATCAAAGGTGGCCCATTGGCTTTTGACCGTATTACGGCCGCTGGTGAACAGGGAGGCACAACCGGCTTGCAAGAGTGCCAGCGCGGCCACGACGGAGAGCAGGAACACACGTGACGTTTTCATAACAACAGGCGAACAGGTGTGTAAAAGAACAACGGGCAGAAACCCGGGCATCTGATGAACCTCCGTCAAATCCACTAGATGTTACAGCAAGGTAGTCCTCTCCTGGCTTTTTGCAACCGGTCGGGAGGACGGGTGCTTAAGGACGTTGATTCCCATGGTGTTAGCAGCTAATCTGCCGGGCATGCGCTTTCCCAGAATCCAGTGGCTGCTATGCTGCCTTGGCCTGCTGACCGTCTGCTCCTCCGAGGCGGCCCAAGCCAAACCTAACATCGTCTTCATCCTTTCGGATGACCACAGCCATCCTTATCTCGGTTGCTATGGCACGGACATGAAGACGCCGAACCTCGATCGTTTCGCGGGCGAGGGCATCAAGTTCCGGCGCATGTTCACGGCGGCCCCGCAATGCGTGCCTTCGCGCGCAGCCATCATGACGGGGCGTTCGCCGGTGGCGGCACGCATCACGCGCTTCAGCGCGCCGTTGCATCGCGAGGAGATCACGTTCCCGGAGATCTTGAAGAAAGAGGCGGACTACTTCGTGGGTGTGCTGGGGCGGAGCTATCACCTGGATGGTTCGGGGCGCGCTCCGGAGGCGACAAGCCGGGTGTTCGAAGAGCAGAAGCTGCAGACCTTCAAGGAGCGGTTCGATTATGTGGATTCCACCGGGCAGGAGAATGTGCCGACACGGATGACGGAGTTTTTCGCGCAGCGCCCGAAGGACAAGCCTTACTTCCTTTGGGTGAATTTCAGCGACCCGCATCATCCGTGGAGCACGGGTAAAAATCCACCTGCGCCAGACAAGGTGAAGGTGCCGGGCTACCTGCCGGATCTGCCGGGCGTGCGTGGTGATCTCTCCCGTTACCTCGGTGAGATCGAGCACATGGATGGCGATTTCCAAGGCGTGTTGGACCTCTTGAAAGCGAAGGCAGGCTTGGAGAATACACTGATCATCTTCATGGGTGATAACGGCATGGCTTTCCCGAGCGGGAAGGGCAGCTTGCATGATCCGGGCCTGAACGTGCCGCTCCTCGCGTGGTGGCCGGGCGTCATCAAGCCGGGCGGGGACTCGAGCGTGCTCATCTCCGGCGAAGACATCGCCCCGACGTGCTTGGAGGCTGCGGGATTGAAGGTGCCACCGCGCATCAGCGGAATGAGCTTTCTGCCGCTTTTGCAGGGGAAGGCGTTCAAGGGGCGCGAGCATATCTTCGCCGAACGTGGACCGCACGGCAGTGCGTCCTTCACGGAGAACACCACGGCCAGTGCGGTGGATTACAGCCGCGCGGTGCGGAGCGATCGTTACAAGCTGATCTATAATGTAACCCCGAACCTGCGTTACACACCGGTGGACAGCCAGGGCGATCCGGGCTGGAAGGAGATGGTGCAGGCGAACGAGCAGAACCAGCTCGCGAGCGAATTCGTGAAACTCTACTTCACCAGTCCGCGTCCGGTGTATGAACTCTACGATTTGGAAAAAGACCCCTCGGAGCTAAACAACCTTGCCGGGCGCAAGGAACTGGCGGAGGTGGAGGAGGGCCTGAAGACGGCGCTACAACGCAAGATGATCCTAGATTTCGATTATCTGCCGTTGCCCATCTCCCCGGATGCTAAAGGCAAGGCGAAGACCAAGGCCGCACCCGAGACGAAGGGCAAGCAGACCGATCCGGCGCGGGAGAAGCAGTTCCTGCAAAAGGATACGAATGCGGATGGCAAGCTGAGCTGGGAAGAGTTCAGCGCGGGCCGGGGAACGGATGCGGAAGGGTGGTTCAAGGCGCGGGATGTGAATGGTGACAAGTTTTTGAGCAAAGAGGAATTCGTGGCGTCGAACGTGGCGAATCCACCGCAAAAGGCCAAATAGCCTGCAGTGCGTTCCCCATAGTTTGGTGATCCGCTAACTCCTAGTCGTCATCATCATCATCGGCGGGATGAGTGAAGACGAAGGCGGCGCGTACCGGTGCGGGTATGGGGGAATCAGCGCCCTTGATGGCGCGCCAGATGATCTCGTTTAGCAGCAGGTCATCGGCGGCATCTTCCTTGGTGAAGTCCAACTTGCGTGATTGTTCCGCACCCCAGGCCAGTTTGGTGTTGCGCTCGTTCAAGTCAATGTTCGCCGGTTTGGCATCATAGGGACGCAAATCCGGTTTAGCCTGAAAAGACTGAAACATCGGTGTGGAGGCGGCATCGAATTGCGACATGGGCCGCAGGCCGAGGATGAGTTCCATGGTGCGTAGCATCGAACTGGTGGAATACATCGTGGAATCAACATGCTTGCGCTTGGTGTAAGGGCTCACGACGAGCGCCACGGTGCGGTGGGCATCGATGTGATCCGGGCCATTCTGGGCGTCATCTTCCACCACGAAGATGGCGGTCTGCGCCCAGAATTTAGAGTGACTGATGGCCTCGATCACCTGGCCGAGAGCGAGATCATTGTCTGCCACGGCGGCCGCAGGCGTGACCTTGCCGGGCGAGGTGCCGGAGGTGTGGTCGTTCGGCAGGCGGATGATTTGCAGGCGGGGCATCTCGCCTTCTTTTTCGAAGCGGCGCAGTTCGCTGATGTAACGCTCGGCCCGTTTCACATCCGGATAATCCATATCGAAGCTTTGGAAGAAGGGATCGAAGTTGCCTTCCAACGTTTTGACTTTGGCCTTCGCCGGGTCTTTCGGGGTTTTGCCGTTCTGCACGAACTCGCCGAAGCTGCGGAAACTCACGCCCGCCTCCTTCGCCCGGTCCCAGAGATAACCCCCGGCAGGCGTGGCGATGGGAAAATTGCCCTCGCTGGGGTAGGCGTATTTCCTGGTCTTGTTGTGGCCGTAGCTTAGCGGCCAGAACTTTTCCACGAAGTCCGTGGCATACGCGCCCATGCTCCATTCGTGACCGTCAGCACTGACTTCGCTCTCCACATAGAAGTTATCGAGCAGCACAAAGTCGCGGACGAGCTGGTGGTGGTTGGGCGTGATGCGTTCCGGGAACAGGCAGAGCTTCGGCTCGCCGTTGCCTTCCTTGATGTCACCGAACACCTGGTCGTAGGTGCGGTTTTCCTTCACGATATAGATGCAGTATTTGATCGGGCTGGCATCCCCGACCTTGGCGGGGATGGGGTTATCGGCCGGACGCGGCACCGGAGGCGTGTTGTCCTTCTGCAAAGGTGAGCATTGATAGGCTTGCGCGGTGTAAGCTTCCAGCTCTTTGGTGAAGGCGGTGCGTTTGGGCAGGTCGATGATGCTCAAGGTGCCCTTGAACAGGCCGCCGATGTATTCAGTGACAGTGCCAGCGGGCGCTTTCCTGCCGGGTTGCGGGCCACCTGGATTAGGCTTGGAGATGATGCCCTTGCCGTTGGCGACGAGCAGTTTCTTGCCGTCGGGCGTCACGCGCACCGAGGTGGGATACCAGCCGGTGGGGATGAAGCCGAGCGAGCGGCTCTTGCCGCGCACGCTCACATCAATGACCGCGAGGGTGTTGATGTTGGCATTCGCGACGAAAAGGGTCTTTTCATCCGGCGTCAGGGCGAGGCTGTTCGGCGTGGCACCCGGAGGCGAGGCGGGATGCAGCGCAGCCCAGATAGTTTCGATGGAACGGCCCTGTTCTGTGTCGAAGACGGTGACCGTGTTGCGATTGGCATTCGCGACGTAGAGCAGCTTGCCGTTCTTCGTGAGCAACATCTCGTTCGGATGATCTTCCGTGGGCCAGTTCGCGATGATGGTGTTGGATTTGAGATCGATGACCGCGACTTGCGCATGGGCCCAAAGGCTGACGTAGAGACGGCCTTTGCGTTCATCCAGGCGGCAGGCGTAGGGGAAGGGGGCCTCCGGGCTCGTTGGATCGGAAGCAGCCTCCGCGCGTTTGCGGATGGCGGCGGTGTCTTCGCTCACGGGAGCTGCTGATGGGTTGAAAATTTTGCTGCGTGCCACAGTGTAACCTTCAAAGCCGATATCCACGACCTTGTTGGTGCCGCTTAGATCGACCCGCGCGATGCTTTGCCCCAGCACATTGGCCACGTAGAGGCTCTGGGCGTCGCCGGACAAGGCCATGCCTGCGGGGATGCCACGTTCCTTGACGTCGCGCAGGCGGATGGCATTGGCAGCGCCGAGCTTGCCGGTGGCGGCGTCGAAGTCGAAGGTGTGCACCACTTCGCTGCCCGCTCCGCTGGCATAGAGGCGGTTCCCGGTGCGGGTGAATTCCAGGCCGTAGAACGATTCCTCGACCTTCGAGCGGTCGACGACTTGTCCGCTGCCGATGTCCACGACGGCCACTTCGTGCGTGCCGTGGCCGGAATGGAGGATGGCGGCATAACGGCCGGCGGGGTGCACGGCGATATTCACGGGCAGATCACCCAGATCCACCTGCTTGCCTGCCGGGCGCAGTGACCACATGTTGGGCAGCAGGACGGAGCCATCCGGTTGACGTCCCGGCCAACGGGCAGTTGAGCTGGCAGCCGGTTGTTCCGCTGCCAAGGCGCAAAAGGCGAGAGCGAAAGCGGCGGTTCCCGCCAGCAGACGTGAGGTCATCATGATTTGTTGGGTGGATTATATCCTGTGAAGCGGACGGGGTAAACGGTAAAGCCGCTGTCGGAAAGCCCGGAGTTTTTTTAGGGGATGAACTGGAAAACAGACTAGGCCGAAGATTCGCTTGCACGCACGGCGAGGTCTTCGCACGATAAGAACACTATGATATTGATGGGCATTGGCGACGAGGCAGGCGGCAGCCTGGATTCACAGATCAAAGCGACGAAGGCGCTCGGCTGGAAGCATATCGAGATGCGCGGCGTGGAAGTGCCGGGCTTCGCGAAGGATAATTTCCATAACATCCCCGAAGCGGCATTCGATCAGGCTGTGGCGAAGCTCAAGGAAAACGACATCACCGTCTATGCCTTCGGCTCCACGATCATGAACTGGGCGAAGACGGTGGAGACGCCGTTCGATGTCACCATCGGCGAAGTGAAGCGCGCCATCCCCCGCATGCAGAAGATCGGCACGAAGTTCGTGCGCATCATGAGCTTCAAGCCGACGGAAGATGCCTCGGAGATTCCGGCGGTAGTGTTCGAGCGCGTGCGTGAAGTCACCAAGATGTTCCTTGATGCCGGCATCCAGCCCGTGCACGAGAACTGCATGAACTACGGCGGTATCAGCTGGCAGCACGGCATCCAGATGATCGAGAAGGTGCCGGGTCTCAAGTGGGTTTTCGATACTGCTAATCCTATTTTCAATTACGACCGTCGTGGTGCGAAGCCTTGGGGACGTCAGGACCCGTGGGAGTTCTGGCTCCAGATGAAGCCGCACACGGCGCACATTCACATCAAGGATGCCACATGGAATCCGGCTAAGAATGATGCGGACTACAATTGGCCAGGCGAAGGCCAAGGCCGCGTGAAGGACATCCTGCGCGATGCGTTTGCGAGCGGTTACAATGCGGGCATCTCTATCGAGCCGCACATGGTCGTGGTGTTCCACGATACGACTGGCGGCGGCAAGACAGTGACGGAAGCCGATACGCAAGCGAACTTCATCGAGTACGGCAAGCGGTTGGAGAAACTGATCGCGGAAGTGAAGGGAAAGTAAGGCGTAATCCGTAACTCGTTATTCGTGACAGCCGCTGGAGGAATCCGGCGGCTGTTTTGTTTTACTCCGCAAAGCCGTAGAGCATGCGATTGGTCTCGATGGATGGCGTCAGCATCTGTGGAAAAACATCCAGATAATCCTTCACCTCGTCGTAAGATTTAAACCAGTGGATATTTTTCATGTTGCCACTTGGATAAACTCTGTCGAAGAGAGGCCGCACGTGATCAAAGTTGATCGAGTTATGGAGCTTTAGCCAATACCGGGCACTGGCGGGCGACATGATCAAAGATCTTCGCAGACCCAGTTCGTTAAATGGCCGGTAACAGTTGAAACCGAGCATGAAGCTTCTCGAGAACCGGAAAAGACTGTCGATTGCTTCCTCTTCTTCCCGTGATGCGTGTTCCCAACTCTCCCGCAGCAAGCTGCAGAGCAGTTCATTCAAATAGACCTGATAACTTTGATTGCTCCAGCATCCCAGCGAGGTTTTGAAATCAGGCCAGACATAAGCATCTGTCATATGAATTGTGTCGGGTGAATCGAGTGGCAGCCATTTCTCCTTCAGCAGAATTTCCTCGGGCACCAGAAAGTAAAAGGTTGTGACGCTCATTTATTGCGGAGCCTATCGTTTTTTGAATGGAAGAGCAACCAGCGGGTGTTTCGTCAATTCTCATTGGATGTTGATGATTTCAGAATCTTTGGCTGCTTTGATCTGCCGAGAATCTGAACAGATGCCACACGCCTGAGCTTGAGATTGTAGCGGCTGTTTTTCATTTGTGGACTTTGCCCGATGGTGCCATAGATGGGGTTAATCACATGAAAACGAGCAAGGCTTTTGCGGCCCTTCTTTCGCTGGTCATCACCTGTATGGCAGTTGATGCCACTTTCGCTGCGGAGACGAAGGCGCCGGCCAAGAAATCGAACAGTGGCATCCCGGACGATGTGCAGGATCTGAAGATCGGGGACGCAGCCCCGGACTTCAACCTGCTGGGCATCGACGGTAAGAAGCATCGGCTGGCCGACTATAAGAGCGCGAAGGTCCTGATGATCGCCTTCATCTCGAACCACTGCCCAGACTCCCATGCGGCCGAGGCGCGGATGATGAAGCTGCTGGCGGACTATAAGAGCAAGGGCTTCGTGATGGTGGCCATCAACCCGAACAATCCGGACGGTCTGAGCATCGATGAACTGGGTTACTCGAAGTACAACGACGGCTTCGAGGACATGCAGAAGTATGCGAAGGACCAGGGGTTCAACTTTCCGTATCTTTATGACGGCGATACGCAAGCCATCGCCAAGGCTTACGGCTGTCTGGCCACGCCGCACGTGTTCATCTTCGATTCCGAGTGCAAGCTGCGTTACAAGGGACAATTCGACGATTCTCGATTTGAGAGCCTCGCCACGGTGAAGACGACGGATGCGCGCAATGCCGTGGAGGCCATTTTGGCGGGCAAGCCGGTGCCGGTGGAAGTGACCAAGCCGCACGGCTGCTCCACTAAATGGATGACCAAGAACACCCTGGTGGCGGACAAGGTGGCCAAGTGGAATAAGACGCCGGTGGACGTGGAATTGATTGACACGGCGGGTGTCGCGAAACTGCGTCAGAACGGGACGAAGAAAATACGCCTTTTCAATGTATGGGCTACGACATGTGTTCCGTGTGTCCGGGAGTTCCCAGAACTGGTGACCACCGCGCGCAAGTTCGGCCTGCGCGATTTCGAGATGATCACCATCAGTACCGATGACCCGGCGGATATCGCGAAGGCGAAGGGCTTTTTAGAAAAGCAGGGCGCAGGATTGATGGACCGCCTGAAGCCTTCCCTCAAAGCGGAAGGGCGCTCTACCAACAGCTATCTCTACAGCGGTGCGGATATCAACGAACTGATGAAGACGCTGGACCCACAATGGCCCGGTGGCATTCCGCATACGGTGCTGGTGAGTCCGGAGGGCAAGATTCTCTGGCGGCACAATGGCATGGTGGACGGGGAGGAACTGCGCGCGAAGGTGCTGGAAGTGATGGGGGCATACTATGTGCCGGAGGTAAAATAGTCAGTTGTTTGGGAGACGATGAGTCCAGCCGCGTTGGGATAAAGCGGAGGCAAGCCTCCGCACCCCATAATTCACCGTTCAATAAATGGGCAAAGTTCGCGCTATTCAAAGGGCGGGCTGCGTGGCAGCATCACGGTCATGATTCTTACGGCTGCCGAACTGGAGAGTTTGGTCCAACTGCAACATCGTTCCCCGCATCAGCTTTTGGGCATGCACCCGCTGGGCGATGGCTCAGGGGTGGTGGTGCGGGCCTTGATCCCGGATGCGGACAAGGTGGAGATCCATCCCACGCACGAGAAATCCAAGCCGAAGATCACGCTCAAACGCATCCATGAGGTGGGCCTGTTCGAGGGTGTCTCCCACAAGAGCGAGCAGGTCTATGCCTATGACCTCATGGTCACTCTCAAGAGCGGGCATCAATTTTCCACACGCGATCCGTATTCGTTCCTGCCTACCTTGGGGGAGACTGATCTCTATCTCTTCGGCCAGGGGAACGAGCGGAAGATCTATGAGAAGCTGGGCTCGCATCTTCGCGTCATCGATGGCGTGAAGGGGACGAGCTTTGCCGTGTGGGCACCCAATGCCAAGCGCGTGAGCGTGGTGGGCCTGTTCAATAATTGGGATGGACGGCGGCATCCGATGCGGATGCTGGGCGGGTCCGGCGTCTGGGAATTGTTCATCCCCGGGGTGGGTGAGGGGGACATCTACAAGTATGAAGTCTTGACGTTGCACGGGCATATCGGGCTGCGGACCGATCCGTTCGGCTGCCACTTCGAGCAAGCACCGAAGAACGCGGCGGTGGTGTGGGACAACAAGAAATTTGCGTGGACGGATGACAAGTGGCTGTCCGAGCGCAAACAGAAGAACTGCCTGCGCGAGCCGATGAGCATCTATGAGATGCACCTGGGCTCATGGCTGAAGAAGAATGAGTATGAATCCCCCGGCTACCGGGACATCGCCGCGCCGCTGGTGGATTACCTGCGCAAGATGGGCTTCACCCACGTGGAGTTCCTGCCGGTGGCGGAGCATGCGTATTATCCTTCCTGGGGTTATCAGGTCACGGGTTTCTACGCGCCGACGAGCCGCTATGGCACGCCGGAGGATTTCCAATTCCTCGTCAACGCGTTGCACGAAGCAGGCATCGGCGTGATCGTGGACTGGGTGCCCGCGCACTTCCCGCGCGATGAATGGGCATTGGCCAAGTTCGACGGCACGGCGCTCTATGAGCATGAAGATCCGCGGCAAGGTTCGCATCAGGACTGGGGCACGCTCATCTTCAACTTCGGCCGGCATGAGGTGCGGAATTTCCTGACAGCGAACGCGCTCTTCTGGTGCGAGCGTTTTCATATCGATGGGCTGCGCGTCGATGCTGTGGCCTCGATGCTTTACCTCGATTATTCACGCAAAGACGGCGAATGGGTGCCGAACAAGTATGGTGGCCGGGAGAACTTGGAAGCCATCGCGTTCCTGCGGGAGTTCAATCACCTGGTGCACACGGAGTGTCAGGGCGTGGTGACCATCGCCGAGGAATCGACGGCGTGGCCGCTTGTGACGCGGCCGCCGTATCTCGGCGGCCTGGGCTTCAGCCTGAAATGGAACATGGGCTGGATGCACGACACGCTCGGCTACTTCAAGCGCGACACCATCTATCGCAAGTATCACCAGAACGATCTGACCTTTGCGATGCTGTATCATCACAACGAGAACTTCCAACTGCCACTCTCGCATGACGAGGTGGTGCACGGGAAGGGCTCCTTGCTCGGTCGCATGCCGGGGGATGACTGGCAGAAGTTCGCCAATCTCCGCTGCCTGCTGACTTATCAATGGATGTTCCCCGGCAAGAAGCTCATCTTCATGGGTTGCGAACTGGGCCAGCCGAAGGAGTGGAACGCCAATGGCCAGCTCGATTGGTGGCTGCTGGAGGCGGGGCCATATCACAAGGGCACGCAACGGCTCATGGAAGACCTGAACCGGCTGTATCGCGAGCGGCATGCGCTGTTCCAGACGGATTATGACACCAATGGTTTTCAATGGATCGACTGCGCGGATAATGAGAACAGCGTGCTGTCCTTCGTGCGTCGTGATGAGAATGGTGGTGGTGAAGTGGCGGTCATCCTGAACCTGACACCCGTGGTGCGGGCCAATTACCGCATCGGCCTGCCGAAGGAAGGGCACTGGCGCGAGGCATTGAACACGGATGCGGGCATCTACGGTGGCACAAATGTGGGCAATGGCGGCGGAGTCATCGCCGACGGGTATCAGGTCCACAGCCAGCCGTTCTCGGCTCCGGTGACATTGCCGCCGTTGGGTGTGGTGGTGTTGGTAAAGTGAGCAGACGGCAGATTTTCAACCTCGACTGCAGCCTTGGTTTTTTCTTCGCACGTTTGGCCGGGCATGACATACCTTGACGCTCGTGTTGACGGAAAAGACATGGAAACCGGAGTTGCTGCTGCGGCTGCTGTCGGGCTTTTTGCTCTGCATCGGCCTGGGCGGGATCCTGTCGGCATTGATCGGCGGTGGAGAGGCGGCCAAGACTGAAGAGGGCCGGTTTGCCTCGCTGGTATTGTTCTCCATCACGATGCATGGCGGCGGGTTGCTGCTTGTGGCGTTTTTCTTGCGTGCCCATGGGCTGAGTTGGGCGGAAGGCTTCGGTTTCCGCGTAACACCGCCTCTGCAAGCGGTGATCACGGGTGTGATGGTGGCGCTGGCTTTCTTGCCTGCGGCCTGGCTGCTCGGGCAGGCATCCGCGGTGATGATGGAACTGGTGGGAACAAAACCGGTCACCCAGCAGGCGGTGCAGCTCCTGCAGAAGACTTTGAGTCTTGAGCAAAAACTTTACTTCGCAGTCATCGCGGTCCTGCTGGCTCCGATAGTGGAGGAGGTTTTCTTTCGCGGGGTACTATACACAGCGGTGAAGCAGGCAGGGTTTCCGCGGGGTGCCCTCTGGGGGTCTTCGTTGTTCTTCGCGCTGATCCATGCGAACGTGATGACGTTCATCCCGTTGACGGTGCTCGCGCTGGTGCTGGTTTGGCTGTATGAAAAGACGGGCAATCTGCTTAGTTGTATCGCCGCCCACGCGTTTTTCAATCTGGTGAATTTTGTGCTGCTGCTGAACCAGCCCGCCATCGAGCAGTGGTTGAATAAACAGCAGCAAGCTTTGATCTGGTTTTAGGACATGAACGAATTTGAGTTGATCGCAAAACTGACCCGCCAACTGCCGACAAATGATTCGGTTAAAGTCGGAGCCGGAGATGATTGTGCCGTGCTGGATTTCGGGCTGGCGGATAAATCTTTGCTCTTCAAGACGGATGCCGTGGTGGAGGGTGTTCATTTCACGACGGAGACCGAGCCAGAGCGTATCGGGCACAAGGCGCTGGCGCGGTGCTTGAGCGACATCGCGGCGATGGGCGGTACGCCGACGCATGCGTTGGTGACCATTGCGCTGCCGAAGGATTACGATCCGGAACGCATCTCGCTGATCTATTGCGGGCTGAGTGCGCTGGCCCTGCGGCATCACGTGGCGATCGTGGGCGGTGAGACGACGACGAATCCGGAGCGGTTGCTCATCTCCGTCGCGCTTTTGGGTACGGTGAAGAAAGATCGTGTGGCTTTGCGTTCGGGTGCGCAAGTGGGTGATGGCATCTTCGTCAGCGGCAAGCTGGGCGCATCGTTGACGGGCAAGCATCTGGACTTTGAGCCGCGTCTGGCGGAAGGGCGCTGGCTGGTGGAGAATTTCTCCATCCACTCGATGATGGATGTGAGCGACGGTCTCGCGGGGGATCTGCGCCATATCATGAAGCAGAGCGGGGTGGGCGCGCTCCTGCATGCCGAGATGATACCGATCAGCCGTGAAGCTATCATGCACGCGAGGGAGCATTCCACCAAACCGGCGCTACTGGCGGCGCTGACGGATGGTGAGGATTTTGAACTGCTCTTCACCGTTCCGGCAAGAGAGGCGGTGAAGCTCAAGGATGGTTGGAAGCAGCAGTTCCCGAATCTGCCGCTGAGCTGCATCGGCAAAATCATCAAGGAACCAGGACTGCACCTGCGCGATGAGCGGGGTGTCCGCGAATTACACGATCATGGCTACGTGCATCACGCGCAGTCCTGAGGAGACGTTTGCCCTCGGAGAGAAATGGTCGCGGAGCTTGCGCTCTGGCGAGGTCATCGCGCTCGTGGGCGATCTCGGCGCGGGTAAGACGCAGTTGGTGAAAGGCATCGCGGCTGGCTATGGCTATGCGAAGCGCGTGCAGTCGCCGACCTTTGCGCTCATCAATGAATATTTGCTGCCGGATTTGATTCTGTATCACTTGGACCTGTACCGGCTGGAGACGAAGCAGGAAATATTGGTGGCGGGCTTGGATGAGTTTCTCATCCAGCCGAACGGCATCACTCTGGTGGAATGGCCAGAGCGTTGGTTTGGTGCAGAATTCTTTCAGTTGAACGGGGAAAAAATCGGTTTTGTGACCAAGCCAGAGGTGGGCGTGCGCCGGGTGGTGCTGGAGACCTTGAGCGAGACGGAACGGCGGGTGGTATATGAAGATCTTGGCGTTTGAATTTTCGAGCAATCACCGCAGCGTTGCCGCCGTGGAAGGCGTAGCGACGGGCGGTTTTCGTTTGCTCGCGGAAGCGGTTGAGGCGGCCACGCGGCAGACGCCAGCGTTTCGTTTGGCGGACGATGTATTGGCGCGTGCGGGTTGGAACAAGGGCGAGGCCGAGTGCATGGCGGTGTGCCTGGGGCCGGGTTCCTACACGGGTATCAGGATGTCGCTGGCGATCGCGCAGGGGTGGCAATTGATGACGGGTGGGAAGGTGTGCGGCATCGATGCCCCGAGCTGTCTGGCGGAGAAGCTGTGGCGGGCCGGGGAACGTGGGGATGTAGTCATGGCGATTGATGCGATGCGCGGAGAGTTTTATGCGGCGGAGTTTCAGTTAATGGGTGAGGGGTGGAAACAGCTTGATGAGCTGCGCATCACGACGAAGGCGGAGCTGGAGGCATACCAGGCGGCGGGGAAGAAGGTGTTCGGACCGGATTTGTCCAAGGCGTTTCCGAGCGCGGTGCCGTTGTATGCAGATGCGGGTATTGCGGCAGAACTGGCGGTGCGAAAGGGTGAATTCAAGGCGGCGAATGAGCTGGAGCCGATCTATCTGCGGGAGGTGAGTTTTGTGAAGAGCCCGCCTACTAGGAAATGACGAATGCCCAAGCGCGAATGACGAAGGAATGGGCAATGCCAAATGAGATGGGGAGATAGAGTTGCGGTAATCGCGAAGAGGTATGAAAATCTATTATTCAAAAATCGCGGGCAGAGAAGATGTTTCGTGCGATGCGCCCATTGAGATCAGTCCCGATGAGTTGATGGGAATCTTTAAAGCTATGGAGACGCACGGGTTCTTTGGGGTGGATATCGGCAGCCAGTTCTCACTCCAAATTTCGAAGGGCAAAAAGACGGTCGATTTTGGCATTCTGGATAAATCCGCACGCGTAATAGAAAGTGCCGAGGGTTCTGCTGAGAAAATAGGGGAGATTTTACAAACATTTGACGGAGGTGATGGGGTTTTGGTGTTGGCGCGTGCCAAACTGACTAACTGGTTTCGGATCGATCTGGATCCGCGCAAACAGGACCAAACTGACAGCGTGCCCCCAGCTCACGAATGGATGAGCAAGGAGGTCAAAATCGTCATTTTCGAGGCGACAGAGGCGGGCCTGCAAAATGGGGTAGCCGGAGCTTCCAATTCCAAAGAGACCGGTAACCAACACTATCTGTTATTTGGCAAGCAAGAGGATCCGCAACATGCCTGGAATAGCGGCATGTATTTTGAATTCGATGGCCAGCAGAACGGCGGGGTGAACATCGTTCAGGAGGTCGTGATCAGCGGTGGGCGGGTCGTGTTCTGGTTGAAGAATGGATCGCGAGTCGAGGTCGGTTCTGCGATGGATGCGGAGAGTTGGGCGGTTTTCTTGGCAGCGGTGCGAAAGTCTTTTTCGGTGCGGCCGGAGGTATAGCGTCTTTAGTCTAATATTCCGCACGGCGGTTTGACCGGCGAAAGATGCTCAATTATTCTTCGCGCGATGAAATATCGTCGCTTTGGCCGGACGGAACTTTTGATGCCTGTCATCTCGTGCGGGGGCATGCGGTATCAGTTCAAGTGGCAGGATGTGAACCCGAAGGATATTCCGGCGGAGAACCAGCGTAACTTGGAGGCGACGATCCAGCGGGCGCTGGAGCTGGGCATCAATCATATCGAGACGGCGCGGCATTATGGGACTTCGGAGATGCAGTTGGGCGAGGTGCTGCCGAAGTTGCCGCGCAGCAAGATCATCGTGCAGACGAAGGTGCCGCCGCGGGCGAATCCCAAGGAGTTTCTGGCTGAGTTCGAGAAGTCCATGGCGTATCTTAAGCTGGATCACGTCGATTTGCTTTCACTGCATGGCATCAATAATCGGGAGTTGCTGGAGTTCTCTTTGAAGAAAAACGGCTGTCTGGCGGCGGCGAAGGAGATACAGAGGCAGGGGCGCGCGAAACATATCGGTTTTTCCACTCACGCGACGCCGGATGTGATCGTGGATGCGATCAATTGTGGCGAGTTCGATTACGTGAACCTGCACTGGTATTTCGTCAATGACCTGAACTGGAAGGCGGTGCAGGCGGCGCGGAAGCAGGACATGGGCGTCTTCATCATTAGCCCGAATGACAAGGGTGGGAAACTTTATGCGCCGCCGCCGAAGCTGGTGGAGATGTGTGCGCCGCTGACGCCGATGCAGTTCAACAGCCTGTATTGCCTGGCGCGGCCAGAGGTGCATACGTTGAGCTGCGGGGCGGCCAGGCCATCGGACTTCGATGACCATATCCAGATGCTCAATCACTACGACAAGGCGGCAGAGATGATCGCACCGATCGAGGAGAAGTTGCGCGCGGAGCTGGAGCGGGTGCATGGGGCGGACTGGTGCGCGCGGTGGTTCGAGGGTTTGCCGGAGTATTTTGACGTGCCGGGGGACATCAATGTGGTGGAGATCTTGCGCTTGTGGACTTATGCGAAGGCGCTGGACATCACGGCATGGGGGAAGATGCGTTACAACTTGTTGGGGCAGGGGGATCATTGGTTCCCGGGGAACACGGCGGCGGAGTTTTCGGACGCGGTGATGAAGCCGGTGCTGGTGAATAGTCCGTTTGCGGAGAAGATTCCCGAAGTTTTAAGGGAGGCGCATGAGATGCTGTTTGAGGCGCCGGTGAAGCGGTTGAGCCAGAGCTAGGGATTGGTTTCGAGATTTGGGTTTCTGGTTTCGAGCGGATGGCGGTGCAGTCCCAAGCTGCTTTTGTTGATGGACATGCTCTTTTCTCTCTTTCCGGCCTTCTCCCTCGGGGAGAAGGAGTTAGCATTTCCAGCGAGTGTGGTCGTTTGGCTGCTGGTCGGTCTGCGTGTGATTGTGAGTATGAGCAGCCATTGTGTGGGGAATTGCGTTTGCCGGTGTTGTTTTTGCTGCGTTTGATGTGCTTTCTGGTGAGGTTTTTCGGAGGGGTTTCGGGAGGAAATCAAGTCCAAACAACCTGTTTACAAAAAACATTCTCATTGACCCCAAAGGCTTTTTCAGGTGGTGATAAACGGTCCCCGTACCGGGGTTTGAAAGAGCAATTTTTTGGCAATGGCAAGAGTAGCAAAGAAAACTGGCAGTCCGCGTTCGGCCGGGGCGACGCGGTATGATGCGCACCACACGGTGCTGGACAAAACCTATGGCGCGATGGCGGACCTGCGCCGGGAATTGTCTGATTCCAAAGTGGCCATCGCGGAGCGGACCGAGATCCTGAAGAGCTTTTCGGCGTGTGTGGATCCGCAACGGGCGTGGCTCATCCTGGAGGATTACTTCGAGAAGCTTTCCCTCTCCCGCAAGGATTTCCCGAGCGAGGAATGGTGGCCGCGGCTGGTCGGTGCTAAAGGGGAGGCCCGGCTGGAGGAAGTGGCGATGCTCTTCCTCAAGGCGAACCGCCCGCTGCCCTCGGAATTGATCTCGCACGCGAACTTCGACCGGTTCGCCGAACTGGAACAGGCCGAGAAAGAGAACGCTTTGGTCCAACGGCTCGAGCGCTGGCTGTTGCCCAAGGAAGTCAGCCATCTGGATTCGCCCCGTGCCCGCGTGCGGGTGATGTGCGAGGCGGTGGTGACGGCGGAGTCACCGGCTTTGCATGCCTTGCGGGTGGAGCTGGTGCTCAACCGGCCACGTTCCGGTGAAACAGTGCGTTCATTGGAGGAGATCATCGAGCTGACGACGCGGGCGGCACATGAGCAGGAGCTTTTTTCCACGGAAGACTGGGAGTTCATCACGTGGCTGTCGGACCTCTATGCGACGCGCGCGGCCGACATGGGGAGCATCTCGCTGAACGGGCTGGAGCTGGTGCAGTGGCTCACACGCTGGGGCAATACACGGCGGCTGGAACTCGCGGATGGTTCGGGGCGGCTGGAGTTCCATGGTGAACTGGTGGACCTGAAGCCGCATCTGCTGAATCACGACATCGAGCTGTCCTTCACGCAGCAACTGGCACTTCCGGCGGGGCAGACGTTGCCGCTGACAGAGGCGCGGTTCTTTTTTGGGGCGCCTTCGCTGGTGCTGGTGGGCACGAATTTTTATCTGCTGCGGAATGCGCCGTCCTCGGCCTTGCTGGGGGACTGGTTGAAGAACCCGGTGCTGCCGGTGAAGAAGCTGACGCACCGGCTGCTGAAGCATCTGCGTAATACGGGCTCGACCCAGAACAACCTGCTCCCGTGGCAGGAGCTGTGTGATACGCATGCGGCCATCCCGCAATACACTTTCGAGCTGAGCGATGACACGGTGCGTCTGCGCCTGCTGGCCAAAAGCGAGAAGGACGGCTCCGTGTGGCAGTGGAGCGGGCACGACTGGCAGCCGTACGGCGAGCACAACCGCAAGGGCGACAAGCCCGAGCTGCTGGATGATCCGCGACTGGACCCGGCAGTCGCATGGTTGCGCCGCCTAGACTGGTTCACGCCGGAGCCCGGCCTTTGGATCGGTGATGCGAACGAGAATTTCCTTCATACCTTGGCGAACGCCTGGCCGTTCAAGCCGGAAGGGGCGGAGTTCCTGGGCAACCCGGCGTTCCAACGGTTGTTCCTCGCGCCACGTCGCCTGAAGCCGAAGCTGATCCTGCACGGATCGGGCATTGACTGGTTGTCGGTCTCGGCAGAATGGGAAGCGGAAGGCATGCGCCTGTCGAAGGCGGACTTGGAGCGGTTGCACGCCGCCACGGGGCGGTTCGTGAAGCTGCCGGACAGCGGCTGGATCGAGCTGGATACGGGCGCGGTGCAGTCGGCGCATGAGGCGATGGCGGATTTCGGGCTGGATGGGCTGAACGCGATGCCGCAGAAGGTGGACATCTTGCACGCGAGCCAGGCGTCGGACACGACGATGGAGTTTTTTGCCAACCAGCCACAGTTGAAGGCGTTGAAGCAGAAGCTGGTGGACTTCAAGGCGGTGCCTGAGATCGACCTGCCGAAGTCGGTGGTGGCCGAGTTGCGGCCTTACCAGAAGGAAGGTTTCGAGTTCCTCGCGCATCTGACGAACATGAAGACCGGCGGCATCTTGGCCGACGACATGGGGCTGGGCAAAACGTTGCAGACGCTGACATGGCTGGCGTGGTTGAAGGACCGCTCGAAGAAGTCGAAGCCGGCGGTGGTCATCTGCCCGGCGTCCGTGTTGCACAACTGGCGGCGGGAGGCGGAGAAGTTCACCCCGCACATGAAGGTGCTGGTGCTGGAGAGCGGCAATGCGCGGCACAACCTGCGCAAGCAGATCCCGCAGCACGACATCATCATCACGAATTACGCGCTGTTGCGGCGCGACCTGGAAGAACTGCAGAAGTTCGACTTCGGCGCGATGGTGCTGGACGAAGCGCAGTTCATCAAGAATCCGCAGGCGCAGATCACGCAGTCGGTGAAGCAATTGCAGGCGGAGCAGCGTTTGGCGCTGACGGGCACGCCGTTGGAGAACCGGTTGCTCGATTTGTGGAGCATCATGGATTTCATCCAACCAGGTTACCTCGGCACACAGGCGGATTTCGTGGAGCGTTACGAGCCTAAGGGTGGCGAGAGCGCGGAGTGGTCGGGCAAGGTGGCACGCCGTCGCTTGGCCGCGCGTCTGCGGCCGCTGATGATCCGCCGCGTGAAGAAGCAAGTGGCGAAGGATTTGCCGGACCGCATCGAGGAGCGTCGCGATTGCGACCTCGGCGAAGCGCAACGGAAGCTTTACCTCGCCGAGCTGCGCCGCAGCCGCGAGCAGGTGCTCAAGACGGTGGCCGAGAAGGGCCTGGCGAAGAGCAAGATCCATGTGCTGGCGGCGCTCACGCGCCTGCGCCAGATCTGCTGCCATCCGCAACTGGTGGGGAACGATTCGGCGTCGGGCAAGACGGAGACTTTGTTCGAGCTCATCGAGCCATTGGTCATGCAAGGGCAGAAGGTGCTCGTGTTCTCGCAGTTCGTGCAGATGTTGAAGCTCATCGAGGCGGAGTGCGTGAACCGTCACATCGCCACGCATTTGCTCACGGGCGAGACGAAGGACCGCCAGGAAGTGGTGAATGCCTTCCAGGCGGACGAGCGCGGCGGGTTGTTCCTGCTGAGCTTGCGCGCGGCAGGCACGGGCTTGAACCTGACGACAGCGAGCTACGTGGTGCTGTACGATCCGTGGTGGAATCCGGCGGTGGAAGCACAGGCGATCGACCGCTCGCATCGTATCGGCCAGACGCGGAACGTGTTCGCGTATCGCCTCATCGCACCGGGCACGGTGGAAGAGAAGATCTGGGACTTGCAACAGCGCAAGGCGCAAACGATCAGCGATGTGCTGGGTGAAGAAGGGTTTGCCCGGAGCCTCTCGCAGACGGATCTGGAATATCTGTTCTCGGAGGAGTGAGAGAGTTTTTTGATGCACGAAGGCCGCACCGATGGGTGCGGCCTTTTTTGACCTGACCCCAGAAAAGTGGATGTGACTGAAGTAGAGTCCATCTTTTTTGGGTCAGGTCATCTGCAATTGGAGATGGATTGTGCATCTGCCACACTATTGACGTTCCGGCGGGGAGGGCCTAGTTTGGGGATGTTCCGGGGAGCCAACCAGCTTCGCCTGCTTTCCAGGCGGATGCCGAAGGCTGAGAGTTCAGTGCGGGTGCATTGAAGACCCTTTGAACCTGATCCGGGTAATGCCGGCGAAGGGAGGCCACTCTGTGGCGGACCCTTCTCCTCATTCCCCATAGTGATTGCCACAAAAAGGCACAAGACGCGCAAAAATTTAAATCGATAGCCGAGAGCGAAACCGTCCCGCCTATCAACTCTCAACTATCATCAATCAACAGACTTTATGATCGCCTCAAAAGAATCCCTCGAACCGCACAGCAGCGAGCAGTTGCCCAAGTCCAAGCGCGTCTATGTGCCGGGCCAGCTCCATGAGGACATCCGCGTGCCCATGCGCGAGATCGAGGTCAGCGATACGAAGTCCTACACCGGTGCCGTGACGAAGAATGCGCCCGTGCGCGTCTATGATTGCTCCGGTCCGTGGGGCGATCCCGCCTTCACCGGCACCTCGGATGAGGGGCTGCCCGCCTTGCGCCGCGACTGGATCTTGAAGCGCGGCGACGTCGCCGAATACGAAGGCCGCGAGGTGAAGCCCATGGATAACGGCTACCTCTCCGGCAAGCACGCGGAATTCGCCAGCAAGGCGGAGAAAAACCGCCTCGTGGAATTCCCCGGTCTGCTCGGTCATCGCCGCCAGCCCTTGAAGGCCAAGAGCCATCCCGTCACGCAGCTCTGGTATGCGCAGCAGGGCATCATCACGCCCGAGATGGAATACATCGCCATCCGCGAGAACATGGGCCGCGCGAAGATGGCCGATCTGGCGAAAGACAACCTCCGCAACGACCTGAACAAGCAGCACTCCGGTTCCAGCCAGTTGCCGGACAGCCAGTATTCACCCAGCGTTTTCCGCCGGTTCCCGCAACGCATCCCGAAGGAGATCACCGCTGAATTCGTCCGCAGCGAAGTCGCCGCGGGTCGCGCGATCATCCCGGCGAACATCAATCACCCGGAGCTGGAGCCCATGATCATCGGGCGCAACTTCCTGGTGAAGATCAATGCGAACATCGGCAACAGCGCCGTGGCCTCGAGCATCGAGGAAGAGGTCGAGAAGATGCGCTGGGCCACCAAGTGGGGCGCAGACACCGTGATGGATCTCTCCACCGGCAAGAACATCCACGCCACGCGCGAATGGATCCTGCGCAATTCACCGGTGCCCATCGGCACCGTGCCGATCTATCAAGCGTTGGAGAAAGTCGGTGGCAAGGCCGAGGATCTTACGTGGGAGATTTATCGCGATACGTTGATCGAGCAGGCGGAGCAGGGCGTGGATTACTTCACCGTGCACGCCGGAGTGCTCCTGCGCTTCATCCCGCTCACGGCGAACCGCATGACGGGCATCGTCAGCCGCGGCGGCAGCATCATGGCCAAGTGGTGCCTCGCGCATCACCAGGAGAGCTTTCTCTACACGCATTGGGACGAGATCTGCGACATCATGGCCGCGTATGACGTCAGCTTCAGCATCGGCGACGGCTTGCGCCCCGGCTCCATCGCGGATGCGAATGACGAGGCGCAGTTCGGCGAACTCCAGGTGCAGGGGGAACTCACCAAGCGCGCCTGGGCCAAGGGCGTGCAAGTGATGAATGAAGGCCCCGGCCACGTGCCCATGCACATGATCGAGGAAAACATGGCCAAGCAGCTCGAGTGGTGCCACGAGGCGCCGTTCTACACGCTTGGACCGCTCACGACGGACATCGCGCCGGGTTACGACCACATCACCAGCGGCATCGGTGCCGCCATGATCGGCTGGTATGGTTGCGCGATGCTCTGCTACGTCACGCCGAAGGAGCACCTCGGTCTGCCGAACAAGAAGGACGTGAAAGACGGCGTCATCGCCTACAAGATCGCGGCCCACGCGGCGGACATCGCCAAGGGCCATCCCGGCGCACAATACCGCGACAACGCGCTGAGCAAGGCCCGTTTCGAATTCCGCTGGGAAGACCAGTTCAACCTCGGCCTGGACCCCGTCACCGCCCGCGAGTTCCACGACGAAACCCTCCCGCAAGAAGGCGCCAAAACCGCCCACTTCTGCTCCATGTGCGGTCCGCACTTCTGCTCCATGAAGATTACCGAAGACGTGCGTAAATACGCAGCCGAACAGGGCATCGCCGAAGAAGAGGCGTTGAAGAAGGGGATGGAAGAGAAGTCGAAGGAGTTTGTGGAGAAGGGTGCGGAGGTTTATTCGAAGGCGTAAACTTTGCGCGGAACTCGAGTTTAGAGCATGTTGAACTTGGAGTAGATCTATTGGGTTCCGGTAAACCAAGAACGTTGGGCTTTGTTTTGCTCAATGGGGTGACTGGCCCAGTAAAACGGCCGGATCGGACTTGGGGATGCGAGGCAGGCCTCAAGCTCGATCACCGGCTGGGTCTCCATGTGAAGCTGTTGAAAAACATCGGGCTAATTCCCAGACTTGCGCGGTGCTGCCACTGTCAAGTATACCTTTGGTATGAAGCGAGATGTAATCTTCAAGAAAGATTATTTATTATGATTACTCGCAGAATGCAGGAAGAGAGCCGTAATTACTACTGAACTCAAGGATGTAATTTCCGAACATCATGAAAGTATCAACGAGTCACGTATTGGGACCAATAGAAACATCTCGTGGTGAACAGGGGGGATTGAGCGCGACCGCCGCAGATGGTTCTGATGCCAAGGATCGGGATTTTCTGTTTCGCCTTCTAACAGAAGAAATCAGAGATCGACACGAGCTCGGTAAATTGGAGGGCTGGACACCCTGGTTGGCGGCCGGCGCGCTAATCGGTATAGCGTGGTTGCTTGTTCAAGACTTATGGAGCCAGCAGTTACAATTCGATTCGACTCGTGCAGTATTCATTGTCTCGGCCATAGTGATTGTCGCGGTTAGAGGTTTAAGAGGGACGTTAAATACAGTTTCCGGAGCGCGAGACAGTAAAACACCTTTTTCATTACTCCATGCGACGGAGACCGCTTTAGGCAGTGCTATTTACGGTGCATGGTTTATGTTGCTCGCGGTTGCGTGTTTAATGAGTCCTGCAATAGTGGATAGTTACCCACTCGTGATACTGGGTGTGATATTCGTTGGCTTCACGATTGTAACAGCGATCGCAGTGGTGATAATTGCATTGCGCCTGCCGATTCCAATCTCGCGTTCAAAAATTCTTCCGCATGCAATCATAACCTCTGTAGTCTTGGTATTATCGACGTTTTCGGTTAAAGCACTGTTACAAAGCCAGGCCATAGCTAATGCCCGACTTGCTGATATTCGCGCGGGGGCTCTTCTTTCGGTTGCAGGGTTCGGTGTGGTCTTGCTTTCTCGCGGTCAAGGGGGGCCATCGACTCTCAAGGAGTCATTAGTCGAGTTGAGACAGGAAATCGCTTTGGGTAAGCTGTCAACGGCTGATGCTCGTCAGCGCACTAGGGTCGCACTCCAAGGCATGTTTCTTTCTGATTTTTTACAAGACGATGTACGTGAATTGCTTAAATCGATATCGGAAGTTCGAGGGATTTATAATGATGCTTTTCATAAAATCTCGACCCTAAAGGATTCCGTGATTGTTCCTCAGAATATTCCAGCCCTCGCCGACTTTGAAAAGCTTGCTATAGCGTCCACTTTGGATGTTCTTCAAACCTATGAAGAGAGAATCTCGGAAATCTCGAATAGTTACTTTTCTCGATTGAAAAGCGTTAGGTTCCGGCTGTCGCTAGTTTCACGTTTAACGAAGGCAGCTTCATCCGATGAGGCTATGCTGATTACAGAAATTGAGAGGGCACAGTCACGCGCCGATGCCGACCTTGAACGCTATGTGCGGGAGTTTTATGAAATTCAAAGTGCATGGAACAGATGGTTTCCGAACGAAATCAGGCAACATGCACCTTTTGGGAAACCGGACAAGCAATTATCTAATTAGGTTGTTTTGTGCCTTATTTTTTGATTGTGCTTGGGAAAGTTTCATCAGTCGAGCTAGCCATGCACGACTTGCATTTCAAGAGTGCCTTGGAACTTTTGAGTCCGGCGAGGGGGGACTGCTTTACTCCACCGCAGCCGGGCGAAACCGTTCAGCAATCTTGTCCACGCCACCGCGCTTGCCTTCTACGGGTTGGAAGGTGGAGTTAGTGGCGTTCCAGCCGGTTCGAGTGGGGTAGGGGTAGATGGGCATTTCCCAAGTTGGCTTGCCGTTCTCGACGTGTTTTCCGGTTAAGGCGAAGGGGGCGGTGCCTTTCTCGCGCCAGGCGCGGACGGCTTCGAGGAGGTTGGGCGGTTGGTTGATGCCCGGGCCGCCGCCGTGAGACAGGCCAGGGACGACGTAGAAGCGGAAGAAGGACTGCACTTTTTCCAATCCGCCGAAGCGCTCGATCACGCGCTCGTAATAATCGATGGAGGCGTGGTAGGGCACGACGGAATCGGCGGTGCCGAGGGTCATCACCAGCTTGCCACCACGTTTTTCAAAGGCGCGCAGGTCGGGGTTCTCCGCGTTGAGATAGGGCGCGAGCTTGGCGGTGTAGGTGTCGATGTCCGCGCCGAAATTGATCTCCTGCAGATTCTTGTCCGCACCGAAGACCCAATTGAAGAGATACAGGTGTCCGTGCGAGGCCTCGATGGAACTGCCGAGCGGGATGCCATTGAAGATACGTTCGCCGGTGACGGCATGGCGCGGTCCATCGAAGAGCTTGCGCAATGCGGCGGCGTGGTCATCGGTTAGCGTCGCGTCCTTCTTCCGAGCCAGCGTGATGACGGCCTCGATGTCCTTGGCATCGCAACGCGGATCGGAAACGAACTTGCCTGCCGCGATCGGGATTTCCCGCGAGGCCATGTATTCATTCGCGGCGGCCATGATGTTCGTGTCCTGCGATTTGGTGAAGGGGCACTTTTTCAGGATCTGATCATTCCACAGGAAGTAAGCGTGCAACGGTGTGCGGCAATGCGCAGCGACCGCAGCCGAGATGCCATCGTAATCCTCCGGATACCGCTGCGCCTCTTGCAAGGCCTGCTGGCCACCCGTGGAGCCGCCGCTGAAATACGAGAACTCCGGCGCCTTCCCGTAATGCGCCCGCACGATCTGCTTGGCCACGACGGTCATGAGGTGCGTGGCGCGATAGCCGAAATCCTTCCACACTTCCGGATTGCCCACGCCGGAGAGCGCATTCGGCGCGGTGCCCATATCCGTCGTCGCCACCGCGTAACCTTGGGCACTCGCGCTCGCGAGTCCACCGGGGTTGATCTTCCCCGCCGCCCCGCCATTGCCGAGGCCCAGAAAGCGCGCATTCCATTTCTCCGCATCCGGCAGCCAGACCTCGACCTGGATGTTCGAACCCTTCGCCGGTTTGAGCGTGAGCTTCACAATCGTCCGCGTGCCCGAGGGATCGCGCTCCACCTGAGTGATCGTCGCTGCATCGATCTTCAGCGCGCGGAGGGCGACCAATTTTTCATCGACGCCTTGGCCGAAGGCTGAAAAGGAACTGAGCAAGACCGCAAGGCCGAGGGCGAAAAGAGTTCTGTTCATGGGGATGTGCAAGTGTGGGGATGGTATGCAAGGGCTGGAGGGGAGTCGATAAAACAGTCGGTGAGAAAAAGCCAAAGCAGTAGCGAGGAAAGTTCCATCTCCCCAAGGGAGAGGGTTAGGGTGAGGGGGTACAGCCCGTCCTTAAGCAAAAGCAGATCTCATTGCTAATGGACACTTGCTTACCCCTCATCCCGGCCTTCTCCGCCGAAGCTCGGCTTGCCATCAGGAGAAGGAGTGAACATTTCCCGCATTATTTTGTCAGGATTGATGCCTCTCCCTTGAAGGTCTATGCTCTTTGTCAAAAGCATTGTTATGAAGAAGGAGCTTTCTCCCAAACAACGTGCTGAGCTGTTCAGCGCGATAAAATCTCGTTTTGAAAAGAATACCAACCGCCACAAAGGGCTGGAGTGGGCCAAGGTGCTGGGGCGGTTGGAGGGGAAGCCGGAGAAGTTGTGGTCGCTCAATGAGATGGAGCGGACGGGTGGGGAGCCGGATGTGGTGAGCTTCGACAAGAAGACGGGGGAGGTCACTTTCTGGGATTGTTCCGCGGAAACGCCGAAGGGGCGGGTGAGTGTTTGTTATGATCGGGCGGGGTGGGAATCGCGGAAGGAGCATCGGCCCAAGACGACGGCGATGGATATGGCGACGGAGATGGGCGTGGAGCTGTTGACGGAGGAGGAGTATTTGGAGCTGCAGAAGTTCGGCGATTTCGACACGAAGACGTCGAGCTGGGTGAAGGCACCGGCAGAGATCCGGAAGCTGGGCGGGGCGCTGTATGGGGAGCGGCGGTATGGACGGGTGTTCGTGGGGCATAACGGGGCGCAGTCGTATTACGCAGCGCGGGGATTTCGAGGAGTGCTGAAGGTGTGAGAGGCAAAGGAGGAAAGGTTTCGCCCCAAGGGGGATGGACCGGAAAGTTATTCATTCCTGAAACGCATCAATGCGATGATTTTAATGAATTATACTTCCATGAGGCGGCGTGGCAGAGTCAGCCGTGAAGACCGGGAGTGTCCGGTGATGGCCCGCAAAAACGGCGGGCCGGAGAAAGGTGGGCGGGTATGAGTGAAATCGGTGAAAGCAGGTATGGCAGGTGGGAGGGTGGCCCAGAGGTTGGTCGCGTGGCGGTGGGGAGCAGCTCGACACAGCACGTAAAAAAGCGGGTAAAGGAGATGCAGTGCGGGAAGGCGTCGGCCGCCTTGTTTGTGGCTCAATTAAGATTGAGCCTGAGCTGAATATTCCTGATATTATTGGCATCCAATGATGAGCATGTGCGGAAAGTTTAGGGCGGGCGTGAAGGCGATGGCACTCATGGTGGTGGCGTGGTCGGCAGCGGTGTCGTGTCTGGCAGCCACGTCTGGCCCGGCAGAGGCGGTGGAGGACAAGGAGTTCGCCGTCCGTCAGACCGAAGCCAAAAGGGTGTTCAAGGATGACGTCAGCGCGTTCATCAAGAATCACTGTGCGAGCTGTCACGGGATCAAGCGGCAGAAGTCGGGTCTTAATCTGGAAGCTTCGCTGAAGAATCCAGGTGACGCGGCCTCCATCAGCAAATGGAAGCTGGCCATCGGCAGCGTGAAGGCGCATGACATGCCGCCGGATGATGAGAAGCAGCCGACGGAGGATGAGCGCCAGCGGTTTATCGCAGGCATCGGCCAGCTCAAATATCTCAGCCCGCGCGATCCGGGTGTGTTCGTGATCCGCCGTCTGACGAAGATGGAGTATGGGAACACGCTGCACGATCTCTTCGGTGTTGATCCGTCCATCGCGCAGGAGCTGCCGGCTGAGGTGTTCGGCGCGGGCTACATGAACACGCTTTCGGCGCTGCAATCGGAACAGTATCTCGCCATCGCGAACAAGGTGCTGGAGCAGATCCTGGCACCGGAGGGCAAAGCGCCGACGGCGGTGCAGAAGCGGCTCTTCGGCAAGACACCATCGAGCAAGGGCGAGAAAGAAGCGGCGCGGAAGGTGGCGCAATCACTGGCGCGGAGTGCGTATCGGCGTCCGCCGACGGAAGCGGAGCTGGATGTGCTGATGCAGGTGTTCGCACTGGGACGGGAGAACAAGTTTTCCTATCAGGCATCGCTCGGGCTGATGTTGAAAGGGATTTTGGTATCGCCGCAATTCCTCTTCATCACGCCGTCCGCGACGGTGGAGCAGGGGAGCAAGATCGTGCCGCTGGATGATTATCAGCTCGCCTCGCGGCTGTCGTATCTGCTCTGGGCGACGATGCCAGACGCCGAGTTGTCCGCGCTGGCAGACGGAGGGAAGCTACATGATCCAGCGATCTTGAAGGCGCAGGTGAAGCGCATGCTGGCAGATGGGCGGTCACGCGCTTTGTTCGATGGATTCGGCGCGCAGTGGTTGGGATTGGGTGCGCTGGCGGACAAGACGTTTGATGCCACGAAGTTTCCGCAGATGACGCCGGAGCTGCGCAAGGCGATGTATGATGAGGCGCGGTTGTTCTTCGAGAGCATTGTGCGGGAGAATCGCAGCGTGGTGAGCTTCGTGGACAGTGATTACACGTATATCAATGCGACGCTCGCGCCGATCTACGGATTGAAGGCCAGCGGTGCGGAGATGCGCCGGGTGCAGCTCGCGGATGCGAATCGTGGCGGCATCCTCGGCATGCCAGGTGTGCTGGCGACGACCTCGTTTCCGAACCGCACCAGCCCCGTGTTGCGCGGGGTGTGGGTGCTGGAACAGGTGCTGGGCGAGCATGTGCCGCCAGCGCCGCCGAATGTGCCTTCGCTGGAAAAACAGGATGCGAAGAAAGTGGAGAGCATGACCTTGCGGCAACGCACGGAGTTGCACCGGAACAATGCGGCGTGCGCGAACTGCCATAAGATTCTGGACCCGATCGGATTTGGCCTGGAGAACTTTGATGCGATCGGGCGCTGGCGGGATAAGGATGATAGCGGCGGGGCGATCGATGCCGGTGGCGAGTTGCCGGGCGGGAAGCGTTTTAGTGCGCCTAAGGAATTGAAGGTATTTATCGCCTCACGACAGGAGGATCTGGCGCGGAACCTGACCTCGAAATTGATGGCCTATGCCTTGTGCCGCCAGCTCGAAGGCTATGATGAGATCGTGGTGGACAAGATGATGCAGGCCATCGAGAAGGATGGTTACCGGATGCAGACGGTCATCACGGAAATTGTGACAAGTTACCCTTTCACTCAGCGGCGAATACAGTAAGATATCCATAGAAGCACCATGAAGACCAACTACCTTATCGATCGTCGTACGTGCCTGAAGGGGTTGGGCGTCGCCTTGGCGTTGCCCATGCTGGAGAGCTTTGGTTGGGCGGCACCGGGACAGAAAACTTACAAGCCGCCGGTGCGCATCGGTTTCATGTATATGCCGCACGGCGTGATCATGGACCAGTTCTGGCCGAAAGATCCGGAGAGTTTTCTGACGGCACCGCCACCGGCGTTGGCATCGTTGAAGCCGGTGATGGAATACGTGATGATGATGAAGGGCATCTCGGGCATTCCGATCTCGCCATTCAATGGTGCACCGCATGCGCTGGAACTTTCAACGTGGCTCACGGCGACGTTGCCGGATCCGAACAAACGCAATCAGATCAATATCGGCATCTCGGCGGACCAGGTCGCGGCCAATTATATCGGAGCGATGACGGCATTGCCATCGCTCGAGCTGGCCACGATGCCGCAGACGCATAAGGAAAATCAGGAAGGGTTGAACGAAGGGTATTACTCGCACTGCAGTTTCCGTTCGCCGACGCAGGCAGTCCCGGCAGAGACGAATCCGCGGGCTGTGTTGAATCGTCTTTTCAACAAGACGGGTTTGACCAGCGGTGGTGCGAAATCTCCCGAGGCCATGCGCCGTGAAGCGCTGGATCGCAGCATGCTGGATCTGGTGCTGGGCGGGGCGAAGGATTTGCGCCGGACCTTGCCACAGATCGATCAGCACAAGCTGGATGAGTATCTGGACAGCGTGAGGAGCGTGGAGCGTCGCATCGCGGCTATCGAATATCGGCAGAAGGAAGCGGCCTTGGAGAAGGCGGGTGTCAGTGTGACAAAGCGCAGTGCGACGGATTCACCGCCCATCGAGGTGAAGATTCCGATCGGTGACAAGCGCAGCGAATACATGCAGGTGATGTGCGACCTGAACGTGCTGGCCTTCCAGACGGACACGACGCGTGTGAGTTCTTACATCGGGTCCACGCCGAACGGGGTTTCTTATCCGGAACTCGGCTTCTCGGATGCGCACCATTCGCAGACGCATCATAACAACGAGGACGGCAAGGTGGGCAAAGTCGCCGCGATCACGGAGTTCAACATTTCCCAGTTCGCCTACATGGTGAAGAAGATGCAGAGCTTGAAGGAAGGCGACGGCACGTTGCTGGATAACTGCATCATGATGTGGGGTTCGGGCCTTGAGGACGGCAACAAGCACACGCGCGAAAATCTACCGTTCATCATTGCGGGCAAGGGCGGCGGTTCGCTCAATACGGGGCGCTACCTCACGGGCATCAAGGGCAACCAGGGCGACCTGCTCACGACGTTGCTCGATTGCATGGGCATTCCGCTCGACCGGCCCATCGGCCTAGCGACGAAGAAGATCACGCAGATGCAGAAGACGGCGTAGGCCGATGAAGCGAACCGTTTATCTCATCCTGTTCCGGGGTGTCGGTGGCAAGACTCAACTGCCCGTCCAGAAGCTGCGCGAAAAACTTACCGAGGCGGGTTTTGAGAACGTGGCTACTTATATCAATAGCGGCAACGCGATCGTTCGTAGTCGACTGAGTTGCAAGCAAGTTATTTCTACAATCGCAGATATTTGCCGCAAGGAATTTGATTTCGACAAGGCGATCTTTGTGCCGACGTTAGCCGAGTGGGGCGAATTCATCGCACACAATCCTTTCTCCAAAGCCGCCGCCATCGCGCCAACCACAGTTCATGCCGCACTGCTTGCCGGCGCGCCGAAGGCAGAAGACATAGGGCGTATCCGTGCCTTTGCGGTGAAAGGGGAGGAGGTCGAAGTCATCAAAAACGTGGCCTATCTGCATACACCGTACGGTTTCGGCAAATGCAAAATGGCCGAGAAGTTCGACAAGTGGATCGGGGTGGCGAACACGGCGCGCAATTGGAATACCGTGCTCAAGCTCGCTGAACTCGGTCGCGCAGCGGAGAAATAACAGCGCAGGCGACTCGGCTTATTGTCCTGACCACAGACTGATGTGGTCGATTTGGCAAGCCCCCAAATCGACCCCCTTGAAGTCAATCTGATGCTGGCCGGTCCCGTCGATGTTCTTGCTTTCGAACAGGTATTTCTTCCCGTCGATCTTGAGCAAGAGCGTGCCTTTCTTCAACTCGATCACCACATCGTGCCATTCGTTGAGCGAAAAGAGCGGCTGCTCGATGGATTTCATCTCGATGTTCTTTTTGATCTTCAGTGTCGTGTCTTTTTCACTGAAGGTGAGCGTGTGGATGTGGTGACCGACGTCTAGGAGCGGGAAGCCCTTCTGATAAGCCTTGGCGTCGTAACGCACACGCATGGTGCAAACGAAGTTTTCCGGCACCTGCTTGAGCCAGATCACGGGCTTGAACCCCGCATGGGCCTTGTCGCCTTTCGCGATCATTTTTTCCTGAAACTCCTTGGATGATTGGCTGCCGGTCAGCACGCCGTCCTTGATCGTCCAAGTGCTGTTCTGGCGGATCTCCCAGAAGTTGGTGTTGAGCGTTTTCCCATCAAAGTTGTCCGCATAGATCAGCTTGGTGCTTTTGAAGAGTTCCGGTTTGTATTCCGGCGCGGCGGCAAAGAGCCGGGGTGCCAAAGATAATGTGAACAAGCAAAGACCCAGATTCAAAATGAGCAAGTGAGTTTTCATAAATCTGTCAATGGATAGGCAACGCAGTGATACTGCCTCGCGTGTCCCTTGGCAACCTTTCTGCCATGTTTCAATCGGACTTTGCCAAATCCAGAAATACGAGCATCGAGGGGTTTCCCACCGGGACGTATTGTCCGGTGAAAGTCAGGTTTCCGGTTTTACGATCCACGCGGAAGACGGTGAGATTGTCAGCGCGCTGATTGCAGGAGAAGAGCAGCTTGCCCGTGGGATCGAAGCTAAAGCTGCGCGGGTAGTTACCACGGGTCGGTTCTTCGCGAATGTAGGTGAGTTCACCGTTCTTTCCGACAGAGAAAATGCTGATGGTGTCGTGCAAGCGATTGCCCGCATAGACGAAACGGCCATCCTCGCTCACCAGTATCTCGGAGCAGAAATTGCTGCCGGCATAACCCGGAGGCAAGGTGGAGATGGTTTGGCGTGCGGCCAACCGGCCCTTGGCGGCATCGTAATCAAACAGGACTATCGTCGAGCCTTCCTCCTGGATGGAGTAAAACCAGCGGCCGTTGGGGTGAAAATGAAAATGTCTCGGTCCATCGCCGGGCGGTAATGAGACAAAAGGCGGGTCATTCGGCGTCAGGACGCCTTTCTGGGCATCGAACTTCCAGATGAGAATCTGATCCAGCCCAAGATCAACATGCAAGACGTAGCGGCCTGAAGGGTCTGCCGCAATCATGTGCGCGTGCGTTCGATCGTGACCGCTGAAGGCGAAACTGCCCGGAGGTGCATGTGGCGCTTTCGTCGGACCGATTTTTCCGGCATCCACTTTTACATCGGAAGGTTCGCCGAGCCGTCCGTCGGGCAGGATGGGGTGCACTGCCACGGAGCCGCCGAAGTAATTTGCTACCAGTAAAAAATGTCCTGAGGGATGGATGCTTACATATGTCGGGCCCGCACCACCGGCCCGGACAGTGTTCAACAGCTTCAATTGCCCATCAGCCCGCCCGATGGCAAACGCGCTGACCGTACCTTCCTTGTTCTCACCCACCCGGTCCGTTTCGTTGGCAGAATAGAGATGCGTGCCAGTTTGGTTCAGCACGAGACAGCTCGGGCTGGTGCCCATTTCATAAACTCCCGCTGCTTTCATCGAGCCCGAGGTGCGGTCCACTTGAAACAGATGGATGCCGCGCCCATTGCCCGGCGGAAGGTCCACTTGGGTGGGCAACGTATCGCGCAGAGGTGAGCTGAAAGTGCCCACGTAAGCCATGAGCGGGCGTTTTACACTCGCGGAATGCGCGGATTGGATTCCGGCCAGCAGAGGTGCGCCGACTGCGAGCACTGAGGTGGTTTTGAGAAAGTTACGACGTGAGATGCTCGGAGTGTTCATTTTTAGAAGGATGCTGCTTGTGCGGCTTGAAATTAATTGGCCGGTGAAAAACGGTCCAGTGAAAGCGCAAAAGTTTTCCAGACTGTGCCACTTGCAGGAATGGGCGCGAAGTGCTTTCTTTCAGCCATGGCGAATTCGTATCCTACCATCATTCCGGGGCTGCGCAGCCCGTTCGATCAGGTCCAAGGCCTCGTCTATTTTGGCCGTATGCTGGATAAGATCCGGCTCGCGGCAGCCGGGAAACTGCCGGAAGGCTGGCAGTCGGCACGGGGCACGGCGATGAAAGGCAGTTTCGACTGGCGTTGCTGCCAGTTCCTGAAGCTTGATTACGCAGCGATCGAGGCCGAGACGCTTAAGGGTGATAAAAGTGATTTAGAATTGCTCGAATGGGCATTTGCCAATGGGCGCAGACCTGACGATCAGGAGATCGAGGTGTGGAACAGTTTCATGACCAAGCGCGGCTGGCGCGATGCCGGCACGCAACGTCTGAACGAGCGGTTGGCGGAGATCGGCCTGCCAGCGGGTACGGTACTGACGATGTTCGAGTTCATCGATCTGGATGAGGGAAGGATCAAGCTATAGGGAAGCAATGCCATGGGAACTTTCAGCGGCTACTGCCTGATCAAACCGGAGGATCTTCAATGGCGGGTTTCAAACCTGATGAAGATACCCAATGCGGATTTTTTGGAGCGCACCGGGAGTGAAAACATCGGTGCGCGACTTTGGCGCATGCCGCCACAGAGCGCCAATACCCTGCATAAGCACATCCGGGCGGAGGAGTTTTACTTCGTGCTGGAAGGGGTGGGGCGTTTGCGCGTGGGGGAGGAGACACTGACCATCCCAAAGCACGGTGGCGTACTCGTTGGCCCGGACCAGTTGCGGCAGGTTTTCAACGATACAGATCAGGAAGTTCTCTGGCTCATCATCGGTGCGCCTGAGGAAATGGAGTTCCTGCAAGGCTCAAAAGCGCAGATGGATCTTTCACTTATCTATCCGGTAGACCCTAAGCAATTGCCCCAGGAGCTCATGGGCAAGGATTGGCCGCCGAAAAGTTGAGCGAGAGAGCGGGATGCGTCCCTCTCGCTCAACTTGGAACTTCTTCACATTTGGTCGGGGATTTCCGCCTCAACCAATTTTGCCAGCAGGATCAGCGATTCCTGCCAACCCAGGTAGCACGCCTCAGCGGGAATGACTGCGGGGATTCCTTCCTGGGTGACGTTCAATTCCGTGCCGCAGAAGACCTTTCTCAACGTGACGGTCGTTATCATCTGGCCGGGCAGGCCGGGATTGTCGAACTGGTCGGTGTAGCGGATGAGTTCCCCGGGCTTGAGTTCGAGATAGGTGCCGCCAAAGGAATGGCTCGAACCGGTGCTGAAATTGGTGAACGACATCTTGTACGTGCCGCCCACTTTGACATCGATGTGATGCACTTTGCCCGTGAAGCCGTTCGGAGGAAGCCATTTGGCCATGGCGTCCGCGTCCAGAAACGCCTTGTAAACCCGCTCTGGCGTCGCGCGGAGCACCCGGTGAAGGCGAACAGTATTGGTATTGTTTGTTGTCATAGTTTCGTTGGGTTGTTGTCTTTCAATGTTACGACGAACGGGGCGGATGATTCAGGACAGCCCGGGTAAAATATTTTCCTGGACGCTGTTTTACACGCTGGGAAACCAAGTAATCCGACGCGAATCGCCCAGGAACAGAGCGTCAGATAATATGGCTTCGACACGAGTGTGTTGCAACCGGTTCGTTCAGGCAACCTTCACACGAACCCGCCGGAAGTGGCGGGCAGGTAGTGGCTCTGATGTCCAATGAACAGTCCCAACATGATGAATCGCGGTTGAGTTCTGAGGTGGCGTTGCATAGCTTTTATCCATGCTTCGTCCACGCAAGAAATACACGGTTTACGATCTGCAACAGCTCAAGGGGAAACGCGTCCTGACGCATATCCATGTGAAATCGCCGGAGGAAGCGACAGCCGCAGAGCAGGCCGGGGTGGATCTGATGAGTTGCAGTTTTGATTCACCGGAGTCGCAAGCGCGCCTGCCGAAGCTGGTGGCTGCGGCACCGAACAGCTTTCTTTCCTGCGCGACACCGCATGGGCTCGCTTCGCAGGAAGAGGCGATCCGGGTGGGCTTTCGGGCGCTGGAGGCGGGCGCGAGTTCGGTCTATTGCTCAGCCAGCCCATTCATTATCGAGGGCATGGCGCGAGAGGGGATTCCGGTCGTGGGCCATCTCGGTATGGTGCCGCGGCATGTCACGTGGACGAATTATCGCGCCATCGGCAAGACGGTGGATGAGGCGAAGGAGCTGTATCGCCGCCTGAAGGAACTGGAGAGCGCGGGAGCATATGCAGCGGAGTTGGAACTGGTGCCGCACAATCTCGCGAGCTGGTTGAGCAAGCAGACCAAGCTCATCCTCATGTCGCTTGGCTCAGGTGATGGCTGCGACACGCAATTTCTTTTCAGTGACGATATCCTCGGCGATTACGATGAACGGCTGCCTCGCCACGCAAAGGCGTATCGTAATTTCGTCGCGGAATATCAACGCTTGCAGCAAGAGCGCCTCGCCGCTTTCCGCGAATACATCGCGGATGTGAAGGAAGGGCGTTTCCCGGAGCGCAGCCACCTAGTGGAGATGGATGCGAAGGCGTTCGAGGAAGTGGTGCGATCGATACAAGATAAATAGCAGGCCCCTGGGCAAGAAATGGCTGGCGTCAGGCGAAGAACAGGGAAGCTTAACGTACTTATTCTTGCCAACGACCCAAGGCGGCTTAAGCATAGGCTCGTAACCTGAAAATTATGAATGCACGTATTCTCCTGGCTGCCTGCTCATTGATTACTTCTGTTGTTTTCGCGGCTGATTTGCCGCCGATCCCGACCCAATCGCTGGCGAAGAAAAAGGAACTGCTCTTCTCCGATAACATGGAAGGCAACCCGCCCGCGAAGCCCTGGCACCGGGTGGTGGATACGTTCAAGTTCGAGAACGGGGTGCTGAAAGGTACGCAGACGCGGGTAACGACCATTCCGGCGGCGAACGGCAAGCCAGCCATCACGGCGCACGCGGCGGTTTACGGACTGGAAATCCCGACGAAGGACAGTGTGGTGGAGGTGCGCATCAATCTGGCCGGAGCTACGTCCATGGATGTGGAGTTCGATGACCGCAAATATACGGAGGCCCATTATGGCCATCTTTGCCGGGCCATCGTCCGCACGAACGGTGTGACGATCATGGACGAACGCGAGGGCAGCCAGAACCTGATCATCAAGAAGTTGAAGGAAGACCCGACGAAGAAGGAAGAAGTCGCCAAGTTGATGAAGGGCAAGCAGGTGACGTACCCCGCCAAGATCGAGCAGAACAAGTGGTACACGATGACGGTGGAGACGGTGGGCGACGAGATGCGCGTGCTGCTCGATGGCAAGCCGATGGCTTATCTGAAATCACCGGGCATCGGTCATGTGACGAAGTCCAAGATTGAACTGGGCGTGGGTGGCAAGGACGGGCTCTTTGACGATATCAAAGTGTGGAATGCGGAGCCGGCGAAGTAGAGCATCCAACAGCCCCTTAAACAATTCAGCCCAAGGAGAGCCCGGATCGCGGGTTTCCTTGGGCTGATTGATTTTAGATTGTATCGCCAGCTTAGTTCTCTTGCACCTTCTTAACGAAGCACGCCTTCAATCCCACGGTGATGCCGTCCACTTTGCACGAGATCTCGTGGTCGCCATCGACGAGACGGATGCCTTTGGACTTCGAGCCGCCTTTGAGGACTTGGTTCCCTCCGCCGAGTTTCAAATCTTTGATGAGGATGATCTGATCGCCATCGGCGAGGACGTTACCATGGGCGTCCTTCACCACACGATCACCGATGGGAGCTTCGGTTTTAGCTTCGAGTTCCCATTCATGGCCGCAGGTGACGCATTCGTATTTGTCGGCGTGTTTCAGGACATCTTCCATCTCACACATCGGGCAAGCAATTTTGCTCATAAAGGTTGAGTTTAATGCCATTGAATTAAAGGACTCAACACGCATTTAGTTTTGGTTTAAGACGCTTTTATCAGGCAAGCTTTTCTTGTTTTGGCATGGCAAAATTTGCAAAGCCGTGATGCTTCATTTTTTCATGAGAAGGGAGTAGGGTTGACCGCAATACTATATTTTTCGGTTGAGTTTTTTACTTTGCGTGAGCATCGGGAAAAAAGTATGCTGAACGGCCAGAGGGGAGAGAGGATAACTGAACTGTGTCCTTCACAAGAACCAAACCGTATATGAAGCATCATCAGTCTGAGAAACTACGGGGGCGGCATTGCTTGCCTCTGCCCGCTTGGCGGCTTGGCGGTGTTGGTCAGTCAGTTGATGTTGATTCAGGAGGAGTGCTAATAAGTGTTGTGCATGCCATCATACCATCACGATGAAGTGAGTTCAGTGGAGCGTGTCTGGCCGCATGTTCGTGAGCCGAGGAGGGCTGAATGAATCAGGCCTCAATCCGAACTTTTCTTGCCGGATTTATCTCGGCGTTAATCGTATTGGGCGGGGTGGCCTGGCTTAACTGGCATACCACCCTACGGATGCAGGACACGGTGAGCTTGGTAAGCCATACCGAGGATGTCCGGAACAAGTTGGCACGATTGCGTCTGCGGATCGAGGAGGTGGAAACGGGTGCCCGCGGCTTTGTGCTGGCGGGTGAAACGTCTTTTCTTGAGCCATACAAGGAATCAGCAGGCAAGGTGAAAGGCCAGTTGAAGATCATCCGGGCTTTGACCCAGGACAACCCCAAGCAGCAGCAGGAATGTGATCTTCTCGAACCGTTGATCGAGCAGGAATTGATTTTTGCACAGGCGATCATCGCCACCCGGCAGGATTCCGGGCTGGAACCGGCGCGACAGTTGGTGGCCAGCGGGCAGGGCAAGGCGTTGATGGACCAGATCCGCAGTTCACTTACGCGGATGGATTTGGAGGAACGCAGATTGCTGGAAGAGCGGACGCTGGCGACGGGACAGGAGGCAAGCAAGGCCCGGCTGATCACGCTGGTCGGCACCACACTGAGTTTCATGGTGCTGGGAGCCGTGTTCACCTTGGTGCTGCGAGAGAACCAGTTGCGCCGCCAGTCACAACTGGATCTGGGTGCGCGTAATGTCGAGCTGGGCAAGTTGCTGCGGGCGAACCAGCTCATCATGGAGCATTCACTGGATATGATCTGTACGATCGATGAGCAGGGGCGGTTTGTGTTCTTGAGCGCCGCCTGTGAGAAGGTTTTGGGTTATCTGCCGGTGGAGCTGGCGGGCAAAAAGTATATCGATCTGGTCCATGCGGATGATCTGGCTAAGACGAACGAAGCCGCCGTGAACGTGATGGCCGGCCAGCCGGTTCGAGATTTCGAGAACCGTTACCGGCGTAAGGATGGAGTGATGGTGCCCATCGTGTGGTCCGCGACCTGGTCGCAAGAGGACCGGCTGATGTTCTGTGTGGCGCGGGACATGACGGAGCGCAAAGCGGGTGAGGAGAGAATCCTGAAACTGAACCAAGATCTGCAAAGCCGATCGTCCGAACTGGAGAACGCCAACAAGGAACTGGAGTCCTTCTCCTACTCGGTATCGCATGACTTGCGGGCGCCGTTGCGGCACATCCATGGTTATGTTGAGATGCTGACCGGAGTCACGGAAGGACAGCTTTCTGACAAGGCCAAGCGCTATCTGAAGGTCATCACGGATGCCAGCGTCGAGATGGGCCAGTTGATCGATGATCTGCTGGCTTTTTCCCGGATGGGCCGGATCGAATTCCATGAGTCAGCCGTCAGTCTGGATTTATGTGCTAGGGACACGATCAAGGGGCTGGAGATGGCCATCAAAGGACGGAATATCAACTGGAAGATCGCTTCCTTGCCCAAGGTGCAGGGGGATGCAGCCATGTTGAAGCAGGTGTTCTCCAACTTGCTCGGCAACGCGGTCAAATACAGCCGTAAACGCGATCCGGCAGAAATCGAGATCGGCCAGGCGGGCGAAGAGGACGGGAGGACGGTGTTCTTTGTACGGGATAATGGCGCAGGGTTTGACATGAAGTATGGACACAAGCTGTTTGGTGTGTTTCAGCGGCTGCACCGTGCGGAAGAGTTTGAAGGGACGGGCATCGGGCTGGCGACGGTGAGACGCATCATCACCAGGCATGGTGGCCGGACTTGGGCCGAAGGTGAAAGCGGCAAGGGAGCCACCTTCTATTTCACGCTGAAAGCCGTTGCTCCGGACGATGCAGATGGGCGAAGCAAAAGGTTCACGGCGATTGCCGCCGCCAATCATGAATAAGAACTGAACCGCAGTGGTCAATTTAACCAGAGGACAATCATGAATTCACTCAAAAGGATACTGCTGGTGGAAGACAGCATGCGCGATGCGGAGCTGGTGATGGACGCTCTCAAGGAGCATCTGCTGGCAAACGAGGTCGTGCATCTACAAGACGGAGCGGAGGCACTGGACTATCTGTATCAGCGGGGAGATTTTGCCGCCCGGCCGGAGGGATTGCCGGCGGTGATTTTGCTGGACCTGAAAATGCCGAAGGTAGATGGGCTGGAAGTACTGCGGCAGCTCAAGGGTGACACCAAACTTAAAGTCATACCGGTAGTGGTGATGACTTCCTCACGGGAGGAGCAGGATTTGATCCGCAGTTATGAACTGGGTGTGAATGCCTATGTCGTCAAGCCGGTGAAGTTTCAGGGGTTCGTGGAGGCGGTGAAACAGTTGGGGGTGTTTTGGGCCGTGCTCAATGAACCGCCACCGGGGACGGCAGGCCGGCAATTATAGTCGTGCGCTAGGTGTGATCCATTTTTCGTTGAGACCACATGAAACCAATACAAATACTGCATCTGGAGGACAGTTCACGGGATGCCGAACTGATCCTGGGTAAACTGGAGGCAGGCGGATTGGTCTGCGAGATCACGCATGTGGATAACCGGCAAAGTTTTGAGGAGGCGCTGGCGAGCGGGCAGTTCCAGATCGTCCTGTGTGACTATAATCTGCCGGACTATGACGGCATAACCGCCTTGAAGCTGGTGCGGGAAAAGCATCCGGTAACACCCGTGATGCTCATCTCCGGTTCCATCGGGGAGGAGGATGCGGTGAAGTGCCTGCAACACGGGGCCACGGACTACCTGCTGAAGCAGCGGCTTGACCGCCTTCCAGCAGCGGTGAAGCGGGCACTGACTGAAGCCGAGGATTTTCGCAAACGGCAAGAGGCGGAAGTGCAGATCCGGGAGCAGGCGGCGTTGCTGGACAAAACGCAGGACGCCATCTATGTCAGAAACCTGGAGCAACGCATCATTTACTGGAACAAAGGGGCGGAGCGGCTCTACGGCTGGCTGGCGGATGAGGTGATTGGCAAGCGTGCGGATGAGCTGTTCTCCACCGACAGTTCGGAGCGCCATGAGGAAGCCCGGCGGTTGCTGCTGGAAAAAGGGGAATGGGTGGGGGAGTTGCAGCAAACCACCAAGAGCGGCAAAGAGATCATCGTGGAGAGCCGGCGCACGCTGCTGCACGATGATGTCATGGGCAATCCCAAATCCGTCCTGGTCATCAACACAGACATCACGGAACGCAAGCGGGTGGAGCGGCAGATGCTGCGCACCCAAAGGCTGGAGAGCTTGGGCACGCTCGCGGGCGGGGTGGCCCATGACCTGAACAACGCGCTGGCACCGATTCTCATGTCGGTGGAGCTTATGCGGATGGAGTATCCGGACGCGACCAAGCTGATCGACATGGTGGAGACCAGCGCCAAGCGCGGAGCCGACATGGTGCGGCAGCTCCTGACCTTTGCCAAAGGGGTTGAAGGCGCGCGGCTGCTCATCCAGCCCCAGCATCTCCTGAAAGAGATGGAAAAGATCATCCGGGGGACTTTTCCCAAGAGCATCAGCCTGCAGACCAATTATGCCAAGGGATTGAGAACCATTCTGGGCGACAACACCCAGCTTCATCAGGTTTTACTGAACCTGTGTGTCAATGCCCGGGATGCGATGCCCAATGGCGGCACACTGACCTTGGAGGCGGAGAATGTGGAGATCGACGCTGCTTACGCCAGCTCGGTTCCGGAAGCACTGCCGGGCAGCTACGTCGTCTGGCGGGTCACTGATACCGGGACAGGAATTCCGCCAGAGGTGGTGGAACGCATCTTTGAACCGTTCTTCAGCACGAAGGGGCCGGACAAGGGTACGGGGCTGGGGCTTTCGACGGTCATGGGAATCATCAAGAGCCATGGGGGCTTTATCCGGGTTTATTCCGTCCCCGGCCAAGGGACAACCTTTGCCATTTATCTGCCGGCCGATGGTGGGAATACGCTGACGGCGACAGTGGAGAAGCAGCCGGATGCGTTTCGCGGCAATGGCGAGTGCATCTTGGTGGCTGACGACGAACCGGTGGTGCGTCAGGCGGCCCGAGCGGTGCTGACGGCCTTGAACTTCAATGTGATCACGGCAGTGGACGGCACGGAGGCGCTGATCAAAGTGGCGGAGAAGCGGGCGGAATTACGGGCGGTGCTGACGGACGTGCATATGCCGCACATGGACGGGCTGGCATTTGTCCGGGTGCTCAAACGGATGTCACCCGATATCGGCATCATCATCGCCAGCGGGCGGCTGGACGAGCGCGAGATGAAGGAATTCAAGAGCCTGGGCATCAGCGCCATTTTGGAGAAACCCTTCACTCAAGAGAAGCTGGTGGAGGCGCTAAAGGTGGTTTTTCAGAGGTGAAGCAAAGGGCAGCAGCCGCAGGTGATTATGTTCGATGGTTTCTTTGATCTACCGGAGGCTGTGCAGGCGCCGGGATTGTGGTTGCGGCCGTATGCGCAGGTCCCTGGATCATGATGATGACCGCAAAGGAGAGCCCTCTCGGACCTCGGCCTTGCATGAGGCACAGAATGCCATGACTATGTTCCAGATGGACGAAAGGGAACTGTGAAGCGGGACATGAAGCAACAATGCCATGCGGTGATGATGCTCGGATTGCTGGCCAGCCAACTCGTCGCCAGGGCAGACGTCAAGGTATTGGTCGAGCATGATGCTGCTGGTGCTGGATTCAGTTTAAAATCGATGCCTTTGCCGGCGAATAATGATGCGGCGACAGGGGCACGATTCACCATCGTCGATGGTGAACGGGACCGCAACAGTGGCGACTTGGCGGTATTGCGCGATGGCAAAGTACCGGCCGGTGATGATCAGCCGTCGGCGAATTTCTTTTTTCAAGCTGGCACAGATGGCGGCCGGATAAAGGTGGATCTGGACGGTGTAATCGCGGTCAAACAGATCAATTCCTACTCATGGCATGCGGGTTCGCGCGGGCCTCAAGTCTACAAAGTGTATGGTGCTGACGGCGGGGCGGCAGAGTTCAATCCTTCGCCAAAGCGAGGTGTCGCACCTGAATCCTGCGGGTGGAAACTCGTCGGGAGTGTGGATACGCGTCCGCAAGGAAGTAACGGTGGCGGGCAGTATGCGGTGGCCATCCTAGACGATACCGGGGAGGCGCTGGGCAGCTATCGCCACTTGTTGTTCGATGTCTCGCGCACCGAGGCAAGGGATGCCTTCGGGAACACCTTTTTCAGTGAGATAGATGTGATCGATGCCAAGGGGCCCGCGCCGACTACCTCCGTGGCACCGGTGGCGAAGCGGATCATTAAAGAATTCGCTGTAGAGGAGGGAAAATATCAGTTCATGCTGGATGTGACGGCGGCACCGGATCTCGAAGTGTGGGCGGAGAAAGAGCTGAAACCGGTAGTTCAAGAGTGGTATCCGAAGCTGGTGTTGATGCTGCCCAGCGAGGGGTTCACGGCTCCGGCCAAGGTGACGCTGAAGTTCCGCAATGACATGGGCGGATTGCCTGCTTCGGCGGGAGGTGGCCAGATCAATCTTAACAGCATCTGGTTCCGGAAGGAGTTGAAACGCGAGGCTTTGGGCTCAGTGGTGCACGAGATGGTGCACATCATCCAGAGCTATGGTCGTGGTCGAGGGGGAAATCGTGCGCCGGGATGGATCGTGGAGGGGATTCCAGATTACATCCGGTGGTTTCTGTATGAGCCACAATCTAAGGGGGCGGAGATCACAGCCCGGAACTTGGACGCTGCCAAGCATGATGCCAGTTATCGGGTCACCGGCAATTTTCTGAACTGGGTGGTGAAGAACTACGACGAGGCCAGCGTGCAGAAGTTGAACGCGATGGCGCGGAACGGCGAGTATACGGAAGAGTTCTGGAAGCAGTTGACCGGCAAATCCGTGCAAGAACTGGGCGAGGAGTGGAAGAAAAGCCATGCGGCCAGGATCGAGAGGGAAAAAACCGGAAAAACAGGTGTTAACTGAACCGAAGCACCCATAAGGGCGGCATTGCGACAAACGGAGGCGATATTTGGTTCATTTCTAAGCTCGCTATCGCAAATCGGCAGGGTGAGGGTGTAGGCCGAATACATGGCTACACCAAATTATCAGTTCGAGAAACGCCGCCGCGAGTTGGAGAAGAAGGCCAAGAAAGAGGAGAAGCGCAAGAATAAGGCGGCAGAAGCCGCCGCAGTACCAGCGGTTGCTGAGCCTGAAGCAGGGGCGAACGCCGTTGAGCCTGCACAGCCGGTTTGAGCGGGAAGAGCCGAGATGGCTACCGTCTTGTGCTGCGCGTGATCTTGACCTCAGGCTGGTAGAGGATGCGGACGATCAAATCACCGCGTCCGCCACGAGGTTTTGGCAGTCCTTCGCCGATGACACGGACGACATCGCCGCGGACGATTCCAGCGGGGATCTGGACGCGGACCATGGAACCGGTAACACCGCTTAGCGTGGTGGCACCGCCTTGCGTGGCCAGTTTGGTGGTGATCTTCAGGTCGCAGCGCAGATCGGAGCCGCGGACCTTGAAGCGGAAGCCCGGCAGAGCTTTCGTGCGGACAATCACAAAGCCGCCTTTGTAAGCGCCAGTGCGGGGGATCCGAAGGCGTGTTCCGGGAGCTGTTCCGGGCGGAATCACAAGTTGATACGTCTCCGGGCCATCGGGATTGCCGGAATCGCTCACTTTCACATCCAGAGAGGTGCCTCGTAAAAAATCTTCCAGCCGCAGACTGACATCTTTGGCGATGTTGCGTTCGATGTTGCCAGCGCGTCGCGCTGAATCTTGGGCGATATTGGCGGCACGAACTGCACGGGCTTCATCGTAGGCGCGCCGTTCGGCAGGCTGGTTGAGCACTTCATACGCGGCATTGAGTTCCTGGGTACGTGCGACCGCCTCGGCCGAGCCGCGATTTACATCGGGATGGAAGCGTTTGGCGAGGATGCGATAGGCCGCGCGGATCTGCTCATTTGTGCACTTCTGATCGAGCCCGAGGATCGCGTAATAGTCTGGTTCAATGTTTGCCAAGCGCGTGATAGTAGTGGGGAGCCAGCCGGCCGACAACAAGTCAATGGGGATAATTTGCCAGCGCGGGCGAAGCTACCGATATTCTCTGCGTGACGAAGTTCTCGCGGGACGGTATTGATGGGACATACACATGAGCGCCTATTTCACCAAGATTTCCCGTCGGACGGCCTTTTTTCTGATCGCCACGAGCCTGGCCATGCCGTTGCTGGCGGCGGACAGCCCCAAGGGCTTCTCCGTGGAAAAGACCAAGGAAGGTCTGACCATCAATCATAACGGCAAGCTGTTCACGAAATACGTTCTGCAGGGAGACTCGAACAAGCCTTACCTCTGGCCGGTGATGGGCCCGACGGGTCAGCCGATGACGCGGGCGTATCCTATGGCGGACATCAAGACGGAGCAGCAGGATCATCCGCATCATCGAGGCATCTGGTTCGGCCATGAGGGTGTGAACGGAGCAGATACCTGGCACGAACCGAAGAGTGTCGAGGGAACGAAGAATGAGGGGATGAAGGCGCGCGGCCTGCGCATGGGCAGCACGAAGCATCGTGAGTTCAAGGAAACGACCGTGACGCCTGACAAGGTGGTGCTCGTGAGTGTGAATGATTACTTCGATGTGAAGGGCAAGAAGCTCATGGAAGATGAGCGGCGCTATACTTTCCGGGTGGAGAAAGGCAGTCATATCATCGATTGCGATATCGAGTTCAAGGCGACGGCGGGTGAGGTGACCCTGGAAGATGCGAAGGATGCGGGCTTCAGCGTGCGCGTGCCTACGGTGATGTCGGTGGACAAGAAGCTGGGTGGCAAGATCCTCACGAGCGAGGGCAAGGTGGACAAGGATGCTTGGGGCACACGTGCCACGTGGTGCTCCTATTATGGACCATTGGAAGGCGAGATGGTTGGCATTACAATGTTGAATCATCCCTCAAGCTTCCGTCATCCGACTCCTTGGCATGTGCGCACGTATGGCCTGCTGACGGCCAATCCGTTCGGCACGAAGAATCTCGATAAGAATGCGCCGGATGGAACGGTCACCCTGAAAGCAGGGGAGAAATTGGCGCTGCGGCATCGGATCATTCTGCACAAGGGCGAGCCGAAGGCGGCGGGAATCGAGGCGGCGTATGCGGCGTATGCGAAGGAGAAGAAGTAGTGGCCGAGTTGACTCGGAACGATCGAACTCAGAAAAATTATGAAGAAATCTATGCTGCGGATGGCGGGTGCTTTGCTGGCTCTGACCTTGGTGATGCCGGTGCTGGCGCAGGACAAAGCAAAGGACGCGAAGGCGGTCGACCCCAAGAAAGCGGTGAAGAAGGCCGCACCGAATCCGGCGATGGAGGCGATCGTGGACAAGCCCGGTTTGCCGCGTGTGCTGCTGATCGGGGATTCCATCTCCATCGGCTACACGGTGCCGGTGCGCAAGTTGCTTGAAGGAAAAGCGAATGTGCATCGCATCCCGACCAATGGCGGTCCCACCAAGAATGGCACGGCGAAGATCGATGCATGGCTGGGCACGGGCAAATGGGATGTGATCCATTTCAACTTCGGTCTGCACGATGCAAAGTATATGACCGAGACCACACGCCAGGTGGAGCCGGATGAATACGAGAAGAACCTGCGCGAGCTGGTGAAGAAGATGAAAGCGACCGGGGCCAAGGTGATCTGGGCGACGACGACGCCAGTGCCCAAGGGAGATCTGAATCCGCCGCGTAAATTTGAAGACATCCCGGTGTATAACAAAGTCGCCGCGAAGGTAATGAAAGATGAGGGAGTGCTGGTCAATGACTTGAACGCATACATCACCCCTACACTGGCGACGCATCAAAAACCGAAAGATGTTCATTTCACCACGGAAGGTTCGGAGCAATTGGCCAAGCAGGTGGCGAGTGTCATCGAAGGGCAGTTGCCGAAGAAGTAACCTCTAATCCGCAAACAGTATGAGTACGTCCGTCAAGCCGATCCCGGATGGATTTCATTCTGTCACTCCCTACATTGCGGTGCAGGGAGCGGCGCGGGCGATCGAGTTCTACAAACAGGCGTTTGGAGCGGTGGAGCGTTACCGGTTGCCTTCGCCGGACGGGCAGGGGATCGGGCATGCGGAAATCCAGTTGGGCAATTCCATCGTGATGCTTTCCGACGAGTTTCCGGAATACGGGAAGCTGTCGCCACTAACGGTCAAGGGGACTTCGGTCACGCTGGCGTTGTACGTGGAAGATGTGGATGCGGTGTTCAATCGCGCCGTGGCGGCCGGGGCGAAGGTGATGCAACCGGTCGCGGACAAGTTTTACGGGGACCGTGCGGGCTGCTTGGCTGATCCATTCGGTCACGAGTGGACGATCATGACGCATAAAGAGGACGTTTCGCCCGAGGAGATGACCAAGCGGTTGCAGAAGTTTTACGAGGAGATGGCGGAAGGGAAGTGAAGCTTGGCAGGTGTTGGATATACGCAATTCATTGTCGTTTTGGCAAGAAAAGCACCGCAAATAAGACTTGTGAATGCTTGTGTATTAGTGAAAAGAATTCATTGAATTGTCACTTAGCAGCACTTGTTCGTCCGCGAATTGTCCTGTTTTAATGTTTCTTTATGAAACAGGAATTGTTCGAGAAAATTTCGGCCCGTTCGACGGGTTATTCATTAGCCATTTTAGGGGCTAATCACGGGTATCGCTTTGACGGAGATACGGTCGCACTTCATGCCATGTTCGCGGTCTTGGACCAAGCGGCACATAGCCGTAATTGGGCCTTACAGCTCTGGGCTTGTCCACAGGCACCCAGCTCGGCCGCTGACCTTACGGGGCATCTGGTCGCGCAAGCGGCCTTGCCACCTATCGGTGAGATCGCGGATGACACCTTGAATTTTGAGGTGCGTGCGGTGGCCAACCAGTTGGCGGGGCAGGCGGATTACAGCATGGTGCTCGTGCTGGTGGCGGGTAACAATGGGCGCTATGACGAGGTGCACAGTCTGGCGGTCTATCCGCGCCGTCAGCAGTTCCAGCAGCCGCAGATCCGGGGCAATGCTGGGTATCGTATCGAGAACGAACGTGTGATGCTCACAGTAGACAGCATCTTCAATCCCCGTTGCACGGACAACGTCAGCGGCACGCTTTCATTGGAGTTGTGGGCGTTGAAGGAGGCTTATGCCGGAGGCGCGTTTGAAGGGGTGGCGCTGACAGGAGCGACCATTGGGCAATTGTCCGGACAGTCCGAATCCGCGCTGCGTGAGTTCAACCTCACGTTCACGCCACCGCCTGCTGGTGTGTGGCATTATGTGTTGATGTTGCGCGAGTGGACTTCGACGGGTTTTGTGACCCGCGATTTCGTCAACTTTTCCCAGCCAGTGACGATTGCCGGGCCAGTGCCGGTGATGGTGGAAGCTCCGGTTGTGGCCAATGAGGAAACGGTTGCGAAGGTTGAAGTTATCCCGGCTAAACCAGCAGCTGCCGCCGTCATGTCAGAGCCAGCAAAGAGCGTGAAAGCGGTGGCACCCAAGGCGGCCAAGAAAGCGGCGGCGCCGTCGGCCAAGGAAACCAAAGTTTCCGTGAACATGGCCAGTGCGGACGAACTCATCGCCGTGAAGGGCATGCCGGAGAAGGTGGCCAAAGGCATCGTGAAGGCGCGTCCTTTTGCCGGTCTCGATGAACTGGTGAAAGTGAGCGGCATGGGCACGAAACTGCTGGCCAAGCTGCGCGATCATCTGCGCCTCTGATCTGAACGGGCGTAAACAAATTGAAAAGGGCTGGCTGCATCACGCAGCCAGCCCTTTTGATATTAAATTCAGACGGTTACTGCTTGTCGTAGCGGTGAACGCGGCCGACGAGGCTGTATTCGGCCACGTAGATATTGCCCTTGGCGTCGAAGGCGACGCCATGCGGCGCGGTCACCATACCCGTCACCCATTTGGCTGGCTCCACCGTGTTCTTGCCCGCCTGGTCGGCGGCGGTGTTCGTACCGAGTTTGGCCACCACTTTGCCGGCTTTGTCCAGCACCGTGACCTGGCCTTTGAGTTCGCCGATGAGCGCGTAATCACCTTGGACCGTCACGGCAGCGGGCAGGAGCAGATCGGTGGCGATGACCCCGAGGAATTCGCCATCCAGGGACATGTGTACCACGCGCATATTCGCGCGGTCGCAGCCGATGATGCGAGCCGGAGTGAAGCGCGTATCGATGGCGATCTTGTGGAGCGTCTTGAAGCTGTAAGGCTCCTTCTTGCCGCCGAAGGATTTCAGGTATTTGCCGGTCTTGTCGAAGCGATGGACGTAGTCACTGGAGTAACCATCGGTCACGTAGAGGTCGCCATTGGGGGCGACATCCATGCCGGTGAGACGAAGGTAGGGAGCGCCTTCTTTGCCGTCTTTGCCTTTGGGCTTGTTCTTGAATTCATCGGGAATGGCGGAGGCCGGTATGGTCAGCACATTTTTACCATCCAGCGTGAGCTTGACGATGGTCTGGGCGCCGAGGCGGGAGCCGTAGAGGAATTCGCCGTCCTTGTTCTTATGGATGACGAAGCCATGGAAATCATTGGGGGCATCGGGCAGGATGCGGATGAATTTGCCATCGGCGCCATAGACCTGCACACCGGCCTTGGGGTCCATGGTGCTGACATAGATGTCGCCTTTGGAGCTGACGGCGATATCGCCATGCATGTTACCCAAGGCAGGACGGCCTTCCGGCAGTTTCAGCCAGTCCGGGACGGCCTTGTATTCGGCGGCATAAGAATGGGAGGCGAGGGCGGCAAGGGTGCAGAGTGCGGCGATGGCTTTACGCATAGCGGTTCGTTTGGTTCAACGGGTTCACCACTACGGGACAACAGATGCGCGAGCCTGTCAACGCAGACTTTACCTGGAGAGATGAAAATACGGAAGCCGGCTAACCTTCCAGCTTCGCCGTCAGCGTGATCTTGGCGTTCAAGAGGCGGGAGATGGGGCAGCCGGCTTTGGCACCATTGGAGATAGTAGTAAACTGCTCCTGGTCGATGCCGGGAATCTTGGCGGTCATGTCCAGATGCGATTCCGTGACGGTGAAGCCGGCGTCCGTCTTTTCCATGGTGATGGCTGCCGTCGTCTGGATGGAGTCGGGTTTGAAACCGGCTTTGCCCAGCTCAGCGGAGAAGGCCATGGAGAAGCAGCCGGCATGGGCGGCGGCGATGAGTTCTTCGGGATTCGTGCCAACGCCGTTCTCGAAACGGGTGCCGAAAGAGTATTGAGTCTCCTTGAGAACACCGCTTTCGGTGGAGATGGCGCCTTTGCCGGTACGGAGATCGCCCTGCCAGACGGCTGATGCTTTGCGTTTCATAGATTCTTTTTTTGATTACACAAGAGTTCTTCCTTTGTGGATGAAAGATAAACCTTGAGGCACCCAAGCTCAAGTGTGCACAGCAAGATTCAGGGGGCAGGTTTAGTCGGGTTCAGGATCCGTTCGCGCATCCGGACCAAGTCCTTGTGAGCTTCCTTGAACGCGGCGAGGTTGACTGGGTCAGTGGTGTTTGGGGCGTTTTGCTCGATCAAGGCGATGCGGTTCTCGATCAAAGGCAGATCGCTGGCTTCCAGCTTCCGGTTGCGGGCAAAGCCATCTTCATTCAGGTCTTCGATGAGATTGCTGCGCTGGTCTTTGGTCAGATTGAGATCATTGATGGCGCGCAGGTAGAATTCGTTGGCTTGCTGGTCGGCCCCGGCGTAAGTCAGGGCCAATCTCGCCAACGGCTCTTTCTTGGTCGTATCGGTGAGGCGAGGATCGTTCCATACAGTTGCAGCTATGGATACGGCCTGCGGTCCCAGCACTGACTGAAGGTATCTCAGGGCACTGCGATCCAGTGAACCATCCGTCCGGACCAACTGACCTTGGGCTGTGCCGGTGAAACTGGTGTCATTATACATCAACAGCACTTCGAGCAGGTGGTCCCGGTCATTGCGATCCAAGGGGCTGGTAGAGTTGGCGAGTTGCGGGCGAACCAGCAGTTCATGAGCGGAGTCGAGAGCCAGATCACGATACTTGTTCGGAGCCAACTCTTGGAGGGTTCGCGCCAGCCAGATCAACTCCACACCCCGGCCGGTGGTCTCCAGCATCTGGGCCAGCACATTCTGCGCCTCAGGCCCGCCGATTTGTTTCAAGACATCGAACAGTCCGAAGCGGAGCGAGGGTGGCAGCAGGAATTCATTGGGGACGCCATCACGTTGTCCACGAGACTGGCCGGAAACATAATCGACCTCTTCATTGCGAACCAGGAAGTCGCGGATGGCCGGTATGGCGGCCGGGCCAGCGGCAATCAATTCCTCCAGGTCGTGGATCAAACGGCGGGCAGTGCGGGGTTGAGCCGCTGCAGCAGCGCCAGTGGTGATAAGCCGCTGGATCAGTTCGGCCGGTGTGATTGGTGGAGTAGAGAGAGTTGGTGACCCGGTCTCAGGCGTCGAGATGTTGGTAGTGGTGCGCGGTTCAAGACGTACCTTCTTCAAGGCGGCTTCGAGCCTGGCTTTCTCTTGTGACCAAAGCTCTGCCTGAGCAGCCATCGCTTGGGTGTGGCTGGCCGCCCGCCGTCCATTCACCCAGTGCGCGGTGGCAACAATGGTCACCAGCAATGCAGCCAGACACAGAAGGATTCGTTTCATACGATTTCCAGCAAGTCTTAGAATAACGTGCGCCGATGGCCGGAATACGCAAGCTCTATTCAGGGCAGTGCCCTGCTTCGGGAGTGAGATGCAGGCCTGCCTTGATATTAATGATCGGCTTCGCAAGACTGTGTCCCAACATGTTCCCCAAGTTTCTGTGGCGGCGAGCGCCGGCTTTTATTGCTCTGCTGGTGCTTTTTACGGAGATAAATTCCGTGCTTGGAGCAGCTCCGCGTTTTGTGCAGGACCGGTTTGCGATCGGGTTCTGGTGGCCACCGCATACCGCGGAGGATTTGCCGAAGCGGTATCAGGAGATTGCTGATGCCAATTTCACCGTAGTGATCGGCACTGCGGGGATCACCGCTGAAGAGCAGCTCAAGTTGTGTGAACGTTTGGGGTTACGTGCAATCGTCCGGGCTGACCGGGCGGTGGACAAGCTGCCGCAGAGCGATGCCTGCTGGGGTTACATGCTGGCCGATGAACCGAATGCCGCAGCCTTCCCGCAACTGGCCAAGCGCGCGGAGGAGATACGCCAGCAATGGCCGGGGCGTTTTGGCTATGTGAATCTGTTCCCGAACTATGCCTCAGCCGGACAGCTCGGCACGCCGACTTATGACGAGCACGTGGCGAAGTTTGTGGAGATCGTGAAGCCGGAGGTGTTGTCCATGGATCATTATCCGGCGATGCGGCCGGACAATGATTCGCGCGACGCCTACTGCGCGAACTTGGAGACGATGCGGAAGCATTCGCTTAGTGCTGGGATTCCGTACTGGAACTATTTCTACGCGATGCCGTTCAATGACCGCCTGGATCCGACTGAAGCGCAGATCCGCTGGCAGGTCAATGCCTCACTCGCGTATGGAGCCAAAGGCGTCCTGTATTTTTGTTATTGGACGCCCGGCAAAGGGGCGAAGGGGGCCGGGGAGTTTCCGAAAGGCGGGGCGATCATCACAGCCGAGGGCTTGAAGACCCGGCATTATGACGAGGCACGGCGTATCAATGCGGAGTTGAAGCATCTTGGACCGGCGCTTATGCAACTCATCAGTACGGGTGTTTACCGCATTGATACCGGGAAAGACCCGGCATCTGCGCTCACCAATGCCCCGATTAAGAATCTGCAACGGGTGGGCTCTGATCCGCACAGTGGGTTCATCATGGGCACATTCCAGCATGCAGACGGGAGGCGGGCGGTGCTGCTGGTGAATCACAGTTATAGCTACACAGCGTGGTCCACCGTCGAATTTGAGGTGGCTCCGGAAGTCCTGCGGGAAGTGGACAAAGCGACTGGCCGTGAGGTGCCGGTGGTGGATGACAGTCCGGAATTGAAAGGGCTGCAGCTATCTTTCGGGGCAGGGGACGGACGGCTCTTCCTGTTGCCCGCAAGAAAATGAACGGCTGGAGCTGGACCTGAAGGGCGGAGGACAATCCAAGCCAGGTGGCGCAAGGCCCACCTGAAGCGGGCTTTACGTGCGGCCAAATTACGGCTGAACCAGGACGGCGTTGTTTTCGATGAGGTATTTCTCGAGGGCGGCCCGGCCGGTCAGGGATACGGGGGAGCGGACGGTGGTGCCGCGGTAATGCTTGTAATGGACCAAGGTCTTGCCGATGGTGCCGATCTGGAGGCGTGACTTCTCCATCTGCCAAATCTGACCGGTGGCGAATGGAGGCAATTCTGGACGACTGACTGACTTAAGCTTCTTCAAGTTGGGCATAATAGCAGAAGAACCGATATTTACCATAGAAGATTCCAAAGAATTTTCGGACAAGGGAGAAAGGGGGCTCTGATAGCCCTAAAAGACGGTAAATCAATCATCCCAGCCGGCGCGGTGCGGCCATTGCTCGATATAGGCGAGCTGGGCTTCGCGGTCGGGGACATCGGTGCGCTGGGAACTGATGAGAAAGCGTTTCGTATAGGCAGCGTCGAGGGCCTGGATGTCCACCACATTGCCGGCCACGGTGAACACGGCCCGCCAAGCCCCACAGCCTATCTCGAAGACGCCGGTGCGGCGGCGTTTGATGCGGCGGGTGCGGTGCGGTGCGGGATCACGGGAAAGAAATTCCGTCATGCGCGGGCGGAAATCGATGTGCCAGTTCTTCAGCAACCACTCCGCCTGGGTCTGGGCCAAGGGGGAGAGTACGACGGTGAATTGAGGCGGAGCTTGTTCGAGCGCTTCGACTTCATCCGTCCAGCCGGCTTTCTCGCCGGGGAAGATATCGTAGGCGGGGATGTAGGGTTTGATGTCGAAGACGGGGGTGCCATCCACGAGATCGCAGGCGCCGAGGATGAGCTTGCGGCCTTCCACGCCGATGAGTTGCACGGGGGTGAGCCCGAGCGGGTTCGGGCGGTACGGGGAGCGGGTGGAGAAGACACCACGGCGTTTCGAGGGGCCGCGAGGCGGCAGCACCAGCGGTTTCCAGGCGTTATTCCGATGAAACCACCAGATGAGCCAGATGCGGGAGAAGCCGGCCACGTCCTGCAGAGCTTGCTCGTAGCCGCTATCGGGCAAGAGCTCGAGGAGGTTGCGTTCCGGCTCTTCTTCCAAGGGCTGGTGGCGCGCGTGAAACTTGAGCGGTTTCTGCGTGGCGATGTAGCCGATGGGTTTTATGGTCAGGCCGTTATCCAAATGCGTGTCCCTTCAATAAGCATCAATTTTCGATGAGCGGCCAGGCTGGGACAAGGGAATTATCCGGTCGAAACAAAAATCCAGCGGAAGCAGGCTTCCGCTGGATGCTTATCTGGAAAAGGCAGCCATATCAGTCTTTGCCTTTACCTTTCCCACCTTTTGGCGGTTTCGACGGCTTTGATGGACTCCCTTTCTTTGATGGGGCTGACGGTTTGACTTTGGAGCCGGGTTGGGCGGGAGTCATTTTTTCTTTACCAGGTTTCCCTTCCTTTATGGAAGGCTGGTCTGGATTCCCGGGAGCCGGTTTGGGGATCTCGGGAGTTGGCGGGACCGGCTTAGGCAGATCCGGTGGCGGAACTGGTTTTGGCTGATCCGGCGACGGCGGAACCGGGCGCTCCGGCGGTGGTTTCGGTTTGGGGATCTCCGGAGTTACCGGGTCCTTTTTTTGGGGCGGATTTGGCTTGGGCTCGGACGGATCTTTCCGGTCTGGAGTTTTGGTTCGTACCGGTTTCTCCTGATCATCGGATTTAGCGGGGTTGGCTGATTTGGTCTTCACGCTGTCCGGCACGGCGGCCTTGGCGGCGACTTGTTGGATAGGCAGCGGCTGCGCTTTGCGGCCGGTGGCTTTTTCCACTTCGTCCGGCTGTGGTCCTTTGTTCACATAGACTTCCTTCCGGGAGCCTTCCACGGTGCGGGTTTCTCGCACCGGTTCCTGGGAGACGATCTTGGTTTTGTTGATGATAGTCGTGTTGTTCACGATGACCGTGGTAGGCCGTATGGGCTGGTGGAACCGTGCGGACTGGACGAAGACGAATTCCGGATGACGGAATCCGAAACTGACGGTCAGGCGCGAAGGGGGCAATGGTGCCCAGCCCACGTAACCGCCGCCGCTGCGCCAGGAGACCCAGGCAGGTGCCCATTCCGTGCCGGGCACCCAGACCCAATGGTGCCGTGGGTGATAGACCCATCGGCCATAGTGGTAGCAGGCCCAGGCCCAAGGTTCATCGCTTTCCCAGTACCAACCGTGGTCGGTCCAGACCCATTCACCGTAACAGTAGGGTCGCCAGGTAACGGCGATGCCAGAAGGGCGCCAGCAGCGCCCGTAGGTGTCCACTTCCACCCAGGCACCGTGCGGTGCCAGTGGCACGTGGAAATCGGCTGCGGCGGAGATGGTCACGGAACCGGAAACTTCCAACCGAGCAGAAGCCCGTGGTGTCGCCAGAAACAGAAAACCGATCAAGCCGAGCAAGAGACAATGGTTGACTGCTTTCATATAAATCCTTTCGTTGCAGTAAACGTGCGGGTATGGAAAAAACCTAATGCACCAGGCTGGTTACGCAACCCGTACGCCCCATCCAAGCGCTCGTAGAAACCGCAAGCCGCTTGAGGCTCAACGGGTTCCCGGAGGAAACAAATTTTCAAATTAACAGTTTACCAAAAAGCCAGTGAAGCAGAGTGCTCAGTATGCCGATTGCGTTTTGACTGATGCGACAGTGCGATAATGCAAACCGCAAGAAAAGCAGCTAGCCAAGCTGAATGGAAATTCATCGCCTACCAGCCAGGGAAAATGCAGGCATTGAGTGGTTGACCTTCAAATATAGGGTGCTTACATCGGCACATGATATTCATCGGTTCGCGCCGCTTGCCTAAAACTTTGCTTGCATTGGTGCTGGTTTCTTTGCTTTCCCAACTTGCACAGGCGGCTGACTATTTTCCGCCGCCGGACAGTGAAGGGGGCTGGCGGATGTTGAAGGACGCGAAGGAGATCCGGGAGAAGGCGGGGATGGATCTGCCGAAGCTGGAGCAGGCGTTTGATTTCACTCAGCGATGCAGCCAGAACGGCGGGTTGCTCGTAGTGCGGCGCGGGTATCTGGTTTACGAGAAATATTTTGGCAGGGCGCATCGGAATGCGAATCCGGACATGGCTTCGACGGGGAAGGCTTATACATCCATCGCGTGCGGGATCATGTTGAATGAGTTCAAGGACAAGATTCCGCAGGGATTGGATACGAAAGTGTTCACGGAGAAGTATCTGCCGGAGGCGTTCCCGCTGGATGATGCGCGGAAGGCAGAGATCACGTTGGGTCATCTGCTGTGCATGTCCGCCGGGTATTGGGGGGAAGGTGGAGGACCGACGGCGGTGGTGATGGGCAAGCCTGCTTCGTTGAAGCCGGTGCCGGGACAGAACATCAAAGACTTGGATATGTCCTCACTGCGCGTGCCGCTGTGGACGAATGCAGGCGGAGGTTATTCCTATTCTTCACCGGCACCGCACATAGCGTCCATGGTGTTGCGGCGCGTGACCGGGATGGAACTGCAGGATTATATCAATGAACGGCTGGCCAAGCCGATGGGCTGGGGACCATGGGGTTACTGCCTGCAACGCGGTGATTTCAAGATGCCGCATGCCAACGGTGCGGGCAGCACGGCGGTGCACGCCACGGATGCGCTGCGGTTCGGCTATTGCCTATTGCGTAACGGAAAGTGGAAGGGGCAGCAACTGGTGCCGGCGGATTACATCGCGTTGTGCAACCAGCCTTCAAAATTCAATCCGCACACGCCGTTCGCGTTGCAGTTCGAGAATAATTCGGACGGGCATGTGGCCGGTGCGCCACGGGATGCGTATTACAAATCAGGCGCGGGCGGGTTCGGCATCTTTGTGGTGCCGTCGCTTGACCTAGTGATCTACAAGCTGGGCGGGAAGGACAACCAGTATGATCCGGCGCTGACGGGCTTGCCGCAGCCGTTTCAGTATGACGGTTCGCGCAATGACTGGCAGCCCATCCCGCGCACGCCGTTCCATGAGGGCAGCATGGGCGGGGATGATGGGTTGCGGCGGGTGCTGGAGATGGTGGCGGCGGCGGTGAGGGATTGAATGGGCACAATTTTTGAGGTCTAAGCTGGCAGAATATCCTGAAATTGTCTGTTGACCGGAGGGGAAAAGGGTTGGTAGTGTCCGCGCCCGATGCTTTTGCGGACCATTGTAGCTTTGCCGGTCAGCGTAGTCGTAGCCGACTGACGCGGCCCGAGGCTTTGGTTCCAAATGCTCGCAGGCCGCCCGCAATTCCCCTCTCGGGATGCGGGTTTTTAGTTTTGCCGGGCAAGCATCGACCAGAGCCGTTCATCGGGCAACTAGAACTGACGACGGCGTACGGAGCAGCAAGCGGTTAGCGGGTATTAGTGGTTATGCGACATATCATTTCCGTGTTGGTGGAGAACAAGTTCGGCGTGTTGACGCGGGTGACGGGCCTTTTCAGCGGCCGCGGTTACAATATTGACACGTTGAACGTCGGCCCGACCCAGGATCCGGCGAAGTCCCAGATGACGATCGTGACGCGGGGCGACGAGGCTACCGTGGAGCAGATCGTGAAGCAGCTGAACAAGCTGGTGAATGTGCTGGCGGTGTATGACTTCAAGGATGAGGAGTACATCGACCGCGAGCTGGTGCTGGTGAAGGTGGCGGTGGACTCGAAGTCCCGCGCGGAGGTAATGCAGATCACGGATATCTTCCGGGCGAAGATCGTGGATGTGCAGGCCAAGGCGTTGACGATCGAGATCACGGGCAATGAATCCAAGGTGGAGAAGTTCATCGAGCTGATGGGCAACTTCGGCATCAAGGAACTGGCGCGGACGGGCAAGATCGCGTTGAAGCGCAACTAACGGAACAAGCAAGCAACCTCAATTTAAACAGTCAGAAAAATTATGGCAAAAGTCTATACGGATAAGGACGCTGATTTAGGCGTGTTCAAAGGTAAAACGCTCGCGGTGCTGGGCTTCGGCTCGCAAGGTCACGCGCACGCGTTGAATCTCAAAGAGAGCGGCTGCAAGGTCATCATCGGCCTGTACGAGGGCAGCAAATCCATCGCGGTGGCGAAGGAAAAGGGTTTCGAGGTTTTCACGACGGGTGAGGCGGTGAAGCGCGCGGACGTCATCATGGTGGCGATCCCGGACACGAAGCAGCCGACCGCCTACGAGAAGGACATCGCGCCGAATCTGACGAAGGGCAAGACGCTCCTGTTCAGCCATGGTTTCTCGATCCATTACAAGACGATCGTGCCGCCGAAGGATGTGAACATCATCCTTGTGGCGCCGAAGGGCCCCGGGCACATCGTGCGCCGGCAGTACACGGAAGGCAAAGGCGTGCCGTCGTTGATCGCGATCTATCAGAACCCGGGCAAGGATGCGAAGAAGATCGCGTTGGCTTGGGCCAAGGGCATCGGCGGCACCCGCGCGGGCGTCATCGAGACGAGCTTCAAGGAAGAAACGGAAACGGATTTGTTCGGCGAACAGACGGTGTTGTGCGGTGGTTGCAGCGCGCTGGTGCAAGCGGGCTTCGAAGTGCTCGTGGAAGCGGGTTACTCCCCGGAGATGGCTTACTTCGAGTGCTTGCATGAGCTGAAGCTGATCGTGGACTTGATGAACGAGTCCGGCATCAGCGGCATGCGCTTCTCGATCTCGGAGACGGCGAAGTGGGGTGATGTGTCGGTGGGCCCGAAGATCATCGACGCGAGCGTGAAAAAACGCATGAAGCAGGCGTTGAAAGAGATCCAGAACGGCAAGTTCGCGAAGGACTGGGTCGCCGAATACAAGGGCGGCTACAAGCGCTATAACGCGTTGCTGAAGGCGGGCGAGAAGCATCCGATCGAGAAGACCGGTGCCAAGCTGCGCTCGCTGATGCCGTGGATGCAGAAGCGGACGATCAAGGGCGCGCAGGCGTCCTACTAAGATCTGAAGAATTCAAAGAGCCGCCTGCTTCACCGCGGGCGGTTTTTTTTGTTTACAGGGGTGGGCGAAACGGAATGGCTGAGGCGGTGTTATATTCAGTGATGAGAGTAATCATGGTGAAGCAGGGTTGGGTGATGATCGCGACGCTGGCATTGGGGACCGGGGTGGCGCAGGCGTACAATCCCTACTTGGGGATTGTGGAAAGGAATGCGTTCGGCTTGAAAGCGCCAGTCGTGAGCGAGCAGAAGGTTGAGACGCCACCACTGGAAGCACCGGCCAATATTGTTCTGAGCGGGATGGCGTTGGTGGAGGGAAAGAAACAGGTTTTCCTGAGCGTGACGAAACCGGGTGAGAAGGAGACCAAATACCTGCGACTGGGCGAGCAGGAGCGGGATGGGGCAATCGAAGTGGTGGAAATCGACCTGAAGAATGACCGGGTGCGGATCAAACACAATGGTCAACCGGCAATCATGACCTTCGCGACCCATGGAGCGAAAGTGGCGGCAGCGGCCCCGGCAATGGCTGCCACGCCGCCTTTGCCGCCTCCAGAGATGGTCCAGCCGAAGGTTAAGTGAGCGGCTGAGCCGGATGTTTGCGGAAGCCGTTTTTTCTGAACGGACATCTTTCTTTTTTGCCGGGAGGACTGTATATTACGAAACTGAAGCCCGATTACGGTGTTAAACATTGCACGATGTCCGATATGTTACCATTTCTCCGCCAAGCAGTTGTGACAGCTATCGCCAGTGCCTTGGTAATGGGTGCGTCCATGGTCCTGGGTGTGGAGGGCGGCGGCAATCCTTATGCTGACATCGTGACGCGCAATGCATTTGGGCTCAAGCCGCCCGAGCCGCCTAAACCACCCGAGCCACCCAAAGAAGAGGTGGCCCCTTCGAATATTTTCATGACGGGAGTGACGTCCATAGGGGGCAAGAAGCAGGTGTATCTCAAGGTGGTCACTCCAGGAGAAAAAGAACCCAAGTATCTGCGATTGGGTGAAAATGAGCGGGATGGGGCGATCGAGGTGACGGAGATCATCCCGAAGACCGGACGGGTTCGGATCAAGAATCGCGGAGTGCCCTCGACCATATCTTTTGAAACCCATGGGTCGCAGATGTCCATGGCGGCACCAGTTGCGCCCGTGGTCGCCGGTCGCCCTGGGGTTCCACCTCCGCCAAGTGTACCGGGAGCGGTTTCCGCATCACCAGGTGTCTCCGTCACGACGAAACCGAGTGCTTCGACCTTGCCGGTTTCACCGAACAATACGGCCATCAACACAAGCAGCCCGGGAGCGGCTCCTGCGACGTTTTACAACAACCAGCCGAACTCGCCTCAGCCAACTTCCAGCCCGACTCAGACCCGGACCATTCCTTCCAGACAGTTGCGCATAGGCCCGACCGGTGGTGGGGCGACCTACGTGGCACCCTCCAATCCGGAAGTGCCCGGGGCAAAGGAGGCGGGAAAGATCACGCTGCCACCAGCTCCTTAACTGGTCAGAGATTGGTGTTTTTTCCCAGTTCTTGGATGGCGTTTATCAGGAATTGGAACGCGATCGCGGCGAGCAGCAAACCCATCAGGCGCTGGACGATCTTCAGAATCAGCGGGCTCAATTTCTTCGCCCCATGCGCGGCCCAGCGCAAAATCATATAGGCGGCAAAGCAGACCACGGCGATCACCACATAGAGACCGATCTGCTGGCCTAAGCCTTCGGCGCGGCCTTGCAAAAGCATCGTGGTGGTGATGGTGCCGGGCCCGGCGAGCATGGGGATCGCAAGCGGGGTGATGGCGATGTCGTCCTTGGCCATGCCAGCGGCGGCTTCTTCCGGGCCTTCCTGCACGGCTGAGCGCTTGGCGCGCAACATGTCGAGCGCGATGAGCAAGAGCACCACGCAACCCGCCATCTGGAAGGCGGGGAGACTGATGCCCAAGAGTTTGAACACCCATTTGCCGCCCAAGGCGAAGATCATCAACACTCCGGCGGCGACGATGGCGGCAAGCCGGGCCATGCGTACTCGCTGTTCCACGGTGTCCTGTGGCGTCATGGCGAGGAAAAGCGGGATCAACCCCACCGGGTCCATGATGACGAAGAGGGAGCTGAGCGCGAGCAGGAGATATTCGGAGATGCTCATGCCATGCAGGGGGCGAGGATGGCGTCATCCATGCCGTGGATGATCTTCTTGTCCGCCGGACAGATCGTGGCCAAGGCGCCACCGAGCTGTGTCCGGGCGGCATCGCCGTCGCCATGGACGAAGTAGTACGGGCACAAGCGCACCCGGCCATTCATAGATTGCACTGCGTTGGCCTTGAAATCAAACCACTTGGACTCGATGGCTTTGGGCTTGTGATAGCGCTGCAGGATGAAGGTGTTCTTTTCCGTTGAATTGATGGCTTGATCTACGGCCGCGCTCCAATCCGCCACGGACATGTCACTGCCTAGCGATACGCCGCGTGCGCCCCAAGCGTTCTCGGAGAAGCCGGAGACTTTCAGAATGAGGTCACGCTCCTTTTGGGAGAGGGTCTTGAGCTGTTGCCAGTCAGTGAGATTTAGCTCGGGGAATGCGGCATTGGGCGGCAACGGAGTCGGGTCGATGATCCAGGTGTAAGGGACGATCTGGAGCAATTGTTTGAAGAAACTCTCGCCCAGTTGCTGCAGCCAGAAGGGGCGCAGGTTGCGATTCCACAGCAGCGCCAGCGTGAGCTTCTCTTCGAGGAAAGGCTTGGGCGGGGGCGTGAGACGGATCTGTTTTTCCTGGGCGAGGTGCAGCAGCGTCTGGGCGGCAGGGATGTTCGCCAGATCGAACAGCTCGAAGAAGCGATAGACGGCATCGCCTGGTTTCACGTCGGTGAATGAAGCGTCAACCACTTGAAAGCGGTCACCTAATTGGGCAGCGAGCCAGCGCATCTCGGGGCGATAGGTGGCGGATTCTTCGGACACCATGAGATGAACTTTCTTCGCGTCACCGAAGATGCCGCGAAAGCCTTCAATCATGCCGTTAGCGCCGCCGAGCACGTTGAAGCCCGCTTGTGCGTAAGATTGATTGAGCCAGCCCGTCAGCCCGACACCGCCGGGAACACTGTCCAGTTCACTCGCGGCAAAGCCATTCTCCGTGATGAGCAGGTCGGGGCGGATGACGCGTGGCAGTTCGCTCTTCATCGCGGAGGAGCGTTGCAGTTCGATGATGTCCGCGGGTTTGCCGCGTTCGAGCCAATCGGCGACCCATGCGGGTTGCTTGCCGTCCACACTTTGGCGGTAGAGGAGATTCAGGGCGCGATAGAACTGGAGCAGGACACGGCCGAGTTTGTCGATGCGGCCGATGACATCTTCGCCCAAGGCCAGGGGCTGGGTCGCGCAACGCCAGGTCTCGCCTGCGAACAGGCCCTCAGAGGGCAGGGCGGCGCGGACGGATTGGGCGACCGCTTCAGGTGACGGGGCCGTGGACGTAGCGCTCATAACGTCAGGAACGTATCTGCCCGGTTCCGATACCGATCCATTTGTAGGTGGTCAATTCATCGAGACCCATGGGACCACGCGCGCCGATCTTGTCGGTGCTGATGCCGATCTCCGCGCCCATGCCGAACTCGCCGCCATCGGTGAAGCGTGTGGAGGCATTCCAGTAAACGGCGGCGGAATCCACCTCGTCGAGGAAGCGGTTTGCGTTGGCGACGTTGCCAGTGATGATGCTGTCCGAATGCGCGGAGCCGTAGTGATTGATGTGCTGGATGGCTTCACCCACGCCATCGACGACTCGCACGTTCAACACGTAGTCGTTATACTCCGTATAGTAGTCCGCTTCGGTGACGTCTTTTAGTTTCGCCTCGGGGGCAGTCGCATTGCCATTTAAGGCACTGCGGGTGGCGTTATCCACGCGGAGTTCCACATTCTTGTCCCAAAGCAGCTTGGCCATCGCAGGCAGGAATTTGGGAGCGATCTCCTTGTCCACCAGCAAAGTCTCCATCGCATTGCAGACGGAGGGACGCTGCACCTTGGCGTTCATGGCGATCTCTTCGGCCATCGTCAGATTGGCATCGCGATCGACAAACACATGGCAGACACCCTTGTAGTGTTTGATGACCGGCACCTTGGAGCATTCGGCCACGGCGCGGATGAGGCCTTCGCCGCCACGGGGCATGCAGAGGTCCACGTATTGGGTGAGCGAGAGCAGGACGGGAATCGCTTCACGATCCGGCACGGGCACCACCTGGATAGCGTGCTCAGGGAAATGGGAGATCGTTTTCTTGCCCGCGGCGACCATCACATCACTGATGAGGCGGTTCGAGTTCAGCGCTTCCTTGCCGCCACGCAAGATGGTCGCGTTACTGGTCTTGAAGCAGAGGCTCGCGGCATCCGCCGTGACGTTCGGGCGGGATTCGTAAATGATGACGACGACACCAATCGGCGTGGCGACTTTCTTGAGCTTGAGCCCGTTCGGGCGGGTGCGTTCATCCAGCAAGCGGCCGACGGGGTCGGGCAGGGCGGCGACTTCGCGCAGGCCTTGAGCCATGGACTTGATGCGTTTGTCGTCCAGTTTGAGGCGTTCCAGCATCGCGCCGGAGAGGCCGAGTTGCTGGCCTACGATCATGTCCTTGGCGTTCGCCTCTTTCAGCGCTTCTCCTTGCTGCTCAAGGGCATCCGCCATCGCCAGCAGGCAGCGATTCTTCTCGTCCGTGGTCAGCTTGGCCAGTTCGCGCGAGGCGGCCTTGGCTTGCTGCGCCAGTTTCGTCATTTGCTCCGTCAGAGTCATATCAGGCGGCTATAATAAGCACACAAGCGGGGAAAAGCGAGGGGTGAAGTGCGGTTCAATGTTGGGGAAACATGAAGCTTTCAAGCCGTGACTATTTGGCCGGACTGATGAAGACACTTCCATTCCCTTTTGGCGTCAGGAAAAAGCCGGTGCCGTAGTTCTGCTTTTGCAGGAGGACGCCTTCCATGAGGACGGGTTTCTCGTGGTCGGGATGGATGAACTGGCCGGTGAAGAGTCCGTTCTCGGCGTTCATTTTCAGATTCAGTATCTCAGGCTGAACCTCGGGCAGTACGGCGTCGTGGTTTTCCTTGAGCTGCAGCTTGAAGGCGATGAGATCGGGCAAGCCGCCGCCTTGCAACCCGAGCAAGCCATCCGACCAGCCGAGCACGGTTTGTTTGCGGGCCGGGGTGACATATCTTGAACCGAGGGCGGTCAGGCGGCGTTGAAATCCGAGTGCATTCGCATTCGTGCCAGTGGTGCTCGGGCGGACCCAATGCAGGTTGCCGTGCAGATCGGCGAAGGACTCGTTCCCAAAGCGCAACCAGCCGGTGAGCAGACCGCGATTGCCGTAGGGGGCCACATAAAGCGGCCACAAACCTTCTGGTGAAATCTGAGAGGTCTGCTCGATATTCGTGCCGTCGTTCAACCGGCCTTTCATCTGGATGCGGCCATCTTCGGTGACTTGCACCAGGGCATAGCCGCTGCCGGTCGGCCCATTCACATCGGCGGGCAAAGACAGGCTGAGGGTGTAGTTGCCAGCATAGGGAGTGCGTTTCTCTTTGCTATCGAAGGCGCGGCGGTCACCCAGGACTTCGGCGGTGCCGCCTTCGGTGTAGAGGCTGCCGGTGATGAGATCGGGGGTCTTGAGCCAGTTGAGATTGAACTTGATGCTTATGGCTTGCTGCCGCTCGTTGAGGATCACGGCACTGGCCTGGCCATCGGCATCGAACTGGCCGCTGAGATTATGAGTCACGCCACCGAGGATGAGCCGGACTTTGAAGGCGCCGCGCTCGGAAGTCGTGAGGGTGAAGTGGCCGGAGTAGTCAGCGGATACGGTGTTTGTCTGAAAGATGAGGCCGTGAAAATCACCGGCGATGATCTTGAAGGGATTCGGTTTGAACTCGGCCCGTAGCGACATGTCCGTCTGCATGACGAAGCTGAGCTTGGCGCTGCTGTTCGTCACGCTGCCGGTCCAACCGGTGAAGAGCCAGCCTTCGGCGGGTTCAGCGGTGATGGTGTAGGTGTTGCCGACCTCGAGTTCCTCGCGTTGCAAGTTCGGTTTCACTGAGCCTTCACCTAGAATGGAAAAGGACAATGGGGTCATGACGAGGCGGCGGAAGGAACGTTTCTCCTCGGAGGAATAGTTGCCAGCGGCATCCACGGCGCGGACGAGGATGTGGTTCTCACCGGCAGCAAGAGAGATGGGGATGGTCCAGTTTGTGGTGCCGGTGGCGGTTTGCCAGGCATTGCTGTTCAGTTGATACTCCACTCGCGCAAGACTCAGGTTGTCTTCAGCGGTGCCGGAGATGGTCAATTGAGGGATGAGCACACGCGTATTTGAGGCAGGCGCTTTGATCTCCAGCTTGGGTTTCACGGTGTCAGCCGTCATGCTGGCTGGCTGGAGGGTGACCGACTGCGTGGCGGAAAGCAGAGCGGCACGGGACGGGAAGGTGGCTTCAGCGACGAAAAGGTAGTTGCCAGCATTGGTCTCCTGCCAGGTCCAAGCAAAGGGAGCCGCATTCAGTTGGGAGAATTGCTTGCCATTCACGAGCAAGCGGACGGCGGTGGGTGTTTCGATGACGGAGAACGTCTCCACTTGGATGTTCACACTCGCGGGCGCAGGCAAGGTGGCCGTTGCGGGCGAGAGGCTGAGGCGAAGTTCAGCCGGTGGACCGGAGAGGGTTGCCTTGCCCGTGCGCTGGGCATTGCCGCGGAACGTTGACCAGGTGTTGGTTGCCGGACCACTGGTGCCAGCGTAGGCATAGACCTTGCCGTCCCACGAGCCGATGACGATGGTGCCATTGGGCAAAATCAAGGGGGAGCCGGAGATTTTATCGCCGGTCTGCTGGGACCAAAGCTGTTTGCCGGTGGCGGCTGAAACCCCATAGAGGCTGCCGCTGTAACTGCCGAACACAATGGTGCCGTCCTGGGTCACAGCCGGAGTCGAGCGGATGGCGGCATCTGCCGCCGGAAGTTGCAACGACCAGACGGCGTCACCATTCTTGCTCAGGCAAAACAGTTTGCCCTCATCGGTGCCGAACAGGAGGTTACCCGCTGGTGTCAGCACCGGTGAAGAGCGGACTGGGCTGTTAAGATTCTTTTCCCACAGGATAGTTCCAGCAGGCGAGGCCGCGACCACTTTGCCCGTCACGGTAGCGATATAAACTGTGCCGTCGGGGGCGATGGCGGGTGAGGCGTTGATGCGGTCGCCCAGACTTTGCTGCCAGAAGAGTGAACCATTGCGACGCAGGGCGTAGAGGTTGCCGTCCTGTCCACCGAAGTAGATGATACCTTCCGCCCCGATGGCCGGGGAAGAAACGATCGGCTCGTTGATGGTGTAGCGCCAGCGTTCGTTGCCGGAGGCGTTGAGGCAAATGAGTACGCCTTGGGTCGTAGCGACGATAGTGTCCGCCTCATCATTGATCGCAGCGGAGCTGGCGATCTCGGCGCGCAAGGAAGTGAACCATTTCCCACGCCCATCAGGGTTCACGGCGTAGAACAGCTTGTCCATGGAGCCGAAGTAAATGTTGCCCAGCGCATCCACGGCGGGGGTGGTGACAACGGCGGCTTCGCTGCGACTGGTCCAGGCGATGGTGCCGTCCGGTTTGAGGGCATGGATGAAGCCGTCATCTGTGCCGATATAGATGGTCCCATCCAGACCGAGGGCAGGGGACGACTGAATGCGATGGCCGAGATCAGCAGTCCAGAGCAGCTTGGGTGTCTGAGCCCGCAGGGGCAAACTGGCGAGCAGACAAAGACACAGGACCCAAAACCATGACCGGGAAATCAGTGAATGGATTGGGCGTAGCGACAACACGGGCGCAACGTAGCAGGCCCTCATGGTTGAATCCAGACCAGTGTGCCTTCCGGCAGGCGGTCGTAGAGCGGCATGATATCGGACGCGGAAAGGTGGATGCAGCCGTGGGAATCCGGGCGCCCCAAACTGGGTTCATTCCCCAGACCGTGGATATAGACGTAACGCTTGAACGTATCGACGCCTTCACCGCGATTGAAGCCTGGTTCCAGTCCTTCCAGCCAAAATATGCGGTGCGCGATGGGCGCGTTCGGCATCCCTTGCCATGTGCTGCCAATGGGGATGCGGCTCTTGAAAGCTGTGCCCACCGGCCAGCCGCCACCCACTTTACGCCCGACTTTGTGCAAGCCGCGCGGCGTGCAGTTGGAGTTCTCCTTTTCGCCGATCCCGAAGCGCGAGGTGGAGATGAGATAGCGTTTCGTGAACAGGAAGGAATCCCACGTGGGCCGCAATGGCAGGTTGGCGGCGAAAAGGTCCATGCGTTGCTCCCGGATGGAGGCGCTGAGAATGAAACTGGTGGGTGCGACGTTGAGTCGTCTGGCGCGCAAGGGCAACTCTTTGGGCAATCGACGCTCGGAAGCGAGCGCCGAGGGATAATGAAAGACGTTGCCGGGCGGAAGTTGCATCAACTGGCCTTGGGCGCGCTCGCAGGTGCCAAGGGCTTGATGAGGACCTTGGAGTTACGTCCGCTGGCATCGTACTTCTCCCGCCGGTTGGGTGGCAGATCGGTGGTGGTGCCTTCGACGAAGCCACCCTTCGATTGGAAGTAACTGAAGGCCTGCGTGGAGAGCGTGATCAGCGTGTTCAGACCCATCTCTCTCGCCTTGTTCTCGACGAACTGGATGAGCTTCCGGCCGATGCCTTGGTTCTCGTGCGAAGGACTGACGAACAGGAAGGCGAGTTCGCCCTTGCCGAATTCGGGATAGGTGTGCAGCGCTACACAGGCGACCGGGTTCTTATCGATTTCGAAGATGTAATAGTCGCCCAGGTTCTTCTCAATCATCGGGCGGGTCCGCTTCACCAGTTCCGCGTTGGCCATCGCGTTCTTGGAGAGCGCGAGGATGCTGCGGATGTCCTTCTTCAGCGCCTTGCGGATCTGCTGGTATTCATTCGCATAGACCAGCGTGCCGATGCCTTCGTTGGAAAACACTTCGGCCAGCAAACCCTCATCGACTTCACCGTTGATGACATGTACGCGCGGAATGCCGGCCCGGCAAGCAGCGGCGGCATGCACGGCTTTGGAGAGCAATTCAGGATGAAACTCCGCCCGGTTCGCGGCGAGCATCTTGTCCAGATCGCCGACCTGCACCTGGCGGATGACCTGGCCTTGCCGGATCAAACCGTCGTAGCTGGTGATGAAGATGATCTTGGATGCCTTCAGAGCTTCGCCCAGCGCACCGGCAACGGCGTCTGAGTTCACGCGATAGGTTTTGCCGTCGCCATCGAAGCCCAAGGGCGGGATGATGGGCACCATGCCTTGTGTGAGCAGGGACTGGAGCATCTCCACGTCGATCCGCTCCACCTTGCCGGTGAAGAGATGGTCGATGCCGTTGATGATACCTTTGGGATGGGCGATGACTGCATTGGTGCAGACGGCGCGGATGTCATGCGTGCAGAGGCCCTCGAGGATCTCATGCGTGAGCCGATTCGCAGCAGTCAGGGAAAGCTTGAGCGTCTCGGCGTCCGTGATGCCTGAGCCGTCGAGGTCAGAGGCGGGGACGCCTTGCTGCTCGGCGAGTGCGCGGATCTGGGCGGCTGCTCCATGGACGAGCACCACACGGATGTTCAGCGAGCGCAGGACCGCGATGTCCAGCAGGATGTTGGCAAAGTTCTCGTCCGTGACGATCGCGCCATCAATGCTGATGACGAACGTTTTTTCCCGATAGCGCGGGATGTATTGCAGGATGCCCCGCAGATCCGTTGGTTTCACTCTGGAGTCAATGCGGTCGGAAGGTAGCGAGACCGGTCCACCCGGGGTTGTTACTCGGACGCTGCCGAACGCACGCCCATTAATGGAGGTTAATCCTTGGGATTCAACTGGAAAAAGCGATTGTCGTTTATCCAGCTTGCGCAATCTCGTCTGAACCTTTTTCCTTCTGAGGTGTTCCAATAGTGGGTTCCGGGGTCATCCCAACCCTTAAATCGCCAATATTTATAAGTACATGGCCCGTAAAAAGAGTTCAAAAGGGTGGTGGATATTCGTCGCGCTCGTCGTGGCAGGCGGCGGTGCCGGGTATTGGAAGTATTCGCACCAGGAGGAAAAACCCGTAGAGATCCAGGTGGAGAAGGTGCAGCGCCGTGACCTGACGGAGCTGGTGGTGGCCACCGGACGCATCCAGCCGGTCCTCCAGGTGAAGATCAGCCCGGAGGTCAGTGGCGAGATCATCGAGCTGCCGGTGAAAGAAGGGCAGGAGGTCAAGAAGGGCGACCTGTTGATGAAGATCAAGCCGGACTTCTACGAGGCGAGCCGCAATTCCTCGGAAGCCAACCTTAAAGCCGTGCTGGCGAACAAGGACTTGGCTGCGGCGAATCTGGAGAAAGCCCGGCTGGAATACAATCGCAGCAGTGATCTGATGAAAGCAGCGCTCATCTCTGAATCGCAGTTCCTGGAAGCGAAGACGGCTTATGATGTGACGAAAGCCCAGCTCAATGCCTCAACGCATCAGGCGGATGTAGCGCGGGCATCCTTGGCGCGGGCTGAGGAAGAACTGGCCAAGACGACCATCTACTCGCCTCTGAATGCGGTGGTGACGAAGCTTAATTCCCAAGCGGGCGAGCGGGTGGTGGGCACGGCCACGATGGCGGGCACGGATGTGATGACGTTGTCCAATCTAGAGGAGATGGAGGCGCGGGTGGACATCGGAGAGATCGATGTGGTGTTGATCGCGGTGGGCCAGAAGGCGCGGCTCGAAGTGGATGCGTTTCGCAACCAGAAGTTCACCGGCGTGGTGACGGAGATCGCCAATACGGCCAAGACTTCCTCCGCCGGTACGCAACAGGAGGCGACGCGCTTTGAGGTGCGCATTCGGGTGCTGGAGAAGGAGATCTTCCGTCCGGGCATGTCCGTGACGGCGGAGATCGAGACGCGTTACCGCACGAATGTTATTTCCGTGCCGTTCCAAAGTGTGACCACGCGGCCGCCCAAGGGTGCGGCGACCAATGCGGTTGCCACCGCCACGACGAATGCTCCTGCGGCGAGCAAAAAGGACAAGGAGAACGCCAACAAACCCATCGAGGTGGTCTTCGTGAAAGACGGCGATACGGTGAAGATGGCGCCGGTGAAGCGCGGCATCAGCGATCAATATTACGCGGAGATCACGGAAGGGCTTACAGAGGGGGCGGAGGTGGTTTCGGGCAGTTACAAGGCCATCAACCGTGATTTGGAGGATGGGAAGAAGGTGATCATCGGTGCGGGCGATTCCAAAGCCGTTGATGAGAAGAAGCCCTGAGTCTGCGTCATCGCCACTGCCATGAGTCTTATCCGTCTAACTGACATCACCCGCCATTATGACATGGGCGCGGAGACGGTGCATGCCTTGCGCGGAGTCTCGCTGTCCATCGAGCGGGGCGAGTACGTCGCCATCATGGGACCTTCCGGGTCCGGCAAGTCCACGATGATGAACATGCTGGGTTGCCTCGATACGCCGAGCGCTGGTCGTTACGAACTGAACGGCACAGATGTGAGCGAGATGGATGACAATGAACTCGCAGAGGTGCGTAATCGTGAGATCGGCTTCATCTTCCAGAGCTTCAATCTGCTGGCCCGGGCGAGTGCGCTGCGCAATGTGGAGCTGCCCATGGTCTATGCGGGTGTGCCGGCGGATGAACGGCATGAACGGGCCATGGCGGCTTTGGCACAGGTGGGTTTGGCGGATCGGGTGGAACATAAACCGAACGAACTCTCCGGTGGACAACGCCAACGCGTGGCGGTGGCGCGGGCCCTGGTGAACAAGCCGTCCATTTTGCTGGCCGATGAGCCGACGGGGAATTTGGATTCACGCACGGGCAAGGAAATCCTGGCGCTCTTTGATCAGCTCAGCCGCACGGGGAATACCATCATCGTGGTGACGCATGAAGAAGCCGTGGCGCGGCATGCGCGGCGGGTGGTGCGCATCCTGGACGGGCTCATCGCCAGTGATGAGGTGCTGGTGAAGGATGGTGGATAAAAGCGTTAAAAAGTTAAAAGGGTTAAATGGTGAAAGGCTTTAACGGTTCAACGTTTTAACCATTTAACGAATCACAATGAAACTCATTGCCGAACTGCTGGAAGGCTTGTGGATCGCGCTGGATGCGATCCGGGCCAACAAGCTGCGTTCGGCGCTGACAACGCTCGGCATCGTGGTGGGCATCGTCACGGTCAGTTTAATGGCGGCGGCGATCGATGGATTGAACACGGCGTTTCTTAAGAGCATCTCGGCGATCGGTGCGGATGTCGTGTTCATCGACAAGTACCCCTGGTTCAATGATGAGCCGTGGTGGAAGGTGCGGAACCGCAAAGACATCACCATGACCGAGGCGCGAGCGCTCGCGCGGCAATCCCAATACGTCGAGGCGGTGGCGGCGGAGACCTATTCCCGGCGGACCATCCGCTATGGGGATGCGGTGGCGACGTCCGTTACGATCATCGGGACCACGGACCAGGCGGCCACCGTGTCCGGGTTGAATCTCACTGCGGGCCGATTTCTCACAGCGGCGGAGGTGGATGGCGCGCGGCCAGTGTGTGTGTTGGGAGCGGATGTGGCGGCGAATTTCTTCCCGTTCGAATCGCCCTTGGAGAAACGCGTGCGGATCGGCGACAGCACGTTCGAAGTGGTCGGTGTCATCAGCCGGCGGGGCAAATTCCTGGCGATGGAGAGCCTGGACAACCAGGTTTTCATGCCCATCACGCGCTTCAACCAGGTCATCAGTTGGCGGCCGAATGTGAACATCCGGATCAAGGTGACGGACATGAAGGTGATGCCCGAGGCGCGGGAGGAGTTTCGCGGCATCCTGCGCCGCGTCCGCAATGTGGCACCGGAAGACCCGGATGATTTCGCCATCAACGAGCAGCAAGCTTTCGTCAATATGTTCCAGCGGGTGGGTGGGGCGATCGCGGCGGTCGGCTTGTTTATCACCGGCCTTTCACTCTTCGTTGGCGGTATCGGCATCATGAACATCATGTTTGTGAGTGTGGCCGAACGGACGAAGGAGATCGGTTTACGTAAAGCGCTCGGAGCCAAGCCCCGGGCCATCTTGCTGCAATTCCTGCTGGAGGCAGCGCTTATCTGTTTGCTGGGAGGTTTGATCGGGTTGGTGCTGGCTTGGGCGGCGGCGGCGGGCGCTTCCAGCATATTGCCCATGAGCATCTCACCGATGGTGGTGAGCTTGGCGCTGGGGGTTTCTTTGGTGACGGGAATCATCGCGGGATTCTTTCCGGCGTGGCGGGCGGCGAAGATGGATCCGGTGGAAGCGTTGCGGGTGGAGTGAACAAAATTCGTAATGCGTGATGCGTAACTGGGAATCGTAACTTTGGCTGTTAATAAAAAATCTAGGAAACGTGCGTTGCTCATCCTGTGGGGCGAGGCGGTGGAGAGTTTCCGCATGGCCATCGCGGCGGTCGCGGCGCACAAGCTGCGCTCCACACTGACGTTGGCAGGGGTGGTGGTCGGGGTGTTCTCCATCATCGTGGTAATGACGGCGATGCGCATCTTGCAGCGCAATGTGGAGACGGAGTTGAGCGCGCTGGGCACGCATACGTTTGCCGTGAGCCGCTGGCCGGGCATCAATTTTGAAGGGCCAAGCGGCTGGGAGAAGTATCGTCGCCGGCAGAATCTGCTGATGGAGCATGTGCATGCGCTGGAGCGGCGGGCCACGCTGGCGAAGACTGTGGGCGCGGAGACGGGCTTCATGAGCGGGGAAGCTTCCTCGCGCTATTTCACGACGAATCCGGATGTGCAATTGAACGGCGTGACGCCCGGAGTGTTCGCGGCGAAGAACTTGATCATCGAGGAGGGACGCGCGTTCAGTCAGGGCGATCTGGAGAGCGGGCGGCCGGTTTGCGTCTTAGGCAACTTTCTGGCGAAGACGTTGTTCCCACACAGCTCACCTATCGGAGAGGAGATCAAGTTTGATGGCGTGCGTTACCTGGTGGTGGGTTATCTGGAGGCGAAAGGCGGCATGGGCGGCACGGGGCAGGATAATTTCGTGGCCATACCGATGACGACGGGGTTGAACCGATACGGGGCACGTTGGCGCAGCCTGGCCATCCTGATACAGGCGACGAGTGCCGAGACATTTGACGACACCATCGAACAGACCCGCGGCATCCTGCGGTCGGTCCGGAAGGTGCAGCCGGGCGAGCCGGATGATTTTGAGATCATGTCGAACGATTCGCTCATCGAACAGTTTCGCAGCCTGACCTTTGCCGTGCGGGTGGGGGTGGCGGTGATCAGTTCCATCTCCCTGCTCGCGGCTGGCATCGGCATCATGAACATCATGCTGGTGTCGGTGACGGAGCGTACACGGGAGATCGGGGTGCGCCGGGCCATCGGGGCAAAGAAGCGGAACATCCTCACGCAATTCATCATGGAGGCGGTGGTCATCTGCCAGATCGGCGGGTTAATCGGGGTGGTGCTGGGGCTGGCCGGCGGGAATGGGGCGGCCATTTATTTCGGGACACCGCCAGTGGTGCCGATGGATTGGGTGGTGCTGGGGTTGCTCATCTGCTCGGCGGTGGGGATCATTTTTGGGACTTATCCGGCGTTCAAGGCGGCGAATTTGGACCCGATTGAGTCGCTCCGGTACGAGTGAACCAGGGCAGGGTGGCTGACGCTGCAGCCGTTTTTCCCGACGAACTGCTTGTCGCAGGGGCGCGGTTTCGGGTATTGACGGAGCTAGTTTTACCCAAATCAAAGCGTGTCCGCCCGTGGGGCGTGACGCTGAATCTGCGGCATGAAGAAGATACTGGGCATTTTAGGGCTGTTGATATTCGTCTGCGTGGCGACGGCGCTGATGAGCGACCATTTCCTCACGCCGTACAATGTCGAGAACCTCATCCGGCGCACGGCGCTCATCGGTATCATCAGCATCGGGGCCGCTTTTGTTATTATCACCGGAGGCATCGACCTTTCCATCGGGTCAATGGTCTGTTTGGTCGGCTGCGGTTTGCCGTGGCTGCTTGCGGTCAAAGGTGTGCCAGCGCCGGTGGCGTTGATGATCGTCGCACTCGTGTCAGCCGGGCTTGGATTGATGCACGGAACCATCATCACCAAGCTTAAGATCCAGCCCTTTGTCGTCACCTTATGTGGGCTCCTCATGTACCGAGGGCTGACGCGCGGATTTACGAGCGACCAGACGATGGGGTTTGGGAATGAGTTCAAGGACTTGCGCATCCTCGCGACGGGCAAGGTGCCGGTGCCGTTCATCGAGAATTTCAGCATTCCAGCGCCGTGCATATCCCTGCTCGTTGTGGCTATCATTGCAGCGGTTTTTCTGAACAAGACGATTTATGGGCGTTATCTGCTGGCGCTGGGACGGAATGAGCAGGCAGCACGGTTCAGTGGCATCAATACGGACCGCATGACCATTCTCGCGTATGTGATCTGCGGCGTGCTTTCCGGATTCGGGGGGATGTTGTTTGTGCTGGACGTGAACTCGGCCCAGCCGGTGGATTTCGGCAACTTCTACGAGCTGTATGCCATCGCGGCAGCGGTGTTGGGCGGATGCAGTTTGCGCGGTGGCGAGGGGACTATCACGGGAGTGATCCTGGGGGCCGCACTGATGCAAGTACTGCAGAATATGATCCAACTGGTAGGGTGGCTGCCGAAGAGCATCGAGTTCGCGATCATCGGGGCGGTGATCCTCGGTGGGGTGGTGGCGGATGAGTTGATCAAACGGTGGGCGGCAAAGCGGCGGGCGCAGAAGAACGCGGCGCTTTAAGGCTGGGCCGGGTCTTTTGACTTGCGGGAAATCAGGTCTAAGTTCCGCCGATTGCTCATGAGATCTTCATTCAGTTTGCTTCCTGTCGCAGCCAAGTTGTGCGTATTGGCTGCCAGTCTAATTGCCACCACTCTTTCGGCAGCCGATGTTGCCGCCACCTGGTTGCAATGGCGCGGGCCGACCCGTGATGGGCTGGTGACCGGGGCCAAGTGGCCGGAGAAGTTGGGTGCGGAGCATCTCAAGCAGGCGTGGAGGGTGCCGCTGGGGCCGAGCTATTCCGGCACGGTCGTGACGGTGGACAAGGTTTTCACCACGGAGACGAAGGACAAGAAGTTTGAGGTGGTCCACGCTTATGACCGCAAGACGGGCAAGGAATTGTGGACGGCGCAGTGGGAAGGATCACTTTCGGTGCCTTTCTTTGCTAAAGCGAACGGAGACTGGATCCGCAGCACGCCCGCGAGTGATGGCGAGACGCTTTATGTGGCAGGGATGAAGGATTTGCTGGTGGCCTTGGAGGTTCAGACTGGCAAAGAAAAGTGGCGGGTGGATTTCATGAAGGAGTTCAAGACGCCGCTGCCTTCCTTCGGTTTTGTGTCGTCACCCTTGATCGACGGTGAGGCCATCTATGTGCAAGCCGGGGCAGGCGTGGTGAAACTCGAAAAGCACACGGGCAAAGTGCTCTGGCGCAGCTTCCAGGATGAGGGTGGTATGTGGGGCAGTGCCTTTTCCTCACCCATCATGGCGGAACTCTGCGGGCAGCGCCAGTTGGTGGTGCAATCACGAACCGCGCTTGCCGGTTTGGAGCCGACGACGGGAGCGGTGTTGTGGACGCAGCCGGTGGAGGCTTTCCGGGGGATGAATATCCTGACACCGACAGTGATCGGAGATGGGGTATTCACCAGCACTTATGGCGGGAAAACGCTCTTCTTCGAGGTTTCCAAAAAGGATGGCAGTTACAGTCTCAAACAGAAATGGGAGAACAAGTCGCAGGGATACATGAGCACGCCGGTCATCATCGACGGCCATGCTTATCACCATCTGCGCAGTCAAAGGGCTGTGTGTATCGATCTGGCCACGGGTGAAGAAAAGTGGGTGAGCGGGTCTGGCTATGGGAAATACTGGAGCCTGGTAGCGAATGGAGACCGGATCCTGGCGCTCGACCAAGTTGGTAAATTGCATTTGTTCAAGGCGACGCCAGAAAAATTTGAAGTGCTTGATTCGCGCAAGCTCGGCGACGCCGAGATGTGGGCGCACCTGACTGTGGCGGGGCAGGAGATCTATGTGCGCGAGCAGAACGCGCTGGTGGCGTATCGCTGGGAATAAGCGTTAGTAAGTGGCGCGGCCGCCGGAGAGGTCGAATACGCCGGCGGTGGTGAAGGAGCATTCTTCGGAGCTGAGCCAGGCGACCAGGGCGGCGGCTTCATCGACTTTGCCGAAGCGGCCCATGGGAATCTTCGAGAGCATGTAGTCGATGTGCTGCTGGGTGCATTGTTTCAGGATGTCCGTGACGATGACCGCGGGGGTGATGCAATTCACGCAGATGTTGGATTGCGCGAGTTCTTTGCCGAGGGATTTCGTGAGGGCAATGACACCCGCCTTTGACGCGCTGTAATGGGCGGCGTTGGGATTGCCTTCTTTGCCCGCGATGGAGGCGGTGTTCACGATGCGGCCGTAGCCATTCTTCAAGAGATAAGGGACGACGGCGCGGCAGCAGAGGAAGACGCCGTTCAGGTTCACATCCACCACGGAGCCCCATTCGGCAGGGGTGAGTTCCCAGGTCTTTTTATTCACGCCGGCGATGCCTGCGTTGTTCACGAGGATGTCGATTTTGCCGAAGGCGTCGGCGGTGGCTTGGGCGGCGGCTCCGACGGAGGCGGGGTCGGTGAGCTGGACGGTGGTGGTGTGGACCTTGCCGAACTGGCCGAGGGATTGCGCGGCTTCACGGAGGGCGTCGGCATCGCGGTCCCAAAGACTGACGCTGGCACCGGACTGGAGGAGACGTTGGGCGATGGCGTAGCCGATGCCGCGAGCGCCACCGGTGACGATGGCCATGCGGCCTTGGAGGTCGATCTGGTTCATGCGGGGGAAAGGGTAAGTAGGAATGGTGGAATGAGGCGAGAGGGAAATGGTGTGGGCGTGATACGTAATGCGTGATGCGTAACTGGGGAGGAGGCGGTGTTTTTCGTTAATTTTGGTTCCATGGAGCGCACTGGGCGCACTGAAGGCTAACGGGAAATGGGAATGGCGGTAAAGTCGGGCATGAAATTGAAAGATTTTGTCCGAGAATAGTGGGGAATAGCGAGGTTAGGGCTAACGCTCCCTCCCCAGAAGTGAGAAGTTGGCGGCATGAGAAATGGAACATTTTGTGTGGATGTAGTGGGATGTAGCGGATGGAAGATTAACGGTGGCGGAGATTTTCTGGTAGATTGGGCGCGTATGAAAAAGATGATGATGGCAAGTGAAGCGACGGATGGAGATGAACTATCTGATGCCATGGGTTCATTGGACGTTGCTGTGGCCGAGACGGCCGCGCTCCAAAAGTGCATCGCTTGTTCGACAATCTTGCATGGCGGACGGGCGGGGGAATGGGTATGGTATGAGCATTGAAATCCCTATGGTGAGACGAACTGACATGCGGGCGGTTAACCGATGCTGGATGGTGCTGATTTTGCTGTCGCTGGCGACGGTGGTAAACGCGGCGGAGAAGCGTGCGGGCAAGGTGGATTATCAGCGGGATGTAAGACCCATCATCTCGGCCAAATGTTACCATTGTCACGGGCCGGATGAGGGGACGCGGGAGGCGAAGTTGCGGTTGGATATCCGCGAGGAAGCGGTGAAGGATCGCAAGGGGTCGTTCGCGATCAAACCCGGTGATCTCAAGAAGAGTGAGTTGTATGCGCGCATCATCACGAAGGATACGGATGACATCATGCCGCCGGTGAAGACGGGGCATCCGCTGACGGCGGGGGAGATCGAGACGTTGAAACGGTGGATCCAGCAAGGCGCGGTGTATGAGGATCATTGGGCATTCACCAAGCCCGTGTTGCCGAAGGTGCCGGAGACGCGCAGTTCCAAGCGATGGGCGGCGAATGGGGTGGATCATTTTATTTACGAGCGGTTGGATAAGGCGGGGTTGAAGCCTTCGGCACAGGCGGACCGGCATACGTTGATCCGGCGGTTATCGCTGGATCTGATCGGGCTGCCGCCCACGCCGCAGGAGGTGGAGGCATTCGTGAATGACAAGAATGCGAACGCGTATGAGAAGGTGGTGGACCGGTTACTGGCGTCGCCGCATTACGGGGAGAAGTGGGCGCGGATGTGGCTGGACCTGGCGCGGTATGCGGATTCAGCGGGTTACGGTTCCGATCCGTTGCGCATGAACATCTGGCCGTATCGCGACTGGGTGATCAATGCGTTCAACCGCAATCTGCCGTATGACCAGTTCACCATCGAACAGCTCGCAGGTGATCTCTTGCCAAAGCCGACGCAGGAGCAATTGGTGGCGACGGCGTTTCATCGCAACACGATGACGAACACTGAGGGTGGCACGGATGACGAGGAGTTCCGAGTGGCGGCGATCAAGGATCGGGTGGGCACGACGATGCAGGTGTGGATGGGGTTGACGATGAACTGCGCGCAGTGTCACACGCATAAATTCGATCCGATCTCGCACAAGGAATACTACCAGTTCTTCGCGTTCTTCAATCAGACGGAAGACACGGACAAGCCGGATGAATTTCCGACGATGCCGTTGCCGACGGCGGATGAGATGGCGAAGAAGGAGAAGATACAGGGTGAGATCGCGGCGTTGGAGAAACAGTTTGGGGCGACTTCTCCGGAGCTGCTGGCGGAAATGGTGCAGTGGGAGAAGGCGCAATCGGCGGGCGTGAAATGGGAGACCTTGAATGCGGTGGAGGCGAAAGCGAAATCGGGATCGGCGCTGGCGGTGCAATCGGATCAAAGCATTCTTGCGACGGGTGAGGCGGCGGAGACCGATGTGTATACGGTGAAGTGGCGCTTGAACGGGAAAGGAGCGACGGCGTTGCGCCTAGAGACGTTGCTGGATGCGAGCTTGCCGGAACAAGGGCCGGGGCGCGCGCGCGGGAATTTTGTGCTGAGCGATCTGAAGGTGACGGTGAAGGCAGCGGAGGCGAGTGTGCCGCAGGCACGGTTTGTGCGGGTGGAATTGCCGGGGAAAGAAAAGATACTCTCGCTGGCGGAAGTGCAGGTGTTCAGCGGCGGGAAGAATGTGGCGCAGGGCAAGGCGGCGAAGCAATCGAGCACAACCTTTGCGGGAGCGGCAGCTTATGCGGTGGATGGGAATACGGATGGGAAGTTTGATGTGAAGTCCACGACGCATACGGCGTCTGAGGAGAATCCGTGGTGGGAAGTGGACCTCGGCGAAGTGCAGGCGGTGGAGCGTGTGGCGGTGTGGAATCGCACGGATCCGTTGGTGGGTGGTCGACTGGCCAACTTTCGCGTGATCGCACTGGATGCGGCGCGCAAGCCGATCTGGGAGACGACGGTGGTGGAAGCGCCGGCGAAGAACGTGGAACTGACGACGAATGGGGAACGCACGGTGATGCTGCGGAATGCGTCGGCGGATCATAGCCAGAATGATTTCGATGTGGCGAAGGCGATCGATGCGGACAAGAAAACGGGTTGGGCGATCGGTGGTGAGGGCGGCAAGGCGCATGCGGCGGTGTTTGAGTTGGGCAATGCGTTGACGGAGGGCGAGGGGGCGATCGTCACGCTCACATTGGAGCAGAATTACGGGAGCAAACATTTGCTTGGGAAGTTCCGCTTGCAGGCGACGACGCAGAAGACGCCGGTGCGGGAATTGCCGAAGAACATTCTGGCGATCCTCGCGGTAGAGGCTGGGAAGCGGAGTGAAGCGCAGCAGGCAGCGTTGTTGGATTATTACCGGCCGATGTCGGTTTCGCTGGCGAAGGTGAATACACAGCTGGCGCAGAAGCGGAAGGACTTGGTGGCGATCAAGCCATTGGTGCTGCCGATCATGAAGGAGTTGGGTGCGGACAAGAAGCGGACGTCCACGATCTTCAACAAGGGTAACTTCCTTGATCCGGGGGCGAAGGTGGAAGCGGAGTTCATGGCGAAGTTCGCGCCGCCGAGTGCGTCAGTGCCACGGAATCGACTAGGAGTAGCGGAGTGGCTGGTGAGCCGGGAGAATCCGCTGACGGCGCGGGTGCAGGTGAACCGCGTGTGGTCGCAATTGTTCGGTCGCGGGCTGGTGCTGACGGAAGAAGATTTCGGCACGCAAGGGACCTTGCCGACGCATCCGGAATTGCTCGACTGGCTGGCTATGGAGTTCATGGGCAAAGGGTGGGACATGAAGGGCTTCATCAAGACGATGGTGATGTCGGCAACCTATCGGCAATCCTCGGTGGTGAGCGCGAAGGCGCGGGCGAAGGATCCGTTGAATGAGTTGCTCTCGCATTATCCGAGGCGGCGCTTGGATGCGGAAGGAGTGCGGGATCAGGCGCTGGCGTTGAGCGGGCTTTTGAGCGGGAAGATCGGCGGGCCATCGGTATTTCCGCCGCAGCCGGATGGGTTGTGGCGGGCGGCTTTCAACGGACAACGGAACTGGACGACGAGTGCGGGTGAGGACCGTTATCGGCGCGGGATGTACACGTTCTGGCGGCGCACGGTGCCGTATCCGAGCATGGCGACGTTTGATGCGCCGAGCCGCGAGAACTGCACGATGCGGCGTTTGCCGACGAACACGCCGTTGCAGGCGTTCGTGACAATGAACGATCCGGTATTTGTGGAGCTATCACAGGCACTGGGACGACGCATCCAGAAGGAAGGCGGCAGCACGGTGGAGGAGCGGATGAAGTATGCGCTCACGCTGTGTCTGTCACGGCCACCGCAGGCGGAGCAGGTGAAGGCGCTGGTGCAATTATATCAGAGCGAGCTGGAACATTTTAGCAAGGATGCGGAGGCGGCGAAGAAATTGGCGACGGGGGCGGATGGGAAAGCGCTGAGCGGCGATGTCGCGGAGCGGGCGGCATGGACAGTGGTGGGGAATGTGTTGCTGAACCTGGATGGGGTGCTGACGAAAGGGTGATGCGTATGAATGATGACATTTTAAATCCTCGGTTGGCAGCGATGCGGGCGATGACGCGGCGGACGTTTTTTGGGCGCGCTGGTCTGGGGCTTGGGGCGCTGGCGTTGGGGCAGATGGGATTGCGTGGGGCGTCATCGGCACCGGCGGTGGCGGGGGGGAATCCTTTGGCCGTTAAGCCGCCGTCGTTTGCGCCGAAGGCGAAGTCGGTGATTTATCTGCACATGTCGGGGGCGCCGCCGTCGCTGGACCTGTTTGATTACAAGCCGAAGTTGAAGGAGCTGAACATGCAGCCGTGTCCGCAGTCGTTGCTAGATGGGCAACGGTTTGCGTTCATCAAGGGTGTGCCGAAGATGTTGGGCTCGCCGTATGAATTCAAACAGCACGGGCAGGCGGGCATGTGGGTGAGCGAGACGTTGCCGCATTTCTCGAAGATCGCGGATGACGTGTGTCTCATCCGCTCGATGAACACGGACCAGTTCAATCACGCACCGGCGGAGCTGTTTCTCTACACGGGTTCTTCACGCGCGGGCAGTGCCTCGATGGGGTCGTGGTTGACATATGGTTTGGGCAGCATGAACCAGGATTTGCCGGGATTCGTGGTGTTGCTCTCGGGTGGCACAGACCCGACGGGCGGGAAGAGTTTGTGGAGCAGCGGGTTTTTGCCATCGGTGTATCAAGGGGTGCAATGTCGTTCACAGGGTGAACCGATCTTGTTCTCGAGCAATCCGGAAGGCATGAGCCGGGAATCGCGGCGGCGCAGCCTGGATGCGCTGGCGAAGCTGAACGAGATCGAAGCTAAGCAATTCGGCGATCCGGAGACGCTCACGCGCATCCAGCAATACGAACTGGCGTATCGCATGCAGATCGCGGTGCCGGAGGTATTCGACATCGCGAAGGAACCGGAACACATCCGCGAGGCGTATGGGGCGAAGCCGGGTGAGGCGTCGTTCGCGAACAACTGCCTGCTGGCGCGACGACTGGTGGAGAAAGGCGTGCGCTATGTGCAGATGTACGATTGGGGCTGGGACATCCACGGCACGGGCGCGGGGGATGATCTGATGACGGCGTTTCCGAAGAAGTGTCGGGATGTGGATCAGGCGGCGGCGGCGTTGATCACGGACTTGAAACAGCGCGGGATGCTGGATGAGACACTCGTGATCTGGGGCGGAGAGTTCGGGCGCACGCCGATGAATGAGGAGCGGAACGGCTCGAAGCTCTTGGGGCGCGATCATCATCCGCACTGCTTCAGCATCTGGATGGCGGGCGGCGGCATCAAGGCCGGGCATATCCATGGCGAGACAGATGAGCTGGGCTATATGATCACGAAGGACAAGGTGACTATCCGTGATCTGCAATCGACCATTCTGCACCAGATGGGCATGAACCCATATCAGTTCAGCTATCGGTATCAGGGATTGAATCAGCGGTTGATCGGGCCGACGGACGAGGGGGTGGTGGTGAAAGGATTGTTGAGCTGAGGGCGAGATTACTGTGCGGAGGGGCGGGAGGGATGAAGCGCCCAGGCTGGTAAGGAGGGCGTCAGCTTGGCGTTTTTTTACAGGCTAAAATGTATTGCTTGTAACCGGAGGTGGTTTGCGGCGTTACCATAGATGAAGCCGGTCGCGGCCGGTGAGAATCAACCAAATACTTAACTGACCTTTTAGATTTATGAAGAAGACGTTTTTGCTGATACCGATGCTGGTCGTGGCCTTGGGCTTTGCCCGGGCGCAAGAGGTGGTGCCGAAGGAAGAGGCCTTAAAGGCGTCGATCGCCTTGTGGTATGCCTCGGGCGATCTGAGTGAATTGGCGCTCAAGGTGGACCCGGACATCAAGTATCCCTACGGTCGCGCGAAGAATGACCTGGGGATGATCGTGGTGCCGGAGACGAAGGTGGCGGAGGTGGTGGCGAAGGCGGGGGAGAAGCCGCTGCCGTTGGGCCAGCTCTGGATGAAGGGGCTGGTGCCGGAGGTGGACGGTAAAGCGGTGGCCGCCGGTGACCTGAAGAAGATCGAGGTGACGGTGAAAGAGGAGAGTGCTTCAGTCATCCTCTGCACCTTGGGTGTGCGGAAGACGGAGAAGAAGGGACTGGAGCTGCTGGTGTATGGAAAAGGCAAGGAGCCGGTCATCACGGTGCCGTTCAAGACGGTGAAGGGCGGCAGTCTGGAATTCCCGATCGAGCTGGATATCGTGCCGGGCAGTGGCAATGCAGAGGTGGTCCTCAAGGTGCTGGGGCAGCATGAGGCGAGCTTCACGGTGGGGAAGGAGTAGCAACCAAAAGTGAAGGACGGAAATCTTAGGACGTGATTTCGTTCAGGCGGCGATAGGCTTGAATCACAGTGCGTTCACCCATCGGGGTTGCGTCCAGCCGTTTTCGAATCTGATGCTCCGTCAGCATGTTCTGAGCAAGCAGGTGGCGGCAAAGTGCCAAATCTTTGTCCCGTCCCACCTGTAATTTGACGACTGCCACATCTTCGGGAGACAGGGCGGCGTTGTCACCAGGGAGGTCCAGCTTTATCAATCTTTCCTCCCAGCCGGGGGACAGGGTTTCGGTGATGGCTGGACGAAGTATGTCAGCGTGATAGCCGGTGCGTCCGGAAAAGAGGCTGCCTTCACCCAGAGCCTCATGAAGCATGGCAGCCAGTTGCTCGTCGGAAGGTTCGATCAGCAGATCGGCGGCATAAGAGACTTCGAGCGGCTGGCCGGGATCGCCAAGCTGAGGGAAGGAGACCAATAATGCGCTAGAACCCAGGACGCGGATGCGGTCGCACTGGCTGATCGAACGGGCCGCCGCCAGTAGATGAATCAGTGCCGGTAGCCGCATAGTTCCTTGGTGCGACGGCGTTCTTCACGGGTGAGGATGCCGGCGAAGGGGTGGAAATCACGGAGTCGCTGGCAGCGGGCGTCATCACTCTGCAGGGTATGCAGGAGGGCCAGACGACCAGTCTCACCGGCCTGTGCGGCGGCAAGGAGTTCGTCCCATTCCATCAGCCGATGAGGAGCACTCTGACCTTGAGCCAGCCAGCGAACGATGTTTTGCCGGGCGATCTCCAAGGCGGACGGAGAGGTGCTGACTTTCCGGGCGATCAAATCCCAGAAGGAGCAAAGTTCTTTTTCATCAGCCACCAGCGGAGCCATACGGGCAATATGAAACGGGAAGGCCGGTAAAACAAGGGGATTGAGGGGACGAATGTTTAGTTGAGGGTGGTCGGCTTTGTTCGTTGAAGAAAGCGGGGAGGTATGGCAGCTTAAGCCTTATCTATGAAAGGGGTATCCAAGACCTTCCTGGCGTGTCTTTTCCTGTTGCTGGTCTTGGGCATCAGCTTGCTGTTTGCGGGACGAGAAAAGGTGGCGGCTTACGACGGGATAGAGGATTTGTCCTACATCAAATCCGGCCGGGGTTCTTCGGGATCATTTCTGACATATGGGCTCTACCAGTCGCGCAGCATCAATGAGAACGGTAAGGACATGCTTAAGGGGTATGAGTTTGTACTTTTGCTGCGGAATTCAGGAGCCCAATTCATTCAACTTGGGGAAATCAACGCGAACAATTTCCGAATGACGGATTCGAAGGGTAAGAAAATCGAAGTTCAACTGCACTCACTCTCCGGTGGATCATTAGCGTTTTATGATTCGACATTGGTGCAGTTCAATACCGGACGAGACAAATGGATTGTGCCTCCTTTTACCCTGAGAATTGATTCGGGAACGAATGCCCTGCGTGCATGGAGTTTGGATGTAGGTAAATTTGATCCGGCGGTCAGGAAATAAAAAGCCGCCTCGGGTAGAGGCGGCTTTTTACATTCAGCAAGGGAACGCGGAGTACCCCGACACAGTGCCGGGGCGGGCCGCGTCCCTACCGGGATAGGTTTTACAGCAGGCTGGAGGAGTCGGTGTCCAGGTATAGTGTGCACTGAGGTTGCGTGCGCAGGTAGGAGGCCGGGCACTCGGTGGAGATGGGGCCTTGCAAGGTGCCTTTGGTGGCCTTGGCTTTGCGCTTCTCGGGGCAGAGGCAGACCATCTTCTTCGCGCGGCACAGGGCCGGGATGGTCAGGGTCAGCGCGTAGAGCGGCATCTGGTCCACGCCGGGGAAATGGCCTTCATTGACCTGCTGCTGGCGGCAGGCGAGGTCGAGCTGGACGATCTTCACGAGGCGTTCGTCCTTGAAGTTGGCGACCGGAGGATCGTTGAAGGCGATGTGGCCGTTCTCACCGATGCCGAGGCAGCAGAGGTCGATCTCCTGCGCGTTCAAGAGGGCGGTGTAGCGCTCGCACTCCACGATGGGTTCGAGGGCGTCGCCTTCGAGGTAATGGAACGCCTTGGGCTTCAGGCGGGATTCGACGCGCTCGCGCATGTAGCAGCGGAAGCTGGCTTTGTGCTTGGGGTCGATGCCGAGGTATTCATCCATGTGGAAGAGGGTGACCTTGGACCAGTCCACGCCGCCGAGACGGATGATTTCTTCGAGAAATTTGATCTGGGAATTGCCGGTGGCCAAAATGGCGGCGGCGGAACCTTTCTGGGCGATGACGGAGGCGAGGTAATCGCGCACGGTCAGGGCGGCATCGGCGGCCATGTCCGGCTGGTTCGCATAGACACGGACGGGGAGGGAATCCACGGTGTACGTCTTGATCGGTTGTGACATGAACTTTTACTTTTGCTTCGGGTTCCAGGTTATCAGAGCATCGGGGCAGTCCACTTCAGCTTGAGACTGCCGGAAACGAAGGAGGCAGATTAGGGGGTGAAAAGGGGGCGCGCAAGCGGACAAATGGACGAGGGGACCGGGGGAAGAATTAAGTTCAAAGTTCAACGCTCAAAGGTCAAAGTCGCAGAAATGGTTTCGGGTATTGGGTTTCTGGTTTCGGGTCGTGGCGGGCGGATGTTTTTTGAGATTTTGTCTCCATGTAGCGCATGGAGCGCACCGAAGGCTAACGCATGGGCTGGGAAGCTGGCAGAGTGGGGGCGTGAGAAGGGAAGGTAGAAGGAAGAAGGTAGAGGGAAGAAAAGGGCGGCCTGGGTGAAAAAGGTTAATTTTGTGTAGCTGGAGTGAGTTGTAGCGAGTGGAAGAGTAACGGAGCGGGCGGTGAGGTGGTAGGCTGTGGGCATGGAAAAGAGTGAATTTTGTGTGGATGTAGTGGGATGTAGTGAGATGCATGGTGTGCAATGCGGGAGGGAAACAGGGATAGTGGGCGTGTTGAAAGAGCCGGTGGAAGGATGGTGGATCGGTGGTGGAAAGAGTTAGGGACTGGGTGGAACCCGTCCTTACCGGGGGGAAGCGAGGACGAGGACGACGACGAGAACGCCCCGACCACGAGGTGCGGGGTTCAGGACGACGACGATTTTTTAGTATGAATGTGATTGCGAGAGATTATCGGACGGGGAAGCCGGTGGAGCTGGCCTGGGAAGGCGGGAAGATCACGGGCATCGTCCATTTGGACGAGGGGACGGCGACTAGCCTGTGGCTGGCGCCGTTGCTCATCGACGTGCAGGTGAACGGCTATGCCGGCGTGGATTTCCAGCAGGATAACTTGACGGAAGCCGATCTGCTCAAGGCGGTGCGCGGATTGCAGGCGGATGGGTGCGGGCAGATTTTACTGACGTTGATCACGGATGAGTGGCCGCGGTTGCTGGCGCGGCTGAAGCATATCCGCGCCTTGCGGAACGCGAATGCGGAACTAAAGGCGGGCATCGTGGGCTGGCATATCGAGGGGCCGTTTCTTTCGCCGGAGCCTGGTTTTAAGGGCGCGCATAATGCGGCGGTGATGTGTGATGCGACATCCAAGCACATCGATGAACTGCTGGCGGTGACGGAGGGCGATCCAGTGCTGCTGACGGTGGCTTCGGAGCGAGCGGGATCGATTGATGCGATTCGTTACGCGGCGAGCAAGGGCATCAAGATCAGCCTGGGGCATACAAATGCCTCGGCGGAATCCATCGTGGCGGCGACGCAGGCGGGGGCGGTGGGGTTCACGCATTTGGGCAATGGTTGTCCGCGGACTTTGGACCGGCACGATAACATCGTGTGGCGGGTGCTGGATCAGCGGGGGCTGACGGTGGGCATCATCCCGGATGGCATTCATGTGTCGGCGGCTCCGTTCCGGCTGTTCTATAACACGCTCGGCGGGGACAGCATCTATTACACGACGGACGCCATGGCGGCTGCGGGAGCGCCGCCGGGCAAGTATCGCATCGGGGCGGTCGAAGTGGAAGTAGGGGTGGACCAGGTGGTGCGGTTGCCGGGGCAGCCGAACTTTGCGGGATCGGCCTTGCGGCCCATCGAGGGGGTGCAACGCACGGCGGAGATGCTGGGTGAGGCGTGGCAGACGGTTTGGCCATGTTTTTCCACAGTGCCAGCGCGGATGATGGGGCTGGATATCGGCTTGGAAACGGGGAAGGCGGCGAGTTTTTGCCTAATCGAGACGGATGAGGCGCTACTGCCGAAAAGGATTCGGGTTTATTTGAACGGGGAAGAGAAAGGGCAGTCGAAGTAAATAAGCCACTTGGTCGCGGTCCACATTGGCTTAGTTCCTCAAACAGGGTATATTTCCGGGAGATCAATCACATGAGCGAAACACAAAAACTGGCACCGCGGGAGGTGGTCCAGACAATCGCGGGAAACATCGAGCAGGTCATGCAGGGCCAGAGTGCGGCCATCCGCAAGCTGCTCGCGGCCCTCATCAGCGGCGGGCATGTGCTGCTGGAGGATTATCCGGGCACGGGCAAGACGACGTTGGCGAAGGCGCTGGCGCTCTCCGTGCAGGCGCAGTTCAAGCGCATCCAGTTCACGCCGGACCTGCTGCCCTCCGACATCTCGGGCGTGTCCATCTTCAACCAGCGCGACCAGCTCTTTCATTTCCATGAGGGGCCGGTCTTCGCGAACATCCTGCTGGCGGATGAGATCAACCGTGCCTCGCCCCGCACGCAATCGGCCCTGCTGGAGGCGATGGGTGAAGGGCAGGTGAGTGTGGAAGGGCAGCAACGCAAGCTGTCCGAGCTGTTCTTCGTGATTGCGACGCAGAATCCGGTAGAATTTCGCGGGACGTATCCGCTGCCGGAAGCGCAGATGGACCGGTTCGCGCTGCAATTCACGTTGGGCTACGTCAGCAATGAGGAGGAAGTGGCCATCCTTTCGGCGCAAGAACGGAAGCATCCGATCGATGCTTTGAAGCCGTGCGTGACGATGGCGGACGTGCTGATGACGCGGCAGGCGGTGCAGGCCATCCGCATCAGCGAAGAGTTGAAACGTTACATCGTGGATCTGGTATCCGCGACCCGCAAGGCACCGGGTGTGCAATTGGGAGCGAGCCCGCGGGCATCGCTCTCGTTGATGAAGGCGGCGCAGGCATTGGCGCTCTTCGACGGGCAGACCTTTGTGACGCCGGAGAACATCCAGGAGCTGGCGGTGGAGGTGATCGCGCATCGCATGGTGATGGAGCCGCAGGCGAAGTTCAGCGGGCAGACGGCGAAGAGCGTGGTGGAGGAAATATTGAAGACGGTGAAGGTGCCGGCGTGACCGGCAGAGCATTGTGAACTGGGCGCATGACAATTTTCGCAGACGGTCGTACCGCCAGTACCGCTTTTACTATGTGATGCGGCGGTGGTTCCTGCGGCGCATCGGGAAGGTAGGTTTCCTGATCCTGGCCTGCACCTTGGTGCTGGCGATGTTCGGACTGGATACGAACCTGACGGTGGCGTATCAGGCGTTTTCGCTTTTGCTGGCACTGCTGCTCATCGCCTGGCTGACGCTACGGCTCGGGCGGACGAAGTTCAGCGCCCAGCGCATCTTGCCGCGCTTCGCCTCGGCGGGTTCACCAGTGAAATATCGCATCCGGTTCAAGAACCTCGGGCGGTTTCAGTTGCGGGATGTGGAGTTGCTGGAGGAACTGGCCGATCCGCGACCCACGATGGAGGAGTTCCTGAACACCCCCGAACCGGGTGAGGAGAAGCGCAACTGGATCGACCGCACGTATGGCTTCTACCGCTGGCAATGGCTGATCGAGATCAACCAGCGCGGCACGGTGAACACGGTGAATGTGCCGCGCTGTCTGCCGGGAGCGTCGGTGGAACTCGAATTGGAACTGCTGCCCAAGCGGCGCGGGGTGTTGCACTTCGAGCAGCTCATCGCGGCGAGCATGGACCCGCTGGGCGTATTCCGCCAGATCTCGCCGCTGAAGCTGCCGGACAAACTGCTCATCCTGCCGAAGCGTTATCCGATCCCGCAATTCGCGCTGCCGGGCAGCTTGCGCTATCAACAGGGCGGGGTGGCGCTGGCGGCATCGGTGGGTGAATCGGAAGAGTTCGTTTCCCTGCGCGATTACCGGCCGGGGGATCCGATGCGGCACATCCACTGGCGGAGCTGGGCGCGGTCGGGCAAGCCGATCGTGAAGGAATTTCAGGACGAGTTCTTTGTGCGGCATGCGCTGATCCTGGATACGTTTGATACGGTGGCTTACAGCGAACGGTTTGAAGAGGCGGTGTCCGTGGCGGCTTCTTTTGCCTGCACCATCCAGACGCAGGATTCGTTGTTGGACCTGATGTTCGTGGGGTCGCAGGCGTATTGTTTCACGGCGGGTCGCGGGCTGGCGCATACGGAGCAGATGCTGGAGATTTTGGCCTCGGTGAACCTGTGCCAGACGAAGGGATTCAATTCATTGGCCAACGTGGTGATCGAGCATATCCCGGTGGTGAGCGGGTGCATCTGCGTCCTGCTGAAGTGGGATGAGCCGCGGCGGGAGTTCATCCGGAAGCTGCGCGGGCTGGACGTGCCGGTGGCGGTATTCGTGGTGGCGGAACGCGGTGCCGCCAAGATCACGGACTTGGGGCCGATGGCGGATATGCCCGAGGATTTTCACCAATTGGAACCGGGCAAAATCGGGGAGGCGCTGCGACAGCTATGAAGACGCCACCATTATTGCTGGGCCTGACGCTGCTCTTCTGGAGTTACCAGTCGGGCATGCTGTGGGTGGGCGGGGCCATGGCGGTGCTCATCGAGCTGTCGCTGATCATCAAGCAGCGCTGGGAGGTGGAGCGCGGCGACTATTATCGGGTGTGGGATTTCTGTGCGATCCTGTTCGCGGCATCCGCCATCTACTGCTTTGTCTCGCGCGACACGACTAACGACCTGATGGAGTTCTTCCAGGCGACGAACTACAGCAAGCGCAACCAGGTGTTGAACAACGCATTTGCCACGGCGTTCATCTTCTTTCAGTGGATGCCGATGGTGTTCTTCCCCATCGCGTTGACGCAGGCCTACGGGGCGAATCCGGCGGTGCCCTACAGCACCTTCTCGTGGATCTGGCGGCGGCAGTTGAAGCAGGGGTTGCACAAGGAGAAGGGGACGTTGAACATCTCGTATCCTTATTTCGCCATCACGCTGTTTTCGACGGCGCTGGTGAATGAGCGCGATCCGGTATTCTACATCGGGCTCAGCATTTTGGTGTTGTTCGCGCTGGCGGCCATCCGGCCGAAACGTTTTTCGCCTGCAATCTGGGCGCCGCTGGCCTTGTCGGTGGTCATATTGGGGCACTTCGGTCATGTAGGATTGCAACGGGTGCAGGGAGCGGTGGAGACGAGCTTTTCCCAATGGCTATCCCGGATCATCAACCGCACTTCGAATCCCTACGAAAGCCGCACGGCCATCGGACGGCTGGGGCGTTTGAAGCTGTCCGGTGAGGTGGTGATGCGGGTGGAGATCCAGGGCGCGCCGGTGGAACTGTTGCGCGAGGCGAGCTATGACACGTTCGTGAGCCCATCGTGGATCGTGACGCGGGGCAAGTTCGAGGATGCGGTTTCTGATAACGAGGCCACGACATGGGAGCTGCTGCCGGTTAAGAAGATCACCGGCACGGCGATCGTCTCGACATATTTTCCACGCGGGCGCGGCATGCTGTGCGCGCCCAATGGGGTGGGGACGATTGACAAGCTGCTGGCGGCGCAACTGGAGACGAATCTTTACGGGGGCATCCGGGTGTCCAATGCCACGGCCTTTGCGCGCTATGAGGCGAAGCATGGGCCGGGCATCACGATCGACTCGGAGCCGATCGATGCGGACCGCGCGGTCACTGACAATGAGCGGGAAGCCATCCGCGTAGTCGTGGCGGAAACTGGCTTGAAGCAGGTGGATGCGCTGGAGAAGAAGCTGGCCGGCTTGCAGCAATTCTTTGTGGAGAAGTACCGCTACGATACCTGGCAACGGCCGCCGGACCGAAGGGCGCGGGAGACCATGCTGGCCAATTTCCTGCTGAAGAGCCGGGCGGGGCATTGTGAATACTTTGCGACGGCCACGGTGCTGATGCTGCGGGAGCTGGGTGTGTCGGCACGTTATGCGGTGGGTTATGCCGTGCAGGAGGCGGAGGGGCCGAACCAGTTTGTGGTACGGGAACGGCATGGGCATGCGTGGGTGCTCTATTACGATGAGGGCGAAAAAGTGTGGAAGGACTTCGATACCACGCCACCGGACTGGTTCGCCGTGGAGGAGAAAAAGAACGCCTCGATGTTCGAGCCGATCAAGGACCTGTGGTCCAAGTTCCGCTTCCAGATCTCCGAATGGCGCTGGCTGACGGATCGCGAGAAACTGCGGCGCAACATGATCTGGGTGATGGTGGTGCTGATCGCCGTGCTGGCGTGGCGATTGGTGCGGCGGAGCCGGATCAAGCGTTCAGGGGATGACGGCAAGAACACGGGCAAGCCGGTGGACTGGCCGGGGAGCGATTCAGAATTTTACGCGGTGGAACAGAAACTCGCGTCGCTGGGGCTGGACCGGCTCGAAGGCGAGAGCGTGAGCCAATGGCTGAAGCGCGTGGCGGAATTGAAACCGGAAATGGTCAAGGAGCTGCCGCCGCTGGTGCAGTTGCATTACCGCTACCGGTTTGATCCGGCAGGGCTGTCCGCTGAGGAGCGGGCGAAGCTGAAGGAAGGCGTCGCGGGCTGGATGGAGCTGCAGAAGGCGGGTACGAAGGCGTAAGAAGGGATCCGGATTCCGAAATTTGGGAAACTATGCCCGCCGGAAACTTGGGCGGAGCTGTTCCGACAGCGTTCGCCACAGCGATGAGAGGTTTCCGACGGGCACGTGGGCTCCCCACCCAAAAGAAATTCTACAGGGGACCGGCTGGGGGCGGTAGTCACTGGCCCCTAGGTATGGTCCCGAGGGTGGTTGGAAGTTCACCGGCACGGTCAAACGATGTCCACCCAGACAGCGCTTGAAGGTGCCGGTTCCAGCCGCGTTCCCCTGCAGGAAGATGGTCATAAATTTTTATCCGATGACTCAGTGAGCTTGCGGAACCACTGGCAACGTTGTTGAACCGTGGTCCTTGTTTCCAGGCTTATGCCAACGGTCACGCGTGAGTGCGTAGGCGATGCCGCTGGCGAAGAAGGCGAAAGCGCCCAGCACCACCAGGTAGCCGGTGGGGGTGATGCGCAGGACTTCCACGGTGTGGTTCAGCGCCACGGTGGCGACGTTGCAGACAGCCGCAGCGGGCAAGGCTTTGGAGGCCCAGTGACCTTGGAACAAGCGGGCCAGCACGTAGATGCCGGCGATGAACAGGCTGGCGAGCGAGATCATCAGCGCGGCATCCAGACCGGCGATGGAGCCCCAGCGGAATGAGTGCAGGGGCAGGGCGATGGCGAAGGCTTTCCAGACGGCGTTGGCAAAGGTGGTGCGTTCGCCGGTCCAGAAGAGGCTGTGGGCCAGACCGAAAAGCAGGGCGTTCTGGAACGCAAGCTGCTCGACGTAATCAAAGTGCGCAAAGAGATATTGCGAGCCAAAACCGACGATGACGGCCCCGGCTATTGCGCCGCGCGGATTCCGCGCCCGGCAGGTTTGCAGGAACGCGTAAGCGCCGATCGCGAGCAAAATAATCTTTTCGCGGCTGAAATCCGGGATGTAACGGTGGCCCAGATGGTGCGGGATGGCCGCGAACAAGGCCATGAGGGAAGCGAAGAGGAATTCTTTCGCCGTTTCATTGCGCTGGACCAAGGTTTGCCAGCCTAGCAGGGCGCAGTTCAGGGCGGTCAGGCTGAGGAAAAGCCGGGTATCTGCCTGCACGGCGAATACAGTGGCCAGTATCGGCAGGACGAGGACGCGGTGGCGAAGGTCTTCGGCATGTGCGACGAAGTCGGACAGGCGCAGGTTGATCACCCAGGCGAGCGCCCAGAGCAGCGGGGCAAGCGTCGAAATACGGAAGCGGATGCCGTCCAGATAATCCATGGAGCGCAAGTGTACCGCCGTGGCGATGATCCAGATGATGGCAGCGGCGAGCGGTGTCCAGCGGCGGGTAAGGGAACGTTCCGTGAGGTCTTGGCTGCGGGGAAAGGCCAGCAGCGCCAGAAATAACACCGGCATGAACCAGCGCCAGAGTTGCGGGCTCAGTTGCGTCCAGGACTGGCTGTCCTCGCCGATGACGGCGCGGAAGTGGAGCGGGAAGGCGAGATTCGTGACGAGCAGCACGGCCCCCAGCGCCAATCCGGCGACGGGCAGGTTCAGCGGACGCAGATACAGCTTCCAACTGGTGAACCGCAGGATGGTGAAGAGCGTGGCCGCCAGGCAGAGCGAGGTGGTCCATACCGCGCGATTCTCCATCATGGAGGCCTGGCTGATGAGGATGAAGGGGACGAAAACGAACAGGTTCTCCAGCCAGAAGAGCAGGGCGGTATCATGCCAGAGCTGGCGTCGGGCGAGGAACAGGGCGGTCAAGACGAGCAGGAGTTCATAGACTTGGAGAGAGCTGAAATTGAAGGCGAGCTGGGATTGCTCCTGACCGAGCATCTGCGGGTCCACGGAAACGAGGTAGATGCCTTGGAGCATGAACAGGGCGCTCAGGAGGAAGAAGGGGTTGCTGGCGATGATCCAACTCAGGAGTTTCTTCCACGGGATGCCGGTGAACAGGTCGAGCACGTTGTGATGGCGCGTCCACATGCTCGGTCCTTCCTCAGCCGGAAGGGGTGGACTGACGCGTAGCGGTGGCGGTGAGACAGGTTCCGGGCCTTGCTGCGAACCATCTGAAGGGGAGTTTTCAGCGTTCATAGGTTGCTCCTTGGTTGGTTGTTTAGTTATCAATTACTATCATAAGCTATCATTGTAAATACTTTTCTCTCAAAAATGTTGATTTTTATCATTTCTTGATAGTTAATGATAATCAATGAGCGCGACCAATGATGTTTCCTCCAGCCCGCAATGGTTCTCCATCAAGGAAGCCGCCGAGTATCTCTCCATCAGCGAGCCGACCCTTTACCGCTGGATGCAGGACGGGAAGATCACGTATCGCAAGGTGGGGGATTCCACCCGTTTCCTGAAGGCCGATCTGGATGCCGTGGTGGAGGTGCATCCGAGCGCGAAGGAACTGGTGCAGGTTGAGCTGACCTGTCCGGCGTGCCATCATGATGCGGTGGTGGAAGGGCGGCTGGAGAGCACGGGCCGGAGCTATTTTGTGCCGAAGAAGACGAAGTTCTGGACGCTCAAGGACAGCAACGTGGAGACACGGGCACGCATGTGCGAGCGTTGCGGCTATGTGATGCTGTTCGGCGATACGGCGAAGCTGGGAGCGCTCATCGAGCATAAGGAAAAGATGGAGGCGGCGGAGGCTAAAAAACCGGGTAGCGCGAAAGAAGAATGAGAAATTGAATACTTATGAAAAAGGAGACCAAAGAAATCGGCGCCTTGGTCGCATTGGTCTTATTTCTGATGGGAATTGTCGCGGTAGGGCTAAACGGTGGATTTGAATCCCGACGGTCTTGTGGACATCTGACCGACAGGTTTGGTGGTGGTCCTACATTATTGGAATGGATAACTCCTTCCAGACACTGTCGATGCAACGGATTCAAATTACTCACAGACTTTAGAATGCTTCATCTGGCCCAACGCATGCATCGCGAAGACAATCAACGGAATGCTGCTGATTTGAATGAGTTGTTGACTTACCTCGGCGGGAGTATGAGAACGAATTACTACACGCTCAGATATGTGGCTGATGCCGAGCAATGGACTGTTTCTGTGGATCGGACGAGTTCACTGCCCGGTTATTATCTATTTTGCATGGATGGAAGAGTTTACTTCAATGAACAGCATTCCGCATCGACGAACGATCTGTGCCTCACGACGCTCAAGGTGGAATGAGGCACTTTCGAAATCATCGAGGACAGACGAGGTTCAACCATGCGCAGGCGCGCGACAAAGGTGGTGATACTGCTGGGAGTGCTGGCAACGGCGCTGGTGACATCCGCAGTCGTGTTCCAGCCGGCCAGCCCCCTCCGGAGACCGTGCGGGCATCTGGATGAATCATTTCGCAGCGTTGATGGCTTCAAGGAATGGGTGCTGGGCAAGCCGCACCATTGTACCGGTGGCCGGGTGATGCTGGACCTCGCGCTTTTCCAGTCGGCCCAAGGCGCACTGCAAAAGGATTTGCACAGGCCCGCCACGGATCTGACCGAGCTGGCGCCCTATGCCGAGTGGGTGCAGCGGCGCAGTTACCCTTTCCGTTATGCCCGAGAACAAAACCGGTGGTCGCTCGCGGTGGACCGGACCAGCCGTTTGCCGGGCTTCTATCTGCTGACGATGGAGGGGAAGGTCTATTTCGCTGAATGGCGTCCGGCGACGACGAATGATCTTTGTCTCAAGCAAATGAAGGTTAACTAGGAGTGGCAGGATGTGGGGAATCTCCATGCTCGGTCTGTTGGCAGTGGTGGCGGTGCTGCTGTGCTTTCGCGCAGCACAGGCATGGTCGCGGAGCCAGCGCATGGCGGGAGTGATGGTCTTTCTGCTCATCGGGTTGGGGTTCTTCCGGTGGGCTTATGATTCGGCCGCCGTGGTGGCCTTGCTGCCGCCCGGATGGCTGCCTTATGCGGCGGAGTGGCAAGTCCTCCTGGTGGCGCTGGCGGCGGGGGTATTCTTACGGGAGGTGACCTTGCCCCTCTGGCGGCGCGGCCTCTTGAGTCTGGGGCTGGTGGCGGTCTCGCTGTTGCCGGTCATCCGCATGGTGGCCGGGGCTGCGCCGCCGAGTGCAGAGAAATGGAGCGGGGACGTGTGCCGCCAGACGCATCCCGCCACGTGCAGCGCAGCCGCGGCAGCTACTTTGCTCCGGCAGCACGGCTACACGACGAGCGAGCGGGAGATGATCGAACTCTGTTTCACCCGCAAAGATGGAACTTCGCTGGGCGGGTTGGTGCGCGGCCTGGCGGAGAAGGTGCGCGACAGGGAATTTCAGGTGAAAGCGGCCTCATTGAAACTGGAGGATCTGAAGCAGGGGAAAACTTGCCCGCTGATCCTGATCATGAATCTGCGACAGGAGGTGGCCGACCGCGAACTGCGTTATGAAAACCAATGGGGCTGGGCGGTGGGGCAAAGCCATGCGGTGGTCCTGTTCGGGTTCACGCCGGAAGGCGAGCCGATCATCGGCGACCCTTCGGTGGGCAAGGAAGTGTGGAGCAGCAAAGGATTGGAGGAACTGTGGACCGGGGCGGCGGTGTGGTTGGTGGAGAAGGAGGGGTGATTTGAAGAAAACACCGGTTGCACCGGCTGGCCAACACGCCCAACTACCAACATCGAGAGAAGGGAAGTGCGGGATAGAGTCCCAGTGATTTGATGCTTTTCATGTGCTGCGGCTGGTCCCGCATGCGGGACACAGCCGCGTTCCACCGATAGATCACACGCCTTTGGGGACGGACCAGTGGGTTTCGCGGTATTGGCGGCGGGTCAGGGTGTTGGCTTCGGGGTCGTTGAGGATCTGTTCTTTCACGGGGTCGAAGCGGAGTTCGCGGGCCATGCGGACGCTGATGTTGCCGAGGTGACAGAGACTCGCGGAGAGGTGGCCGATCTCGATGTCGGCATTTGGGAGTTTATTGCTGCGGATGCATTCCAGAAAGTTGCGGTGGTGGCTGGGGCCGAGTTGCGTGGTGGCGGCCATCTTCTCCTTCAATTCGTTGCGCGGGCCGTAGAGTTCCCAGCCTTTGCCCTTGCCGAGGATGAGCATGCCTTTGGTGCCGTACCAGGCGTTGCCGTTCTCATGGCCTTCCTGAACATAGGGGGACCAGATGCGTTGCTCGAAGATGAGCTGCTTCCGTTTGCCTTCCGGCAAGTGGTATTCGAACAGGACGGTTTGCGTGTCGGGGAATTGCTGGTCGTCATCGAAGAACCATTTGCCGCCGAGCGCGCAGATGCGGCTGGGATGCGTGGTGACACCGAGACCCCACCGGCCGATGTCGATGTCGTGCACGCCGTCGTTGCCCATGTCGCCGGTGCCGAAGTTGAAGAACCAACGCCAGTTGGCGTGCAGAAAATTCGGCTGATAGGGAAGCATCGGGGCGGGGCCGATCCAGGTGTCGTAATCCAGATTCGCCGGCGGCGTGGTGGGCTGGGCTTTGCCGATGTTGCGGCGGAGCTGGCTGTTCCAGACCTTGGCAGAAATGATGTCGCCGATGGCACCTTCGTGCAGGAGCTGGATGGCGCGCTGGACGTGTTCCGCACTGCGGCTCTGGGTGCCGACCTGCACGATGCGTTTGGTGCGGCGGGCGGTCTCGATCATCAGGCGGCCTTCGCGGATATTATGCGCGGCGGGTTTCTCCACGTAAACATGTTTGCCGGCATCGCAGGCGAGGATGGTGGCGGGCGCGTGCCAGTGGTCGGGCGTGGCGATGAGGACGGCATCGACGCTTTTGTCTTCCAGGATGCGGCGGAGGTCTTGGGTGGTTTTGGGCAGACGGTTGGTGAATTTTTCCACGCCTTTGGCGGCGACGTTCATGCGGTTCGCATCGACATCGCAGACCCAGGCGATCTCGACATCGGGCATGTTGACGAAGGAGCCGAGGAGATTGGAGCCCATGCCGCCGGGGCCGATGATGCCGAGGACGATCTTTTCATTCGCGCCGAGGACGTTGAGTGAGGGCGCGGCCAGCGCAGTGGCGGTGAGGGCGGTGCCGGTCTTGAGGAAATCGCGGCGGGTGGTGGGCGTGCTCATAGGACAAGTTGCTGGGATTGAGCGGGAGGATAGCGCAGCACAGGGAAATGTCGAAGTCTGAATAATGAGGATGCTTACGGTCGTCTTTCCATCGGCGCAGCCACCATCAAGCCCTCTTTCAAACAGGCTCTTAGGCGGAAGAATGGTGTAACGGGGATAAATGCCGGGGCAGGGGAGATGCGAGTTAACGGGTATCATCTTACCCCTCACCCCGGCCCTCTCCGCCGAAGCTCGGCCTGCCATTGGGGAGAGGGAGTCAACATTGGCCGCCTCGATGTCAGTTTGGCGGACGGTTAACCGGGCACATCAGTTCGATGGGCGTTTCGGTTTCAGGACCGCTTCGATTTTCTGCAGCACATCAGGAGAGGCGGCTTTGCCTCCTGAGATAAGGAGTCCGAAATTATCGGCGACGATCTCTTCGGGGTGGATGATGTATTTGGTGTTTTGGCCGACTTGCTCGTAGAAGCCGGTGGTTTCCTCGAGGCGCAAGATTTTGGTGTCCTTGCCGGTGAAGGATGGTTTGGCGGCGGGGTTGGCAGGATCGTGAGCGACGGCGAGGAGGCGGGGCTGGAGGTAGGTGAACAGGCTGCGGTGGGTGGTGGTGTCGTAGCGGTTCGTACGGGAGTAGAGGATGGGGATGGCCCAGATGTCCTGGCCGGCGTGCTTGAGTGAGATGCAGTGGGTATTCGAGGGGGCGTCGGGGTTGGTGAGTTTTACGGGTTTCAGTTCGGCGGGATATTCCGCTTCCTCGCACTTCACGAAACCGATGGCGGCGTAGAGGCGGTCCCGGAGTGTGGGATTGGCGCGCGACAGGATGTGGAAGAGTTCGTGGATCAAAACCTTGCGGAATTCATCGACGGGTTTGGCGATGGTGGCTTGTGGCAGGATGATGGCGTGGGAGCGGGTGTAGGGAGAGTTGCTGTCTTCGCCGCCGGTGGTCTTGATGAGGAGGACGGTTTTCGGAAAGGGCAGGGCGAGGGTTTTGAATTTCTCCTGAAGGGGTTCGAGGGCGGTGGAGATTTTTTCTTTTTCCGCATCGGTCCATTCGAGGTTGTGCTCGCCGACGAAGGCGAGGAAGTCTGCCTCAGAGACATCCTTTCCTGATTTCATGCGGACGGCGCGGTCGAAGGGGCTGAGGGCGCGGATGAAATCATCGCGCCGGGTAAGGATCTCGCGGGCTTGCGCCACGGTGGCGAAGGTGAGGGTGGAGTGGGTGCCCAAGGGGACTTGGGCTTGGGAAAGGCCCGCAGCAAGGGTGCAGAGGAGGAGAAACAGGGGTTTCATAGGATATAGAGCCTTTATCATGAACTAAAGAAACGGAAAGAAATGGTCGGTGAAGATTTGGATGTGGTATTTGCTGAGGGATATCGCCTTCCCCCTCAACCCCGCCCAAGCCCGAAGGGAGAGGGAGAACAATTACCGCGTAAACAGACGTAACCCCGAAGTAGTGGG